>CAYYIS010000003.1:43974-193062 GCA_964470965.1 uncultured Gemmatimonadota bacterium | reverse complement strand
GATACTCTTGATTCCGATCCGGTGCGGATCGGAGGCGCCATGTTGCTGCCGCGGGCATGGAGCAACTCGCGCACCAGTTTCTCCAACGCGCCCGGAATGTTCTGACGGTGTTCCAGGTGAAGCCTACAGCAAGGGTTTCATACTCGACAGGGCAATATAGCCGTGTATGAGCCACAACTGGATAGCCTTAACCATCGGGTAACGGCGGGCAAATATACATGCACGACCGCAGGAGGTATCACAACGGCCATCATTGGCTACGCCTCAGTGAGGACCCGGGAGTCAGTCAACCGAATTTTACAGCCCGGGAGCCTGTTTTATTTTTGGCGTCGTCTGCGCGTTGTCATCTATCCTTATTTTCGTCGGGATCTACAAGAGCTTCTTTGCTTTTACGGCTACGTTGTCCGGCGTAAAACCCAGGCGATCCATGAGTACCTCTACCGGCGCAGAAGCACCGAAACGGTCCAGACCGATCACCTCACCCTGTGATCCGACATAACGTTCCCAGCCCATAGTCACTCCGGCTTCGACAGCCACACGGGCAGTAACGTCGGGCGGGAGTACAGTCTCCTGATAAAGAAGCGGTTGCCGGTCGAACAGTTCCCAACTCGGCATACTGACCACACGGGCGGCAACGCCTTCCGATGCCAATGCTTGCCTTGCGTCCAGCACCACCTGAACTTCGGAACCGGACGCGATCAGGATGACGTCAGGTGCGCCGCTTTCCGCATCCGCCAGGATGTAAGCGCCTTTGTGCAATCCATCCGCATCCGCCAGCGTTGAGCGGTCGAGGACCGGGATCTTCTGGCGCGTCAGAAGCAGCGCCGTAGGCCCTTCCTGGTTATTCAGAGCGGCGCGCCAGGCCTCCACCGTTTCGGTCGCGTCGGAAGGACGTATCACGGTCAGGTGCGGTATTGAGCGGAGTGCGGCGTAATGTTCGACCGGTTGATGGGTCGGTCCATCTTCACCCAGGCCTATGCTTTCGTGGGTGAAGACATAGATCGGCGAAATCTCCATCAACGCCGCCAGGCGTATCGCCGGACGCATGTAGTCCGAGAATACCAGGAACGTACCGCCATAGGCTACAATGCCCCCATGGACCATCATGCCATTTAGTGCGGCCCCCATACCGTGCTCCCGTACGCCAAAATGAAGGTTCCGGTTGTCGTACCCGTCTGCGGCGTAGTCACCGAATCCGTCCAGGTTGGTGTTGTTGGAGCCGGCCAGATCCGCCGACCCACCGATCAGATTCAGGATACGGGAGGCGATCACATTGAGTGTGTCACCCGATGCGGAGCGGGTTGCCACGTCACCGTCATCCGGTGTGAACGCAGGCAGATTCTGATCCCATCCATCGGGTAAAACTCGGTCGAGTCCCAGCTGCCACTGCGCCGCAAGGTCAGGATGGGCGGCAGCATAGGCATCGTATGTCTGTTGCCACCGGGACTCCAGTTCAGCGCCTCGGGATACAGTTTCATTGTATCGTTCGCGCACCTCATCCGGTACGTAGAATGCTGGTTCTTCCGGCCATCCAAGATTCTGCTTGGTGAGCGCCACTTCATCCGCCCCAAGCTTTTCGCCATGGATTTTAGAGGTCCCGGCCTTGTTGGGGCTGCCGAATCCGATGGTTGTTCGACAGATCACGAGGGAAGGCTTGTCGGTCACGTTTTTCGCGGTGTTTACAGCAGCATCGAGAGATCCCAGATCATTGCCGTCCATCACGCGCTGGACGTGCCAGCCGTAAGCGTCGAATCGCAATCCCACGTTCTCCGTGAACGATAAAGCGGTGCTTCCTTCGATTGTAATTTGGTTGTCCATGTAGAACACGATCAGCTTACCCAGGCCGAGGTGGCCGGCCATAGAACACCCTTCGGAGGCCACACCTTCCATGAGATCGCCGTCACTGGCGAGGACATAGGTATGATGATCAACAATTTCATGGTCTGAGCTGTTGAAACGGGCAGCCAGATGCGATTCCGCCATAGCCATACCGACAGCAGTGGCGATACCCTGTCCCAGGGGACCGGTGGTGGTTTCAACACCGGCGGTAAGACCGTACTCCGGATGCCCTGGTGTGAGGCTCTCCCATTGGCGGAAATTCTTGATCTCGTCCAAGGGGAGATCATAACCGCTGAGGTGCAGCATGCTGTACAGCAGCATGGATCCGTGTCCTGCCGATAGCACGAACCGATCCCGATCGGGCCAGTCCGGGTTTTTCGGATTGTACTTCATGTGTTTTGTCCACAGAAGATGCGCCAGCGGCGCCGCCTCCATGGGCATACCGGGATGGCCGCATGTCGCTTTCTCGACCGCATCAACGGCGAGCATTCTGACGGTGTTGATGCACAGGGCATCCAGATTTTTATTCGGCACGTTTGGTCTCCTTCTGGGCTAACGCCGGCTAGGGTATGTCGCTACGCGATCATCATATCATATAACACACGTTGTTGCTCCATCGCTTCGTGATATCGTTCGTGTCGCTGTATGTCAGGTTCATAGGTAGTACCGAGCGGAACCGGTGCATCGGACACGTCGTCCAGAGCGCCAAAGGCTTCAAGGGCGAGCAGGGCCGCACCACGGCTGGAGGCTTCCTGCACTGCGGAGGCGGTTAGCGCCCGCCCCAGCACGTCCGCCATCATCTGCATCCAAGCTGGCGACTGTAACAATCCTGCGCCAGAGGCAACAATCTCCTGTCCTTCGGTGTTGACCGCCTTGAGCCGTTCATAGATGGAAGCCAAGCAGTAGGTCGTGGCTTCGAGACCGGCACGGAAGATATCGAGCGGTGTGGTGTGCAGCGTCATGCCACTGATGGTGGCCCGGGCAGACGCATGCCAGCCGGGGCTGCGCTCACCGGCCCAGAACGGCAACACGGTAAGCCCGTGGGCGACGGGCGGCGTGACGGCAAGCGCATGCTCTATCGCCTCCGGTGAATCGAGTTGCAAAGTCTCCCGAAGCCATCCGTATATATTGCCGCCGTTGCTCACGGCGCCACCCATCAAAATACGACGTCCGTCTGCACGGTAACACCACAGACCATCGGGTATGGCAAAGTTATCCGTCTGCCACATGACACGCATGGCGCCGGAGGTACCTACCATCAGGGCGGTCCGCCCAGCGGAGACACAACCACTACCGACATTCGAGCAGGCGCCGTCGCCTAAAGCGGGCCACCAGCATAGATCACGAAGCCCGGGCCATCGGGATTGGAATTCATCTGTAAATCCTGAAAAGGGCGTCAGAAGATCCGTCAGGGGAGACAGCTGTTCCTCATCTATCGGCAGCACCGCCAGCGTCTCAGGTTCCCACACGCAGGTATGAGGATTGAACAGACCTGTGCCGGATGCCATGGAAATACTGCACCGGACCTCACCGAACAAACGCAGACCGATGTATTCACCGATCGACATCCATCGGATTGCTTTACGAAATTGTTCTTTGTGCTCCCTGGCGAACCATAACAGCTTTGCCGGTAAATAGCTGGGATGTAACACGCAACCGGTTCTGGCGTGATTGGCCGTTTCGTCGAGTAGATCGCTTAATTCCGGGATGACCGAGGCGGGGCGCGTATCCGCCCAACTGATCAGCGGTGTGACCGCATATCCGTCTTTACCAACCCCTACGACATTATGCCAGAAGGTGGATATACCCACGCCTCGGATCTGCGTTGTATCGATACCCTCTTGGGAACAGAATCCGTCCAAAACACGGCATATGGTATCGAGCAGCCTCTCAGCATCGATCTCAACGCCCCCGTCCTGCGTGGTTTTCATAGCATACATCAACCGAACCTCCGCCCCGACCGGTTCCCCGAACTGGTCGAAAGTAATGGCACGGACGGACGACGTGCCGATATCGAGTGCCAGAATCATCGGAGGTTGGTGAGGGGTATCGGGCATCGGCTATATGGCAATCACAGTATAAAATGAAAGATACCGAAAGGCTGTTGATAGGCTGTCTGTGATTATATCAATACCGCTTAAAAGATTCAAGTAAAAACACATGGATTTCTCTTGACCAAATTAGGGTGTTTACCAATCTTACACATTAATTAACGAATTAACAACCAAGTCAATTATGCAATTAATACGGATTCTCAGGAGCACACATTATGCCCACACAATCGCTGGATGAAATAGCCCGGGCGATGGTTGCCGAAGGAAAAGGGATTCTCGCGGCGGACGAAAGCGACGGGACGATCGCAAAACGGTTTAAAAACATCGGCACTGAGTCAAATGCCGAGAGTCACCGTCAGTATAGGAATATGCTCTTCACGACCGAAGGGATTGAAAAGTTCATCAGTGGCGTCATCCTGTTCGATGAAACCATCCGTCAGTCGTCCCCAGACCGTACTCCGTTTCCGGAATTGCTATGCGGAAAGGGGATAATACCCGGTATTAAAGTCGATATGGGATTATCGGATTTGTCCGGATATCCAGGTGAAAAAGTCACCCAGGGCCTTGATGGCCTCCGGGAACGGCTGGCCGAATACTACGAACTGGGCGCCCGGTTCGCCAAATGGCGTGCCGTCATCACCATCGGCGAGGGAATCCCCACCCCCACCTGTCTCGACGCCAATGCCCATGCCCTGGCACGCTATGCCGCCCTTTGTCAGGAGGCGAATATCGTACCTATCGTGGAGCCAGAAGTGCTGCTGGACGGGGATCACAACATCGACCGGTGCGACCAGGTCACGGAAGCGACGCTGGCCCGTGTCTTTTCCGCGCTGCACGAACATCGTGTCCGGCTGGAGAGTATCATTCTCAAACCCAGCATGGTCGTCTCGGGCACAGACTGTCCTGAACAGGCCGGTGTCGAGGAAGTGGCCGCGCGGACGGTCCAATGCTTCCTGCGTTCGGTACCGGCAGCCGTACCGGGGATCGCGTTTCTTTCCGGCGGCCAAACCTCCGAGCAGGCCACAGCGCATCTGAATGCCATGAACGCCATGTTTGATTCTCTTCCCTGGGAACTCAGCTTCTCGTACGGCCGCGCTCTCCAGGACATACCGCTTCGCGTCTGGGCCGGCTATGCCGATAACGTGCCCGCTGCACAAAGGGCCTTCTACCACCGCGCACAGTGCAACGGGGTTGCCCGTAACGGTAAATATAGTCAGGATATGGAGACCGCAACTTAGGAGGACCATGTATGGTCACCCCCGCACAGGCTAAGCACTACCGGGAGCAGGGCTACCTCATCGTTGAGGATGTGTTCACAGAGGGTGAGTGCGCCGAACTACGCCGGTATGCGGCCGAAGTAGTGCGTGGCGAAATACCGTTGGAAGAAGGCAACCAGGTCTGGATGGAACCGGATGCGCTCGAACAGGGATTGACCGAAGGCGACGATCCGGAATACCTGTTCAAGATCGGTCATCAGATGCACATGTCGAATCCGGTGTTCCAGAAATTCGCGGCGCATCCGAATCTGAAGGCCATCCTGCCCCACCTGGTCGGACCGGACGTCAAGTGCGTCCAGAGCATGTATCTGGACAAGCCACCTGAGGTCGGTGTTGGTCAACCCTACCATCAGGATGCCTGGTACCTGAAGACCGATCCGGATACCCTGATGGCGGTCTGGATCGCCTGTGACGATGCGATGGTCGAAAACGGCTGCCTCTTCGTGGTCCCCGGTAGTCAGAACGATCCTATTTACCCGCATGAAAAGCCGATCGATCCTAAACAAGAACGCCTCTATGTGGAAGTGCACAGCGCCAGGGAGCGGAACGAACAGATGGTCTCCCTCAAAACAGGCAGCGCAGTGTTTTTCTCCGGCCACGTCCTGCACCGATCCGGTGACAACGTCACAGAACGGCATCGTCGTGCGTACGTCCTCCACTACGCTGATGCCGGATCACGCTGGCTCAACGACCCCAAGGCGGTAAACCCGTTCCTGCTCGTTCTTGGGCAGGAATATCCGGACTGTTTGTAAATGGAGCATGGCTATGGTCCGCGCTAACTGCCGCATCCAATTCGCTACAGGCGAATCCAAAAATTCGACGACACAGGACAGGTTTCGGTTCTGCCTGATGCTAGGATAGGTTTTCCGACAGGCTCAACATGTGAATGCCTCGATTCGATCTGCCAGTGCACTCCGTTTGAGGGAGATATCCACTCCCAGCAGCAGCATTCGGGCACCGAGGGATACGTAATGGGCGGCTTCCGCCGGGCCGGAAACGACCGTCGTTACGATTTTCCCTGCCTCGGCGGAAACCGTTACGAGCCGCTCGGCTTTTGGACCGATATGGGCTTTCGCCGCCTCGCCGAACAAACCCAAGTCTGCGCACCAGTCCTGGTAGCCGAAGGTGATCATATCACACCCTACAACCTCAAGAATATCATCCAGCGCCCCATACCCCAAATCGCTTTCGATCATGGCCATCAGATGGGTCGCTTCATTCATCTCCGCCAGGGTCTCCTGTGTACCGCCCTCCAGAGAATAGCCGGTGCGAACGGTGGTGCTGGACACGCCTCGCCTGCCAAGGGGTGGATATTTGCCAAGCGCTACAAATTCCTTCACCTGCTCGGCGCTCCGTACATCCGGCAGTGTTAGGATCTGGATGCCGTCGTCCAGGAGGAGCTGGACATGGGAACGGGATAGCTCGGGAATGCGTACCAACGGCACCATGCCCAGATGATCAATGGCCCGCCCCAACCTAATGACCTCGGTCGGAGACATGGTGGCGTGTTCCAGGTCGATCCAGACGAAATGATATCCCAATTGGGCCATCAGTTCCACATCGACGGGCGTGGTGTCCCGGCAGACAAGGCCATAGAGCCGATCGTTTTCTTGAAGTAGTTGTTTTAGACGGTCGGTCATGAAGACTCCTTTGGGTTGCTTTATTGTTTGAAAGATCCCGAGTGATCTTTCCGATTGTCAGGCTATTGCTGCGCAATTCTATTGATCCATATGTTTCAAAGAAAAATACCGATTGTAATGATATGGGGCAACAGGTTACATTGTAGCCGTTGATTGATCTTGACTCGGTGTATGCAGAATTACAGGGTTAGCGTGACTGAATGCAAGCAGGATTAAGGAGTCTCAGATGGCGGAACTTGAGACACGTAAATTGGGTAATACAGGGATGACGCCCACCGCGCTTGGAGTAGGGTGTGCCTGGTTCGGCAGCGATAAAAGCTCGGACCTTGATGCGGTCGAAGGGATACGGCACGCCATAGAGCTGGGGATGAATTACATAGATACTTCAGCCGGCTACGGCGAGAGCGAGCGGCGGGTGGGCCTGGCGTTGGAAGGTGGGTGGCGGGATAAGATTTATCTCCAAACCAAAACAGGGACTCACCGAGACCGGCCGCAGGACTATACCAAGAAAGGTACACGCTGGAGTGTGGAAAATAGTCTAAAAAATTTAAAAACGGACTACCTGGACTCGGTCCTTATTCATGATCCTTCAGATATAAATATCCCGCTTGCTCCGGGCCACGCGCTGGATGAACTACTCGAGATGAAAGAAGAGGGAATGATCGGCCACATAGGCATTGGATGCCGCCCGCACGATTTTCACCGCCGGGCCATCGAAACCGGTCATATAGAAATCGTACTGTCGTTTTTGGATTATACACTCCTGGATCAATCCGTAGCAACATCCACATTGCCCCTGGCCAGACAAAGGGGTGTGGGTATCATTCTAGCCAGCATACTCGGTATGGGACTTCTGACCGGCGAGGAACCGGACAGATGCCAATTCCCCGACACACACGATATGTGGCAATGGTGCCGTGATCACGATGTGAACATCCGCCATCTGGCTGCGCAATTCTGCTTGGCAGCTCCTATCGAGGGCATCGTCATGGCCGGGCCGTGTAATCGCCTGGAAGTGGACGAAGTATATCAGGCAGTTACGGCGGACGTACCGCAGGAGATATGGACGGCGTTTGAGGCGGCGTTTGGTGTGGCGCCTTAAAATAACAATAAGTTGGATGCGTTGAATATCACCGGGAGGTTTGATGGCAATTACTGCATCGTTGGTTAGACAGTACGACCCGCGGGACATGTTTTCATCGGTCGGCAACATTCCCAATCAGATCGAAGCGGCATGGGCGGACATCGCCGATCGATCGTTTCCGGATGCCTACCGCGAGGTGCGCCATGTAGTTGTCGCAGGGATGGGGGGGTCCGCCATTCCGACCCATTTCATTCAGAGCGTCTTCCGGGACCGGCTATCTGTACCAGTCACCATCGTCTCCGACTACACACTCCCTTCCTGGGTAGATCGGCAGACTCTGGTGCTACTGTCCAGTTATTCCGGTGGGACGGAAGAAGTTTTGGCGGCCGCAGAGCAGGCCCAGGGAACAGGTAGCCCGATGGTGGCACTTACCACCGGCGGCAAGCTGGCATCCGTGGCGAAGTCCTACGGCATCCCGTCAGTCGTGTTCAAGAGTGAGCACAACCCCTGTGAACAGCCGCGTATAGCCATCGGATATGCGGCGACCTATCAGCTAGGTGTTTTCCGGCAACTTGGCTTCATCGATTTGACGGATAACGAAATGCAAAACACTCTTTCCTCTCTGAGATCATCCAGGGAAATCTACAGCGGGCTTGACGATGCGAACCCGGCGCTGATTTTCGCCAACCGGGCACGATGCCGCACCCCTCTGTTTATGGCCTCCGAACACCTCGCCGGGAATGCGCACATCCTGGCGAACCAGTGGAACGAAAACGCCAAGAACATGGCCGCCTGGTTCCTGATACCGGAGTTGAACCATCACCTCCTGGAAGGCCTGACCGGGCCGAACGCGGTCCGAAAGGGTTTGCTGGCAGTGATGATTGAATCGGACCTTTACAACAGCCGGATCCAGAATCGGTATGCTATCACAAGACAGGTGCTGGAAGAGCAAAACGTGGCCTCACACTCACTCACTCCGTGCGGCGATTCGGTGCTCACCCAGGCGTTCGACATGTTACTCATGGGCGGCTTCGCAAGCTTCTACCAGGCCGTCCTCAATGGCGTGAATCCGACGCCGATCCCCTGGGTGGATTATTTCAAGGAGTTGATGGAAAAACAGTAAGGCAACAGGAAACATCGCACCCCATTTCACCGGCCGTCCTTGCGGTCAAGAACGCAAATATGGCTTGACTTATAAATGGTTTTGGCACAGAATAGGGCGAGATCATCATATATTAAATTAAGGAAATATCTTATAGCGGCTGCGGCAACGCCCGCACTGCTCCCGGACTGTGAATTCTATGAGCGGTATTGCCAACTATCTGAACGACAAAACGCTTCTCATTACAGGTACGACCGGTTTCCTCGCCAAAGGTATTGTCGAAAAATTATTCCGGCAGGCACCGGATATCAGGCGGGTGTACCTGGCCTGTATCCGGCCGAAGCGGCTAAAGAACGGCACCACCCTTTCGGCGGAAGAACGCATGGAGAAAGAAATTTTTCAGTCCTCCGTGTTCGACCGGCTCCGCGGCATACACGGCGACCGGCTACTGGATATTCTCCGTGAAAAAACCATACCGGTAGAAGGGGATCTGACACAGGATCATCTCGGCATCGATCCCGACGTGTATGAGCAGCTGACAAAACAAGTGCAGGTGGTAATAGCCTGCGCCGCGTCGGTGGCTTTCGACGAAGAAGTGGACTATGCGATGAAGCTCAACGCGCTGGGCGCCAGACGTGTGATGGAATTCGCCAAAGCGTGCGACGACGCCGTACTGATCCATGTATCGACCGCCTTTGTGAGCGGCAACCGGCGCGGCAGTGTGCCGGAACTGCCGCCGGAACCGGACCGATCTATGGCGCAGGAGATCGGGCTGAACCAGACGCCGTTCAACTTGGATGATGAGATCAAGGATATCTTCGCCTTCGCCGGAAAGGCCCATGAGGACGCCCATTCGGAGGAACAGAAGAAAGCGTTCCGCCGCGCCGCGCTGAGGCAAAATTCAAAACCCTCACAGCGCTGGCTGGATGCCCAGATAGAGACATACCGGAAGCGCTGGCTGAAAAAACGTCTTGCGGACGAAGGCATCCGCCGTTCCAAATCATGGGGCTGGCACGACATTTACACCATGACCAAGGCCATGGGGGAACAGATGATCGTGAAATACCGTGAAGATCTTCCGGTGGCGATCGTGCGTCCGTCAATCGTCGAAGGCAGCCTGGTGGAACCGGAGCCGGGCTGGGTGGAGGATCTGAAAGTTGCTGATCCGCTGATCGACGCCATCAGTCGCGGCCGTCTCCCCGACTTCCCTGCGGATCCTGAGATCGTCCTCGATGTGGTACCGGTGGATATCGTGGCCAATACGGTGCTGGCTGCCATACCGCGTACCGCAAAGGAGGGAGGTGTCTCCGTTTTTCAGGTGGCAACCGGTGATATAAACCCTATTAAAATAAGCCGGCTGTACGATCTGGTTTACGATTATTTCCAGAAGAATCCCCGACTGGACAAAAAGGGCGATCCCATTCCGATCAAGCGGTGGCGCTATCCGACACTCGATCAGTTCAAGCGGCAGTGTAATGTCAAATACACCTGGCCGCTCGGTATCGCGCAATGGTGCCTGGAACGTCTGTCTTGGAATGCGGCGGCCAACCGGTGGCGCCAGCGTGCCAATGTGATAAAATCGGCTATCACCCGCATGCTCTATTACGCTGAGATCTATAGTCCGTATACCACACTCGACTGCACATTTGAGACGAGAAGAACCGCCCAATTGCATGAAAGCCTCGATCCGGAAGATCAGGCGGTGTTCAACTGTGATGTCGGTAGGATTCGGTGGGAGGAATATATTCAGGACATCCATATCCCCGGTCTCCAGCGCTATGTGTTGAAAATAGAGCAACCGGCTGCCAAGGATGATACCGAAGAGGCGGAAGTGGCAGAACGGTCCGGGTTCAACGAATACGAACCCGATGCGTTGCCGCATCTGGATACTATTACCGATATCCTTAATAAAAGCGCGGGGACCTACGGTGCAAAAACCGCACTTCAAATGAAACAGGGCGATACCTGGGTCCGGTATTCCTATAACGACGTACACGCGTTGGCAGGCCATATGGGGTGGCACTGGCGTCAGAATGGATTGCATCCCGGTGAACGGGTACTGCTCTTCTCCGAGAACAAACCGGAATGGGGCATCGCGTATTTCGCAGCTATGGTGGCCGGAGCCACCGTGGTGCCTATCGATCGGCAGACACCCCCGCGGGAGATATGGGCCCTGGCCCGGTTTACGAAGGCCCGAGCGATTCTTTGTTCGGAGGAGTCCATTAGCGTACTCGGAGCGGGAGATGATATCGAAGTCTTCCTGTGGAACATCGACAATTATGGTCGGTCGTTCGGCGAGGAACCCCTACCGGAATCCCCCATAAATTCGGATTCGGACCCGCCTTCCTGGGCCACGGTGGAACCGAATACGATGGCCTCTATCATCTTCACCAAGGGTACCGCCGTCGATCCCCGGGGCGCGATGCTGACGCATGGAAATTTCGTATCGGACCTGCTGGCTTTAGCCGATGTGCTCAGAGCGTACCGCACGGACCAATTTCTTTCCCTCCTGCCGCTCAACCACGCCTTGGAATTCACCGGCGGTTTTCTGATGCCTTTCTATGCTGGTGCGACCATCACGTACGCGGATACCTTGAAGACACGCGTGTTAGTCGATTTGATGTCGGAAACTAACACCACCTGTATCCTGTCGGTTCCGAGGATCTTTCGACTGCTCTACGAAAGACTACGAAAAACAACAGAACCGTCGATCGACGGTAACGGAGCAGGGCGGCCTTCTGAAACGGTGATTGGTCGATTGAGGCTGCTAGTGAGCGGCGGCGCCGCATTGAGTCCGGACCTGTACGAGGCTTACCGGCAAATGGGCCTGACCATATACGAGGGCTACGGCCTCACCGAAACCGCACCTATTTTAACCGTCAACCCTCCGGAAAGGAGTAAACCCGCATCGGTCGGCCAGCCTCTGCCGGGTATCGATCTGCATATCAAACAACCAGATGACGACGGATGTGGCGAGGTCGTAGTCCGCGGCCCTAACGTAATGGCCGGATATCTGGAAAATCCGATCGCCTCCGCGGAATACCTGAGGGACGGATGGCTGTATACCGGCGATATCGGCCGGCTTGATGAGGACAACTATTTGTACATTACCGGCCGCATTAAGGATCTAATCGTAACCGGTGCCGGGAAAAATGTGTACCCGGATGAAGTGGAGTGTTTCTACCAGTCCGTGCCATACACGAAGGAATTTCGTATCGTGGGTGTTCTTACATCCCAAACCATGAGCGAAGACATCCATGCGGTTCTGGTGCCTGACTGGGACGCGTATCCGGGAGCACAGGATATTGAAACATACCGGGCGGACGTGATCGAAACGGTTCAGGCTATTTCGAAATCTCTCCCCAGCTATCAGCGTATCCAACACGTACACATTTGGGATGGCCAGATACCGGATGAGGAAGACGGCCAGCAGCGGCGCGCCCGGTACCGGACCATGCTGAGCGAGAAGATACAGAGCGAGCAGAACGGCGCAACTGAAACGACAGTTGATGACGAAGACCCGGCCGGAGTTACATGGGACCAGGCCGTATACGGCGTCATTGGCCAGCTCACGAACCGACCAGTTGCCGAGCTTATCGTGAAACCGAACCGATCGCTCGACGATCTCATGGATTCCTTGATGCGTCTTGAATTGCTGGCGGCCCTTGAGACGCGGTTCAACACAACGATTCCAGATACTAAGGCTCTTCAGGTACATACCGTACAGGATGTGCTCAACACGGTGCAGCACTCCATCAACCCGGATGCGTCGGTGGTTTCCGGTATTGATCGGCCAGTCGATACGTCTGCGTACTGGGAGAAAGTGCTTCATGACGAAAATGGAACTGCGAAAAAACAGAGGCCGCGACGCGGTCTGGCACAACGTGTATTCTGGTTCGTGGGCAGGTTGATGTACCACACCTATTTCGGGCTCACGTACCGGGGCCTGGAACATCTGCCAAAGAATTCGTCGTTTATCGTAGCCGCCAATCATTGCAGCCATCTCGATTCCGGTGCGATCATCACGGCGCTGTGGCGAAAAGTGGATCGTATGAGTATTCTCGGTGCCAAAGATTATTTCTTCGATACACCGCTCAAAACTTGGTTTTTTAAAACTATAATGGACGCGGTACCGTTCGACAGGCATGAGAATGTAGTATCGGGCCTGCAGGTATCATCACAGGTACTTTCACCCACCACGCCGATCCTAATCTATCCCGAAGGCACCCGGTCCATAACCGGTGAGTTACAGCCGTTAAAAGTTGGCCTCGGACTCCTGGCATTCGAACTGAATGTGCCGATCGTGCCGGCATATATACGGGGGACGTTTCAGGCTTTGCCCAAGGGGCGATCTATTCCCCGAAGCAGCCGAATCGAAGTGGCGTTCGGACCGCCTATCGAGATGGGGTCGTACCGAAAAAAAAAGGGGACACGCATGAATTACGGTCTTTACAAGGAAGTGATAGACCAAGTCCGTGCGTCCATAGAACACCTACGAGATGACCGTGCCGTCTGAGCCGCAATCTCACGATGTCGCAGCCTTCTTCGACGTGGACGGCACCATCGTGGAGGCGACCGTCGTCCACTATTACGCCTACTTCGCCACGTATGGATTTTCCGATACCCGCCGTACCGCATGGACGGCCGCATTTCTTCCAAAGGTCGCATATTACCTGTTGCTGGATATGGCCGATAGGAGCCGTTTCAACCGGGTGTTTTATAATAACTATCGGGGAATGGAGGTGGCACAGATCCGCGACCGAAACGACGACCATTTCGAACATTTTATTCGCCCGCGTATGTTTTCAGGCGCTATTGAACGGATCGCGGAACACCGGTCCCGGGGGGAGCGGGTGGTCCTCATCACAGGATCGCTCGATTTTATCATGGAACCGGTCTCGGCATTCCTTAAAACCGATGAGCTGATCGCCGTAAAGATGCACGAAAAAAATGGGCGTCTGACCGGCACACTAACGGGGCCACCCATCGGTGACGAAGAAAAAGCCAGGGTGATGAGAGCTTATGCCGAAGAACACCATATCAGCCTGGCCAAAAGCTATGCATATGCCGACAGCAGTTCTGATCTACCGATGCTCCATAGCGTCGGTCATGCCACAGTTGTGAATCCGGGAAGAAAGCTCCGAAGGATCGCTGAAGAGAAGGATTGGGGAATAAAAGAGTGGACGCCATCGAGTATATAAAAAGCGTTCCCCGATATCTGTTCGTTAGAGGATTGAGCGGATTTTGGCCCGGGGTGAGTACAGGTAATTTTTCCTGCATACGAATGGCGAATGTGGCACCGCCGGCAATGCCGAACGGTTCCTGGGTGCGGATTCAGACTAGACTCAGTGGAATCTGCGGATCTGATCTCTCCACGATCCGGGCCAAGGGCAGTCCTTATTTTTCGCCAATGACCTCGTGGCCGTTCGTGTTCGGCCATGAAGTGGTCGGTGAAGTAAGCGAAACAGGCAGTGAGGTAACCACGGTTTCCGTCGGCGATCGAGTGGTACTGGAACCGGCGCTCTGTTGCCCGGTACGCGGTATCGAGCCGATGTGCGATCGCTGTAAGGAGGGCGCCTACGGGAACTGCGAACAGGTGATGCACGGCGTCCTGGCGCCGGGTATACAGACCGGTTATTGCCGGGATACGGGCGGTGGATGGAGTGCGGAGTTTATCGCCCATGCCTTTCAGTTGCACCGGGTGCCGGACGAAATATCGGACGAGGAGGCGGTGCTCGTTGAGCCATTCAGCTGCTGCCTCCATGCCGCACTTCTGGCGCGTCCGGACGACACGGACACCGTGCTCGTTATCGGATGCGGTACGATCGGCCTGCTGACCATCGCAGCCCTGCGAGCCATAGGAAGCCACTGCCGGATTCTGGCAGTGGCGCGCTATCCGCACCAGCAAACTTTTGCCCGTGATTTGGGCGCCGATGAAATCATCAGAGATGGACGTATGTTGTACGAAACAATCGGCAATGAAACTGGGGCGGAGCGGTATAAACCGGAGATCGGAAAGCCAACTGTCATCGGCGGCGTAGACACTACATTCGACTGTGTCGGCGCTGCCCAGACCATCGATGATGCGCTTAGACTTACCCGGGCACGCGGTACCGTCGCAGTCGTCGGGATGCCCGGAATTCCGTCCGGAGTGGACTGGACCTCTATCTGGTACAAGGAACTGAATGTTCTAGGTGCCTATGCATATGGAAGTGAAACACATGAAGGCGGTCGGATCCGAACGTTCGAATTGGCCATGCGCCTGCTTGAAACACACGGCACGCGCCTGATGCCGCTGGTTACCTCAACCTATCCACTTGCTCGGTATCGAAAAGCCATTCAACACGCAATCCAAGCCGGAAAAGAGGGAGCCGTAAAAGTGGTGTTCGATTTCCGAAACGCTTCCTGAAGGATGCGTCATTCCCTACTTGTTAGCCATTTACAAGCATGGTCAGACAACCGCCAAGATCTTAAAACAATCGATAATAGTCCGATCGAATCACTGGGACGGAATCATTCCGGTTGACGGCGCACCATCTGAATATGCACAGGTCCCGGTTTCGGGCGGTTTCAACCTGGTCCCGACCTTGATATTGGGGACGCCATGCACCTTAGATTGGAATCGCTCGAAAGGGATTGATCTGTCACGAATAAATCCGGAAAGTAACGCCGGTGTCGATGTGATGGACGGGGGTGTGAATACCGTTCGGTAACAGGACAGGGCCAGGTCGCATACACGAATGACTTACATACTAAAGATAAATGAATCGGATGCATTTGTCGATGTATCGACGACCATTGACCATGCACTGGACCACTTCAGATAGATGCCTTCCTACATTCTTGCCCTGGATCAGGGCACCACCAGTTCCCGTGCTATTCTCTTCGATCATGTCGGCCTGCCGATAGCTGCCCGCAGCCATGAATTCACGCAGCATTTCCCAGAAGCGGGATGGGTGGAGCATGATCCGAACGATATCTGGGAAAGTCAAATCGCCTCCGCACGGGATGTAATACGTGCCAGCGGCATATCCATTCAGGACATTGCCGGAATCGGCATCGCCAATCAACGTGAGACCGTTGTGCTATGGGACCGCCGCACCGGGGAACCCGTGGCGAATGCCATTGTTTGGCAATGCCGGAGAACAGCAGGGTTGTGCGAGGGATTAAAAGAAGCAGGGGTTGAAACAACCATCCAATCCCGCACCGGCCTGGTCGTAGACGCCTATTTTTCGGGTACTAAAATTCAGTGGCTTCTGGACAACATACCGAATGCCCGGGCACGCGCCGAACGTGGCGAACTGGCGTTTGGCACGGTAGACACCTGGCTGATATACCGACTCACAAACGGCCGTTGTCATGTGACTGACCCTTCCAACGCCTCCCGGACGATGCTGTACAACATCAACGACAGATGCTGGGATCCGGAATTACTCAAAATCCTGAACGTCCCGGAAGGAATTTTGCCGGAAATCCGTCCATCGAGCGGCGTCATAGACGAATGCCATCCGATGCATCTCGGTGCAGCCTTACCAATTGCCGGGATCGCCGGAGATCAGCAGGCCGCGTTGTTCGGGCAGGGATGCTTTTCGTCGGGACGCGCAAAGAATACCTACGGAACCGGCTGCTTCCTGCTTATGCACACGGGCCATCGGCCGGTCTATTCCGGTGGAGGCCTGCTTACGACGGTCGCCTGGAGCATTGATGATAATTTCGAGTATGCCCTGGAAGGCAGTGTCTTCGTGGGCGGTGCGGTAATCCAATGGCTCCGGGATCAGCTGGGGTTGATAGCACAGGCAGCCGATAGTGAAGAATTGGCGACTTCTGTTGAAGATTCCGGCGGCATGTATCTGGTGCCCGCCTTCGTTGGACTGGGTGCGCCTTACTGGGATATGTACGCTAGGGGACTCATGGTCGGTCTCACGCGCGGCACCACCCGCGCGCATATTATTCGAGCCGCCCTCGAATCCATCGCCTACCAGACTCGCGATGTGGTAGAAACCATGGCCCGGGATGCGTCCAGGCCGTTAGAAACTCTTAGAGTAGACGGTGGTGCCGCCGCCAATGACTTTCTGATGCAGTTCCAGGCGGATCTGCTCGGAGTCCCGGTGGAACGGCCGGCTGTAGCCGAATCCACTGCCCGGGGTGCTGCCTACCTGGCCGGCCTGGCGGTCGGTTATTGGAAAGACAGGGAGACGTTGCCGATGCACGACCACGACCTCAGGTTATTCCAACCGAAGGTGGATAAGGAAACACGCAACAGGCTGTATCAGGGATGGCAGAAGGCAATACATCGGAGTCAGAACTGGGTGGAACAGAATGATGTCTGAATCTGTGTAGTCCGTAACCGTTTAACCGGCGTTTGTCCAGTCCTGCGAGCCGATTACGATTCCTATCATCGGTCAACTCGAAAATGTACCGCTCACGCTGGAGATCACAGCCCGAATTCTCGAACAGTAATTAGCGGTCGGCGACGACGTTCGGGAACATGGGTTAAGGCCGGTTACACAAAACAGGGGGCGGCAGTTTTACACCGGGGGAATCAAGTAATTATCAGGTACGTTTTGGCGGGCAGCAGCAACCCTTTTGACGATAGCGCGCCGTGTACCATTATTCTGCCAACCATTGTCCAGTGATTTCAGATTCGTCAGCGCAGGAGGTATTCCAGTGATTCGCGACAACCTGTTCAGGCAGGACCGCCATTCTGGGTCTAATCTACTATCTGCAATCCGGTGACACGTCCGAAGTGGGTTAAAATGAAAGGGCGATGACAGCCTATTTTATTGCCTTCCCTGCTGCCATTCTGGTTTACTCATGAAAACGGCAGGCGTTCATATCATACGTTTTACCGCATATGGATGACAATAAAAAAACCTGAGCATCCATCGCACTCAGGCTTTTAATCCGCAGCCAATCGTCATATTGTTCATTTAATCGGATGAAAACTTTCGGAAGGACCAAATCGCAACACCGTGTTCCCAAGTGAGTCCGATCCGATACGGTGCCCGTGGCTATTCAGCGTCCAGGTCAAACGCAATGCTGAATCTGCTTCCTGCTGACTTCAATTTCTCAAGTATCCAAGAATGTCTTGCTCGAATCTTTACCAGGATTTTTGTATCGGTTTTCAGCAGGGAGGACTCGTCCCGGGGCTCTTGATTCTCAATTGGCGTTATCCGGATTGTGCCTTTTGCTGTCTGTAAATCATGAGAAGGAGATTGGTTGTGCGATCGGTTTTGGGTTCCAGATCGTGTAGCAGCCGATATACTTCATTTGCCTCCTGCATATCATCCCCCACCAGATATACGAGGCAGAGACGGTAATAAGCATCGGTGAAATCCGACCTTGCCCGAATGGCCTTCTGGTAAGCATCGATCGCTTTATTACGCTGCGGACCGTTTATTACACGACCATTGGAACCAGTCTGGAGATCGTATATTTCTCCAAGTTTTTCCCAGATGAGGCCTGTGCGGTACCAGGCGTCCGCCACCCTGGCCTTCCGCTTGATAGACTCCTTGAAATCCGCCAAGGCCTGGGACAAGTCGCCGCGTTGTTGCTCAAGCAGTCCTGCACGATAGTAGAGCAGGGCGTCATCCGGATTTTCTTCGATTGACTTCCGAATTTCATCCAGGTTCAGGGTGGGGGCCCGTCTGCGGGACGTTCGCATCGTCGTCCTTACATTGCCCTTCCCGATCGCCTCATCTTGGGCCTGAACTGGAGGCGCTGTCGGTAATTCCAGCGTCAGGCAGCCCATGACCAGTAATGCCAAACAACGTATGGTGTTGGGTAAACGAGTCATTTTTCGTCCGCAGTCCTTTTTCTGGGCTCTTTTCAGGCCGATTGCACGCGCGAGAAGTACGCGCCCCACCCCGGGTTCCAGAGCCTTGGGTGTCTGATAGATGTCCACTGCCATTGATATATCCTTAGTGGGTGCTTATGTGGAAATGGTAACACGCGAAGGCAAACTTAGAGCTTCACTTCATGGTCCAAACGGTGGCGAAAGCACGATCCCCGATCACTACGAAATTAATGCGTGAACAGATCAAATCCAACCGTTTCATGTTGATAGAATTTTCGACGACCAACCTACAAAGGATTTGCCTTCCGATGCCATTCGCAATGTAATCAATATAGTGACAAGCGATATCAAAATCAAGCGCTCATTTGCGAATGGTGGCGCTGCTCTGTATGATGCTCAATTACACGGCTGAGTCTGCCGATACCTTCCTCAATCTGATCGGTTTCCAGAAAACTGTAACACAGCCTAAATTGGTTTTCTCCCCGGCCATCGATATAGAACGGGGGACCGGCGACATAAGCAACTTTTTCGTGTTCGATTCCCCAGGACAGCATAGGTACTGTCTTAACGCCATCAGGAAGGGTTACCCACAGATAGAATCCACCGGCGGGATGGGTCCATTTAACACCGGGGGGCAGCATAGTTTCGAGTGCTCTTAAGGTACGGTCCCGTTTTTCCCTGTACAGTGGGATAGAATCTGCGACCTGCCGATTGATCATTCCCCTGTTTCCGTATTCGTAAACAATTCGCTGACCGATCGTGCTGGAACATTGGTCCGTTCCCTGTTTGCACTGACAGAATTGCACGATGGTTTCCGGGGGGGCTGCGATCCATCCGAGGCGAATACCGGGCCCGAAAATTTTTGAAAACGTATTGACATAAATCACCCCATCCGGATTGAGAGATACCAGGGACGGTAATGTTTCGCCTTCGTATCGTAATTCTGCATAGGGAGCATCTTCAAGGATCGGAATTCCGTAACGATCCGCGAGCGCAACCAGGCGTCTCCGACGGTCCATCGACAGGGAGACGCCACCCGGATTCTGGAACGTGGCTATCGTATAAATGAATTTGGGACGGATCCCGCCACGGGCCAGATCATCCAATCGAACCTCGAGCGCATCTATGTCCATCCCATCCCGATCCGTCGGGACGTCAACCAGCTGCGCCTCATAGCTGCGGAAGGTGTGTAACGCCGCTAAATATGAAGGCGCTTCCACGACAACAGTGTCTCCAGCGTCAATAAATGCTTTGCTAATTAGGTCAATCGCTTCCAGACCGCCGGTCGTAACCAGAATGTTATCCGCCGTCATATCCGCCTGATCGATTTGGCCCATCCGGCCTGCTATCCATTCACGCAGCCTGGTGTAACCGGCAGTCGGACCATACTGCAGGCAGGCAGGGCCCTCGTGGTCTATGACCCAGTCTGTCGCCTCCTTGATTTCAGCAATCGGAAAAGATCCTGGATCAGGCAGTCCGCCAGCAAAAGAGATTACATCGGGACGCTCCGCCAGCTTTAGAAGGCTAATGATGGAGGTATCGTTTATAAGTCGCATTCGATCGGCGTACAATGATTTCCAATCCATCCCTAAACTCCGTTGGCCGATCCTCAAATACGTACCTGATTTTGTACTGGTTATGCGAAATATAACAGCGATTATTCTTGAATATAGAATAATCCTGAAATTGGTTGGCTTAATTCTTACAACTATATTAAAGGTTGTCAGGAATAACAAGATGAAAATACCTTGACACACCGAAAATGTTGCCGTACAGTAAAAAATACACCAAGTTAAATAACGGTAACTCATCTAATTTTCACATGTTACATTTGTTTATTCCAAAACGATAAAACGCTTTTTAAGGTCACCTTTGTGACCAGATTTTAAACACATTTGAGGTGCTCTCATGGCGGAAACAAGTGAACTCATTTCGAATTTCCAGAAGAACAGTCAGGAAGAATTCCGTTTCAGTATTACAAACTTCAAAGGGCGGGAATATGCGGATATCCGAATATTCTACGAGAAGGACGGTGACTATTTTCCCAGTAAGAAAGGGATAACCGTTTCCCTGGATACCTGGAATGATTTCCGAAAAGGTATTGAACAACTTAACGTTGCCCTGGTGGAACAAGAGCTGGTAACCGCTGACGAAAACGAGGATGAGTAACGAGACGACGTTATCCGAAGACCGACCCCTCAACGCTGACGACTCCACGGTTCGAAATGGAACATTTCGTATCAAAGGAATGAGTTGCGCCAATTGCGTCCTGGCAATCGAAAAAGGACTCGGAACGTTAGAGGGGATCCGGAGCGTTGTCGTCAATTTAACCGCTGAAAACATGTCGGTCGCCTATGAACCTGAAACGGTTGATGACCGGGCGATTAGGGCCAAAGTTAAAGATCTGGGATTCGCAGCATTCCCGGCTACCGATGTGTCTCAGCGTCACTCCGACAGGAAATCGGAGGCTCGGGCCGCCCGACTCTGGGTTCTGTGGACGCTCTTGCTCTCTCTCCCCTTTATCCTGAGCATGTCTCGACTGGGACCGCCTGTCCCGGATTTTGTTTTCCTTATTCACGCCTCCCTGGCCCTGTTCACTTCCGGCACTGAGTTTTATCAGGGCGCCTATCACGCATTAAAAAACCGGCTCGCCAATATGGATGTCCTGGTGGCGCTAAGCATTTCATCCGCCTACTTGTACAGCCTGCTGGTGGTTGTCATGCCGGAATTGTTTTCAGGTCAGAAACACTTCTTCGAAGTTGTGGTTTTTCTTCTTCTGTTTATCAGATTCGGAAAATACCTGGAAGCCCGCGCCAAGGACAGAGCCGGAAAAGCGCTCGAGCGGCTGCTGGAACTCCAGGCGGACCGTGCCCGCATCGTACAAAAGGGTGAGGAAAGGGAAATACCCGCCTCGGCCATTCGGGTGGGAGACTTGATGCGTGTGTTTCCCGGTGAAACAATACCGGTTGACGCGCGTGTCATCGAGGGAAGGGCCGCGGTCGATGAGTCCATAATTACCGGAGAATCCATTCCCGTAGCAAAAGGCCCGGGCGACCCCGTCACCGGATCGACCATAAACACATCAGGGGCGCTCCTGATCGAGGGCACTGGCGTCGGCAAAGACACCGTACTGGCAAACATCGTTCGGATGGTTGAAGCGGCCCAGACTGACAAAGCCCCGATTCAGCGTTTCGCCGATTCGGTGTCCCATGTTTTCGTACCGATCGTACTGGGTATCTCGATACTGACGTTTGTTGCCTGGTACCTTCTCATTTCATCCACCGCGGTGTTCGCACTCACGGCTGCCATGGCTGTACTGGTGATCGCCTGTCCATGCGCACTGGGTCTGGCTACGCCTACGGCAATTCTGGTCGGCAGCGGCATTGGGTTAGAGCGCGGCATCCTGATCAAACGGGCGTCCGCACTGGAACGTATCGCCCGGCTCGATACCCTTTTTCTTGACAAAACAGGCACGCTGACGACTGGTCATCCCGGTGTGACCGATGTTATTCCGATCGATGATTCCACGGAAGATGACATACTTCGATATGCGGCAGCCGGTGAGCGGTCATCTACCCATCCGCTGGCGAAGGCGGTGGTCGGTGAGGCCACCACGAGGAATCTCGAACTCGGACAGAGCTCCGAAATCCAGGAGGAAAGTGGCAGGGGCGTCATTTTTCAGGTGGATGGGCACGGGCTGCATGCGGGCAATGCGCATCTTATGGATCTGGCTAAAATCGACAGGACAGCCGTACAGGTTCAGGCAGATCGTTTGATGGCAGAGGGTAAGACGATCGTCTATGTGGCGAGAGACAGAATTATCACTGGACTGATAGGCCTGTCTGATACGGTAAAGCAGGAGGCAGTCGAGGCGGTGCGGCGGTTAAAGACGCTAGGGATTCGTACCGTCATGATCACTGGTGACCATGACCGAGTGGCCAGGGCCGTGGCGGATACGGTGGATGTGGATGATGTGGTCTCCGGTGTGTTGCCCGGCCAAAAAAGTGAGATGGTAACACAATATAAGAAGGACGGTGGGGCAGTGGGTATGGTCGGAGACGGCATCAATGATGCTCCGGCGCTGGCCAGCGCAGATGTTGGTATTGCCATCGGCTCCGGCACTGATGTGGCCAAGCAGACCGGCGACATTATCCTGGCGAGAAATAACCTGCTCGATGTAGAACGCGCTATCCAGCTCGGCCGGGCCACGCTTCGTAAGATCAAACAAAACCTGTTCTGGGCATTCTTCTACAACACTCTCGGCATACCGGTAGCCGCCGGCCTGTTTTACCCACTCTTCGGCATCCTCCTCAAGCCGGAATGGGCCGGATTAGCCATGGCGTTCTCGTCCGTATCCGTCGTCGCCAATGCCTTACTGCTCAAACGGTTGAAATTGATGTAGCAGTCCATTCAACTTAGGTCCCTCAGCTGTCTGCTGTTCCAGCATTGCGTCCCACGCCATGTTATAGGTTGATCGCCGGACTTGGATGCGATCATGTTGCGGTCCGATCTATCGCCCCCAAATGCTGTATCAGAATATCCTGAACTTCTCCAGTCTCTGCGAAAGATCTCCTTCGGGTCCCGTGCCACAGATTGAGACAACATTTTCTTCAACCAGGAAAATCTCGCCGGTCAGCGTCTCCGGAAGGGCTGTCTTTTGGTATCGGAGGAGCCACTCTATCCTGTCGGTTCATTTTGGATGATTAAGAGATGATTAAGAACCACACGGCCTGACGTAGATCGTCAACCCGTTTCCCCAACCTGTTGACGTTGCTTTGAACACGCCACCATGCCCTCGAAATATACGGTGCAATTGTTTAATGATTACCGGGCCGTCTCTGCAGCTAGCATGTTGTGCATTTTATGAAGGCAGAAAGACGCGTTCATTAGCCTGATTTCTTGTTCATTAATAGTCTCTATTACACTGTGTTCTGTCACATTCACGAATTTATACTTTACTATTATGATCAACATTACTAATATTTTTCTTGACAATTGGAATAGCTGCCTATAAAATGATCTTAAGGAACAGCTATCTCACAATTTAGATTGACCCAACAACTCATACCCATGGATGGCCAGAAAACTGGGTATCGGGAAAAGTTATAAGGTATTGATCATGGCAAACGCGGCCAGAAGACCCCGACGGAAACAACAGGAACCCACCTGGGACCTGGTCCGCAAGCGTAACTATGTGGAACGGCTCAAACACGAAAAGGCTCCCCTTCAGGTCATTGATGACCTGCCTTCCCTGATCGATAGAGGTTACGAAGCGATCTCCGAGGAAGATGTCGTCCGCCTGCAATGGTACGGTCTGTATCATGACAAACCCAAGGTTGGCCATTTCATGATGCGTGTTAAGCTGCCCGGCGGCCGTTTGACGCCTCACGAATTGCGAACCATAGGCGGCATCTCTCAGTCATTTGGTAAAGACTACGGCGAACTGACCACGCGTCAGAATATCCAGCTGCACGGCATGAAACTGAATCAGTTACCGGAAATCTTCCGCACGCTGAACCAAGCGGGTCTTTCCACAGCCGGCGGATGCGGCGATACGGTTCGGAATATAACGGGATGCCCGGTTTCCGGCCTGGACAGAGACGAATATTTTGATGCGCGGCCGTTTGTTGATAAGGCAGCTGATTTCTTCTACGGCAACCCGGACTACTGTGACCTGCCGCGCAAGCATAAAATCACAATCTCGAGCTGCCCCCACCAGTGTAACGCTCCTGAAATCAACTGCATCAGCCTAATTGGCATCATCCGGGACGGTCAGCCTGGATTCACCGTTCGTGTGGGCGGCGGTCTTTCTACCTGGCCGAAACTCTCGGACGACCTTGGTGTATTTGTTACCGTGGACGACATGATACCAGTGCTGTGTGCCATCATCGATGTGTGGAAAGAAGAACTCAAATACCGCATGTCCCGTGTTAAGTCCAGATTGAAATTCATGGTGCACGACACCGGGGTGAAGACATACCGTGAAAAAGTCGAAGCCCGACTGGGCTATCATCTGGCGGACGGGCAGGTGCCGGCACCTCCCGAAGTGGAGTACGACCACGCCGGCATTAATCCCCAGAAACAGGGAGACCTGTCCTACATTGTATTTCCGGTGTACCTGGGTCTTTGCACCGGCACGCAGATGATCCAACTGGCCGACCTCGCCGAATCGTACAGCGGCGCCTTCCGCCTGAGCCGGCGGCAGAACATCATACTGACAGACATCCCGGGGAATCAGCTGGATAACGTAACCGGGAATGTGGCGGATATCGGCTTTCCGCTTGAAGTGAACGACCTGAAGCGGTCGAGCATCGCCTGCACGGGTGAGCCGTTCTGCAACTATTCAGTAGGAGAGACCAAGCACAAGATGAAAGAAATAGTCGAACATATGGAATCGGTGTTCGGTGATCGGACCCATGGCCTCAAACTCAATCTGGACGGTTGCCCGCACGCTTGTGCCCACCACTGGATCGGTGATATCGGCCTGCAGGCCACAACGCTTCGGGAGCGAGGCGAAGGCGGCGAAAGACTGCGGGGATACGACCTGTTTCTCCGGGGTGGACTGGCCGGTCAGGCCGGTATCGGCCAGCCGATATTGCGGCGGGTGCCGGCGGGCCAGGTCCAACTCTACGTGGAGCGCCTGTACCGTGCATTTCTTGACGGACACACGGATCAAGAAACCATCCAACAATTTTTCCACCGCACTAGCGACCAGAAATTGACTGCCATCTCAGCAGGAGACGGTATTGACCCATGAATCACGACCACGATTATCTGGATGAATTTGAAGCCGGCCAACTGGCCATAGAGCTGGATTCCGAAACGCCTGAAACAGTTATCGAATGGGCATTGGATCGCTGGGGTTCTCGGCTGGGGTTCTGCACCAGCTTTCAGGCGGAAGGCATGGTCCTGCTCGATTTGGCCTGGCAGGTCGACCCGAACATCCATGTGTTCACAGTCGACACCGGCAGACTTCATGAAGAATCCTACGAATTCATCGATAGGGTACGGGATCATTACGGCATCGATATCAAGGTGTATTTCCCTGATCTGCACCAGGTGGAGACTATGGTCGGCAAGCGCGGCGCTAATCTGTTCTACAAATCCGTCGAATCCCGGCTGATCTGCTGTAACGTCCGAAAAGTCGAACCGATCCGGCGTGCGCTCGAGAGGCTGGATTCATGGGTCACGGGTCTGCGGCGGGATCAATGGGCCAGCCGGGCTAATATCAGAAAGGTCGAGATCGACCACGACCACGGGGGGCTGGCCAAAATCAGCCCCCTGGCCGACTGGACGATCGAAGAAGTCTGGGATTACATCGATGAGTACGATGTACCGCAAAATCCGTTATACGCCCGGGGATACACCAGCATAGGCTGCGCGCCCTGCACCCGGATCGTCCAGCCCGGTGAGGATCCGCGGGCGGGACGATGGTGGTGGGAAACCAACGCACCCAAAGAGTGCGGCATGCACTGCCCGATCGAAACCGGTGGCTTCGAGCATGAACTGGAGGCGCTCGTGGAGGAAAAGGCGCAGTGACCGATAGGAATGGTTTCATGGTGAAGGTTTCTGAAATGTTGGAGATACTCCATGGGTCAGTGTCACGGTCCGATGGATCGCATCAAAGACACGTCATGGATGATATAACAATGCGTGACAATCCGGGGACACTTCCGGAACAGGTCCTGGAAGAGGTGGAACATGAGTGAGCCCATCGAATCCGATGTAACCGAACTATTGCGATTGAAGGAACGGGAGCAAACCTTGCTTCTAGAGGAACTGGACGGTCTTTTGGATTCGCTGACTGAAAACGAGGCGCTACAGCCCTACCTCGACCTGCGACAGTCGATTCAATCGGGACAGGTGCCCGAACACCTCATGCCGGCGCTCGAAAACACGCTGCTTATGACGCTTCAGTCCGGCCGAATACGACGGCGCCATAGTCCACAGGCGGAACAGGTGCTGCAGCGACTTTTCAATCGGACCCCCCGGGGTGAAATTCTCTGTCGGTCCAGCAAAGACACCAGTCAGGCACTGGCCGCACTTCAGGGGCAGGCACTGGATCGTATATCCATCACGCCGAAGACGCCCGGTGTCTACCGTATGGCCATCGATACGGATCAGTGCCAGATTACGCTTGAATTCACACCGGATGGTGTATCCGTCACCGGTATGGGAGTGGGCATATAACGATGTATTACCCGGCGCTTATAGACTTACAGGGACAACGGTGTGTGGTGGTCGGAGGCGGTGACCACGCCGCAGCAAAAGTTACGGGACTGCTGGACGCCGGCGCAGAGGTATCGGTCATTGCGAAATCGCTCGTTCCGGATCTCGACAGTCTAAATGGTAAAGGGAAAATCAAATGGATCATGAGGGACTATCAGCACGGCGACCTGGATGGGGCGTTTCTCGTGATCAGCACCCTCATGACGCCGGATGAAAACCGGAAGATCAGGCAGGAGGCAATCGTTCGCAATATACTTGTCAACGCCGTGGATGACGTACCGAACTGCAATTTCATAGCCCCTTCCATCGTGCGTCGGGGTGACCTCACAGTCGCCATCTCCACCTCCGGCAAGGCACCGGCGCTGGCGGTGCGGCTTCGTCAACGGTTCGAACAGATGCTGGGGCAGGAATATGCCCGTTTTCTGGAGCTGGCAGGAACTCTGCGCAACGAACTGGTGCAGAGGTATCCGGATTTCAAAACCAGAAAGACCCGATGGTACGAACTGGTGGATTCCGACGTATTGAGTCTTCTCAAGCAGGGCGACGAAGCGCAGGCGCAACGGCGTATCAAAGATATTGTAAACGCACGCCCGAAGGTTGCAGAGGGAGGGGCAAAGACATGATCACACCGGGCACGGTTTATCTGGTCGGCGCCGGACCGGGGGATCCTGAACTGATAACGGTTCTCGGTTTGAAACGTCTGAAGCAAGCCGATGTAATCCTGTATGACCGGCTGGTGCACCCCGACCTGCTTGATGAAGCGCCTTCCCGATCAGAACGGATATTCGTCGGCAAGGCTTCCGGCAGCCATGAGATGCAACAGGAAAATATCAACCGTTTGATGGTGGAGAAAGCCCGGTTCGGGCAGACTGTGGTGCGCCTCAAAGGGGGCGACCCGTTCGTATTCGGCCGTGGCAGTGAGGAAGCCGCCGCCTGTGCAGAAGCCGGTATACGATGCGAGGTGGTCCCCGGCATCACCAGCGCTGTCGGGGTTCCTGCGAACGCTGGCATCCCGCTCACGCATCGCGGCGTCGCCGGCTCTTTTACTGTGGTGACGGCGCACCGGAAGGAAGGGCAGGACGACATAGACTGGGACGGCCTCTCGGGTGTCGACACGCTGGTCATCTTGATGGGCGTTGAACGGCTCCCTCACATCGTAAAATGCCTCATACACCACGGGCGCCTTTTGAGTACGCCCGTGGCCATTATTGAGCGTGGAACCTTACCGAGCCAGCGCGTCATAACCGGAACACTGAAGGACATCGTGCTGCTGGCCCGCCTGGCTCAGATCCAACCGCCGGCCACGATAATTGTCGGTGATGTGGTAAACCTCACCAATTCGATGGCCGACACACGATCTACCGATCCATCTTCATTCATCAGTTTGCCAGCTTAATGCACACCAGCCCAACCGTTATCGCCACGATCGCCGTGATTTTCCCGGCTGTGAGTTGTTCTTTCAGGTATGCTACCCCCAGCAGAGCGCCTACCACCACAGCGAATTCACGCAGCGCCACGATATAACCTACTGGTCCCATCGTAAACGCGAATAGAATAATCAGGTAGGTGCCTGCCATTCCGATGCCGATGATCGCCACCATCCGCCGGGATGTGCCCAGAACCTCACGAAGCTGCCCGCCATGGCGCGATACGACCAGCGGCCAGACCGCCAGAGCCGTAATAAGGAACATTGTCCATATATACAGGATCGGATCAACAACGCTTACCCCCACCTTATCGACGAGAGAGTACGCGACAATAGTGACTCCGACACCGAGGGCGGACCTGAATCCTTTTATAGCCTGTTCACTCTGCCGGATCACCCCGGCACCCAGCGAGAGTATTCCGATACACACCAGACCGATACCGATCGCGCCGGTACCGGTAATCGTTTCCTGCAGAAACAACCAGCCGCAAACCGCCGTTACACCGATCCCCGACCCGCGCGCCACCGGGTACACCACCGAGATTTCGCCGTGTTCGTACGCCCGAGCCAGTAACAGGAAATAGGCCATATGGAGGATCCCGGTGCCTATCATGTAGACGTATCCCTCCCGGTACATGGCCAGAATCCGATCCATACCCGACAACACGGTCAGACCGATCACAAACGGGGTCAGGAACAGTACGGACACCCACATCGCAAACCAGAAAACCACCAGGTTACCGGACATCTTCCGCGCAGAGAAATTCCAGAGCGCATGGAAGACCGCGGCGATCAGGACGATTATGAACAGGGAGGTCGTCATGGGATTTCAAGCGGGTAGTCAGGCGCCGGTATGACCTCACCGTCGTCGTCGAGTTTCGGATAGGGGATACCGGATTTTTTGCAACGGGCGACAGCCGTGGGGTAGGTGTATTCGAACAGTAGGCGCTGTCGGGTATCCGGATCGAGCCTCGGATGGTCGTACATACCGGCGTCCTGCCTCTGTCGGTGCGCCTCGAAGAGGATAACCGCCGTCGCGACGGACACATTCAACGAATCGACCATGCCGTAGGTTGGAATTAAGATGCACCCGTCAGCCAGGGTCACCGCCTTCTCCGAAAGGCCGTCCATCTCAGCGCCAACCACGACGGCAGTAGGCTGCGTGTAGTCCACCGACCTGAAATCCTGCCCGCCTAGTCCCGGATGGGCGACTAAGATCCGTTGGCCCCGGTCTCTGAGTATTTTATAGGCCGTCTCGATCCGCTTATGAATCGTCAGGTCCACCCACTTGTGGGAACCGCTGGACGCCGCCCGCCGGACACCGATCTGATCGTGATACGCCACGGCGTGGATGGTCGGTATACCGATCGCGTCGCAGGATCGCAGGATCGCCGCCAGGTTATGCGATTTGTGGACATTGTCCATCACAACCGTCAGATCCGGCTGACGCCGGTCAAGCACGGCTTTGATCATACGAAACCGCTTCTTTTTGTTAGTTTCGTTCCTTATTCTCACTTTACCCTACCTGCTTTCGACCGCCCCCCTCGCCATATATCGTACTGCGGATCTGCGTAGTGCGTAAAGAACGCGGCGATCCGTTGCCGTAAATCACATACTACCGGCCCTGACCCAGCGGCATCTGAAAGATTCCGTGATTTGCTCGGGCCTGCCTGCTTGTCGTACAGCTCATCGGAGCCGTGGGGGTGACGCCAGGAGTACTTCCTGCGGTCATTACGGATCATACGGACGTATTCGAATTCGTGGTAGAAGGTATGGGTGTGCCCTTTCGGTTTGGTGAACCAGTATGAAAACCCCTCCTGCGGAAGGAGGCCGTCCCCCAGATGCCATTTGCCGCTGAGCCCGCAGGTATACCCGGTCTCCGACAGTACCCGCGCCAGATTCGTAAACTCCCGTATGGTGCAGGAGGCATCCGGGCCCCTCTGGGCGTCCTGGTTGTCGGTCATGATAAATACAACGTTAGTCAGCATTGTCTGGTCCATATATCAGACTTTGATTGTCCACTCCCGTTCCGTTGCCTCGTCCCACGCTTTGAACGTATCGCCGGATACGCTAACTACCGCGTTCATGGTGGCTGTTTCTATTCGCCAGGCACCGTCTGGTTCCTGCCAGACAGGCACGGAGTCACCGGGCGGCAGGACTGCGAACAGGGTCAGGATGCGGCACTGATCGCTGCGGAGCTTGGCCTCCACATAGCTCTCGTGACGGTCTTTGAAGACGTCACCGAGACGGCCTTTGTTGAACGGTTCATGGTAGGCGTGTTCGCTGCGGGAACATGCCAGTGAAGCATCTTCGAGTCCAACGATCCTGGCGGATAGGGATACGCCCATCGATGTGACGACGAAGCTGCCGTCCGAATCCGGGGTTGCCCGTTCGGCCGTATGCCAGCGCAGAGAGATGTCTCGCTCGTCCGGCAGTTCCACTTCGTCCAGAACCGCAATGATGTCCGGTATGAGATGAATCACACTGCGGTGAACCGAGGTTACGCCGTCGTAGCATCCGGTCAGGTCTATCGTCCAGCATCCGCCTTTCGATTCATCGAACCGGGCATGCTTTATGAGCGCCCGCCGGTGGGTTCCCACCGCCGTTTCCTGCCGGTCGAACATCAGGACGTTGTGACCGATAACACCCGCATTGTAGTAGCGATACCGGCTCTCGTCGAAAAAATCCGCAGGGTACATGGGCGGCGAGCACAGGTCAACGATCAGTCGCTCCCCGTGCCCGTCGATACATACCTGACCGGCATCATGGTGGCCGTGGATCTCCGAACCGTGGCCGGCTTTTGCAAATACAAGAGTAGGCGTGCGCTCAGGATTCCAGTCCGTTCGACTGCTGATACAGCCGTGGTGCGCCGAAAAGGCCCGTCCTTTCGGGAGCTGGCCTTCCGGTTCGGTCGGCACAAGGGTGTCGTCGTACCAGAGCAATTCGAACGGGAGGAGGGAACCGTCGTCCCGGGGCGGAATGGTCCGATAATACCATTGCAGCAAACCGTTACCAGCGGCTGCGGCTACTGCTGCGTAATGGCCGGTGCGGGGCGGCGCGTCCCTGTGGTTGTCGCCGAATTCAGCGATTCTGCCGGGCGGTGAGGTGAGGTACAGGTACCAGAGACAGGTCTCGGGAAAAGGCCACTGCGCCAGCACATTTTCGTCGCCGAACGTGTGGTAGCGATATACAGAGAAATAGATCACCGGCAGCCGTGTCGCTGCCGCGTAGCCGGGATTTTCGTTGAATTCCCCGTCCGGACCGTAGACCGACCGGTAGGCCACCATACGGCCATGGGCCAAGTCGATTAGATGCTGTGCATCGGGATGATCCCCCGACAGCGCCATCCCGGCGATGCCGAGACCGCCCACCACACAGGTCTGCCAGTTGCTCTGCCGGCTGAAGTACGAAGCGTTATCCTCATAGGCCTTCAGGTACCGCCGAATGCCGCACCGATCGATACCCTCGACAATCCACTGACGCTGGGAATCGGACAGCAACGGGTGCAACCAGTCGTACGCCATGCCCAGCGCCTGACTCAGCTGACCGGTCCGAAGATCCGCCGCCACGAACTGATGCGCCAGGTCACGCCACTCCGGCCAAAGAGCCTCATCAAACAAGGCCTCCATCTGGGTCAGGGCCGTGTCCCGATACCCTTCGTCTCCGGTCAAAAGTGCCGCCAAAGCCGAATCCGTCACCCGGTCTGCCGCCGCCTGCACGATCACGTAATCCGGATTTGAATGCTTCGCCATGAGCGGATCACGCCCAGGAAACATGTCCGTCGGCAAGAGAGGCGCCTGACCTTTGCACGCGTCCGAACGGCGACGGAGCGTATCCCACAGGTCTTTGCTGTGCCCCTGTGTAATCGCCCGGCGAACATCCGTGACCGAACGCAGTGCTTGGCGCTTTTCCCGTGTAATCAAAAGATGTGGCCGCATGGTCACAGTTACTTTCTTTCGATCACACATGTCAACGATTTTCTGATGTGAAAGCCATCGGCAAGCGGCCGCTGTTATCCCACATCACGATCTCTGCCAGAGGTCGGGCATAACCTTATGATAAATAATGCACAGAGGCACAGGCTTGCTTTCATAACTCGCCTATCTTAGCGTCCGGCATAGTCAAGCGGTCATCCGTGGACGGGAAACGGCGCAATGGCCTACCGAATTTCAAATCGTCGGCATATGTCAGAAGGTAAAGGGAGTCCGGCTGAAGGACTGACTGCAATGGGTCGAATGTATCCCGTAATTGGCTTCGAAGGCGAATGCACAGGTGTCCCCCGAAGACAGGAAAATGTTATATATTCCGATCTAAAAACAGCTTGACAGGAAGATTGGTTTTGACTATATTGGGTGATTCAAACGACGCGGGGTGGAGCAGTCTGGTAGCTCGTTGGGCTCATAACCCAAAGGTCGCAGGTTCAAATCCTGCCCCCGCTATACTGAAACCCCTTAACCATCACAGGTTAAGGGGTTTTTCATTTCAAAGGGACTGGAATACGGGCTGTTGCATCTGAAGCCGTTTTACCAAACAGAGCCAAAACCTGCTTCCGAGGCGCGGGAGGGCCAGGTCGTTCACCTCAGGCATCAGGTGTCCGTACCGGTCCCGGGTGACTTGTATCGAGACATAGATTAGCTGGTGCTGCATGTCCTTCGGGGTACCGCACGATTCATCGGGCCGGACTGTAACCGAATGAGGTATTCTTCAGTCCGACATACTCTTCACGATGGATTTGATTCACTCGCTCAGCCAGCATCCGCCCAGTTTTTTCTCATCTGTGCCGGGTTTTTCCATTTATACCTCCGATAGAAAGGTATAAACTAGACATTATCTGTTGTTATTCTCCGTGGACGCTTCAACCCAAGGGTACTCCACCCATTGTAGGCGGGTGGTTGTTCAGGGCACGGTACATGCGCTGGATCCACCTTGTCGATACGTTTTATTGTGCGCTCCAGATATGCTGCTATTATTATTATTGGAAAAGTTCGATGTGACATCATATCCATAAAATTAACCGATTGATCTGTAACATGCCTTATCGTTTTATTTTTGTGTCCATACCTCCCAATACTCCAGGGAGAAACTGAGATGTTACAAACCATGAGTTTTATGCGACTACTGAGCTCACCAAGCTATTGATATTAACGTAGAGAACCGACTGCAGGTTTATGGAACGCGGGGACCTGCCTTATTACGAGATCGGTAGAGTGCAACGTTTTAGAAAAACAGAAGTGGAAGAAATTCTGCAGCGTGTCAGGCGGCCCGATTAAAAATAAGAATTACCAACCGACATCTTTACACCCCATCCCGGGAAATTTGGACCGTCCACAATTCGTAATGGGGACCGATCGAGAAATAGAATGGAAGGAGTAAAACCATGAGCAGATGGAGAAAAGATCGCACTTTGATTTTCGGTGCATCGTCTCCGGTTTCAGCGGCGGTGTTGGGAGCCGGAACCTACCTGGTGCTCACGAATTTAAGCAGGAACCTGGACGCTGATTTTGTTTTTCGACTGTCGATGACCGCCGTGGCCATGGCCCTGCCGTCTATCGTTACGATCGTTTTCGCTTTGGCTGACCGAGCCAGTTCAACCAAATCCTCCAAGGTGGGGTTGGCCATCGCCATCATGTCCCTGGCCATGCTCTACATACCGGTCAACGGGGCCATTTCACGTGCGAGGCAGGCGGCGAATCTTGCCCTGGACGGAGTTGCTGCACCGGAAATGGTCGCGGTGGACCTCGACGGAAAATCCCACCGCCTTTCCGACTACCGGGGCCGGGTCGTACTCCTCAACATCTGGGCCACCTGGTGCGGTCCATGCCGGGAGGAAATGCCCGCGCTTGACCAACTGTACAAAGAGCGATCCGAAGACGGATTGGTGGTTTTGGGTTTTTCCGTCGAGGACCCGGAACTGCAGCGCCAATTCGCAGAGGAATTGCAGGTCAGCTATCCGCTACTTACTACTGAAGGAAAAATACCCGAAACCTTTGGTACAACGGCCCGGTATCCCTCCAATTTTTTGATCGATCGTCAAGGGGAGTTGCGCCGGGCCCCGAGCACGGATGAGCCTTTCGAGAACCTGGTCCGTGCCGTCGACAGGCTGCTGCTAAAGACCGGGTCATGAAAGGGCGGTCAGGGGCACCGTAAACGGGCCAGGGACTCGGGACTGCGCAAGCCCGAGTACGCCGGCGCCGCACGGATACCGCCATGTGGTTGAGCCGCGGCTCCTGGCCTGTTGATCGGTTTCCACAGCTACCGCAACCGAACCGACGGATCGACACCAGGCAGACGATCCTGGAGATTCAGTACGTTGTACCTGCGGCAGATCTCGATGACCCGGTCGATCGGGATGGCGTCCCTGGTGTTACCGTTACGCCCGGTCACTGTAACCGCTTTGAACATGGAATTATAGACCGACTCTTCCACGGCTTCCACCACCGCCATGAACAGACCGCCAGTGTAATCGTTGGACAGAAGCGCCACTGGAGGATTAAGCAGATCGCTGTCGTACGGTATGCGGTAGGCGGTGGAGAAAGCAATTACGAAATCCCCGGAGCCGTTGAACATGGGCGAGCCGGTTTGTCCCAGACCCAGGACCGCCCGTTTCGCCAGGCGTTTGAGGTTGCGCGGCGAAAGCGGTGCGTCCGTAGCGACCACGATCATGCACGAGCCTTCGCTCTGGTCGCCCAGCGTGTACTGACTGAACGGAAAATTACCGAGCTCACGTCCGACCGGCGCGCCGTTGATGGTGAGCACACCGCCGTAGTTGGTCTGCACCAGCACACCGACCGTATAGCCGCCAAAATCACCGGGCAACCTGCGGGACGACGTCCCGATTCCGCCTTTGAACCCGAAGCAGGTCGTCCCTGTCCCTGCACCGACTGCCCCTTCCTCGACCGGCCCGCCGGACGCTGCCTTGAGTGCCGCCATGACGTCACCTTCGGCAACATGCATCCCGCGGATATCGTTGAGACTTCCATCGTTGGTCTCGCCGGCTATGGCGTTGACCGAACCGACGCCCTTGTTGCCCGGTTGCTGCAGCGTGTAACGAACCAGCGCCTGCATCGCCACCGGCACGTTCAGTGTGTTCGTGAGTGCGATGGGGGTTTCGATATTGCCCAGCTCCTCCACCTGCAACGAACCGGCCAGTTTGCCGAACGCGTTGCCCAGATAGACGGCGGCAGGAACTTTTTCCTGAAAGATGTTGTCGCCGTGTGGCAGGATCACCGTCACTCCGGTTCGAACCGAATCACCCTGCCATAAGGTTCTGTGTCCGACTTTCACACCCATAACATCCGTTATGGCATTTAATGGACCGGTGGGCAGGATGCCAACCTCGATACCGATGTCCCGTGCCCGGGGACGTGTGTTCTCCTGTGCGCGCACTACCATTTCTCCCATAATGCAGACCACCAGTGAAAGTATTATTGTTGGACGTATCATTTTCTCTCCGCCGGTTGTCCAGCCCGATCCGCTATTTTCAGCCGGCCGATGGGCCGGATGCCTCTAAGCAAGGACTATAGAGGCCGTACCGGTAGAAAAAGCAGCCATTGATCGGGATTGACAACATAATGTACCCTGACTGTATTCACCAGACAAAAGAGGCTACAACTGACCGAAGTAAAGCGTGTGACCCTGATTGTCCAGTACCGAAAATTCTTTCGTTCCCCATGGCGTTTCGCTGATCGGCTTGAGAAATGACACGCCGTTTCTCTCCACCTCTTCGGCCTTGGCTTCTATATCATCCGTGGTGAAATAGAGATGAAAGTGATCTCCTTCGGCAACAAACCCTATCGATGGGTCTTTGTCATCCGTAAGCTTCAGGTGAAACACCTGGTCTCCCGCCTGTACACCCGCGTAAAAATTCTCGTATCTGAACGAGAGTTGGAGTCCAAGTTTGGAGACGTAGAAGTGTATCGATTCCTCGAGATCGGTTGTGCGGATCTGGCAAATTACACCTGATACCGGCATGGTGCCTCCTGTATGATTTCATTAGATTTGTCCGGCTACCTGACGACACCGCGCTCCCTGAGCAATGCCCGTAGGCTTTCCACCCGTTCTCTGTTGGCTCTGAAGTCGAAATGTCCCAGGCGCGAAGCGGATCGAACTTCAATGATGTTCTCATCAGCGCACAGGTGCAGCTCGAGGTCATCCACGAACCCGAACAACTTACTCCGACACTCCGCATGGAGATACGTGCCAGTGTCCGTAACGACGCGCGTTCGAAGCAGGGCCAATACGGCTTCCCGAGCCTCCTGCCAAGCGGTCTCGACATCGATGGCCGGCTCAAACGGAGCGATATGGTGACAGCCTCTGTCCGCATTGCTCGATACACAATTCGGTGGCCCCGGGCAACCGCTCAGTCTGGCCTTCGACACGCCGAGATCAAATGGACGTTTACCGGCTATGGAAAAAAGAGACATGGGGGTTCAGCCTGTTCGGATCAGCTCCTCATTCAACACAACCCCGAGCCCGGGTCCGTCCGGCACCGCGATCCGGCTGTTTTCGATGCGTTCTGGCGGAACGGTGAGATCAGGGCGCTGGGGAGTAAGGCCCCAGGGGTATTCGAGGATGAGGAAACCGGGATGGGATGCCATGGCCTGGATACCGGAGGCCACCGTGATCGGTCCAAACGGGCCGTGCGGTGCTGTCTGCATGCCACACGCTTCAGCCGCCGACGCACATTGCTTCAGCGCTCCGATGCCGCCGACGATGGTAACGTCCGGCATGATCACATCCATCATCGGATGTTCGAGCACGTCCCGGTACCCTTTGAGCAGTTGCATCCGCTCACCGCCGGCCACGGTGAATTGGCATTCCGCTTTCACCCGCGCATAGCCTTCGATATCCCCGTCCCTCACCGGCTCCTCTAACCAGAACAGATCTGTGCCGTCCAGGGCATAGGCTATTTTTAGGGCACAGTCGGCCGTGTACATGCCGTAGAGGTCAACCATAAGCCCCACATCGGGTCCGACAGCGTCCCGGACCGCGTGTACACATCGGAGTCCGTTTTCTGCTGTCCGGAAGTCGTCTACGGGGGACAGCCCATGACCACTGAACGGTGCTATTTTCAGCGTGTCAAACCCATCGGCAACGGCGGCGCTGGCGCTTTCGGAAAATGCTTCCGGGGTCAGTTCGAATGTGTTGCGGGTGATATTGGCATAAACGCGAATCTCATCGCGACAACGGCCGCCCAGAAGCGTGTAGACAGGCACACCAAGCGATTTTCCGAGTATGTCCCAGAGTCCCTGTTCGATGGCGCTGAAGGCGTGGATTCCGGGCCGATCCATCGCGGTCATATTAACCATTTCTGTCAGGTGTGCGATCTGGCAGGGGTCTTCGCCGATCAGCAGTTGCTCCAGTTGGCGGAGGGCAGCAAGGCAGGCGCCGCGCGGGGCAGACGGGTTCAGTTCTCCCAGGCCCTGGATTCCCTCATCGGTGTCTATCTGGACGAAAACCCAAGTTTCCCGATGGTTAACCGCATAAGTTGTGACGTTTATACCTTTTATATTCATCGGTTACAATCGATTTTCTTTATATTCGGAAGGCGCCAAAACAAGTGCACGTTTCGGGCAAGCGCAGCATTGGCCTGGAAGTGGCTACTATATTGAAAGCCCCGCCGCTTCTTTCCATTCACTTAAAGCAATGCTCACAATCGCCGGGATGTCGGTTTCTCTCGCCTGAAGCTCTTTAAGACGCGGTTTATTGAATAGAATCCTCCGCAGAATCTTGCAAACAAATTTATAGCTTGCAAATCTGGCACACCATTAAATACATTTATTGACGATTTACAACGTTCAGGCAAGCGTTTAATTCGATAATAAGGAGTAAACTGATGGACGATCTCCACCAAAAACTCGATCAGCTGGAGCGTGACGGCTTTCTTCTAATTGAGGGGGCGCTCGCGCCGGAGGAAACGGAGCGGCTGCGTGCACGGATATTTTATGCCAAGGAAAAGGGATGGCAGGAGGGCTTGAACACGGTGGGCAATATGTGGTTCGACACGCTTCTGGACCGGGAGCCCGAGCTCTTTGGTCCTCTGGTGGGACACCCGAGCGTGGCGTCGATCCTGTACGCCATGATGGGCAAGCAGTGCCAGCTACGCAGCTACCGGGCGCACATCAATCCCGGCAAATACCTCCAGGAATGGCACATGGATTTTTATGGCTACTGGAACGAAAAACGGGCAACGGGCGATCATCGGCTGGCAGTGCAGCCCAGTAGCATCAACACGACGTTTTATTTCCAGAACAATGATCCGGGCGAGGGGCACCTCAAGTTCGTCAAGAACGGCCATTTGTCCGAACCTAAACACCTTTACCCGAAGGTCGAGCATGAAAAATTCGAAGAATGGTGCCGTGCGCAGGACCACGTGGTCCTGCACCCCCAGGCCGGGGACGCGGTCGTGTTTCTGAGTCACATCCCGCATCAGGGCGCCAAGGATAACGACGACATGGAGCGGTGCAACGTGGTCTGCCATTACCAGACCTGCCCCATGTACGAAGGCGTGTGGTACGTCTCCAGCCCCCGGCCATTCAAAGGGTCGTTTCCCTTCCATAAGCAGAATGCTTAGGCGAATGATGAAGATCACCGACATCAAAGCCGTCTATCCGAAATGGAACCGTGAACCGGGGAGGGTGTGGCAATCCTGTTTCTGGCAGATCGTCGTCCGTATCGACACCGATGCCGGGGTGACCGGCTTCGGTGTAGGGGGCGGGGGTGAGCCGGGGGCGCTGGTGATCAACCGGCATCTACGGCACCACTTGCTGGGGCGGACCATGGGGAGCACGGACGACATCCGGTCCATCTGGGACGACCTTTACTTCGCCTCCCTGCCGTACGGGCGCGCAGGCATCCCTCTCATGGCTCTGAGCGGCGTAGACCTGGCACTGTGGGACTTGCTGGGCCAAGCCGAACGAAAGCCGGTCTATGATCTGCTCGGTGGACGAAAAAGAGACCGCATACGGGCCTATGCCACCGGATCGGATTTCGCACTGGCGCGGGACAAAGGGTTCACCGCCGTGAAGTTTTTCCAGGGCTGGACCGGCGACTCGGATTATGACGCCGCCGCCGAAACGGCCGCACAGGCGCGTGAGACGGTAGGTCCGAACGGCCAGGTGATGATAGACAGCTACATGGGTTGGGCACCGGAGGTGGTATTGAAGATGGCGCATCGCCTGGCACCGTATGAGATCCTCTGGTTCGAAGATACCTGTACGCCGGACCATCTGGAAGAACTGGCAAAGCTGCGCCCGCAGGTCAAGCCGATCCTCCTTGCCGGTGGCGAGCATGACTTTTCACACCATACCTTCGAACGCATAGCGAGCACGGGTGCGCTGGATATCTGGCAACCGGACATCACCTGGTGCGGCGGCATCACGGCCGGTCTACGTATCCTGGAAATTGCCCATCGCTACGGGATACCTGTAATTCCACACCGCGGTGGGGAAGTCTGGGGGCTTCACCTGCTCATGGCCACCGACTGCACCGAGCCGGCGGAAGCTCATTCGGACCAGTGGATTCCCGCGTCGGATGGACTGTGGCTCGGAATGCCTGATGTAATCGGCGGCTATCTACAGCCTGATGAATCACCGGGGTTCGGGGTGACGGTGAATACTTCGATGGTTTGATTCAATGCCTCCCTACCCCTTCAACGCCTCCGGATTCAACCCTTTCAACGCCTCCACCACAAACATCCCATCCCGCCGTATAACCTCTCCATCAAACATGATCTCCCCACCCCCGTCTACCGGTGTCTGGATCATACCCATGTCCCAGTGGACGCTTGAGCGGTTTCCGTTGTCGGCTTCTTCGTAGGCCTGACCCGGGGTGAAGTGGAAAGATCCGGCGATTTTTTCGTCGAATAAGATATCGAGCATAGGCTCGGTTATATACGGATTGAAGCCTATGGCGAATTCACCGATGTAGCGGGCGCCTTCGTCGGCGTCCAGGATTTCGTTGAGGCGATCCCCATTGTTGGCGTTGGCCTCCACGATCCTGCCGTTCTCAATACGCAGTTGAATATCGGTAAACGTGACGCCGTGATACAGGGTCGGCGTGTTAAACCGGATGACGCCTCTGACCGATTCCTTAACGGGCGCGGTGAAGCATTCGCCATCCGGAATGTTAGCATCACCGGCACAGGGAATAGCCGGAATGTCTTTGATACTGAACGTAAGGTCCGTACCCTCGCCGGTGATGTGGACCTGATCGGTGCGTTCCATGAGTTCCTTGAGCGGGTCAATAGCGTTCGCCATCCTACCGTAATCCATCGTACATACATCGAAGTAAAAATCCTCGAACGCCTCGGTACTCATATTGGCCTGCTGCGCCATGGACGGGAGTGGCCAGCGGAGGACCACCCATTTGGTATCCGGCACCCGGATATCGAAGTGTACAGGTTTCAGCCAGTTCTGCTCGTAGTGATTCATAGCACCGGACGAGACATCGGACAGTTCCATCACGTTGTGACTGCCGCGCAGACCGATGTAGGCCTGCACCTGCTTCATTCGGTATGCTTCATAGTCCCCTGCCGTCTCCACCGACGCGTCGCCGGCGCGGATCAGCTCGCGCTGGACTTTTTGATGTTTGAGCGATACAAGCGGAGTACCCCCTGCCTCCCGGACCGTGCGCATCAACGCCACAACCATCTCGTCCGGTATGTCGAATGCTTCGATGAGTACCCGTTCTCCAGGCTGGATTCGGATAGAATGTTCTACAAGCACGCGGGCCAGTTTATCGTGTCGGGGATCCTGCATTGGGGCTCCTGTCTAGATAGAGTATATTTATCATTTATCGTACTTCCGGCAGCGCAATTTCATCCACTGCACCTCGAGAGGACATGCGAAGTAAAATTGATTGGGTCGGTTCGAACGTAACAGTCAGGGTCCGTGAGGCCCCATTGATGTTCAAATTTATGGTGCGATCCATAGGCCCGGTCGAGCGGAAGCCTTCGTACGGCATCGGATAGGTGATACGCTTTGTGTCGGGGTGCGCCAGGAACAAGTGGTAGTCGCCGTCGACTACACGGCACCAGAATTCAGGAAGATCGGGGCCGTTCACTAACGGAGGTCGGTTATGGGCGGCGGTGAGTTCGGCGAAGACGGACGGCTGATTCATCAATCGGGTGAAATCTCCGTCAAAATCCCGCCCTGTTTGGCGACCGGGTTCCTTCGGACGGCGGGAGACACAGACGCGGGCGCCTTGTTGGGCGAGGCGCGTCAGGGCCTGCAACGTCTCATGATCCAGCCAGTCGACGTCGACGTACAACACATTAAAGACCGCATCGCCGCAACGCAGGCATCCGCTTTCTACCGTTGCATCCTCCAGGAACGGCGGCGACACCCAGAGCGGATGGTAGCCCAGCAAATGGGGCGGTCGAGCCGTTTCCTGGAACTCCCAGTAATAGGTGCCGGCCGGTGTCTGCCGGTCCTCCGGCAACTGGTGCAGCATTCGCACGTCTTCGATCGGCAGGTATACCGCCACATCCGTATACGTTCGACCGGCTTTCATGTATCCACTTACTGTTTCCATGTACTGATTGAACGGTATGAGCTGATCGATAAACGCGCAGTCCGGCCCCAAATGGGTTGTCGCATAGAATGTGTTGCCGCCGCCGGCCGTGTTGTACGGCATGCCGTGCCAGAATATGTGATTGACGCCGTTGGCGAAAACGGAATCGGCCAGCAGCTTCAGGTCCTCAACGCGCTCCTGCCCGTGGTGCGGTGAGTTGGCAGGCCAGGATTCGTAACCGTAAATGCATGTAAACGTCTCGCAGGAAACCACGGGTTTGCCGCCCAGAGCCGCGCCCGAAGCCGGGATGGCAGAAAAATACGGCTCGAACAGGAGCGTTTCCGACTCCGGTATGTCCACCTCAGAGAAAGCGGCCACCAGATCCGTCGGCGCACCGTGGCACTGCACCCGGCTGACTCCGCACAGGTTCCGGCAGACGTCGATATAAGGCCTGAAGAAGCCGTCGAGCACAACATCGGAGACTAGTTTTCTGTAATCATAGCGGACGTCCGGATAGGCGTCCAGATCCTGTTTGTAAGGCTCCAGATCATAATCAAAGCGCTCCCGGAACACTTCGTCCAGCCCGGTAGACCAGAGTCCCTCCGGAAACACCTCCCATGAGTCGCTGAACAGTCCGGAGACAGATCCCTCCATGGCCGGTTTCAATGCCGTGCCGACTATATCACCATATCGCTCGACCGCGGCGCGGTCGAGGTGATTCAGGATATATCCCCGACCGTAGTAGGAAAGCTCCCACGGTTTTTCCATCCGTTGGGTGGACAGGCCGCCGAATACCTGCGCCGCGTCTTTCTCAGGCACGATGGAACCTCCGAAAGGCCAAGCGGTACTGAACGTGAAATCACATCCCAGGCCGAACCGATCAGCCTCGGATTTGGTGAACCGAACCAAATCCGTCCACTCCGGGCTCAGCCAGCGCGGCCCCTCCGAAGCACCGGACTGCGGATACATCCAGGCGATTTCCACGCCGCCGAAATGATAGTCCCGCACCCATTGGAGCTGGCGCGTGATGTCTTCTCGTTTGATATCGTCGTAGAACCACCACCATCTCGTATACGGGCGATGATTCTGAAACAGGGGGTGCTCATACATTGTAATCCTATTTTCCTTCATTAGCGTGATTTAATGAAATCACCTGTTACCTGCACGATGTGAGTCCATTTAATAGGGCATAATTATCGATGAGGCTTGCATCCCTAATTCCTCGTCTATAAATTAACCTCATTTTATATCATAACCATGGAGTTTCTGTTCCCGCAAGGAGTAATAGTGGAAACCATCGACTTTCAGCTTTCCTTTTTTACCTTTCGGATCGACACCCTAAAGAAACCCCCGAAGACCGTCTCGCACAAACCTCCGTATTCGCTTAACAATGCCCGAATCCCTGTAGACTCCCGGTGTGTCATTATCGAAAAAGATACCGGGATTTCACACACATTTATCCAGGGAGTAAACTGTAAAACCGAACAGGTCGGTGCCAGTGAAAACCTCTTTTATCAGCCCAATGCTGATTTTGTACCTATCTGTTCGCTGGACGGCAGCAAGTTTATGGCTTTAAAGGCATTCGATATCGCAGACAGAGGGATGAAGTTGTATCCGCCTTCGCTGGGTGAACAACCGGAACGGCAGATAATCGATTCCGAGGAAACTTTCGAAAGCCTGAAGGTGGATCTCACGACCGCACCGGGCACCGTCCTGGAATCCCCGGACGAGATCGTGGAGTCGGTGTTGGCGAACCGGCTGTTAAACGGGTGCACGCGAATTGAATCAGACCGTTATTCTGCGGACATTGAATACCCTATAAAGACGATCAATGCCAATGAGCGGGATATGGTCTACCAGCCGGACACCGGTCCTGTGATGCTGCCGGATCTTTCCAGGAGCCCGGATGATCTTATCGGCGGGATCGATCTGGCGTTTCTGGCGTTCAATACACCGGATTGGGCGGAATTCATCATACGGGTTCCCACTGCGATTTCCGATGACCTTAAGGTTTATCATTATTCTCAGACGGCGCGGTTCGATGCCCAGAACAGAATCGTTGAGCTCCGATGATCGACTGCAATGGGTATTTTTCATACTTTACAGGCTTGAAGAATACTATATATTGGGCCGTGTTTCAAAATGTACACGGCTTCTCATTTTGGCCCGGAATAACATCTTAATGTTCAAGGAAATCTCTCCCGCGTATCGCCTCCTTTCGGCTCTTCCTGTGCTGGCATTCATGAGCCTTCTTCCGACGTCCGTGTTTGCCCAGGAAGAGAAGCCGCTAGAAGATCCGGCCATGACCATCATCAGGGAGCGCGTTGACGCCTATCGTCAGAGTGTGGGCATGGTGGTGGGTATTATACGGGGTTACGGCCGTTGGACCCACGCCTACGGCACGCTCGACCAGGGTACCATCCGCAGGGTGAGTAACGCAAGCGTTTTCGAGGTGGGGGCCATCACCGGCGTGATGACCGGCACGCTGCTGGCGCATATGGTCGAGACGGGTGACGTGAGTCTGAGCGATCCGGTATCCATGTTTCTGCCTGAATCCGTCCGCATGCCTACCAGAAACAGCCAGTCCATCACACTTCAGCATCTGGCGACCCATACCTCCGGACTGCCCGCGCTGGCGGACAGCAGTACCCTGGACGAAATACACAACTCGTTAGCCAGGTTTACCGTGGACGACATGTATGCCTTTCTCTCGAGCCACACTCTGACACGCGACATCGGTTCCACCTACGAATATTCCGACCTGGGGATGGCCCTTCTGGGGCATGTGCTGTCACTGAAAGAAGAGAAGTCCTTCGATGAACTTCTGCATGAGCGGCTTTTCGGCATGCTCAAGATGACCAACACCCACGTTGTGCCTACACCCGGCATGAAGGCTCAGACACCCACAGGACATGACGGGGCGCTACGTCCGACGGAACCATCCGTCCTACCGCCGATGCCCGCAGCTGCCGGGATGCATTCGACCGCCCATGATTTGAATATCTTTGTCTCGGCAGCGATGGGGTTCATCTATGCTTTCCCCATGTTGCCCGAAGATGACAAGTCGGATTCCGTAAAAATCGCCGCTGCGTTCGATACTGCGAATCGGACGCTGTATCCTACTGGGCGTGAGAACGAAGGGACAGCATTAGGATGGCTTGTGAGGACAGTCGGTGAGAATGTGATCCACTGGCAGCATGGAATGACTCGGGGATTCTCCACGTTCATCGGCTTTGACAAGAGCCGCCGGCGCGGCGTGGTCGTACTCTCCAATGCTGCCAACGATGTAAACGATGTCGGCTTCCACCTGCTCAATTCCGCCTACCGTCTCCGACAGCCACCGAGAGCGGCAAGGGCATTCGTCAGTCCCCAGGCATACGACAGCTACACCGGGCTGTTCGAATTCCAGCCGCACCTGACCGTGACGGTCAGCAGAGACGGTAACAGACTGTTCGGTCAGCCGCCCGGACAGGTGCGCAACGAACTGATCCCCCGTTCTGAAGGGGAGTTTTACCTGAAGGAGGAAGATGCCCAGATCACATTCGTAAAGGATGAGTCCGGTAACGTCACACATATGCTCTTCCTCAAAGACGGCCGTACCCATCGGGCCGACAAGGTCAGGTGATGGAAGGCCCTGGTATGCGCAAGCCATGCTTGCACCGCGACCGGGACCGCGTTCCTGCCTATTGAGATTGAATCCTACCTGCAGCACTCCGATTCCTCTCGACGAAGGCGGATAAGGAGGTTTCCGATGCCGGGATTCGGATCAGTGGGAACGTAGCACGACTGATCCTTCCCTGTTTCCTGTGCAGTTTGCGTGGGCATTTGTATATCTGACGGCCTGTTACTCATCATTCTCGTCGATAATTCCCGGTCCGAATGGTGCCACGCGCAGCGGCGGATAGCTGGAATTGTACAGGCTACTATCGCCGGTGGCCTTGACGGTCCGCCACATGCGGGCGGTCATATCCCGCAGGATTTTCCGGCATTCCGGCTTGCCTGCCAGATTAAGCATCTCACCCGGGTCGTCTTCCAGATCGTACAACTCATCGAAATCAAAGCCATTGAATACGAACTTCCAGCGGCCGGCCCATACCACCCGCTGCGTAAGTAGCATGCGGCCACCGAAATATTCCGCAAAGCCCGTGGTAAAGTCCTCTTCATGGGAGGAAGGGTCCCGAACCACCGGCGCGAACGAACGGCTGTCTTCGTGATCGAACGGCTCACAACCAGCCAATTCGAGGAGTGTGGGGCACAGGTCGTGTAGGCCGACGCGCGCCGATGTTTCTGTATTGTGAGCGATACCGGGGCCGGCAATGATCATGGGAATGTTATAGATCTCTTCAAAGGCGGAAAAGTTCTTGCAATAAAGGCCATGAGCACCGAGTGCTTCGCCGTGGTCCGATGTGAGGACGACGATAGTGTCATCCAGTTGCCCCGCTTCCTCAATCCGATCGATCAACTTACCGAACTGAACGTCTATCTCGGTGATCGAAGCGTAATAACAAGCGGCTGCTTCCCGCCGCTGTCGGTCGGTCATATGCGCCCAGACCTGCGCCGCTTTCCTGTATATGCCGGGGCGGCCTTCGAGGGTATCGTGAATATTGTCCTGTAGCGCAATTCCACCCACATCGTAAAGATCGAACGCCGCCTGCCCCGCGATAAAGGGGTCATGTGGCTCGGGTACGCTGGTGAAACAGCACCAGGGTCTATCATCGTCCAGCACCTCATCCAGGAAATCCATGGACAGATCGGCAACGATGCCCATCGTGCGCTGTTCGGGGGGCAAGTCGGTCACCCCGTAAAAAATGTTTCCGGGATAGCCGTTACCGTCGTCGAGCCGCATGGAAAGGGAATAGGCTTGCCGAGGCGGATGATCGCCCTGGCGTTCCAGAACTTTCTGCTGCATCCGTTCGCTGTTTAGTTTCCCGTGACCAAACACCGCGTTCGCATCCCAGCCAAATTCCCGAAGGGGCTGTTGACCTTCTACATGCCATTTCCCGAAATAACCGGTGCGGTATCCGGCGTTCGAAAGACGTTGCGCCCAATGCGGGTGCCGTATGCGCAACAGGCTTTGGTCTTGGTCTACGGTGTGCGTGACTGTGAGAACTCCGTGGTTGTGGGGCAGCAGGCCGGTCATCAGGCTGGCCCGTGCGGGGGAGCAGACCGGATTGGGTGTGTACGCCCGTTCAAAACGAATACCGCGGGCGATAAGCCGGTCGATATTCGGCGTGAGACACGAATGCCCGGGGTCACAGACCCCGCCCTGCATCTGGTCCGCCATCAAAAAGAGGATATTGGGCTGCGCGTGGGACAGATTCAGCCTGCCTGAGAGGTAAAACTGGCAATTAATATGTACTGGAACAACGCGGAGTCAAGGCCTATCCGAAACAGTGCGTTGGTCTCTTCAAGGAACGGCATGCCACAGTCTATGGTTTCACAGCAGAAGCTTTTTCGGTCCGGAACCGGGCAACGCGGCCATCAGACTTTTTCTCAATATTCCTGCAGTGCCTTTATCCTGAGGTCGTCCAGATTTTTACGCGATATGGCCTCTGCCAGGCGGTTGGCCAGTTCGATGTTGGTGAGCAAGGGGATATTGAAATCCACGGCTTTCCGACGGATGAAATAATCATCCGTCAGTTCTGTTTCCTGGTAGTTTTTAGGAATATTAATGACCAGGTCGACCGCACCATTTTCGATCAATTCCCCCGCGTTGGGCGCCATTTGCTCCGAAGGAAAATGTACAATTTTGGATGGGATATCGTACTGCTTTAAAAACTCTGAGGTACCCGGCGTGGCGTAGAAATTAATGCCGTGTTCATGCATCATGCGGGCGCCGTCCAGGAACGAAACCTTGTCTCCCAGCGGTCCGGTAGACATCAGCACCGACTGGATAGGCAAGGCGAATCCGACCGAGATAAGCGACTTCAGGAATGCCTCTTCGAAATCGTCACCCAGACAACCCACTTCGCCTGTGGAAGACATCTCGACGCCCAGAGTGGGATCCGCACCCTGTAGGCGGGTGAACGAGAACTGCGGCGCCTTGACACCCACATAGTCGATGTCGAAAAGTGACTGCTCGATACGTTTTGGATTCATACCCAACATGGCTTTCATGGCCAGTTCGATGAAATTCTGCTTGTATATTTTCGAGACAAACGGAAAACTCCGGGATGCCCGCAGATTACATTCGATTACCCGTACGCTCGTTCCCTGGGACAAGTACTGCACGTTGAAGGGACCCGTGACGTTCAGAGACGCAGCGATCTTCCGTGTGATGTTCCGGACACGCCGCATGGTCTCCAGGTAGGTGCGTTGCGGTGGAAACACCAGTGTGGCGTCACCGGAATGCACACCTGCGTTCTCAACATGTTCGCTAACCGCCATACCAATGATTTCACCCCGGTCGGCCACGGCGTCCACTTCAATTTCCTGATTGTTTTCAAAAAACTTGGTTATGACCACAGGTTGTTCCGGCGACACGTCCGTTGCTTTTTCAAGAAAAAGCTGGGTTTCCACCTCGCTGGTAGCCACACCCATGGCCGCACCACTGAGCACATAGGACGGCCGCAGCAGTACCGGATACCCAATCTTGTGAATAAAATCCATCGCGTCCTTCATGGAGCCTACTTCGGCCCAGGGCGGCTGGTCCACTTCAATCTCGTCCAGCAGGGTGGAGAACTTATGCCGATTTTCCGCACGGTCGATATCCACAGGCGAAGTGCCGAGAATATTGACGCCGGCTTCATGAAGTCGGATGGCCAGATTGTTCGGAATCTGGCCACCTACCGAAACGATGACACCGATGCACTGCTCTCGTTCGTAGATGTCCAGCACCGTTTCCAGGTCTATGTTGTCGAAATACAGGCGGTCGCAGACATCATAATCCGTGCTGACCGTCTCAGGGTTGTAGTTAAGTAGAATCGACCGGTAACCGTTCTCCCGCAAGGTATTGGAAGCGTTCACGCAGCACCAGTCAAATTCGACAGAACTGCCGATGCGATATGCGCCGGAGCCCAGCAGGAGTACATTCTTCGTGCCGGTGTACTCTATATCGTCTTCTGCGGCGTCGTAGGTCAGGTACAGATAATTGGTCACCGCGGGATATTCTGCAGCCAGCGTATCGATTTGCTTGACGTTGGGACGAATGCCCAGATTCTTACGCAGGCGCAGCACCGCGTCCTCATCCATCTCGAGAATTCGGCCGACCTGACGATCTGAAAATCCGGAACGTTTGGCCTCCACAAGCAGGTTTTTGGGGCACGGTCCGCCCGCATAGGTCTCCAGTTGCATTTCGATGTTCACGATATGTTCGATACAGTGGAGGAACCAGTGGTCGATATGGGTCATGTTGTGGATGTCTTCCACACTCATACCCTGTTTGATGGCTTTGGGGATGGCGAATACCCGCTCCGGATTGGGCGTGGTCATCCGCTCGGATACATCCTCTATCTGCGGCGCACGCGTAGCCAAGATTCCGTCGGCGCCGATCTCCAGCATACGTACCGCTTTCTGGAGCGCCTCCTCGAAGTTGCGTCCGATGGCCATGACCTCACCCACCGATTTCATACCGGAGCCCAATTGTTCGGATACGTTGCGGAACTTCTTCAGATCCCACCGGGGCACTTTCACCACTACGTAATCCAGGGAGGGTTCGAAGCAGGCGGTCGTGGTCTGAGTGACCGAGTTCCGGAGTTCCGTAAGGCTGTATCCCAGCGCCAGTTTTGTGGCCACGTAAGCCAGCGGATAGCCTGTCGCCTTGGACGCCAGGGCCGAGCTTCGGCTCAGGCGGGCGTTCACCTCTATCACACGATAGTCACTCGATTTCGGATCCAGTGCGTACTGCACGTTGCATTCACCGACCACCTTGAGATGCCGAATGATGCGTATCGAAAGATCCCGTAGATGGTGGTATTCTTCGTTGTTCAGCGTCTGGCTGGGCGCTACGACAATACTCTCTCCGGTGTGAATACCAAGCGGATCGAAATTCTCCATATTACACACGGTGATACAGTTGTCGTACTCGTCACGTACAACTTCGTATTCCACTTCCTTCCAGCCGACCAGGTATTCTTCGACCAGAATCTGTGGAGAAAAGGCCAGTGCCTTCTTCACCCGCTCCACCAGTATTTCTTCATTTTCGCACATGCCAGAACCGAGTCCGCCCAGTGCGAAAGCGATGCGAACCATCACCGGGTAGCCGATCTCTTCAGCCACCTGCACCGCCTGATCCACGGAGGTCACTGCCTGGGAGCGCGGCGTCTTAACGTTGATCTCGTTGAGACGGTCAACAAACAGTTCTCGGTCCTCCGTGTCCCGGATTGTCTGAACCGGGGTACCCATGACCTGAACGTTGTATTTTTCCAGCACGCCGCTTTCATCCAGGGCCATGCCGCAATTCAACGCGGACTGGCCACCAAAGCCCATCATGATACCGTCGGGCCGTTCTTTCTCGATGACCCGTTCCACGAACTCGGGTTTGACCGGAAGCAGGTAGATCTGGTCGGCCAGTTGCTCGGAGGTCTGAATAGTTGCGATGTTGGGATTGATAAGAACCGAGGTGATGCCCTCTTCCTGCAGGGCCTTCAATGCCTGGCTGCCGGAATAGTCAAATTCACCGGCTTCACCGATCTTAAGTGCGCCACTACCCAGGATCAGGACTTTGGAGGTGGAGTGTTTCTGAGTAACTGGTCCCTGGTGTGTAAAAACGGTTTCCCGGTCGACCCGTGTTGCACTCATGTTTTGGATACTCCTGCTGCGTTTTTAACAAGCGCTTGGGCAAATTCATCAAAGAGAAAATTTGTATCGACCGGCCCCGGATTGGCTTCCGGGTGGAATTGTACTGAGAAAATGGGTTTTTCCTTGTGTCGGAATCCTTCATTGGTTCCGTCGTTGGCGTTGAAGAACCAAGGCAGCCAATCCGTTCCCAGACTCTCGGCGTCGACAGCGAAACCATGGTTCTGGGAGGTGATATAGCACCGCTTGGAACCTGCTTCGATACAGGGCTGATTCTGGCTGCGATGCCCGAATTTTAACTTATAGGTATCTCCGCCCGCGGCCAGACACATCAGTTGATGGCCGAGACAGATACCCATAATAGGTATGTTGCGTTCAAATCCTTTTTTCAGAATAGTGATCGTCTCGGTGCACATTTTCGGGTCGCCGGGGCCGTTGGACAGGAAAATTCCGTCCGCGTCGTCTTCGGTCCAATCGTAATTCCAGGGCACTTTCAGCACATCGATTCCGCGTTTGTTGAGGCTGCGTACGATGTTGTCCTTGCATCCCACATCGACGAGGATCACCTTTTTATCGCCATTTTCCGCTGGATAGTGCACCGGCTCGTTCACGCTGACTTCGGCCACCACATGGCGTTCGTTGGGATCTTCCCAGCCGATATCCACATCGTTCACCACCAGTTTGCCCAGCATGGTGCCTTTTGACCTTAACCGCCGGGTAAGCGCCCTGGTATCCACACCCGTGACACCGGGTACGTGGTAGGTACGCATCCAGTCCTCCAGTGCCTCAACGGCGGCCCAATGGCTGTACCGTTGAGCCAATCGGGAGATGACGATGCCCTTGACGTGGATCATATAGCTCTCAAAAAACTTGGACAGGCCGTCCTTGATCGAACACCCCGAATCCGGCCCGTTCACCGGTACACCGTAATTGCCTATAAGCGGATAAGTAAAAACCAGAACTTGACCACGGTAGGACGGATCGGTCATAGTTTCCGGATAACCAACCATGCCGGTATTGAACACCACCTCACCCGCGACCGAAATTTCGGCGCCGAAATGTTCTCCGGTTATCCGGGTTCCATCTTCGAGGATCAGCTGGTTCTTCATATTCTGGCCTTTCGAAAGCAGAATGCGGATCTTATGCACTGTTTGATATGTTCGTGACGGCTTCGTCGATATCCTGGGGATGAATCGGAAGACATTCCGTACAGGATGTCTCGATCATTCAGAACATCGTGTGAGTTGATCCTGGCCTTTACGAGTCGATCACGGGAGGGATGCAAGATGTTGTTTTGCGACATATTCTTTTCTACACCCTGGGAAGCATCGATTACATATCCCGGTAACATGGATTGAGTCTTCGGGATACGGCCCTCAATTTCTCTGAAACCAAACACCACAGCCAAGGCCGCAAGAGACAGCATCAACGCAGAGACGGAAATTTTCAAGGTATTTATCAACTGCTCACTCATCTAATTTTTCCGAGATTTCAGTTTCCACCGCCGGGCACACCGTCCGTTTCCACTGCCAGGCACACCCTAATATATAAAATATCTCCAGTATGTCAATCCGGACGCCAAGGATAAGGTTGATATTTTCGCGAATCAGCACAAACACAAAGAAGCTGTATTTACGTTCCAACGCACGCTGATCGGGGCGGAGGCGGCGACCACCTGGTTACCGGGAATCGGACCCGTGTAACTGTCTAGTTTATCTTAGCCATAATACTGTCGGCCATGAAGCGAATACGGTCAATCTTTCCCCCGATATCTTATCCCCTTAAATGGTGACACCAATGGTCCGTCGGGACAGTGCGTTTCGCCATCCTTCACCCAACCGCAGGCACGCTTCTCCAGTTCTGAAACCAGATATCCCTTCCAGGTCGCGATTTCCTTTTCATACGCCTGTTCATCGATAAGATTGCGGCATTCGCCCGGATCTTCATCCAGATTGAAGAACTGTTCAACAGCGATGCGGGGCAGCCAGATGAATTTACGATGGCCGTCCGTGACATACTGCATCTCCTGCTCCGGCGAATAGCACCAGCAGTGCTCTCCGTGGATATATGGACGCCATGCCGTCCCGGGATCATTCATCAACGGGACCAGACTGCGTCCGGTGACCGTGGGGGGGATGTCGACACCGGCGGCATCCAGAATGGTGGGCATGATGTCCCGCAGTTCAGTCACACCGTCCACCACACGGTTGGCCACATGGCCCTGCAAATCCGCGGGCGGACATACAATCATGGGAATCCGAGCGCTGCCTTCGTAGGCATAGGTTTTGCGCCACAGATGGTGGTCGCCGACCATGTCTCCATGGTCGGAGGCAAAAATAAACCAAGTGTTGTTCAGCGTTCCCGGCTGGTGGCGTTCCAGCCAGTTTTTCAGCCGGCCAACCTGGGTATCTATGAATGAAATTTCACCGTAATAACCAGCCCGTCCTCGATGGACCTGTCGATCGGATTTTTTTCCCCGCCAGGCATTTACATCCGTTGCACTAAAGGGATCATCGTGCATGTCAGACCAGTCTCCGATGTAGGGCCGCGGGGTTTCGTGGCGCTCATACATGTCGAAATAAGGCTGTGGCGGCACATAGGGAGAATGGGGACGGGCGAAACTGAGATGAAGGAAAAATGGCGTTTCTTGATCGCGCTGTTCGAGAAAGTGTATGGCACGACTCGTAGTCCATGCTGACGGATGAAGGTATTCCTCGGTGTGCCAGGGGCGGCCAATCCAGGAATTCCAAAATACGCCGTGATCGTCCGGAGTGATATCCCTTCTTTTTTCCCGGTCGAACCAGGTGCGGTATTCGTCCTTTTGATGGTCATCGATCATACGCCCTGACTCGTCCAGCTCCGCCGACTGAAATCCCATACTCGCCCTCTGTGGCGTAAAGTGCCCCTTACCTACCAGATGTGTCCGGTAGCCGGCGTCCGACAAGGTACCGGCAAGCGTATGCGGAAAATCGTTCGGTATGGGGCCCTGCCCACGTCCCATACCCAGGACGCCGGTGTGCCACTGGTCCATACCGGTCATGATGGTGGATCGGGCGGGTATACAGGACGGCACTGCGGTATAGGCGTGCGGAAATCGGGCGCCGCGAGCGGCAAGGTGATCCAGGTTCGGTGTTTCTACCACCGGATGACCGTCGCAACTCATACAATCGCCGCGCATCTGATCGACCAGAACAAAGATGACATTTGGGCGGGACATAGCGTATTCCTTTGTAAATTATGGATTCAATAAATTCTCTACTTCCGCACCGATCGATTCCCTTCACCTGTGGTCACCAGGTGACCGACTGTAATAACGGGACCCCTGGACCAGTCTGTAGCGTACAGTTCCAGGTACCACACCATTGGTGAAACCGCCTGTTGCGATTCTTTGGACGGCGCCATACACCCCTGTTACTGAAACCGGCGGTACACCGCAAGGGCGTCCCGGGCCCTGAATCGTTCGATCACCATGAATAGCAAGGGAGTTCCTACCGATTGACGGATGGGCGGGTGGTTACAAAACTTTTCGTCATAATTTCTTGATGCAGAAATTCTCGAACCTGATCCAGTGCTCCCCCTCCTCCGGACCGTTGTAACACTGTATACTTACCTGGTCATTGCCGTTCGGCGGCAGTTCTCCCGTACCGGCGGAGCGGAATTCGGTTTCGCCCTCCGGACGGTACTGTGCGTCCCAGGAATCGGCGGTGACGATCAGACGGAGGCGGACACTTTGACTGGCCATGGCCTGCTTGCCGGGGATGATGTAGAGGTCGCCGTCGATCAGTTCTTTTACTTCCTTGAAGACCGGTTTACCCTCGTTGTACCAAGTGATGCCCGCCTGCTCGAACTGTTGCGTGGGCAATGTGTGATTGTACACGGTCACCTCGATGGCGTACATTCCCTCACTGCGGTCCGGCGCCTCCCGCACCAAGGCGTTTCGGACCGTATCCGCCAGGCCGGGTTCAACGCAGATCTCAAGGCCTCCGCCCGCGAAACGCCACGTCTCCGGTCTCTCCCGCAACCACGACCAGCCTTCATCCATTCCGCCGTCGAAATTGTCTTCCAAAATGATCTGTTGACTCATAGAAAGAACTCCATTGTCAAGTTATGAGCTGTGGGTTGACTTCATTCTTTTTATCGCATCCTGTTTAACCTGCTTCCAGGTAAACCTGAAGGTTTCGATATCCGTATGACTCACCACGTCGTGTATAGTCGCTCTGGGCTGGTAAGGAAGGTAGAGACCGGTATGCCAGCCCAGATTACGGTAAATCATAAAATCACCGGGGCCGAGGTGAACCGGGATGGCGCCCGGCATGGAGCGGCAGTGCTCGAAATACATCTGTTCCGCCTCTTCATCCGACATCTTTTCCGGTGCATCACGCAGTCCAGGATTGCCGGCGGATTGGTGTTCGCCGGGCAAGTCTGCCTGGCGCAGGTGGCTGCCCGGCACGAACCAGGTGCATGAGTCCGCATAGATCGCACAGTTGACCTGGTTGTAAAACCGCAGATCCTGCCAGATATCCGCCATGAATGCCTTCAATTCGTCATCCCTGGCTTCCGCTGGCACCTCCACTACGCCGTCGCGGTGCCAACCGCAATGCCACGGCCTTTCCGCCGGTTCCACCAGCAACCCCATGATATTGAGATGGGCGTGGGTATAGCCGGGACCGAGCAATCGGGTGACCGCGTCGCGGATGGCCTCCAGGCCGGCGTAATCCCTGAACGGCTGAAGATCGATCTCATCACCGTATTTATCCAGTGGCTGAATGCGCTGGGTCTGCGGTCCATTAAGGAGGTGCGCCAGCACCCGGGCCTTATCCGCTTCCCTACGCAGATCCCGCAGGAGCGCCGGCGGAATGATCCGCCGCAACACCAGATAGCCTTCCTTGAGATACTGCTCAATCATCGATTCCAGGAATTCAAACGCCATGCTTAAGTCTCCCGTTGCGAAAATTCATCCTGAAGGTACCCGTTCCGGAGCTATGGCAGCCCGAGCGTCGGCAGTGAGTCCGAAACCCAGAATCGGTAGGAACGCGGCACGGGATGCTCCGGCAGGTTTTCACAGAATTTAATTTACAAGCGGATCGGAAATCCATATGGTTACACAAGGATCTCATAAAATACTTTATCGTATTGAACAGGGTCAAGTCTCAAGTGGAAATCCTCCCAATAATCTCATCTGCGGGATAAAGAATTCGTTCAGAATAGGACCTTGCCAATCCTGTAGTCAAAGCAAATTAAAGACATGATTCCCAGGGAACAGATGGGAATGCGCCACCGTGATCATACGCCATCTTGACGCCACGAATCTTGTTCCGCATTAACATTTTTTCCTCAAAAAAATCTCGAGAGAACGACAAGGACACCTCATGCTGATCTCCTCCAGCCAGTATATGATCCGGTCACAGAACGCCAACAATGTCTACTGGGAACAGGGACTGTATCCGGACTGGACCTCGGTGTCCGCTTACCGGCATTTTCCGAATGGTGCGCCCGGAACCGGCGTCGAACCCCATTACCACGATAATGACGAGATGTGGTTGTTCACGGATGGCACGGGTGAGGTGTGGCTCGACGATCAACGTTACGACATCACCCCCAACACAATGGTGTACACCCCCATGGGATGTGTCCACCGGTTTCAGATGTTCACACCGTACGAGAACAACGCCATCGTGACCCCGCTCGAAGGTAAAATGCGGCCGATCCATATCACTGTGGAGGACTACGGCCCACCTGTGGCGACCGCTCCCGGCTTTGTGATAAAGGGCACCCAGAATATCGGCCCATTCCCCGATCCGGGAGATCGATGTCCCCTGAGCGAATGGCGGATGGTGAGGCTGGACGCCGGCGACCGCATCGATGAATCGACTTTATTCTCCAATGAGCACTGGCTTGTCATCACCGGCTCGGTGCTACTGGGGATCGATGGCAGAGAAATTGAACTCACTGCCCATGACGTCGCCCTGCTGCGCACCGGAATCCCGAGGGGGCTGTATACACGAGATGGAGCCAGAATGATTGTAGCCCGAGAACGTTGTAACGAACTTTAATCCACGGAAGCTCTCGTAGGGTAGTTGACCTTTTTTTGAACCATCTCAGATTACCTCATTTCGGCCAACGGACTCCTCTGCAAATTTCGTTGAAGACCGAAGCTTGGAACTCGGCCGTCAGTCCGCCGGCGTGCTCACCCGCTTTCTTGCATTCGTCTATTTTTGCAGTGACAGTTAGTCCCTGGAACGAACCGACTGAGTTAAACAGCATGATCGGTTACTGGTAACTATATTTGGTTACCAAATACCTCTTGACGGTATGTGTATCGCGATGCTCTATTTGAAATCATCATGCTTGCACATATCCCCTTAATACTTCTGTTATTGTTTGCCTGCAGCGGCCCCGATGCGCCACCCCTTACGGAGGAAAGGCCGCTTCCGTCGGGGCGGTACATAGACGACCCCATGTCGTCTAAAGGGTACAATCTGGACGACTATCAACGGCGTACAGATACCGTCATCGATTCCTTTAATGAAGCGCCTCTTTTGCGGAAACGCGTACAAGCCGGTGGTTTGCCGCCCCTTGAAAAGCGGCTGCCCGAGAATCCGCTCGTGATGATTCCTTGGGAGGATATAGGGCGGTACGGCGGGCATCTCAAGTATACCGAGTTTACGATCGGCTACGATCATTACCTGCGTCACCTGAACGAATCCCAATTGGTCGAACAGGTGCCGGAACCGGGAGTGGCAATCTATAAATGGTTGGACGGCACCGTTCAACCCGGTATCCTGGAATACTGGGAGCAGAACGAAGAGGCGACGGTGTTCACCCTGCGCATCCGCAAAGGCTTGAAGTGGTCGGACGGGGTGAAGGTGACCACGGATGATGTCCGGTATTGCATAGAGGATGTACTGTTCAACGACGCGGTCAATCCTATCCTTCCAGAATGGGCGCGGTGGGGCGGCACACCGGTGTTGCTGGATGTAGTGGGTACGCACACGTTCCGGCTCACATTCGGTAAACCATACGGCCTGTTCATCTCACAGATGATCGGCTGGCGGTGGCACCAACTGATGCTTCCGGCCCACTACCTCAAACAGTTCCACCGTGATTACACTCCATTAGAAGAACTCCTACCTCAGATGGCCCGCTATGGATACGCGGAATCGGACTGGGGCAGGTTCTATCTGACCATAGGAGGCGTCGGACAGGCAGCGGGCGGATTTGTTCCGGGGCGCATTCCGAACATCCGTGACTATCCGACGCTAGATCCCTGGCTTCACATAGAACAACCCAACCCTGGCGACTACGTTCTGGAGCGTAATCCCTATTTCTACAAGATTGATCCGGAAGGCCGACAGCTGCCTTACATGGACGGACTGCGGCGAACTTTCGTCAGTGATCTGCAAGTCCAGAACCTAAAAATCCTGGCCAGTGAAACGGATCTTCAGTTTCAGTTCGTCCGACTCAGCGACTTCCCCTTATTCAAACGAAACGAACTCAAGAGCGCCTACTGGGTGATCCCTCTACCGGCCTGGCAGGACTACATGCTTATTTTCCCGCTTAACCTACGTCCGAATGACCCGGTACTGCGTCCGATCATGGCGGACATCAGGTTCCGGCAGGCACTGTCACTGGCTCTGAACCGTGAGGAAATCAAGGAAGCTTTGTTTCTGGGATTTGGCCGGCCGGCCCAGTTGGAGCCTCTGCCGAACAGCCCCTGGTACGACGAGGCGTTCGCCGGCGCAGGAGTAGACTACGATCCACAGCAGGCCAACCGGCTTCTGGACGAAATGGGACTGGTCTGGGATGAGGATCAAGAGTACCGTCTACGCCCGGATGGCAAACCGCTGACGATACGGATCGACTATTACGATGTGACGCCGCCGGCCGGACCGGGGTCGGAGATGGCCGCGGCATTCTGGGAGGAAATCGGTGTTAGAACCCAGGTACGGCAGATGGACGGAGCGCGCTACTGGCAGCTGCGCGGGGCAAATGAGAACCAGGTCACCGCCTGGTGGGCCAACGGCGCCGTGCCCAACGACTTTTCATTCATCGGCGGGTTCTCCATGTCCTATCCCTGGCAACAATGGTACCAGACGCAGGGCGCCGCCGGCCAGAAACCGCCCGACTGGGCACAAAAGACTTTCAGAAACCGTGACATCCTGTTTTCAGCACCTGACGCCGCCGAACGCAATCGTGCCGGCAAGGAAATCTTCCGTACCCATTCCGAGCACCTGTGGAACATAGGCACCGTCGCCGACGTCCCGGTCCCCGTCATCTATTCGAAACGGCTGGGAAACATAGGTATTGCCGAGCAGCGTAACCATTATGCCATAACGGTCGCTGAAGCGGCTGAACAATGGTACTTTAAGGATTGACGGAATATCCCGTACAATTAATCCGTCAATATCATCCATGCTATCATACATCGTCCAGCGCCTGGGCTACACCCTCGTTCTCTTACTCCTGATCTCCGTCACCTCATTTATCATCATCCAGTTGCCGCCGGGGGACTATCTGTCATCCTATATCCGCCAGCTGGAAGCCAGTGGGCAGCCGGTTGACCAGTCGGAAATCGCGGCCATGAAGCGGCAATATGGGCTCGATCAACCGGTGGTGGTGCAGTATTTCAAATGGGTTGGTGGCATGCTTCAAGGTGATTTCGGACGTTCCCTCCAGTGGTCCCGCCCCGTGAGCGACCTGATCGGAGAACGGTTGCTTCTGACGGTTGTCATGAATCTCGCAACGCTCCTGTTCACGTATATGATCGCCATAGCCATCGGCGTGTATTCAGCGACACATCAATATTCCGTGGCCGACTATGGATTTACAGTCCTGGGCTTCATCGGCCTGGCTGTTCCCAATTTTTTGCTTGCATTGATTCTGATGGTGTTTTTTCACAACACATTCGGTTTGAGCATCGGCGGGCTGTTCTCACCGGAATATTCGGCTGAACCCTGGAGCTGGGGCAAAGTGGTAGATCTACTCATGCATTTGCCCATACCGATGATAATTATCGGCACATCGGGCGCAGCCGGTCTTATCCGCGTGATGCGTGGCGCGCTGCTCGATGAACTTCGCAAGCAATACGTGGTAACCGCTCGCACCAAAGGACTTTCGGAACGGCGGCTGCTGTTCAAGTATCCGGTTCGGGTGGCAGTCAACCCAGTCATCAGCACCGTCGGCTGGGTGCTTCCCGGACTGGTCTCAGGCGGTGCCATCACCGCCATCGTGTTGAGTCTGCCGACCGTAGGCCCCCTCCTGTTCCGGGCGCTTTTAAGCGAAGACATGTACCTGGCCGGCACGCTGGTCCTGCTGCTCAGCTTCCTGACCATCATCGGCACTCTTATTTCGGATGTCCTTCTTGTTATTCTGGATCCCCGAATCCGGATGGAACGATCGGCGCAAAGGCAATGAAAGGTTTCATGTGTCCCGAACAGTGATACCCTTAACCGGTGACACCGGATACGAGATAGCCACGCAGTGGCAGCTCGTGTGGAATCGGCTCAAACGACATCGGCTGGCGCTTATGGGCATGGCCATACTTGTGTTGATATACGGGTCGGCGATCCTGGCGGATTTCCTGGCGCCCTACGATATCTACAAACGTCACACCGCCTACATCTACAGCCCGCCTCAACAGATACACGTTATCGACGAGGAGGGCGTTTTTCATCTGCGGCCATTCGTGTATGGCTGGACAACACGACGCGATCCTGTTACGTATGAACTGCTGTATGAGGAAGATACCTCCCAAAAATATCCCATACGGTTCCTGCGTGCGGGGGACCGGTACAATCACTGGGGCCTTATCCCGTCCGAAACCCGACTGATCGGCGTCGATGAGCCCGGTACTTTATTTATTTTCGGGACCGACAATCTGGGGCGGGACATCCTGTCCCGCATCCTGGCGGCAGCCCGGGTGTCTCTGTCCATAGGGCTGGTCGGTGTGGCGTTCAGTTTTCTGCTGGGGTGTGCGCTGGGAGGAATCTCCGGATACTACGGCGGTGCACCCGATACGTTCATTCAGCGACTAATCGAATTCTTACTGTCTATCCCCACGATCCCACTCTGGATGGCCTTGGCCGCCGCGGTGCCGCCGGATTGGCCGCCGCTCCAGGTGTATTTGATGATCACCGTCATCCTTTCCATTGTGGGGTGGTGCGGATTGGCGCGGGTGGTAAGGGGCAAGCTTATCAGCCTCCGTACGGAGGACTATGTTGTGGCGGCCGCCATCGCGGGGGCCACGGATGCCCGGATAATACGGCGGCATCTGCTGCCGGCGTTCATGAGCTACCTGATCGTCAACCTGACCCTCGCCATACCGGGTATGATTCTCGGCGAAACCGCCCTGAGCTTCCTGGGCCTGGGCCTGCGGGCGCCGGTGGTCAGCTGGGGTGTGCTGCTCAGCGTTGCGCAGGATGTTAAGGTAGTGATCCTCTACCCGTGGGTCCTGATACCGGGTGCTTTCGTGGTCGTAACAGTACTGGCGTTCAACTTCCTGGGCGACGGACTGCGAGATGCGGCCGACCCGTACCACTCTTAGGGAATTTTTCAAATGAGCGATACCATATTACAGATCAGAGACTTAAAAACCGAATTCCAACTCGATGAGGGCTGCCTAAACGCTGTCCATGGGGTCGACTTGTCCATCGACAGGCATCAGACAGTAGGTGTCATCGGTGAAAGCGGGTGCGGTAAGAGCGTGATGGCACAGTCTATTCTTCAGATCGTGCCCAAACCAGGACGCATCACCGGCGGTGTGATTCGTCTTCATCGGCCGGGTGCAACGCCACTGGATCTGGCGGCACAGGACCCATTCGGGAAAACCATGCGTGCGATCCGGGGCGGATCTATCTCAATGATCTTCCAAGAACCGATGACCAGTCTGTCGCCGGTACATACCATCGGCGATCAGGTCTCGGAGGTGATTCTCGAACACCGTACAAAAAACCGCGATGAAGCGTGGCAGCGGTCCATCGAAATGCTGCGGCGCGTGGGTATTTCCAATCCAGAACAACGGATGAACGATTACCCGCACCAGCTGTCCGGCGGCCTGCGCCAGCGCGTCATGATCGCTGGAGCCCTGGCCTGCCATCCGCTCCTCCTCATCGCCGATGAACCCACAACAGCGCTGGACGTAACCGTGCAATCTCAGATATTGACACTAATGAAAGATCTCCAGGAGCAGTTCGGTATGGCGATCCTGTTCATCACCCATGACCTTGGTGTGATCGCCCGCATGGCCGATGTTGTGGCGGTGATGTACCTGGGTCAGGTGGTGGAGTTGGCCACAGTGCATCGGATATTCAAGAATCCAATACATCCGTATACAAAAGGACTGATGGCCTCCGTACCGCGCCTCGGAGGAGTGCACGACCGCCTGGAAGCCATCAAAGGCACCGTACCCGTACCCGTCAAACTGCCGCCGGTCTGCCGATTTATGGACCGCTGCCCGCAGGCCAAACCTGGCCTTTGCGATCAGGGCATCCCGCCGCTCTTGCGGGTCGAACCAGGGCATAGCGTCCGGTGCAGACTGTACACCGAAAGCGATGGTTGAATTTGGGAACTGACACCATATTAGACATACGTGGTTTGAAGAAATATTACCCGATCGAGCGCGGCTTTTTTAACAAGACCGTCGGACACGTCAAAGCGGTGGACGACGTTAACCTAACGCTGTACCGCGGAGAAACACTGGCGCTTGTGGGAGAATCCGGTTGTGGGAAGACCACACTGGGACGGTGTGTGCTGCGAGTCCTGGAGGCCACCGATGGGGCTATCCTGTTTAAGCCGGAAGCGGGACATGAATCTGTGGATCTGACGCAGTTGGATAAGAAACGGCTCCGACATTTACGGCGTCACATGCAGATGATCTTCCAGGATCCGTTCGCTTCACTTGACCCGAGGATGACGATCATGGACATCGTGTCCGAACCACTTGTGGAAAGCGGTCTGGCCAGCGGTATTGAGCTGGCGGAGCGGGTGCGGAGCCTGATGGATGCTGTGGGGCTCGACATTCGGCATCTGAACCGCTATCCCCATGCCTTCAGCGGCGGGCAGCGCCAGCGCATCGGTATTGCCCGCGCGCTGGCACCGGATCCCGATCTGATCGTCTGCGACGAGCCGGTCTCCGCACTCGATGTATCGGTGCAGGCCCAGATCCTCAACCTGCTGAAGGATCTGCAGTCTGAGTTTTATCTGACCTACCTTTTCATCTCCCACGACCTGGCCGTGGTGGAGCACATCGCGGATCGCGTGGCGGTCATGTATGTGGGACGCATGGTGGAGCAGTCATCCAAGCGGAATCTCTTCGACCGACCGCGCCATCCCTACACGGAGGCGCTCCTGGGCGCCGTGCCGCAGCCGGATCCGGACCATGTACCCCCGATGGACGGCCTGTCCGGTGAAATCGCCGATCCCGCGAATCCGCCGACGGGATGCTATTTCCACCCGAGGTGTCCCTACGCCGAAGTCATTTGCAAAGAGCAGACACCCACCTGGGAAGAAGTAGCTCCCGGCCACTACAGTGCCTGCCATTTCGCTCGTGACCTTACGTTGCGGGGGGTAAGCACCCCATGATCATGCTCTGGTTTCTGGCCTTTGTAGTCGCCCTCACATTCCTTGTCAGGGCCGGCATCCAGGCCATGGGACGCCGTGGCGGCCGTCAAGTTGCCGAAAAACATAAGGACGCTGAATACATTATCGATACCGGCGAACCGCCTGAGCACTGGTCGACATCCTATGACCGACTGGACCGGTTGGATAAATTGATCGCTTATTTCCAAACCTCACCGATGGTAGCGGACGAACCGGCACGGGAGTTTCTTCTGAGTGAGCTGGGGCGGGTCAGAAAAGAGTGGGAGTGAAGTTGGTGGGCCAGTTGGCATTGCCGAAATCATAGGCCATCCCCATTCACACACTACGCGTGTTTCCGGCGATAGACGGGGCCCATAGTCTTTCCATCGGAAGCACCATTGTTCCCTGCCGGCGGCGGCTGCCGCAGAGGCCACCTGGGACCCGGAAAAGAGGCGCATTGCCGATTCAAGTGATGGCATAAACACCCCGATGGATTCGAAGAAAGAACTACTGGGATTAAGCCGCAGGATCCCGTAATCTCCGTTAAGATGGGGATCCCCTTCAGACCACTAACAATCCGTGTAATCGGCACGTGGAGATCCCGGATCTGTGGCCGGGACGCCAGGTAGAGATTAGGCCTGTGTTATCTCTTCTATCATTCTGCCTAGCCAGTCGGGGCGTCCGCAGGAGAATTCGTCTACCCCCATACGGACCAGATTCGAGAACACTTCAAATGCTTCTCCGTAGGACAGGTTGTCGGTGAAGCCGCACCGCACCTGCAGTCCGTGGCGCTTTGCCTCAGCGATATTTCCCGGGGAGGCGGCCCGAGGCCAGACGATCACCATATCCACGCCGAACCGATCGATGACCTCCTGCGCGTTGAAAATTCCCGGTTTCACGAAAAAACAGGCTCTGGACAGCTTCGGGCACAGAACTTTTGACTGGCTCAGACAGTTTTCGTTGAACGACGACAGTGTGCAGTCATCGATCATATCAGCCGTTCTAATGAGGTCGATGACCTGCTCCGTTATATCGCCGTCTTTGAGTTCCACGAGCAACTTGCTGCGACCTCGGACACAGGCTAGAGTCTCCTCAAACGTAGGTATCCGCTCTGTGTCGCCCACGTTCAGCTGCCGCAATTCCGGCAGCGTCAAGTCACGCAGGCGACCACGGCCGTCCGTGGTCCGGTCCACCGTTTCGTCGTGCATGAGCACGATATGGCCGTCCTTGCTGCGCCGCAGGTCCAGCTCGATGCGGTAGGTCCCAAACTCGATCGCTTTCTCGAACGCCGCCAGCGTGTTCTCCGGTGCATGACACATAGCGCCTCGGTGCGCGCCGATCAGTAATTTCTGCATGATTGTTTCAACCTTCCCCTTATAATCGGCAGGCCCCCGGCCGCTCTACCGTGCTGACATGCCGATCAGGGATACCGCGCCAGCACCTGATCAATCAGTTTTGGATCTCCCGTAAACTGGCCGTTCAGAATTTCACGAATTTTCACCTGGGATATTCCATCCTTGTAGGATCGGGCGCTGGCCAATGCGTCAGACATATCCGCAATGGCCACTATCTGCGTAAGACGTGTGACCGATTCATTACCTTCCCGGCGATCCGTACTCTTCTCACGGGGAATGCCACGCCGATCGTCATTACTTCGCGGAAACGGCCCGGTCTGAAATTCATGATGGCCGGCTATTACCGCCTTAACTTTTAGGAAAAAACCTTCCGTCAGTTGCAGTAAACCGAACCTGGGATGGTATTTAACTGCCTCGCGTTCTTCCGGATTCAATGCCGTGGGTTTGGAAAGCAGGGAAGCCTCGATGGAAACCTTACCCAGATCGTGCAGCAGACCGGCATAGCCGACCGTACGTACCTCCGCGTCCGACAACCGGTTTTCATGCGCAAGATCAATGGCCAGGAGGGCTACTCTAAGTGAGTGTTCATAGGAGTCGTCGTGGTGATCCTTCAAACGATCCAGGTACTTTCCCAAAGGTTCTAGAGCGATGAGGCGTTCCAGACAGGGGACGCTGTCTGAATGTAGAGCGCGAGGCATAGATAGATACATCCTCTTTATTGTAGCAATTATGTTGACAAACACATTGATGATTTATTGTGTATATTAACATATAGTAGATCGTTGAGGAGTACCATTGAATTATGCTTACACAACAACAACACGAATCATTTGAATCCGATGGTTTTGTAAGGATTTCTGCCTTCTCCAAAGACGACGCCTCCGCCATGGAAGAACTGGTCTGGGGTGGCCTGAACAGACTGCACGGAATTGTTCGCGACGAGCCCGCCACGTGGACCGTAATGCACCCGTCCGGCCTCCAGCCTTTGAAAGCGCATAAAGTCTTCGCGCCGATAGGGAGCCCTGTCTTGATAGAGGCGATCGATGATCTGATGGGGGCAGGGCAGTGGGAAAAACCTAAGCACTGGGGACAGTTTCTGGTTACATTTCCGCAGTCGGATCGCACGTGGAACGTACCTTGCCAGGTCTGGCATACGGACTATGACTTTCTGCCCCCCCCTGGACGGGTGTCCGGACTGCTGGTGTTCAGCTTTCTTTCGTCCGTACCGCCACAGTCCGGCGGCACAGCGGTGGTGGCGGGATCTCACAGAATGATTCGCGAGTATGTGAAGACGCGCCGATCCAGGGACCTTAAACGTATGAAGAAAGTCCGCAGGGACCTGCTCGCCAGCGATCCGTGGTTAAAAAAACTCAGTTCAGACGACGGCGATCCCGACCGGATCGAGCAATTCATGATGAAGGAAAATACGGTCTCCGGTGTTCCTCTAAGGGTCAAAGAGTTGACCGGGAAGCCAGGCGAAGTAATCCTGGGCCACCCCTGGCTTCTCCACAGCGGCTCGCCCAACTGCGGACAGTGTCCTCGGATAATGCGTGTCCAGCGGCTTTCGGGCAATAGGAACTAATAAAATTGTGGCACCGGGACACGGATATATCGATTTCGGGGCTGAACAAAATCACTTCTGACCTATGGATGCGTTTCCCAATTATAATGAGGTTGTTACGACGTGTTACCCCTTTTACCTACGAATGTAATACCGGCATCGCTTCTACTGCCACACGTTACAAAATGAAGAAATACCGTAATGCATTCGCTCGCAACAGAGGTCAGGTCCCCAGTTACTTTCCATCTGATATTGAAAGGCAGAAAGGCGACAGGAAATGAAGATTGAAAAGACGCCCAACCGCACGTTCGACTGCGAACCTACGATGACGGATTCCGAGGTGCTGGCGTTCTGCCGGGATGGTTTTCTGATGCTGAAAAATGCGGTGCCCGATGAAATCAATCAGAAGGCCTGTGACTATCTGGAGGGCAGATTAGAGGCAAATCCGATGTATATTCCAGATGGTCTAACCGAAGATGACCTGACACGCATCCGCGGAAGTCATGAACCGAGTACCATCATGCTCGAAGAGTGGTACATTAAACATGTCCTGCTCAACCCGAAGCTGTGCGGTGTCTTGCGGTCGCTGCTCGGCAGGAATGTAGGGCTTCCTGTCCTTGTAAGCCACCACAAGGTGGAATGTCCTGTGGAAGCCCAGAACTGGCACCATGATGCGGATCATATTTTCGGACCCGAAGTGAATTTCGTCGAAGTCTTCTATTTTCCCCAGGACACACCGATCGAGCTGGGTCCTACCGAACTGGTGCCGGGGTCCCATATCCGGCCTACCCGGCGTGATCCAGATGAAGCAGGCGTGTTTGCGGAAGGCCCCGCAGGATCTTTCGGCATCCACGCTCAGAGCATCCTGCACCGAAGAGGTGCGTCCACCGCAAAGGGGGTCCGCCACATGTTGAAATACAATTACTGGCGCACCGAACCACCGACACGAGACTGGATCACCGAACCGGATTTTGATTTTGAGAACGCCTATTACGGCGGTCACGGTACCGCTCGATATAACGCCCATATCTTTTACTGGCTTTGCGGGAAAGCGGACGAATACCGTATCATCGGGGGACAGGGCTGGCCCTGGAAAACGGAGAATCAGATCGGTCCATCATACGGATACGGACGAACCGAAGGATATTTGCCGAACTGGCGGAGAGACAATCCGGATGATTATGCACCCGGATAGAAGCCGAAAAAATTGGGAATGTGGAACTCCAGAGATTGCGCCTGAACGAAGTGAATGCAATCCAGGATTTAAATCATGGTCAGGCAATGGTGAATTTCAAACCAGCATATGGCGTAGGCATCCTCGGCAACTGCTGCACTCACGGTGCCGGCGCAGCGGGACAGTTCTTGCGCCATCCGGAAACGCAGGTGGTAACCGGCTTTGAGAGCAAGCCCGATCGTGCCGGCGAGTTGCAGGAGGCCATGCAGGCCGCACTGGCGTCCTGCTATGAGGAAGTGATACACCATCCGGATGTGCAGATTCTCGTCGTAACCAGCGATCCGTGCGATAAGGCCGACCTGGTCGAACAGGCGGCAGCGGCCAAGAAGCCTATTTTCATCAACAAACCGCTCTGCCACAGCCCTTCCGCTGCCCAGCGGATCGAAGCCGCTATTCGGAAAGCGTGCGTGCCGGCCGTGTTCGACGCCCCCATGATAAAGCAAGTGGCCGCATTCGATAAGTTGTTGAAAGATGTTCGTAACGGCCGCTTTGGTCAGGTGATAAGCTATTACCATACCTTCGGGATGTTGTTCCAGGAAGGATTCCCCATACAGTCCAATTGGCCGGAACGGTTCGATCCGGCAGCAGTCTCCGGCGGCGGCGAGATGACCAACATGGGGTGCTACGCCATCGATTACGCCGTTCAAATGCTGGGTATGCCGGAGGGGGTGGAAGCCCGCTCCCAATCGTTCTGGAAGCCTTACGTGGAAACCGAGGTGGAAAACTACGGCCAGCTTGTACTGGATTACGGCCGTTTCTGGGCAATTCTGGCAGTTGGCAAGCAGGCGGTGCGCGGAGAACGCAGCCACCGCAACGCCCTCACCATAGAATTCGAAAACGGCAATTTGTTCCTGGACCCGGATGCCGCTATTATGATCCAAAACGGCAAAGTGCAACCTGTGGAATCTTTCCTTGAAGGGCACGGTAGCACACCGGCTATAGACCAATTGCTGCGTTGTATTGAACACGGCGAGCCGCCCGACAGTGATGTGGCAACAGCGGCGAGAGGCGTAGAGGTGCTGTGCGCCGGCTATCGATCCGCCCTTGACGGATCACCCGTCGGACTGCCGTTGCAGGAACCGATCAATCCATTGTTCGAGTAACATGATAAATTCCCCAAAACCAATCCGAGGTGTGTTTTTCGATCTCGACGACACCCTGTGTCGTGCCCAGGAAGCCTGGCGGAAGGCGGAACAGGAGACGATGGACATGTTTCTGCTGCCCCGTTCAGAGCTGACCGAGCTCGACACGCGCCGGGTGTGGGAAAATGTGCACAGGGATCTGTTTGAACAACTGGATGCCGGCACGATCAACATGGCGGAAGCGCGGGATGTCCGGTTCCGGAGAACACTGGAAAAACTGGGTATCGACGACCTGACGTTGGCGGATGAACTGAACGCATACCTATCGGAAAGACGTCAACATCACATGAGACGGTGCGAAGGAGCTATCGAAGTACTGAACGAGCTGTGCAACGTTTACCACGTCGGTATCATCACAGACGGCGCCGCAGATTATCATTCCGACAGCCAGTATGCGACCGCAAAACGACTGGACCTGCTGTCCCGTGTGGATTCGTTCACGGTATCCGACGCGGTGGGCTTCCGCAAGCCCGATATCAGGATATTTCGAGGTGCCCTGGACCCGCAGGGTATCCGGCCTGAAGAAGCTGTATTTGTAGGAGACTCTCTATCCAAAGATATCGTAGGCGCGAACCGGACCGGTATGACCAGCATCCTGATCGCAGATTCATCGGAAACCGTGGAACCGGATTTTTCCGATGAGCGGCCGGACCGTATCATCCGACATCTGTTTGAACTTACTGAAATCTTGTAATACCGTGAAAATGTAATCAGGGAATCATGGAGGCCGAACCATCGCAACCTGCCCTGGAAGCAATTTACCACTGTTGAAGAATTTCGCGGTTGAAACCGTTTTCGGGTCGGGCGTTGCCAGAGAGAATACAGTGTTCCGGTCTGTATCGGGACGAATAGGACCGATATGTTGGCTGAAGTAAACCGGGTGCATGAAGGGTGGTCAACCGTCCAGCGTCGCCTCCAGCCCCATGAGAGTGTTGTACATAACTTCCGTACGTGGCATGGGGATACCCTTCTCACGGGCTTCCGCTATCATGGGGCCGGCGCAGGCTTCGAATTCCGTGGGGCGGCCATTCAGTATGTCGGTGAGTGCGGAATGAGTCGAAGTGCTGGTGGTCAGGGGCGAAGTCATCACATTTTCGACCGCCTCTTCGACGGTGCCCTCACACCATGTCTTGACCTGATAGGGGCCGAAATTAAGCATGGGAATGTCTCTCAGGTCCGCAAGGGCATTTAGTTCGCGGATCAGGTGGACCAGTTCAGTCGCAAGTATCCTGGTACTCAGAATGCCCGCGTTTTTCTGCCTCGAAAGGGTTCCCAGCAACCCGATCGGGATCCACCCTATCATTTTCGTCCAGGTGGCGGATAGTACCGAATCCGTGGTTTTCGCATCAAGTCCGGCCTGAGAGAAAAGGTTCGTCATGTAATCCACCCGTGCGGACGGGCTGCCATCCAGTTCTCCGAACTGCGTGCCGCCATCGTACGCCCAGTTGATTACTCCCGGCTCCGGTCGTCCCGATGCAATGACGGACAGCGCTCCGATCACCTTTTCCTTTCCGAAAACATCCGTCAGCAAATCATCTTTGACGACACCGTTCTGCAAAGAAAATACCGCGTCGTTGATCCGGATGTGCGCTGATTGTTCGAGTGCCGCAGCCATGTCCTGCGCTTTTATAGTATACAGCAGGATGTCGCATTCGGTTACCAGAGACATATCGTCCACTGCATCCATAGCAACGGTGAAGTCCTGAAGTCCCGTAATACGTAGTCCCATCTCCCGAATGGTGTCGGTATGAGCACCCGGCCGGCCGACCACGGTCACGTGGCACCCACCCGCCCGCGCAAGCACACCGGCGATGGTGCCACCGATACCTCCCGGTCCTACGATGATGATTTTCTTCATAGTCTTCTGTAAACCCTCAATTCGCCCACATAGGCTGTAGAAAAATCAGTCCCGATTCACCGTTTCCTTCAAAACGTACATACGATTCTTCGGCGGCGGTATATTCAAAAAAAGTTCCCTCGCCGTTTGATAATACTTGACCCTCCGGCCCAACAAACGTACCGATGCAGGGCGTGTCCGTTTCCACCACTATGTGGCCGCCCTGCTCCTTGACCGTTTTCAATAACAGTCCCGTCGATGCATAACACTGCCCTGCTTTGGCGGCGTTAACGACCGCTTCCGGCGTCGTTTCTTTGACCAGGACCATGTTGAACGCGTTGGAGAAGTCCTCCGGATCGTGGAAATCGTCGTTGGCGTATCCGTAGAGTCGGTGGCCAGCGGTCAGAAGCTCGTCCCAGAACGCCGAATACAACGGGCAGCGGCCCACGGTAAGAGCGGTCTTTGTTCCGTAATGCCCGTTATACACCTCGATGCCGTCGGGCCATACACCCAACTCTTCTAGCATCTGCCGGGTCCAGTAGTCCTTGCCGTCCGCGTGAGGCCGGGGGTGACAGACCACGGTGAGCAAATCCCTGGCCTTGTGGAGCGCTTCCTCCAGGGGAAGGTTGTACAAAGGATTCACCCGCGGCCCCGCGAATAATACGTTTTCACGGGAGCTGTATTCGAATCCCTCCAGTATCGCCAGCCCCGGATACATCTCGCGCATCACCGTCAGATCGGTAACTAAATCGTGATCTGTAAGCGTAACGAATCCTGCACCGATATCGTTGTAGCGTCGAACACTCTCGGCCAGCGGTACAGACGCGCACCTGCTATTTTCACTGCAGTGACCGTGAAAGCTGCCCCGTATCCAGTTGCCTTCCAGATTCATGTAAGAATGGATCACGTTAAACCCCATATTTCCATTGCGGTGCCGCCAAGGATACGTTCCCTCTGGGTGTCCCTGAGGAAAGCGAACCCCTCTCGGACCAGTTTCAGTTCATCGGCCAGACTCAGCCAGTTGTGTTTCGTCCGGTGGTGTCCCGGAAATCCAGTGCCCCACATGGCCCTTTCGGTGCCGAACGCGTCAAGCAGCATCCATATAAACGGATGCACATCACGATACGGATAGGCTTCACGGGTCCGGCCTTTGAAATCCGACAGTTTTACAAAAATATTATCATGCTGTGCCAGCGCTGCAATCGGAGCGAAGGTCGCCGGGTGCTCCTCCACATTCGGATAACCCATGTGATCTATGAGCAGCTTCATATGCGGATGGCGCCGGGCGATCTCATCCACCTGGTCCGCATCACTCGTCCGCATGTGGAACTGAATTACAGCATCACGGGCCGCCATTTCTTCCCACATGGGTCGGTTTTCTTCCGCCACCAGGACCTTATCGTCGGGGTAATAGAACGGATGAAACCGAAAACCCACCAGGCCGCGTTCCTCCATCCAGTATCGCACACTATCGGCATTATTCTCGAAATCCAGTGGATCGATCAGCCCGTGCCCCACGAATCGACCAGGAACCCGCTTTACGGAATCGGCAATGTAGCCGTTGTCCCATGTGGACCACGACGTCTGTACCAGAACCGACACATCCACGCCATTGGCGTCCATATCCTCGATCAGCTCGTCGGCTGTACCCGGTTCATCCGGCTCTGCCGTCCAGCCTGGTGCGGTAGGTCCAACCGGATACCTGGGTGGATCAATCTCCCATACATGCACGTGTGTATCGATGATCACTCCACTTCCTCCATTGCCACGGCTCCTATTCGGCGCATGCGGAGGCCCCACCAGCTCAGGGCCGCAAAGACGCCGATCAACACCAGCCAGGCCACCATACTGAAGAGCATACCGGTGTTAAAGGCATCCCAAGGTATATTATATTCATTCAGCACGGAAAGCCGCTCGATCATCCAGTGCCAGCCGGTATGGGCCACCACGACCGAAAGAAGGATGGTGCCGAGTCGTTCCTTGAACACATACCGGTACAGCAATTCCAGTACCGGTATGAGGAGAATAAGAACGAGAAACTGCCCCAGTTCTACACCCACGTTGAACGCCAAAAGTGAGGTCATCAGATGGGTGCCACCGAATTGAAGCGTCTCCCGGAGGGCGAATGAGAAACCAAAGCCGTGGATAAGACCGAACCCGAACGTAATCATCCATCGCCGGTGCAGTTCGGATCCCACGATGTTTTCTATAGCCATGTAGACGATCGACACGGCAATCAACGTTTCCACTAACGGCGGAAACCAGAGTGTATCCGGCGCCAGTTCCAGTACTGAGGCAATGAGTGTTATCGAATGCGCCACAGTGAAGGCGGTAACCAGCGCTATGAGTGCCCGGAGGCGACGGAACGGGATCACCAGACACAGAAGGAACAACAAGTGGTCAATCCCATCGAGGATATGGGAAAACCCCAATTCCACGAAGCGAAATGTGGCCTGGTACCAGAGTGGGTCGAGTGTGACACGGCCCGGGTACCCGGTATATTCGTACACGCATTCGTCGCCGTTGGGCGGTAGGAATCGCAGAACCGTGACCACCCGAATCCCCAGCCGCTCGAGACCGGGATCGATCGAGAACTCGGACTGATCCGACGTTATGGGATATTCGAACAGCACGTCGAGGAGCCCCTGCTGCCAGTAAAGCATGGTCCCGTCGGGCAGCCGTGGACTCCTGATATGCGCCAGGGCTTCTTCGTAGGTCCCGAACGATCTGTCCGAGGGAATTGACACCCGGACATCTGCTATCTCCGGGCTCGGTAGGAGCGTGTTCCCTTCATACACCTCCATATCATCAGCAAGCCACAGGATGGCCGCATTGCGTAATTCGGAGTCTGCCTCTGCGATGTCTAGATATCCTGGTCCAACCAGCGGAAACGACATGTCCCGCATGGCTTCGAGCGGCACGCGCACGAGCATGTGTAACCGCTGTCCCTCCGGCTTCACGTAAGCCTGTATGGTGATGTCATTGGGAATATCGTGTGCGGATACGCCCGGCGGCGATGAAACCAACAGCGCCAGAGCCATCAAGATCGCAACGATCGGCATACTGAATTTTTACCTATGCGTGATATTTACTAATAGGCCATTACGATACAAAGCGCGGTCAAGGCTGGCGTCCCTTGCACGCCTCTGACCTTCAACCGCGCTTTGTCATTAACAACAGGCAACTTACGCTCTAGTCCGCCGTCTTGGGCCACACAACGCCCTGATTCTCCGACGGAACAGGTCCCACGCCCTTGTACACGAACTTCTGCACGCGTTTGCCTTCGTACGTTTCGGTCGTGTAGATATTGCCTTTGGAATCGGTGGCGATGCTGTGTACCGCGAAGAACTGTCCGGGCTGGCGGCCGCCGTCACCGAAACTGGTGAGGATCTTCAGAGTCTTACGTTCTATGATGTAGACTTTCATGTTCTTGCCATCGGCGAGGTAGAGATACTTCTGTTCGGGATCTTTCGAGAATGAGATGTCCCAGGTGGCGCCATCGCCCAGGGTTCTCGGCGCGACAATCATCTCGTCCACGTAGGTACCGTCTTTCTGGAACACCTGAACCCGGTTGTTCGGGCGGTCACACACATACACAAATCCGTCGTCGGACGGTTCGGCCGCGTGCACCGGATTGCGGAATTGCTGGACAAGCGGTTCGTCCGGATTATAGCGTCCCAGGTCGGCATCGTCCGGCTCGTTGCCGTAAGCGCCCCAGTAGCGTTTGAATTCGCCGCTGGTGATGTCGACCACCGCAACACGCTTGTTGAGGTAGCCGTCGGCCAGGTATGCTTCGTTGGCTGCCGCATCGAAGGAAATCTTGGCCACGCGGCCGAAGTTCTCTTTGTCGTGGCTGCCGTTCTTCATGCCCGGTTTGCCGATCTGCCTCAGGAACGTACCGTCCTGGGCAAATACCAGAATATGGGAATCGTCACCACCATTGCCGCCGATCCAGAGGTTGCCCATGGGATCTACCCCAATGCCGTGATTTGACTGGGGCCAGTCGTACCCGTCTCCGGGTCCCCCCCAGGAACTGAGAAGGTTCCCTTCCTGGTCGAATTGAAGGATATTCGGCGCCGGAATGCAGCATTCACCGGTAGGCGGATCCTGTGCCGCACCCAACTCGGTCCTGGCGTTGCCGTTCCCGCGATGGACGATCCAGACGTGGTCCTCGGCATCCACTGCAACGCCGATAGTTGAACCCAGTACCCAGTGGTTGGGCAGTGGCTTCGGCCACATGGGATCTACCTCGAACATGGGCGCCTGCACGCCGCCGTCGGAAGTCGCCGCCGGAGCCTGTTCCCCACCGCCACCACCGCATGCGACCGTGAGGGTGAGTGCCGCAACACCTATAAGAATACAACGCATCCATTTCATAGGTCTTCCTCCTTTACAAATGATCAGCCTCCCGAGTGACTTGAAGACACGGTTGAGAAATCATGATTGCTTTTAACTCGTATGATAAATATCTGCAATTGAAGGCAAGGTCCGATGCACCCATCGTTATATACCCACGTGCAATGAAACTCTTGAACCGATATATAAAAATACAAAAACAGGAACACATATCCCGGTTTCACAGGTGTTTTTTCAGGGATTAACTTTATCAATATGAATATCATGACTCCGATCGTCAAGACCTGATTTTAATCCAGTTCATATTCTTTGTGAGCACGCTTCTTCGATATCATTCTTGTCACCGGTTGAACGTGTGTATATCTTTTCGAATCCATTCAGATTGGAAACATCAGAGCCAAACGCAGGAGAAATTATATTGATGATTGAGGATCATTCCCTACGGGTTCAGACCGTCGATCAAGACGGTGGTTTGCTCCTACGATTTGATGTGCTCGATCCACAGAAAGGGTGGCGAACGACCCTGTCCAATCAGGCCGAAACCAAACTCTGTCCTTGGGAAAAACATACGGGGCTTTCCGTGGAAGATATCGAAATTCGTCCTGCAAACCAGGCGGACGGTCCGCTGTTTACGGAGTCATACACCCATGAGCAGAATCAACTGGTCCTGAACGGCACCCACGGCGATCATCAACTGGAAGAACGGATCACCCTGGTCGCCCCGAACCATCTATCGGTCACAGTGAGGGATACTGTATCCCGCAATTCCACACAACTTGAGCGATTGATGAGCCATTTCTATTTCATGCCCGACGGCCGGGGCATGGGGTATGCCCTGCCACTGGACTTTGCCTGGTTGCCCGGCCTTCACGGTAAGGAAGAACACGTTATCGGCGACTGGTTCTTCCGCTCCCCGGCCGCCGTCGTACTCGCACATGGGTTGTATGCGGCTATCGTACCGGATTTGGATGCCATAAGTCAGCATCCGGACCTGCCTCATGCCCTGGATTTGAGATCCTGGCACCACCCGGGCAGCGGTAAAGCCTTCGGGCAGCCGCGCCTGTCATACGGCATCTGCTCCTGGCGTCCCGATGGACATGTGTTCACGGCGGAAGATGATAAGATGACACCCATCCTGCCCGGCACCTTCACTTACGGCTTCGACCTGCTGATCGGCCGCTCCGACTCTCCCCATACCGTCATGAAGGAATTGACGGAATTACTGTGGAGAAAATATGGGCGGGAATACTTAAAGGATATCCGGCCTCAGATACTGCCGTTCGAAGTATATGGGGAACAGTATACATATGCCTATGAATTGAAACGGTTGGCGACGCCAGTCACGTCCGCCGGTGAAACCCGCTACGGCCTTAACAATGTCTGGCGCCGGGGGGCCAACTTCCATGCCTGGGAGAACGATCTCCACCCTGGGTTCGGCATTTACCACTACGGCTGCAAATGGCAGGACGATCATCTGAAGAAGATCGGGGAAGGTATCCTGGCACTTAGCCTTTCCGCACCCGAAAAAAACGGGGCATTCTCCTGCGTTTACAACTTTGAATCCAGTGCCTGGGAAGGCTCCCTGTATTGGACCTGTTGGCCCGCCTATCCATTCGATGGGTACGACCTGCAAGCCATGGGGGTAAGCGCCTGGTGGATGCTGTACTGGCACGATTACTACCCTGAACTGGGAAGGCAGGACCACATCGAGCGCAAGATTACCGGCTTCTGCCGTTTCCTGGAGCAGGCGCAGCTTCCTTCAGGGGCGATACCGACCTACTACGATGCGGACCTCAGGCCGGCACCACAACTCAAAGAAAGCGCGCCGACCGCGATCGGGGGGGCGGTCCTGGCGAAGATGGCCTTGCTGACAGGCGATACGAATACGCGGCGTGCCGCCATTGCCGCGGGCGACTTTCTTGTACGAGAGATTCTGCCCCGCACCCAGTTCTTTGACTTCGAAGTGTTCTATTCCTGCGCCCCCAAAGCGCTCCACTGGCTCGATCCGCTGACCGGCATACCACCGATGAATACCCTCGCGATCCAGTGGGCGGCCGATCATTTTCTGGCGCTGTACCGACTGACGGACGACGATGCCTGGTTCTCTCACGGAGAATACTGCCTGAGCCTGCTGTCCATGTTCCAGCAAGTCTGGGCTCCCAATCGATTTGGTCCTGCTTATATGTACGGAGGTTTCGGCGTGATGAATTGCGACGGTGAGTGGAACGATGGCCGCCAGTCCCGCGTGGTGCCCACCTATATCGACTATTATGATGCCACAGGCAACCTCGACTATCTCGAGCGGGCGGTGGCCGCCTGCCGGGCCGCGTTTGCCGCTATGGATATGCCCGAAAACCATAGTAACGGTATCAACGACTACCGGGTCAATCAAGTGGAAGGAATCACGGTTGAAACAGGAAGAGGGTTATCGCCGGAGAGTATCATGCATTTCTCGCCCCACGTTATGACAGGCGAAGGCGGTGGCTGGACCGGCTTCAACTGGGGACCGGGAGGCGGCCTGGGCGCGAGCGCCTTCCTGGAAAGGCGATTTGGAAGTGTATGGGTGGACGGATCAGAACACAGGGTGGTGCCGATCGATGGCGTATCTGCTGACATCGTGCAGTGGGACTCGGATCGGATTGAACTGAATGTCACAAATGCGCTTTCTGATCTGCCCTTTCCGTATACAGAAAACCGTGCGATCCTAGTCAAATTCGGACGATTATCCGGAGCGGGTCAACATGTTACGATCAACGGCCGGGATATGGGCATGCAGGATACGAAAACCCTGTCGCAGGGCTTGGAGATCGAAATATAAATCACGCTGAACCGCGAGCATCCAAACGACCACATCGCCCGAATCGGACCGGTCGTGTCTGGCGGGAAGGGCACCGATACGGCCCTGATCGAATTTGTCAAAGCTGCCGATCATGGTGGTTTTGCAATATGCCTTCGGCTTCGCGGCCAGAGGGGCAGGTGTCAGTCGATTGATTCGTGAGGACATTTTTACCCGGCTGATTATCAGGTAATCATTCGTTTCGGTACACCACCTCGTTCAGTTCACTGTCGGCCAGCTCACCCGGAATTCGTCCGCCCAGGAACACTTTTGCGTCATTTACCCGGCTGGGGTTTATCAGCTCATCTACCCGTGTGCCGTCCGGATAAAAGGTCACGATCATAGCCTCGCGCATGGCGGTCGATCGGTTCGCTGTCGCGCCGTGGATGAGCCAAGCGTTGTGGAACGTGGCGTCGCCCGCCTTCATGGGTGCCTGATGCACCTGCCAGCCTTTCTCTTTTATGACACCGCCGAACACGTCCTGCGCTTCATCGGAAATACTGTAATGCCCCATGTATCCTACCCGGTGCGAGCCAGTCGCAAAACAGATCGGTCCCATATCCATAGTCACATCCGTCAGGGGCATCCACATGCCGGTCGCCTGCTCGGTGGCCAGCGGCCAGTAATACTGATCCTGGTGCCAGGCACTGAGCCCGGAACCTGGTTCTTTGAAGAGCGCCTGCTCATGAAAAATGCGCACCGCGTTGACACCGTTGAGCCGAGCCACGATCTGTCCGAATCGCCGGGAGAGTACAAAAGCTTTCACGCCTTCATGTTTGAATCGAAGATTGAGCGTCTGCAGAAAAGGCCGGTTTTCTTCAAGGTCTGCTTTATCAGGGAAATTGGCATAGGCCGCTTCGGTAATCGCCTCCCGGAACACAGCAACTTCTTCAGGAGAACAGACACCGGGCAGCGACACATGGCCGTCACGGCGGTAGGCTTCGATCTGTTCGGGGGTCAGAGGGTATTCCGTGGATAAATCCGGGTATTCCATAGTCGATCCTCTAAATACATTTCAAGTGATAGGTATTTCCTGCTCGTGTTTGAAATACAGCGATGTCATCAGGCTCCATTGTGGTGTCGATCTTCTCATCAGTCTCATCGTATACGCCCATGCCTCCGTCCCATGGTATAGCCACCCGGCACTGTGCCCCGGCTACGCTGTGCACGGTCAGCATCTCCACGGCGCCGTCTCGCCAGGAGGCGCTGACCAGGAAGGCGTGTTCGGCACGGAGGGTGGTGAACGAGGCATTCTGGTGTTTCGGCCATGCCGGGAAAACCCGGATGGCACCGTCCCAGCTCTGCAGCATCATCTCCTGTAGCGGCGCCAGGATGCCCAGGCTTTCGGTGAAGATGCCCGTACGTCCCCAGTCGCCGGCGGCCATTCCCCGCATGGCGCCGTTGGGCATCCGCCACCGCAGGATATGTGCACGGACCGCATCAAAATCACGGTCCGCGTCGTACACCCCGTTGCGCATGGCGATCATCAGCTTCCATGGGAATTGACCGAAATACCCGCGCCACAAGGGATTCGAAGTGGACATATCCAAGCATTGAGGCGGGCTGCCAGGACGTTCGATGTTTCCCTCATCGTACGAGATGAATTCAGGCGAATTCAGAACATGACGTCTCCGCTCCTCGTCACTGAACGACAGTGCATCGAGATCATCGACCATAACCAGGTGGTCCAGGCGCTCGCGCCACTGCTGTGCAAGGTCACTGTCCGTATCCAGTTTTTGTGCTGCTTCCAGCGCCATTTGCAGACAGAACCGGATGTGCCGTATCACCTGAGGGCGGTCCGTATAATCCACGGAAGTGCCCGTAAAGAATGATTCTCCCTGTCCGGACGGAAACGCGTGGTACAGGTCATCGTCCCACTTCTCAAGAAAATCAGTGTAGAACTGCGCGCAATCACGAATAACCGGATAGCCCTCATCTGCCAGCCATTCCGTATCCATCGTAAACACATATCGCCACCAGTAATGGCTGGCAATCCAACCGGTCATGTAGGCCAGTCGGCTCAGTGGCCCGGTGCCGTAAGGGTCGCCCTCTATTTCAAATGGATAGCCGGTAAGTTGGATGAACGTACCGCGGCAGTCCCACCAGTCGCTAGCCAGTTTCCGACCATTTTCGATAATATACCGCATACCCGGAAAGAACGCGTCTCCCAGGTCCACCTGGTTAGCAGAATAGTCACCCCAGAAAGGAGACTGGTAGTTGTAGTTTGTATGGTAGTCGCCATGCCACAAGGAATAATCCCCTACAGTACTCGGCATCATAAGTCCGGGCGCGATCACGTCAGATCTGTAGGCGCAGCGGCGGACATGGAGTGTCTCGTACCAGACGCGTTCCATAAAGGTATCGGCGATCGACACAGAAGACCGGCTCCAGAACGCCTGTGCCCCCATCTCGGTGTCCTGACGCCACTGCCTTATGACCTCGAAAGGCTCCTTCTGGAGTGGCGCGACGATACGGGCGAGTTCGGCATCGGCTCCGCCCGCGTCCGTACTCGTGGGAACGGCAACAGCTAGAACGCCTTCCAGTACCGCGGAATCGCCCTTGATGTGTAGACGGGCTTCGTCACTGGCGCTCGGCTTGATCGCCTCGAGCGTCAGTCCGGTGACAAACGGCGCCAGGTAATATCGGAATCCCCCGGCGAATCTCAAATCGGGCGGAAACGACTGCTCGATGATCGGCTGTCCATCAACCTCACGCACTATAGGAACCGGTAGCGGCGATGTCCGGCCGGTGTTTATAGCGCCCGGCAGCGCCTGGAACCGGGTACGGGCGAAGAGTTCCGATACAAACGCTTCGATGGTCGGGTCGTTCCAGCGGTACAACGAGAACCAAACCGGCACCTGGCTGGCAGTGGCGGTTTCGAATGTCCAGTTTTCGACTGTCCAGGTGACGACCAGGACGTTAGGTGACGGCGGCACGAAACATTCCAGATTAATAACGGCCCCGCTGTCCCATGAACACCGAATCGCCACGGTATTCTGCTCTATCGTCAGCCGCTGCCGGATCCTGAAACCGCTTTGATCCGCGGGAAGGTGGAGAGCCAGTTCACCTACCGGTTTAGGGCATGGGTACGGCCGGCGTGCATAGGCCGGCCAGCCATCGCAGATTTCCCGCATGCGCTGTGGATCCGAGGCACCCTGCCCAGCCTGACCGTGCCCGTCCACAAAACCACTGTTTACCCAGCCTTCGTCCTTCACGCCGCGGGCAATTTCGTCGATATGGGCTGGTTTTGGAGAGTCGGAAAGATCCAGCCGCCGGTCCCATACATCGTTCTTACCGAATCGCCAGATTATTTGATCCGAAGCCTGGTAGATACTGACGGAAAGATCGCCGTTGCCGAGTAAAAGCCCTTCCTCCTGTTCGAGGACGGGATAGTCAAGTTCAGTAGTATGCATGGGTATACAGAACTGCACTCCTAAATTGCAGCGAATCGGACTTTAAATTTAAGGTTATTAATAATCCGCAGGGGCTACCCCTGTCCTATCAGCTACGTCTTTACATTCTGATCGTCCATCTTCCTAGGCCAAAACGGGGTGAGGAATACGACGTCACGGAGTCTCCTATGAATTGTTCGGCAATAAATTCCGGGTGTCGAAGTAGGACGGGACCCCAGGAGAAACGGCTATGGCCGAAGGCTGGGCTATGGACGGGATGGAAGACGGCATCACCTTGAGGCCAAAATGGGAGATGCGTGTTAATCTGCTCCCTTGCCCCATGCCGAGTGATTTTTGTGGCCGCCACAGTCTACAGTCTGAGGATAATACTGTTTCCCATCCCCAACCGAACGACTGGTACCCATAGTTCCGTTAGACGGAACAGTTTGTTGCGGCTGGAGATGTGCGGTGGTCATCCTCATATGCCATAACAACCGCCGACACATTGGCGGGGTTTAAGTTAAGGGGTTACTTGCCGACCTGTTCCAGCACAAATGCTTCCATAGCGTAATACTGTGGAAGACCCAGATTGTCGAGCCGACTTGCAGTAGTGACATTCCGGTCCTGTACGCGTTCCCAGAATTCCCTTTCGTCGTAGCCCCCCGGGAACATGGCAGTGTCTTTCTGGGGTTCGTGTCTGAATATGGCCTGAATCTTACGGGCCATATCGTCGTAGGACAGCGGCACGAATACGTCCGCCTCATCCACCTCCCACTCCTGCCAGGCTCCCCGATAGAGCCATACTTCCGGGTTTTTCTTGTCGAACTTCGCCAGTGCCGCGTCGATGACTTCCTTACACATCCTGTGGGTACCGTGCGGGTCCGAAAGGTCACCTGCAACGAAGATTACATCCGGATCAATTTCGTTCAACAGATCAAGGATGATTCGGATGTCGTCTTCGCCGATCGGGTTTTTGGTAACCTGGCCCGTCTGGTAGAACGGCAGATTCAGAAACCTGGCTTTCTCCGGCGGCACCCCCACCACCCGGGCTGCTGCGATGGCTTCGGAGCTTCGAATGTTGGACTTCAGCGTCTGAACTTCCGGGATATCGACCTGTGCCGGTTGTTTGCTGCCCAAAAACCTATATACCTCGTCAGCGATTTTATCGAATTCATCATTGGCGCAGTCCAAATCCTGGAAGGTAAGCCGGATGAAATCGATCAGACGGGTAAAGTCCGAATCGAATACCGCTATATTTCCGCTGGTCATGTAAGCGACCGTTATGTCGTTAGCCTGATCGGACAGGCTCAGTATTGTACCGCCCATGGATATAACGTCGTCGTCCGGATGTGGGGAGAAACACAGACACCTGGAACCGGAAAACAGATCTTCCTTCTCCCGGATTTTGGAACGGATCTCATCGAAAATCCGGGCGTTTATTTCATCGGTGTCATACACCGTATCCAAAAGGGAATACAGTGGATGTTCGTTATAGTCTCTTCGCTGGAGATGGAGGATCGGCTTTTTAACCTTTTCAGATAGCCAGAGGACCGCTCATTGAGACAGCTTCGGCGTCCATTCCACATAATCGTTGTCCAGCCAAGGGGTTTTGATCCTGGTCAGTTCTCCCGAAGCACTGGGATCTACATATATCACGGCATTGGAATGCCGCTGCAGGAAACTGGCCACCACCTGAGGCCTTATGTCCCCTTCCACCGACCTACGAATGATGTGCGCCTTATGCTCACCGGTGGCAATAAGGATGATCCGGCGTGCACCAAGGATGGTTCCGACCCCCATGGTTACGGCTTCCAGCGGGACATTTTCTTCCCCGAAGAAATCGGCTCCCGCATCTTTTCGGGTCATCTCATCGAGCCGAATCGATCTGGTGCGGTTATCCGGAAGCGAACCGGGTTCATTGAATCCGATATGCCCTGTACGACCAATACCGAGAATCTGAATGCCGATGCCGCCGGCTTTCTTGATCTGATCCTCGTACCAGCGACAGTGCTCACCAACGTCTTCCGGTGGAAGATCACCTCGCGGTATAAAAATTTGCTCCTTGGGTATATTCAGGTGATCGAATAGGTGTGCATCCAGATACCGGTTTTAACTCTGGCGGGATTGCGGCGACATCGGGAAGTATTCGTCAAGGTTGAATGGTGACTACATGGGAAAAACTGATACCCATCTTGTGCCGGGCGACCAGCTCCCCGTAGACACCGATCGGTGTTGAACCAGTCGCCAGGCCGAGGACCGCCTGCTCTCCTTTTTCCTCCTGTCCCTGTATGTAATCGACGATTTCCCCGGCAACGGCCCGGGCGATCGCCTGGTGGTCAGGGCAGATGACCACCAGGTATTTTTTCTCGGTTGCCAGGTAAAATGTTATCTCCAGCGATATTCCGGCGGGTCGAAGAGAAAGCCGTGGAAAAGCTTGTGACGCTCCAGCGCCAGTCCATTGTAAAATGTCCTGCTGTAACCCCAGTGTTCCTGTGAGGCTATCATCCAGGGATGTTCATAGGCGTAGTACAACATGATCCTCCGTCCGCCCTCCCGCGTCCACGGACCGCCTGAATGCCACAGGGCATTGTGAAACAGAATAGCCGTACCCGGAGGACCGCATATCTCGATGGCGCCTGGAAACAGATCCGGCCGTTTCTTATCTTCCTCGGACGGTTCATAATTCGCTTTGTGACTGCCGGGGACAATACAAAGGTTTCCCTGTCCCGCCTCGGTCATATCATTCAGATAATAACCGATTTTCAACTGGAGGAATGGTATCGGTGTCCCCAGATTCCGGTAGCCGTCATCGTGTCCATCCACGTGCCAGCCCATGGGGCGGTCTTTCGGACCGTATTCCATGATGGCGTCCGAGGCGTGATGATGTGGATGCTCATTGAGCAGGCCCGTGATGTAGGGCCACATGGGCCGGTAATCCACCATGTCCAGAAACAGCGGATCATCATCCAGAATGTAAAAAATCCGAGTGCTGCTTCCATCTATATGGGTCATCCCGTCCTGCGTCTGTCCCCGCATCTCCAAATCCCGACGTTTCGCCACCACGCGCTCCAGCGTATTGCAAAGGCGTTCTGTCAAATCCGCCGGTAGGAATTCTTCCAGTACGAGATACCCATTGTTATCGAAGAAAAATCGTTCGGCGTTTGTAGGATGGGGCATAATTTAATATGGGGTAAAGCGAGTAACGAGACCGATTACCGACGTACAACAACATCCACTTCAATGCCGGTGCCAATATACAAACTTCATTGAGGGTGTCAATATGAATTAGCTTGTCATATTGGCAGGAGAGGGTATTATGGAGGAGAAGTGAGGATCTGTATCCTTTATCGTCATATGTAATATGTACCTTCGCGGGCCGCCCCATTCATTTACCATGCGTCTATGTCTGGACAGTTTTGTACCACCGTTGAATCGGATTACCCTGGGAACGGCACTATGGGTTCGTGAACTGGGGTTTCGAATGATCGGCGTGGATCTGGAATCGTGGATCGATATCGATGAGGGCGGATGCCGGTCGATAAAGAACCTGCTGATCGGTGAGGGCATCGGTATCGGGCAGGTCTGGAGTGTCGATACACCGCTGGTTCGGCCCGATCCGGATGAGCGTGCGCGGAGCGTTGCTCGGCTCATGGAGCGGATCCCCCTGGTAGCGGCCCTCGGCTGCCGGATACTTCTGACCGAACCGGGCGGATACCACCCTGAAAACGGCTGGTATCCCCATCCCATGAATCACACCGATGAGGCGCTGGATACCCTCGTAAGCCAGGTGCGCCGACTGACTGCACGGGCCATGGATCACGATGTGGTGGTGGCGCCGGAGATGTCTCTCCTGTCGGTCCTGTCCTCCGTGGAGCGTGTAGAGGAAATGCTCAATGGTGTCGGTAATGGGGGTGTAGGCGTCAATTATGATCCGGCAAACATCACCGAACCCCGGTGGCTGTATGAGACTGGTGCACAGATTCGGGAGGCGTTCGACCGTATAGGCGACCGGATCGTCAACGCCCATGCCAAAGATGTTGTCGCGCGTGAGGTACCTCAGCTAGTTCACCTGGATGAAGTGCCTGCCGGAAAGGGCGTGCTTGACTACGCCACGTTTCTGAAATGCCTGAGCCGGGTACCCGGGCAGACATGCCTTGTGGTTGAACACCTTTCGGATTATGGAGAGATAACCGAAGTGAAACGGTTTCTGGAGACTACAGCCCGTCAGCAAGGCTTGACATGGAAAGACTAAAGCAGTTAAGGGCCAATTGAAACGTTCCCCTGGAACCATCCGGACATCGTCCCTGCTGCTATCCAGGTTCGCTGTCCAGAGTACCGGCGGATGGTTGGTATCGGTCACCGGATCCACGTTGACCCCACCTACATCACCGGACACCTCCTTTCTGGCCACGGTTTCCGGGCCGTCATCCATGCGGTAGCGAATCACCCGAGCATCGTCGTTGAACCACGGTAGCGGCCCATGGAAAGTGCCGGTCTGAGTACCCCGGTTTTCAAAGAGAATTGCCATCTTTCAAACAAGCAATGAGCATCGCCCTCTTTTATTCTTGGAATACTATGCCTTTCACTTTCACCGATCAGCACATCGAAGCATATCATACGCAGGGCTACACCGTCTTCCGGCGTATCCTACCGCCGACGCTCATTCGAGATCTGCGCCGGGTTACCGATGAAGCGCGGAAGATGGCACGTAAGAAAAGCGGCGGGCAGGTACAGCGCCTGCAGCCGGTCAGTCAATATGAATTGGACCAACAACCATTTATAGACTATGGTGAGCTGCCGGAATTGGTAGACGCAATCACGAGAGTGCTGACACCCCGACATAGCCATGGCAACCGCGATCTATTCGGTGTACTTCTGGAACCGCGGGACACGCCCTGGTGCACCAACTGGCACCGGGACTGGCGGGACAACGCCGCAGGGCTGCCTCTCGAGCTTTGGGATGAGGTTTTCTCGGATATCGACTACTTCAACCAGATCAACTGCGCCCTGTACGATGACGCCTCCACGTGGATGGTTCCCGGCAGTCACCTGCGCCGGGATCTGGAGCGGGAAATCATCCTGTTCCCGGATCGTCCGATAAAAGGGCCGGATCTGGACGGAAAATCATCGGAAGAATGTGAAGCCACCTGCCTGGCATATGCAGAAAGCATGCCGGCCGGAGTCCAAGTGCATCTCAACGCCGGAGACTTCGCCCTGTACCGGAATACATTGTGGCACCTTGGCAACTACGTTCCGTACAAAAAACGAGCTACCATTCACGACGGCGCCCTGACCCCGGAGTTCCTCAAATTCATAGAGAATATGCGAGCGCTGTGTGAGCAGCGGTTAAAAGAAGGCAATGGGATGGAGAATCCTAATGAATGATTCATAGAAAAACATTCCGGATTTCATAAGGCTGCGTTCATCGAACCGATCCACATCTTTCAGTGCAGCCGACACACGCCAGCCACCACTGACGCTCAATGAACCAATACTCTACTGTTTTCTTCGACCTCGACGGCACCCTGACCGATCCCAAGGAAGGCATTACCCGATGTATCCAGTATGCGCTGGAGCAGCTTGGGGGACCGGATTTTTCTCAGGATGAGTTGGTGTCGTGTATCGGTCCACCGCTGCGGGAATCGTTTGGACGGTTGCTGCAGACGGACAACAACGAACGTAAAGAGCAGGCCCTGAAATTGTACCGGGAGCGATTTGCGACAGTGGGATTATTCGAAAATTCCGTGTATCCGGGCGCGCGAGAGCTGCTGGCAGATCTCGGATCAATGCGTGTGTTTCTGGCCACTTCCAAACCACGCGTCTATGCGGAACGCATACTCGCACATTTTGGGCTAGCAGCGTATTTCCATGGTATATACGGCAGCGAGATGGACGGCCGGTTCGAGAAAAAACCGGATCTGCTCCGGCACATGCTTACCTCGGAACACCTCTCGGCCGAATCCACACTCATGGTGGGAGACCGGGATCATGACATCATCGCCGCCCGGAAGAACGCTTGCGGTGCGATGGGGGTGACGTACGGTTTTGGATCGATAGAAGAACTAAGCTCCGCGCAGGCAGATCATTTATGTCACAGCCTTGAGGAAGTGGCCGCGTTTTTGCGACCCTGTTGATTGTCTATTCATCCACTACCGCTTTCCCGAATTCAGGAACGTCGTTCCTGTGCCTTTTTTCAGGACCGAAAGCCTGCCAGGCTGTATTAAAAAAGCATTTCTGTTCATCCGTCATCATTTCGAAGGCCGCCTGCTCCGGTCTGCGGTTGTTCTGGTCGTGGTAAATGGTTGCCCGGTCGTTGTATTTGTAAAACAGGCCGTAACGCGGTTCGCTCTTTTGCCAGCTTGCCGCACCGTGAGCCAGGGTCTCGGTGAATATGGTGGCCGACCCTTTCGGCATGGCGATGTTACGCACCAACGGTCCGTTGTGCGCGAACAGTTCCTTACGGTCTCCGTCCGGGACGGAAAAATCGGATTTATGCGACCCCGGAATGCACGCGAAGCCACCGTTTTCTTCAGCAATATCCTGCAATGCAAACGCCACAACCGTCAAACCAGTATGAATCTGATTGTTCTGGACGTAATACCGGAAATTGACCCGGCCGCCCCGGTGGCCGCCATGTATTTCAAACGGTGGACATCCCTTGTACCGCACAAAGCTGTAAGCGCTTTCAAGCCGTAACATGGGTCCGATGATTTCGGACAGGACGGCAATCAGTTTGGGATGGTCGATGAAATCGATGAACGGCTGACCGAGGTTAAACAGGCTGGCCACAGCGTGCCAGGTGCCGTTGGCTTCATAGCCGTCCGGCGTCTTCTCCATAGCCTGCATATTGGAGGTGATTTTCTCAATCGCCAAATCACAAGCTTCGTCAGACACCACATCTTCGACCACGACGTAGCCCTGTAGGTCGAACAGGTATTTCTGACGTTCCGTCATGAGCGGTTCCTCCATTTGAAAGTTTCTACTACCGTTATTCAGTAATCCCGATATATTCTCCTGCCCGAGCCACAGTATATCAAGGCTTCATCTTTGTCAAGAATGGTATTGTTTCACAATTAGTCCACAGAGCCAGTACCCAATCTCGAAGGAGTCATCATGTCTACAAAGTACACCGCCGCAATCGTCGGTTGCGGAGGCATAGGCCACGCACACATGGAAGGATATCAGCCGTTCGACAACATCGACGTGATCGGCGCCGTCGATCCGGTCGAAACTGCGCGGCGGCAGTATATGGACGAGTTCGGAATCCCGAACGGGTACGCCTCGGTCGACGCGATGATGGCCGATATCAAACCGGACATCGTCAGTATCTGTGTCTGGCATCTTCTGCATCCCGCCATGACCATCTCCGCGGCCAGAGGCGGTGCCAAAGCGGTAATCTGTGAGAAACCCATGGCCATAGGTGTCGGCGATGCGGAACGCATGATCGAAGCGTGCGACGCGGCCGGAACGAAACTGGTGATCAGCCATCAGCGCCGGTTTACACCGGGGTATGAAAAAGCCCGGGATATGATACGTGACGGAGTCATCGGCGCACCCAACTGGGTGAACTGCACGGTCGCGGAAGGGCTGACCAACTGGGGCACCCACGCCATCGACGGCGCACGGTTCGTGCTCGACGATCCCGGCGCCCTCTGGGTGATGGGCGCGGTGGAACGCCAGACAGACCGATTCGAACGAGATACTGCCATTGAAGACTCCTGCCTGGGCTTGATCCAAATGGAACGTAATATCCAGCTGTTCATTCAGTCGGACTTGAAACGGGAAGGTGCATCCGCAGGAGCGTTTTTCATCCGGGGCACCGAAGGCATGATCGATGTGGCGGAGACCCGTGTATCACTGTTTAACGCCGGCACCAACGGCTGGCAGGATATACCATTGAACATGGCGGAAGGCGACAGGGCCATCGGCGGCAACACCAACGCGGCGCAGACCGGCGAACTGCTTGAATGGCTGGAAGGGGGCACCGAACACCGCGGCTCAGGCAATAAAGCCAGGGTCACTGTCGAGGTCATGATGGCCATGTATGAATCCGCACGGAAGAATAGAGTAATCCACCTGCCCATGGAAGAGAAAGGGTATCCTCTGGATCTGATGATAGAGGAAGGTAAACTTCCGGTGGAGCGGTCCGGTGCCTACGACATCCGCGGGTTCCTGAAATGGGATGGGATTGATGCCGACGATTACGCCCGCCTGCGAGCCGAAGGAAAACACCACCATGAGATCATGAGGATCCTGCACGAGAATGAAAAGGTAGAGTGAGGGATGGTAAATCTCATTTCTGTGGAATAAAACAATCCTGCGATCGGTCGAATGTAATTAATGCACATCAATCACAAGATTTTGCTGTTTGAGCGGTATATTACGATTGAGCTAATGGGAACCTGTTAATTTCATAGAAAGTCAGTCATGTCGGGATACGATGTACAACAGGATCAAACACCGCTGCCGATGGATCCGAATAAGGCGATCAGGATTCTATTCGACCGTTACCACAGCAGCGTCTTTAACCTGTGTATGCGCCTGCTCGGCAACCGGGAAGAGGCGGAAGACATCACCCAGGATGTGTTTGTCAGAGCCCACAATGCATACCACAGGTTTCGAGGCGATGCGAACCCGGGCACCTGGCTCTATCGTATCGCCGTCAATCTCAGCCTGAACCATCAGCGTCGGCAAAAGCGACTTCGCTGGCTGTCACTGGATGTGTTTATGGAGAAATCGGGCGGATCCTCCCTGGCCGATCAGGGAATGCTGCCGGGTGATGCGATGGAACGATCTGAACGGGAGTCCATCGTCCAGAAGGCCATCAACCGACTGCCCGAACGCCAGCGTGTTGCCCTGATTCTATCACGATACGAGGGACTCTCCTACCGGCAGATCGCGGAGACCATGGACAGTACTGTGCCTTCAGTGGAATCCCTCCTGCACCGGGCCAAGCAGAACCTGGTCAAGCACCTGAAACCGCACATGAATGACCTGAGGCCCGGATAAAATAGATGTCGCAAAAATAATCCGCAGGTATTCACACAGACCGATGTCTAACGGTTTGTGAATCCTGACGGAAAGAACATTAAACGAGATAAAACCCTTCTGTATCGGGATGTAAGGAGTACAGGATGAATCATGGAAATATTCATCAGAACTTAATTCTGTATCTCGACGGCGAACTGCCGGAAGCGAAACGAACCATCGTGCGGACGCACCTGGAACAGTGTCCACAATGCCGGCAGGATCTTGAAACGCTGTCCTCCGTCTGGCAGCAGACACCGTCCAGAGAAACGCCGCCGCCTTTGCTCTGGCCTCGCGTAGATGCTCGAATGCAGGCCGCCGAACGTCCGCAATCGATCCGGGAGATGACGATACAGTGGTTCGGTATGATGGGCCGTCCGGCGGTGATGGTTCTGACGCTCATCATCGGTGTCATGATCGGATCCTACATTGGTAACATTCCTGAAACTTCTTTCGAGGCCGCGACAGCGCCGGTTGCAACGCAGGAGGACAACCCCGTCCTGAACGCCTTCTATCCGGAAAATATGGATAGCATATCGCCTGAAATGGTCGATATGGCGGACAGAGAAGTGGGTTACCCATCCCGTTAGGTGAGGGAGGATGGCAGATGAAGAAACAGTTTATAATATGGGGAGTGGTCTTGCTTACGGTGGTTAACGTCGCCTCTTTGTCGACACGGGGATACCATCGCTGGTTCGGTGATCACCGGGAACGGACACAACGGGAATCCTGGGAAACGCGGCGGCGAGCCTTCGAGAAAGAGCTCGGATTGACGGGTGTACAGATTGAGAAGCGAGATGCCATGAGAAAAGCACTCGGTGAAGAACTGACGCCGCTTAGGGAATCGTTGAAGGAAAAACGGGACATATTTTTCGATACCCTGATGACCGTCGCCCCGGATCGTGCACTCATAGATTCCTTGAATATCGAAGTAGATATGGTGGAGCAAGAAATTGAAAGTCGTTTTATCGATTATGCCATGGCACAGAAAGGGATTCTTACGCCTGAGCAGTTTAAAAAAGTCTTCAGCTCGATGCGCAGACGCTATTTCAATGGATACAGAAGGAGTAATTGATGAAGTTTGTATATCCGAAGAAGGGGTCGTTGGTGTTTAATTCAGTATGGGGGCGTTGGGCATTGAGCGCCTCGTTAATCGTAATTACAGCCGGCTTGTTTGCCTGCGGCGACGGTGAAGAAGAAGGTGGTCAGGCCTCCGGTGCGCAGCAGATGTCCCGGGGTAGCCAGGGCGGCGCAGCGGGCCGTCAGGCAGGCGGTCGGCCGAGCGGTGGACGCGGCGGCATGAACGCGATGATGGGTGGCACGGGTGGCACGGGCGCTTCCATCCCTGTGGAGGCGAAACCTGTGGGACGTGGCGATATCGCCGTTTCACTCCAGACATATACAACCATAGAAGCGGAACGCCATGTGGATGTTATTGCCCGGTCCCAAGGGCTGGTGATGGGGATTTTTGTGGAAGAAGGCGACCGGGTGGAAGAAGGGCAGCCGCTGGCACAACTCGACCAGGACGAGCTCAAACTGCAGGTGCAGGAGCGTGATGTCAACACGCAGAGCATGAAAGCCAACTATGAACGCGCAGCGGACCTGGTGGCCAAGGAACTGCTCAGCACACAGGAATTCGAACAAACCAAGTTTCAGTACGAAACTGCGAAAACACAGTTGGAGACGGCAAAGCTGAACCTGGAATATGCCACGATTCGCAGTCCGTTTTCCGGTATCGTTACAGACCGGCTGATCGAAGTCGGCAACCTGGTAAATGCAAATACAGCCGTGTTCCGAGCAGCGGACTTCGATCCACTGCTCGCAAGGATTTTCATACCGGAACGCCAAATTCAGCAGGTTAAAAAAGGCCTGTCCGTTCGCATCGGCACCGAAGGATCCGAAGCTGCGTTTACCGGCAGGGTCCGGATGATCAGCCCTATCGTGGATCCTGAAAGCGGTACGGTAAAAGTAACCGTAGAGATCAGGGATAGAACCGGCACGATGCGACCGGGTGTGTTCGCCACGGTCAATATCATTACAGAAGTTCATGAAAATGTTGTACGTATAGAAAAGAGAGCTCTTGTCGCTGAGGCGGAAGGGTCGTTCGCATTTCTGTTTAACGGTGGCAACGCAAAGAAGGTCCGGCTCGAATTAGGTGATGATGAAGACGAATGGGTCGAAGTGACGAGTGGACTGGCTGAAGGCGATTCCATCATAACTGTCGGACACGAAGGGTTGCGTAACGGTGCACCCGTGCGTATTGCCGGGCGGACGATTGCCTCTGCAGTGCCGGGTGGTGGTCCCGACGGCCAGGCTATGCGCGGCGGTCAGAGGATGCAGGCTTCGCAGGGGCGTCCCGACGGCCAGGTCATGCGTGGTGGTCAGGGCAGACCAGGCGGTATGACGGGCGCTATGGATATAGAACAGATGAGAGAGCGGGCTTTCAGCAGAAATCCCAAAATAAAGGAAGCGTATGACAAGATGGCGGAAAAAGATCCGGATTTCGCAAAAAATGAAGAGAAACAGCGCGCCTTTTTCATGGAACAGTTCCGGGGAATGCGCGGCGCCGGTGGCGCTCGGAGACCGCGGTAGCAAACGAATTAGTGAATCGATCTTAAAATAGGGTTAAAAGAATAAATGAAATTAATTGGCTTTTCGATTCGACGGCCGGTGACCATCGTGATGTTGATGGTTTCTATGATCCTCTTCGGGTCCGTAGCGTTTTCCCGGTTGCCCATCAATCTGCTTCCCGATATTACATATCCTACGCTGACGGTTCAGACGGAGTTTCTCGGCGCCGCACCCAATGAAATCGAAAACCTGATTTCCAAACGGGTTGAAGAGGCAGTCGGTGTGGTCACAGGTGTCGTTCGGGTCAGTTCCATATCACGTCCCGACCGTTCCGATGTGGTGCTTGAATTCGCCTGGGGCACCAATATGGATTTTGCCTCGCTTGATGTCCGGGAGAAGATCGACCTCCTTAATCTGCCGCAGGAAGCTGAAAAACCGATTCTGTTGCGATTCGACCCCGGCCTGGATCCTATCCTCCGCATCGCCCTATATGGTGATGAAAGCCTGACTGCTCTTCGCATCATGGCGGAAGACGAAATCAAGCGGGAGCTGGAGAGCCTGGAAGGCGTGGCGGCGGTCAAAGTAAGCGGCGGACTGGAAGAAGAAATCCATGTAGAACTGGATGAAGCCAGACTCGCCAGTCTGGGCATTCCAATCACCCAGATAGCGAATCGCCTCTCACAGGAAAATATCAATCTGGCCGGAGGTACGATTAAAGAAGGTGAAGCGGAATACCTGGTGCGTATCCTGAACGAATTTCAGAACGTCGAAGAGATCGGCGAAATTGTGGTCGGTCAGAAAGCAAACGCACCTATCATCCTGAACGATGTGGCCGATGTAACCAAAAGTCACAGAGAACGCAAGGTTTCGACACGGGTCAACGGCCAGGAGAGCATCGAGATCGCGATTTATAAAGAAGCCGGCAGTAATACCGTGAGCGTGGCCCAGGGAGTGAAAAGTAAGCTCAGAGAAGTGCAGGAGAACGTTTCGGGTGTGTCCGGCGATGTGAACATGGAAGTGGTATTTGACCAGTCTACTTTTATCGAACAGTCGGTCAATGAAGTACTCAATACGGCTATCATGGGTGGTGTGCTGGCAGTCTTAGTACTATTCCTATTCCTCCGCAACTCGAGCACCGTTATCATCGGCTTTTCGATCCCGATCTCAGTCATAGCCACGTTTTTCTTCCTGTTCATATTTGACGTGTCGCTCAACATCATGTCCCTCGGCGGTCTGGCACTTGGTATCGGGATGCTGGTGGATAACTCTATCGTGGTGCTGGAAAGTATCGACCGGTACCGGAAAGAACGCATAACCGCAGCGGAAGCCGCTGAAAAAGGCGGCTCCGAAGTGGGACAGGCGGTGGTCGCAGCGACGATGACAACGCTGTGCGTATTCGTGCCAATCGTTTTTGTCGAGGGCATCGCAGGCCAGCTGTTCCGGGACCTGGCACTAACGGTGACGTTCTCCCTGATTTCCGCGCTTCTGGTGGCCGTCACACTCATTCCGATGCTCTCTTCCCGTCTGCGCAACGAGGTGGACAAAGAACGTGACGAAATGGCCGCGGCCGCGTCGTCCTCCGTTGTCGCGGCGCCAGAACACCAGTCATTTCTTAACCGGCTGATGCGCCCGGTGAAGGTGGGTCTGGGCTATATCGCGATGGCCCTCACCTGGATTATCGTCCACACACTAAAGGTCCTGAAAATCGTTGCCCTATTGGTTGGACGATTTCTGAATTTACTCCTGACACCGCTTCTTTTCGCATTCGATCAAGTGTTCAATCTGTTAGCCCGCGTATATCCCGGTCTGTTACGCTGGTCACTGGCCAATCGGGCAGTGACCCTGTTTATCCTTGTTCTTTCACTGGGTGGTTCCGTTCTGCTCGTACCGAGGCTGGGTGTTGAGCTGATTCCGGAGATGAGCCAGAGCGAGTTCTTCGTCAACGTAAAGCTCCCTGTCGGATCCCCGCTGCCGGTAACCGAACGGGTTCTGGGGGAGATGGCTTACATCGCCCAGGGATATGAAGAGGTGAAGACGGTGTACGTCCTCACCGGTACGATGGGACAGTCCGGGGGTAACGCCGGCGAAGAACGCGAGAATATCGGACAGCTACATATTCAATTGGACGCAGGTGTACGGGGCGAGGCGGAAGAAAAGGTTATCAACCAGATGCGGACAGACTTCGCATCCATTCCAGGTATCGAACCCCCTAAATTTGCGAGACCCTCGTATTTTAGCTTCAGGGCGCCTGTAGAGGTCGAGATTACCGGTTACAATTTGACGCGATTGGCCGATATTGCGGATGAGATCGCTTTTCAACTGGGGACCGTTCCCGGATTAACGGATGTTAAATCCAGTATGGAAGGTGGCAATCCGGAAGTACAAATACTGTTCAACCGCCGCAAACTCGCGAACATGGGACTGGAACTGGGCAACGTAACGCAGATCGTCCAGGATAAGGTCCAGGGGCGGGTAGCCACAGAGTTGACCCGGCGGGACAGAAGAATCGATATTCGTGTCTGGGCGGAAGACGAGATACGCTTGAGTCTGGAAGCCATAAATCGGTTGGTCATCAACCCCGAAGGCCTCGTGCCGATTCCCCTTTCTGCTGTGGCGTCGGTGGTGGTAGCGCAGGGACCCAGCGAAATCCGCAGGATCAACCAGCAGCGGGTCTCGCTGGTGAGCGCCAATCTAACCGGACGCAGCCTTGGAGATGTGACAGGTGATATATCGCAGATAATAAATGATCTTGCCCTGCCTATCGATTTCGAAGTGTTGATAAAAGGTCAAAACGAAGAAATGCAGGTCGCCTTCGATAGTATGCAGTTCGCCATCCTGCTGTCGGTGTTCCTGGTATATCTGGTGATGGCGTCTCAGTTTGAATCCCTGCTGCATCCCTTTGTGATTCTGTTTACGTTCCCGTTTTCCATGATTGGCGTGATCGTTACGCTTCTGGCTACGGGTCAGACCATAAGTGTCGTTGTCCTGATAGGCGTGATCATGCTGGCCGGGATCGTTGTCAACAACGCGATCGTCCTTGTGGATTTCGTAAATCAATTGCGGCGGCGCGGATTGTCTATCGATGAGGCGTTGCTGGAAGCCGGCCAGGTTCGTTTACGTCCGATTCTGATGACAACGTCCACCACCGTTCTGGGACTGCTTCCAATGGCCATCGGAATAGGTGAAGGGGCTGAAATCAGGGCGCCCATGGCCATCACTGTTATCGGTGGATTGATCGCATCTACACTCGTAACGCTTGTGCTCGTACCTTTGATTTATACCATGCTGGAATCATTCGTGGCCAGGGTTTTCGATCTGTTTGGTAAATCGGTTCAAAAACCTGTAGCTGAGGAGGTCGTGGAAGCATGAATATATCTGAATTCTCGGTTAAACGGCCGGTAACGACCGTTATGATTATCCTGAGTCTGGTCGCGTTGGGATTGATATCTTATTCCAAAATCCCACTGATGTCCATGCCCGATATGTCGTTCCCGCAGTTGACCGTCAGAGTACCGTATCCGTCTTCATCTCCAGATGAAGTGGAACGGCTGATCACACGTCCTCTGGAAGATGCGCTCGGTACGATAGGGCATCTCAAGACGCTCAGTTCCACGTCGTCCGGTAGCCAGTCATCGGTCCGCATCGAGTTTGAAAGCGGCACGGATATGGATCTGGCGGGCATGGAAATCCGGGACCGCATCGATCAGGTACGCGGGGATTTTCCGGCAGACGTGGATCGGATTCGTATCTGGCAGTTTAACCCGCAAGATTTCCCGATCATAAGGTTCAGCATTTCATGGTCGGGTGATCCCGCGGATTTTTATGATGTCGTGACCAAAGTCATTCAACCACGTCTGCAGAGAGTAGAGGGCGTAGCAGAGGTTGAACTGGACGGGATGACCGAAAAGCAGATGCTCGTCCATGTGGATAATGAAGCGCTGCAGACGCATAACCTAGATCTGTTCAATGTGAGCCAGTTGCTGGCTCAGAACAACATCACGCTGGCGGCAGGCACCGTACTGGAAGGCGGCAGGAAGTATTCAGTTCGAGCGGTCGGAGAATTCCAGACGGCGGATGAAATCATCAACCTGCCGATCCCCGGTACATCGCTGAATTTGAGTGATGTGGCGGATGTCCGGTACGATTATCCCGAACAGAACAGGTTCAGGCGTCTGAACGGTATGGACGCGGTTACACTGCAAATTAAGAAGGCTTCCAATGCCCACGTGGTCGAAACAGCAAACAAAGTTAAAGCGGTGATGGCCGAAATTCAGGCCCAACCCCAGTTTTCCGCGTTGGGGGTACGCACTAACAGAGACCAGTCCGGGGACATTCTGAAACAGCTCGGAGATCTTCGGAATTCCGGTTTGCTCGGAGGATTTCTGGCAGCGGTTATACTGTTCCTTTTTCTTCGCAACTTCCGCAGTACACTCATTATCAGTCTGGCTATTCCAGTCTCTATTATCGTTACATTCACTTTCATCTATCTCCTGCGGACAGGTTTTGATTCCGAAGTCACCATAAACGTGATGTCGTTGATGGGGCTGATGCTCGCGGTGGGAATGCTGGTGGACAGCGCGGTTGTAATACTGGAGAGCATATACCGCCACCGCCAGGAGAATAACCTGTCCGGCACCATGGCCGCAATCGTCGGGAGCCGTGAAGTCGGGGTTGCGCTGATCGCATCCACCGCAACAACACTGTGCGTTTTCATTCCTATCATATTTTTGGATGGCGGCGGGAACCGCATGCTGCAGTTCTTTAAAGATTTTGCAGTGGCATTCTGTGTGGTGATGGTAGCGGCACTGTTCATTGCCTTAACGCTTATTCCAATGGTGGCGGCGCGTCTATTTAACAAACCCTTGGGAGCGCCCTCCAAAACGGTGCAGCGTGTCATCCACTTCTACGGCCGGGTGCTTGACTGGAATCTCCACCACCGTTTTGCTACCGTGCTCATATTCGGAGGAATCATCTTCGGCAGCTATTGGTGCTACAATAACATCGAGCGAGCTTACGTACCGCAGATGATTTCGAGGGACGTCAGTATCGCCGCGACGGTTCCCAAAGAATACGGTATTGACGATGTAAAGCGGCTGTTCGGTCAAGTCGAGCAGATCCTTTTAACCAAAAAGGATGAACTCAGGATCGAGTCCATACAGACCTCCGGCGGGTTGCGTCGCGCCAATATTCAGGTCGTGCTGACACCGCCTGAGACACGTACGGAGTCTACAAAGCAACTTCAGGAAAAAATCAAAGCCGAGCTGCCTGAAATCGCCGGTGTACAGTGGAAAGCAGGACAGATGCGGCACTACGGCGGGGGCGACAACTCCGGTGTCAGTGTCGAGCTGCGCGGCGACAACATGGATGTACTCGCCACTCTGGCAGAAGACATCCGACTTCGTATTGAAACCATTCCGGGCGTCCGGGATGTGGATACCAGTTTGGAGCGTGGTGACGAGCAAATTCAGGTGTCAGTGGACCGGGCGCGGTCGCAGGCCTATGGTATCTCACCGCAGCAGGCAGCCCGTACCGTTCAGGCGGCACTCAGCAACCGTGCCCGAGGAAAGTTCAAGACCGAAGACCGGGAAGTGGACATTCTGCTTCAGCTGGAAGAAGAGGACCGTGCAAACGTGTCTCAACTGAAAAACATGACGTTTGAACGGCCTGGCGGTATGATCGCATTCGGTAACCTCGCCGACTTCAACATGACACGGGGACCGGAGGCTATCAAGCGTGAAGATCGGGAATCGATAGTGACCGTATTCGGAAACACCCAGGGATCAGGGATGATGGAGGTGCGCGGACAGGTCGGTCAGATCATGAGCCAGGTGGACCTTCCAGCAGGTTATTCCTGGAAGATGGGGCGTAATTTCCGTATGATGTCGGAATCGGAGGACAGTTCTATGTTCGCGGTTGCCATGGCACTGGCGCTCATATACATCATCATGGCGGCGCTGCTCGAATCGTTTGTCCATCCCTTTACGATTATGCTGTCGTCTATTCCCACGGCATTCATCGGTGTCGGTATCGTGTTCTATATAACGAACACCAACCTGGACATGTCCGCCTGGCTCGGTCTGATGGTACTTGCCGGCCTGGTGGTGAACAACGCTATTGTGCTGATAGACCACATCAACCAGCTCCGGCGTGAAGGATTCTCACAGCACGACGCTATTATTCAGGGCGGCAAACACCGCTTCCGTCCGATTCTGATGACAGCACTTACCACTATCTTCGGCCTGTTTCCTCTGGTAGCCCCGGGCATATGGCCGGAATATTTCGGACCGATTGAAGACCGCGGCGCGGCCATGTATCTGCCGGTGAGTATGGCACTCGTGGCAGGTCTGACCACATCGGGTATCCTGACACTGGTCATGCTGCCGACGATCTATTCGTTTATGGATGATCTGACCATGTGGGCAAAACGGTTTGTACGTGCCGTCTGAGGAACTGAATCCGGACAGGTTGGCACACCCGAGCCATGGTCCAGCCGGACACAAACGTAAAATTATGGCGAGAACCGGAATAGGATTTTTGCGTTGATGGGGAAGAGGTTTCATCAAAACAAAATTTTATTATTGACAACCTGTTTTTATGTTATTATTTTATATTTTGGTAGGGAATTATCAAAACAAATCGAATATAACGTAATTACCAACCATATTAACTTTAAGTATCGTTTATATTTATTGTAGGAGGTTATTAATGGATTACACTCGTTCACGTTTCATCATGGGCTTGGCATTTCTGGCGTTTTTCATTGGCCCGGCCAACACGCCGGCCGATGCTAGGCTTTCCAACAGTTTTACATCCGCCCAACCTCTTTCCCACGTAACGGGCACCGGCGCATCGATTCAGGTCAATACCATTTTCGTTGGACACGGTTACAACTCCGACGAGCATGTGGGCCACGAAAATGACCAACTAAATCCCCATGAACCTGGATTGCCCATTACCATTGAGAACAATACCAACGTGCCGATGGGGGGTGTGCAGTTCGATCTGGATTTCATGGATTCCTCCGGAGATGGCTCACCTTGGAGATTGACAGACCATAACGGCGATGAGGGTGTGTCCCATGTGGATTCCGTGGTTTCTTTGCTCTCTCCGGAATGGACTGTTAACACATACGAACAGCCGGATGGCACTCTGCGCGTTGTTCTGTACAACACCGTGGGGGCGACAATAGATCCGGGTACTACCGATATATTGCAGCTCTATTTTAGGACCGATGCAATGACGGTTGGCCAGGCCGAGAATTCACCCTTGGGTGAAACAAATCCGGTATCTGTTGTAGACGGATCGGTTAATGTGAGCAGTGGACATGGGGTTGAGATCGGGAGTGGCTGGTCAGAAGGCAAGATTCAGACCGGGTTGCTTCATGACACGAATCTGGATGGACTGCGAAATGTGCAGGATGTCGTGGTCTGGGTCCGTACCTGGCTGGACGAAATGTCTTCGCCCGTCCCCGCAGCTCCAGCGGGAGCATACCCCCATTATACAAACTGGCACGTTAATCCGGATAATGTGCGATTCAGAATCTTCGATTCCAATCTTGACCAACAACTAAACGTATCAGATGTTGTGGGTATCGTAATGGTAATCCTTGGTGAAACAGATTCCCACCCATACCCTTACCCCACTGGCAATCGAATCAATTGGAATAGCGGATCTCCCCCTGTTAAGAGTGTTGCGGACGGCGTTCCCACCGTTGTGGATCTGGGTACACCAGCGGTGCAGCTTGGCGGTCAACTGGCTATTCCGGTTCTGCTCAATGCTGGCGCAATGATTACCGGCGGAGAAATGGTCTTTTCTTTTGATCCGGAAGTGATGACGGTCGGAGAGCCTTACCTGGAAAATAAAGCGTCAAACTTTATTCTTCAGAGCAAGGTCGAAAACGGCCTGGTGCGTCTAATGGTAATTAGCTTGTCGAAAAACGAAGGACTGGCAACTGGAAACAAACCAGCATTGATGATTCCGATTACGCTCATGGACGATCGGGAAGGCATGCTGACTTTGGATTCTGCACTGCTGGTCAACCAGTTTGCGCAACAACTGCCGGTTCGGTTGGGTGAGTACACGCAGGCGGTCGACAAGGCCATGATGGCACCAACTGCCTTTGCCTTGCGCAACAATGCACCGAACCCATTCAATCCTACCACGACCATCTCCTACGAAGTGCCTAAACAGGCCCACATCCAACTGGTCATCTACAATATCCTGGGGCAGGAAGTGATCCGTCTGGTGGATGAAGTGAAATCGGCAGGACGATACACGGTGGTTTGGGATGCCCGGAACGCGCTTGGCCGCGCCGTTGGAAGCGGTATCTACATGTACCGGATGTCCTCCAGCAGTGGCTTCAACGATGTAAAGCGCATGACGCTCCTGAAGTAAGTCTACGCAGCACCTGATATTCCAACAAAAAATGCCGCTCTGATTTGAGCGGCATTTTTTGTTGGAATTGGACATTATCGGCCAGGTTCGGATTATACCGGGACATAACCGGATCCCTCGGAGATCTTCCCGATAACCATTTGTAAATCCACATACAACAGCCCGTAAGAGTCGTTTTCTTGCTCAGGATTCAGCACAGGCCATAATACTGAGCACGGTTTCAGACAAAAGCCTTTACCGTCTATCCTCACACCCCGCCCTGTTCAGAGCGGATAGAAAACGCTATGACCCGCAATTTCCGGAGGCATCCGGCCAAGTCCATCAGACAATCGCCACTCACTTTAATGTGTTCCAGGGTGAGACGGACGGAAGGTTTGTTATGTCAGCTCAATTTGACCTTAAATGCTTCAAGTAAGTCTTTGATTTCAAACAGGATTAGGCGGCAGTTGGGGGTTCTTTCTCGTAGCCCACGCCTGGCTCAGCAGGAAAACTAGCGTCGTCGACCATATGGAAACCTGAAAGTAAGTTGCATATGTATTATACGGGGAAGCCAAGAAATATAAGGCCCCGGGCGCAAGCATGGTTAAGAGCAAGATGGCGAACAGCAAGCCCGCAATCACATCCTGGATTCCCCGAACCGTGCCCTGCTTGGCTACGATATAAAGCGCGATCATAGCGGGCAAAATCAGCATGTCATCGTACCATCTGTGGTAGAAACCCAGTCGAGTAAGCAGTCCGAACACACCCAGAAGAATCCAGTGATCAACCCTGCGATGCATATACATCCAACACCCCATCACCAGAACCCCCAGTAAACCCATCGGTATCAGCCAGGCCTTCATTCCCATCGACATCAGCAGAGTAGATTGATTCGCCACCGCACCTCTTACAGCACCGTGAGCCGCGGCTCCCGACGCCTTCATCAGCCAGAAAGTAAGCGTTTGTTCGAGCGTCTGGTCTTTAAATGAAGAAGCGAAAACCGTGACCACAACGTACCCAATGACCACCAGAACCGTGGGACGCGCGGACCGGCGAACGAACAGGACCAGCCAGAAAAATGGACCGGAAACTGTCGGCTTGGTCAGCGCCAGGATGAACATACCAGCGCCCGAAAGATCCCTGAACCACCCTGCCGGCCGGCGGCCCAGCATCAGAACTCCAGACAGAAGCAGGGGTAAGATATGGATATTGAGCTGTCCGTTTCCGATGGTGGCTCCGGTGGCATATGTGGATAAGGGAATCAACCCGACAAACACCTGCTCCAGTCGCGAAGAGGCGTGAGATTCACGAATAGAGAGGACCGTCAGCCATCCAAGAAAGAATACCGTCGTAATCGCCCATATCCACCGTGCTGTCATGGCGTCCATCCATCCTAAAAACGGCCACAGGATGACATATGTAGCAGGAGGATAAACCGCGGACCCTATGGTGTTATACGTTGGCCTACCGGGGACATCGTACCAATGGCCCAATTCCCTAAACCGCTGTAGCAGATCGACAGCACCTCTGGGAGAGGTTGGCCAGATGGGCGGTGTGGGAGACAGGAGCCGCCAGAACTGATAACCGAGCCAGCCGACGGCTACAATCGCCATTATGGCTACCGCAAAATACAACAATGCCTTGTTGTATTCCGTCCATAATCCTCTTACGGATTCCGCCATGTGCTCCAATCGGTTCATTGACGGGTTTTTCATGTAACATCCCTCTGCTCATCAATGGAGCAATGGCGCTGCCAACTTAATTTAAGCGGAAATAGCAGCGAAACATCGGTAAGTCGTGTGGCGTCTCTATTCATACTATGTGGAAAAATTATCAGCAGAACCTATCGAGTTTTGTCGCTCCAGAACGTAGTAAATCCAGGGCATCCGGTAGAGACCGGTCATGGCCCGGCGGTCAGGAATTTCGATTGCCAGGATCAACCGTATAGGTATCTATATCCTTTAATTTCAATTTCGTATTCATCAACACCCGCATTTTGTTCCCCAAAATCCGGTAATCCATTGACTATCGATTTTCAGAAGAACCGTGTGGTAATCCGATAGGGTTTTTCGTTCACTCCATCGCTGCCTTCTGGGCGCCTTCGGTCATGAACTCCTCGTAATACGACCGATCGGTGTTCACATGCCACAGATCATGCGATTCACCCAGCAGGTTCCTGACCGCCAGCATGGCCGCCAGCATTGAATGGTCCTGATTGTTATACCGGTGCATACCGTTACGCCCGACCGTCTGCAGATTATCGCAGGTTGAAATATACTGCTGAAGGACTTCAAGATGATCACGATAGTCACGGTCATACACCGGATAGGCTTTCGGCTGGCGGATTACCACGCCGTCCGTCACATCCTTCCGGTCAGCCAGGCCAAGGGCTGCCAGTTCGTCCGAGGCCAGAGCGATTAATTCCTGGTCCGCCATGTTCCACAACCCCTCGTCTTCGTTGCAGAAATACTCCATACCCAGACTCGTCTTCGAAACGTCCGGCACCATGGAGACGCTCCAGTTCTTGAAATTCTGTATCCTACCGACTTTGACCTCCGGACTGTGGACGTATATCCAGTTGTCGGGAAACGTGTCCGACCGATCCAGGATCAGACCCACCAGCAAAAAATCCCGGTAATTCAATCCCTTGGCCGCTTCAGTCACGTCGGCAGGCGCAGGTGGATCGAGACGGGCAAACAGTTCGTTGAGCGGCATGGTCGAGATGATATCGTCACCGAGCAGTTCGCTCCTCTCTCCATTGCGTTCTACCGTCAGGCTCGTAACACGCTGTCCGTCCCTTTGCAGTCCGGTAACCTCCGCATTGGTCCAGACCTCACCGCCGCCTTCTTCTATCCGTTTAACACATTGCTCCCACATCATCCCGGGTCCTAAGGTCGGATAATGAAACTGATCGATCAACGTCTTGATTTCTTTGTATTTGAACAGCGCATTCATGACCACCGTACGGAACGAAAGATCCTGGATCCGCTGCGCCGCCCAGTCCGCCTGGATCTGGTTACAGGGGATACCCCAGACCTTTTCGGTATAGGTCTTGAAAAATGTCCGGTAGAGACGCTCACCGAACCGGTTACTGACCCATTGTTCAAAAGTGTCTTCTTCCGGATGGGGCCGGATCTGCGCCTTGAAATAACTCAGTAGAATCAAAAAACTCTCCACAAAACCCAGATTCCAGATGACATTGGTCAGATGGAGCGGGTACTGGAAGAAATGACCGCGATAATAAATACGCGATAAACGTCCGACGGATATGAACTCCTGATCCAGGATTTCCTCCCAGAGCTTCTGAACCGCGTCGACTTTGGTATAGAACCGGTGGCCTCCGATGTCGAACCGGTAGTCTTTGTATGTTTCCGTCCGGGCGATGCCGCCCACCAGATCGCTTTTCTCTAACACCAACGGCTTGATGCCTCGTTTGATGAGTTCGTAGGCGGCGGTGAGACCGGCAGGTCCTCCGCCGATAATGATCACAGGGTGTCGGGACATATTACCTTCAATGAGATCCGTTGCCAACAGTCGAAGATATTTCCAGTACTGCAAAAGGAAATATACAATCTATTTTGAAACAACAATGTGACGAACGTAACATTACGGTGAATTTGTTCGGACAGAATCGGTAGATTTCAAAAGGCGGCGGCGGACGGTTACAACGTGCCAGAAAACACCTGGAGCCACGACAATCTCGAAAGGCAAGCTTCGAAGACCTTTCCCGCCATGTTTACTGGAATAATGCAAGTGGATTTCAATGTCGAAGAGGGTCCATGATATTGCCTCTTGGCTGTTACCGGTAAAGTCCGTCTTGTATTGCATTCAAAACCTAACGGAACATAAAGGCGACACAGGTCTCCCGTCAAGGTGTTTCAATCTTCCTATGGTACTGAGAGTCGTTACCGGGATTCTACGTGATTGGGATCGAGTCGCACGGCTTCCCATGAATCGTGTAGAAAGAACCGGTCATAGACCGCAAGTACCGGTAAACCGACCACCAAAACCTCTTTAACGCCGGATTCGAGCATGAAGGACACAACCCGGAGTAGTGTACCATGGATACCGTTTCAATATCGTTGAAAATCCTGTTTAAAGAATCGCTCGCAAGGTTTTAACCGCAGCATTCAAGAGAGCTGGAACCGGATCATAGTCGGCTCCTCTTTGTAGCCAAAACAGGATACCCGATCGGATCAAAGTCACACGGAAGGATAAAACGCATAATGGGACGGGGTCATCGGGAAATTACAGCTATGGACAGGCAGAATACCATCTCGCGATCGCTATTTTATCCGAATGTCGATTTCGGTCATGTCAGCACTCCTGCTCAGACGAAAGAGCATGTCCTTTCGCCATAACCGGTCTACGGTGTTTTTCCCGAACCGGAGACCACAAGTTTAACTATCTGATTTAAATCCTTCCTATACGTAACACGATAGCATACACCAACCAGCAGCAAAAACATAAACGATGACAACATAAATTCCTGCAGTGCTACGAGAGGCAGCATTGTGACAATCCACCGAGTAAACAGGAAGGCACCGCAGGAGATGCCAAGCGGTTTTACGATACCGCTCAACATGTCGCCCGCCCTGATATCCTTCTTTACATGCAGGTAAAGAACCCAGAACAAAAAGTACAAGAAAGCCTGCCCCGTAAAAACCATCGCAATGCGATTGGCTGTCATCTGGGATTGGAAAATAAATATAAAACCATACGACACGACAGTCCTAATCAACAGAAGGGCGGTAATCACTGCCGCCTGTTTCTTGGCGTAAAGATACACGCTTTCATGACCGCTTAATGCTCTCGTGATTCCGAATAAACAAAAGATGTACAGGATGGGCAATATCGGCAGCCATTTCCCTTCGTATACGAAGACAAGAAACGGCTCGGAGATGAGCATAACGTAGAAGGATAACGGTATGACAAGAAGTCTCAAGTATCGGGTAACCTGGAGATAACGTCGAGATAGTTCAACGGGATCAAGGCGGGAGTAGTAGGGTAACAGTAGCGTCCCTAGCACGGGATAAAAGAGTTCCGACTGCAAGACAGCGATCCTGTGCGCGATATGGTAGTAACCCATCTCCTCCAGCGAAATAAGTTTTCCGACAATGAGTTGATCCGCATGATTCAGAATAAAGTTCAGTACCGCATTAAGGAGAACAAACGAACTGAAAGAATACATCCGCTGGAGACAGGCGCGGTCAATATGCAAGGTATAAGAAATCGGGTAGGTAACGTGGTACAGAATCATTCGGACAAAGGACGAGGCAACGATTCCCCCTATTATACTCCAGTAACCGAAACCCATGACCGCACCTACGAGACTTAAAGTCGCCAGCACAACCCGGCCATAGATGTCCGGTTTAAATCGGTATTTGAAATGCATTTCCTTCTGGGCCAGTGTCGAATGGATAATGCAGAAGGATGTGAAGAGCAGCGCCAGGGCAATGAAACGGATCGGATCTGTCAAACGAGCGTCGTCCAGGAACGACGCCGTTAGAGGTGCCGTGATCAGGCATAGACCGAAGAGAACGATCCCCAAAATAATGAATACGGTGGCCCCGGTATTAACAAGTGCCTGCGAACGGTTCTGTTCGGTAATGATAGCTGTGGAGACGCCGGCATCGCGAAAAAGCATGATAGCCTGAAATACCACCACAGCCACCGCCGCGATGCCAAAATCTTCGGGCGACAGGTAACGGGCCAGTACAACGGTCGTCGCCAACCCAAGCACCGTGTTCACAAGCTTGGATGCAGAACCCCAGTAGAACCCTTTCCGTAAGGCGAGTCGGGTCATAGGCTGTTCCCGGTTTCAAATCGGGCGAACAGGTTTTTCAGAATGCCCCCTATCGCATCCAAGCTATAATGTGATATAGCCTTTTTTCTAGCGGCCTTGCCCCGGTCTAACGCTTCTCTCGGATTGTCTAGAACGTGACGAATCGATTCCGCTAGCCGGTCCGGCTTCTCAGGGGGGACAATCCAACCGCAGGTATTCAGAATTTCAGGAATGTCCGAGACCCCAGTGGCGACAATCGGTTTTGCCATAGCCATGGCATCGATTAGTTTGGCAGGGACCTGGGCACGGGCCGCTTCATGATTCTGTTGAGGGATGACGACCAGATCGCTGAGTGCTACAATTTCCGGATTCATATTTTTATTATAAGGACCGATGGTCCGAAAACGTGAACCGAGTAAGAACTTGGCACGATCAATCAGGGATTTTCCGAGAGGGTCCTCGTCGTCTATACCTGCTAACAAAAGGATCACCTCTTTGTCCGCTATTCGATGGACTGCTTCGATCAAATCATCAATCCCTTTGTGTTTCCGCGGGTTTCCTGAGAAAAGCACAACCCTGTCATCGGGTGACAGATTATACCGGGCACGCAGGATGTTTTTATCGTAAGTATCCGGATCATAATGTTCCATGTTCAGACCATGAGGGACAGCTGTGCCGCCAAATTGTTTCCGTAGAGACGTGCTGGTGACGGTAACCGCATCCGCATAACGTATGAGCCGCTCACAGAGCACCGCATTCCAGTAAGACCAGGTTTGATAGAATGAAAGGTGTGCCAGAGACCATTTGGCTTTTCCGTTAACAAGTGCCCGCTGCCAGTCATCAATATCCAGAAGGCATGGTTTTTGCGATTGCCACTTACTCAAAAGACCCGGCCCAAATCCAGAAATCAATGGTTTCTGTACATAAACCGCGTCGCCGTCTATCATATGGGACAGGTCCAAAAGCCGAATAAAAGGAGAAAAACGGCCGGGTTTTATCTCGAGTCCCTTGATAGGAATAGAGGTGTCATACGCCAGAGGTTCCCAGACTTTACCCCAAAACATCGGCCCTATGATTTCAACTTCATAGTACTTTTTCAGCGCACTTGCCAGAACATGAGGCCTGTGAAATGCGCTGCTGGATAAATTGGCACAGATTACTGAGATTTTCATCCGTCGTCATCCTTTCTTCTGGACAATATCGATTCACAACGGGCGGAAAAACCACCGATTTTCGACGACATGCCTACAAGCCAAAGCATGACGGACAACACCAATTTTTCACGCCATGTATACCGATTTTGTTTGATAGTCCTTTGCATAACCTCTTTCTGTTCTGTGTGGTTGAGCCATCTTCGTCCCAACTCAATCCTCTGGACAAAGCCGGTACTGCCGTACGGAATCTGTTTTTTGAGCACTGTCAATACCGACTTCCAGTCAAACCGATAGACAACCGCTGAGGAATTATACACCACACCTGTCGTGCCATCCCGTGCTACAGACTGTTGCACCAGCAGTGAATCCGAACCTCTCATCTTTTCGGCGAATAACCCCATTTTTTCAAAAACCCGCCTTTTGACCGCCATATTGCCTCCTTGGCCAAAATATAAAGCGTTTATATCGCTATTGAATATAAATTCACAGCAGGATTTACGATGAGAAGCGAGTATGGTAAGAGTCGAGGAATCCGTAACCGGAAATAATTGTCCGATTAGGATACAGCTTTCCGGCGGCTCCAGAGACGCCAAAACCTGTTCCAGCCAGTCGCTTGCAACCGCACAGTCCGAGTCGGTAAACGCGAGTATATCACTTTTCGAATGCCTTATTCCGGTGTTGCGGACCGCATAAGCGCCCTGTTTCCCCTCGGACAAAAGGGCAATCTTCGGATAACCACGAATGATCTCAACCGAAGAATCCGTAGAATTGTTATCTACCATGATAATATCATAAAGATCAAGCGGGACGGTCTGTGCCATTAAGCTTTCGATACAGGCAGGCAGGGTTGCAGCGGTATTGTAGACCGGAACGATCACGGAAATTCGGGGCATTATGCCTTCTTACGTAAGATGGTTGTCGGACTGACAAAGCAGCGTTATGAGCAATTCCATTCTTCTTCGCGGTAAAAAGCAGGAGAAAAACTCAGATACGCCTCTTTTATCTCAGCAATTTTTTCTTTAGGCACATCCGTTTTCCACTTTTCGGCCATCGCCAAGCTGTCTCTGTAAACGTCATATGCACCGGTTGCATTGGGGTGGTTGGAAGCGCTGTGCCTGACAATATCTTTCTCCACCCGGCTCGACCATTGCAGCTCCGCAAATTCGTACAACCGTCGGAATACGGTAATCGGATCGTAACAGAGGTCTTCGTATTTTACGATTCTGCTGTCTTGATAGCCGTTTAGATATGCGAGGGCCAGGCGGAGAACCACCGCCTGCAGGGCGCCAATTTCCGACCAAAAGGAGGCGGTAAACGGTTCATACCCGAATTTCTCAGCCACCAGCGTCTGTTCCGTGAATCTTGATTTGAACTGTTTGCCGTCCCAGCCCATTTTACAGAAACTTTCGGCTACAGCCGCCGGATGACGTATCAGGTAGATGATGCGAGGCCGATAGGTGTCGATGAGCCATTTGCAAGCTAGCGGATTCACTTCCTTTATGACGGGACGGCACCGGTGGCGATCGGAAAGCTTCCACTGTGACGGATAAATCGTTATGGCTTTGGAGAAAGCCGGTATCCCGCTGAACGCATTGTCGGCAGAGCGCCTGTAGGTATGCGGCAACCGGCAAGGATCCACCTCAAAAAAACTGGAGGCATCTTTGACCCCTGCCAGGTAAGGCTGTGTGATAGGTTCGCGAAGATAAAGCGCTCCGTCCGAACGTCCCATGATTTCTCCTACCCAGCTCGAGCCACTTCGGGGAACAGACAGGATGAGCAAGGGCGGCACGCGAGAAGGATGCGACCGGGCGATAGAATGGCTTTTTCGACCCAGATTTGCCCAGGGAACCGGGCTTGTGCCCAACGCGGTTTTTCTTATGAATCGTTTTATCCGTGCACCGGCGGCCATGGTTCCCTTTCAAGTTTTTCCACGGGTCTGGAAACCAGCAAACTTATCAAGCCGACTGTTCGCCCCGCCGCTTCGGTGAGCGCCGACCAAGGGGTGTGCCACCGCACGGCATCGCCGCAACGACACAGGATTAAGATCAGATTGAAGATGTACCAGCGTATTCGATCCGGCAAGCGGGGGCCGGACCAGCGTTGCCTCCACGTGAACCAGCTGTTACGGACCCACATAAAACCGTAATGAAAGCGTCCCGGTCGACCGGTTGGGGAGTGGAAGTGAGTGACACGTGCTCGGGTAGCCATATAAATCGGACCTTCTAAGAGCGTTCGGAAACAAAATTCAAACTCCTCAAACGGGGCGTATCCGGTAAAATAAGGTGAGAAACGATGGTGCTTGAACAGATCCCGTCTCCAGTTCATGGCCGCGCCGCTACAGCATTCGATCAGATGATCCTGTCCGTCGGGAGGAATATAATGGAATTCGCGCATATATCCCGACGGCAGCATACATCCCGGCGCACACGAATCGGTCAAGCCGGCTACTTTTAAAACGTTCGTCCGCTCGAAAGCGCGGCATACCCAGTTCCCATGTCGGTATTCCAGAAACAAGGGTTTATAGTCACTGGTGACCTTGCGCCATTCCAGCACATTGTTAAACCACACATTGTGAGACGATTCAGGATGGGATTTGAACCTAATGAAACCGGCGACTCCGACGGTTTCCGGATGTCTTTCGAAACCGTCGAGGATCTCTTCGAAATAAGTCGCGTCAGGGATGGTATCATCGTCCAGATAAGCGATGATGTCAAAGCAAGCCCGCAGCGCACCGAAGTTTCGCTGCTGGGTCTTCTGCCTCTTCCCCGGCGGCATACGAAAGTAATGCAGGTTGGGTAAAAGAGAATCCCTTCCGCATACTGTGACAACCTGTTCCGTCCGCGAATCTTCTGAGGCATCAACCACCAGGACCTCATTCGGAGAGCGGGTCTGGTGAGGGAGCGAAGTAAGCAATCGATTGACGTCACCTGGGCGATGCTTGGTGATAATAACGAGCGATATGGTACGGAGTTCCATTACCTCTCCAGATCAATAGGAGGTTCCCGACGGTCTTGCCAGGTTTGAACCAACAGAATGCCCAGCAAGATACCCATACACTGGTCCGCGGGTAAAACATTGGGGGCTCCACGGAGAAGGAAACAGGTACAGACCCCCCGGCGCCAGCATCGTCAGAAAAGCGGACAAAAATTCTGTTATAACACCCGTTCCACCGGATGTCTTCCCCTTACGGGCCACACGGTAATCGTAGTACCAACTGCGTTAGACTCCTTTGCCCGTCAGGATGCCGAATATGCAGAGCAGGATCGACGCATCGCATCTACGGTGTGTATTCACCGCGACACCGAACAGTGAGGAATTTATCAAACCCGTTTGATTCATGCCGACATAGATGCCGACAACCATTAACACTGACTTGAATGACCGGCGGGCAAACAGAATAATCCAGAAAAACAGGCCAGCGATGATCGGTTCAACAGAGTAACCATGAAAAGACCGGCACACTTCTAGCCTCGCCGCCATCCAGGTGCAACGTGTCGCAACCCCAGAATAGAGGTGATCAGTAATGGCTTGACATGCACTATAGGATTTCTCTTACCTATCGCAGCGCCGGTATGAATACATGGCAAATGGAATCAACTCTGCAGATATCTTTTCAAAACGTGCGGTGGCGCGGCATTCCCGAATCACAATATATATGTTTATAAGCCACAACAACATGCGAATCATGGTCAGAAACCAGACCCTGCGGGTCTCATGGCTGCCGCCATTCTCTGATGCAGTAGGCTAGGCATTCGAGTGGTGACAGGATGGGATACGTCATCTACCGATCTCCACTGATGCCATCACCATTTCCCTGAAAAAACCAGCTGTGTTGGCTACTTGTGTGGTGAACATGAGAAAAACCAGAAGCGGCCGCCACCGCAACCCAGACGAATTATCCTTCTGGTTGTAAGGTGCGAGGACCAGTCTGAGGTAAAAAGACGTTGCTTCAACGGTTAACGCCTTTCGGTCCTGCCTCTGGCACTGCCTGCGAAATCTGTAGGCGCCGCGTCCGTAGTTGAAATGTTGCCGCCAGAACGTAGAGCCTGTAAACATATGGGCGTGATAAACCAAAGCTCCGGACGCGTAAACCATCCGGTAACCCTGTCTCAGCCAGTGATCGCAGAATGCACGATCCTCTCCCCCGGCACCGGGATACACCGTGTCAAATCCCTGAAGCTTCCTGAAACGATCTGCGGGACAGGCCATGTTGTTCGATGCAAAGAACTTTGATCTGTCCGGTTTGATATTGTAGTGCGAATACAAAAAATCTGTGAAAAGTTGATGTGCACAGGCATACGGATTGTCGTGCAGCCGGTTTACTGTACACCCTCCTATAAGGCAGCCTTCATTCCTCTCGGCGGTATCTACGAGTGTGCCCAACCAGTCGGGTGCAGGCATACAGTCATCATCGGTAAACGCCAGCAGAGCACCACGGGCATTTCCGGCACCGGTGTTACGAGCCGTGGCGGGACCGGAATTCTCCTGGCTCACAAGCGTAACATCAAGAATGTCCTGCATGGACGCAACAACCGCCTCCGGCGGCTCATCGCTTCCGTCATCCACCACGATCACCTCCGTCCGTTCCCGGGGATAGGTCTGACGCGCAAGCGCCCGAAGGCATGCGACCAGTTGTTCCGGACGGTTATAGGTCGGAACAATCACGGAGCACATTGGCCTGGTCATTCGGAATCACCGCCCACCGGATCGTATGCATGCCGTCTTGCATAAAACACCCCGGCAGCCCAGAGAATACTACCGCAGAAAAGTAACACAAGCAAGATAAGCGATTTTACCCAACCATAATTCTGATTCTGGACAGTTCGTCGAATGATGATATTCCGTTCCCTGCGTGTGATTATACGTCCCTCAGCATCGTTTCGGACCCGGCTGCTATTGGCTCCATGAACGAAGAACTTTCTGTAGTGGCCCCTCAAACTCACGGTCTCCAGATGCCGGACCGCCACCTCAGGAATATACCGAACGCCCCGGCATGAACACCGTGCCGTGTATTCGAGCACCATCAGCGTGTCCGCTCCCCGCGCCCGTTCCACAAACGGTCCCTGCACGTGAAAAACCGTCCTCCGGACCGCCATATTGTTGCAGAGACCAAAATATATCAACCGGTCGTCGCCGTTAAAAATATACCGGCTTTGTTCATGCCGGTGCGCTGCGAGCATAGCAACCATTCCGGATCCCGGGGGCGGTTGGTGACTGCCAATGACAATATCCACATCAGGAGCCGACAGTGCCTCATTGATTCGATCCAGCCAGTCATCCAAGGGGATGCAGTCCGGATCCGTGAAAGCGATGATGGTACCGACTGCTTCATTCAATCCGGTGTTTCGGGCCGCATAAGCACCCTGGGTTGATTCACTCAACAACCTGATCTGTGGAAACTGTCTTACGATGTCTGCGGAGGCATCACTGGAATTGTTGTCGATCATGATGATTTCATAACGATCTTCAGGGTAGGTCTGCTCCAGGAGTCCGCGGATGCAGGCTTCGATATGCGTCTCGGCATTGAAGAACGGAACAATAACGGAAAACTGTTTTTTTAACGCCGACAATTTAAGTATCCTTATAAATTTTTACCAGTCTATCATTCAGCTTGTTGATATCGTAATACTCTTCAACGTATCTCCGACCAGCGTAACCCATATCCGAGCAGATTTCAGGATGTTCAATAAGATACTGTAACTTTTCAGCTAAGGCACCTATATCTCGCGGTGGAACTAAAAATCCGGATTCACCATCGACCATGGCCTGGTCAACGCTACCCACTGAGGTGGCAATTACGGGAAGCCCGGTTGCCTGTGCTTCAAGCAAACTTACAGGCAAGGCCTCTGCTACACTCGGAAGAACAAAAACATGACTATTCTGAAGTTCATTTCTTATCTCACACCGATTCATAGCTCCAACTAACTTCACACTGACATCTAAATTCAGGTGGTTTATCAAATCTTTCAGCTTTCTTTCCTGCTCTCCGCAACCAACAATAGTGTAGGTTAGTTTCAATTCCGGTTTTATGTTTTTTTTAAATATTTGATAAAAGGCCTTAATCCCATATTCTAAGCCCTTTGCTTCGACTAAGCGAGCGACCGACAGGATTTTTAAAGACTTTAAATCATTGGCAGGTGTATGCCGTTTACGTTTAGGGGTGAATTCATCCAACTCAACTCCTACAGGATGATGGAGGAGTTTGACTTTGTTCAACCCAAACTCAATTAAATATCGGTAATTATACTCGCTAATGGAAAGAAACAAATCTCCTCGTTTGAATAGCTCTTGATAAATATTTCCCCCGTTTTCAATTCCTAACCTTATGTCGTAACCATGAAACATTGTTACGATCTTACTCTCAATAATACCAAATTTTTTTAGTAAGACACCTGCGTTCCCATTTGTACCAAAGTGACACTGTAAAATATCGTAGGGACCGTTCTTTAAAAAGGCTGGTAAAACATAAATAAGCCAACGGACATAAGTCTTATTGCAATGTTTTAAGTTGATTAACGATCTCAAAACAGGCAGAGGTTTTACCGGGAAATACATTAGAATGCATGTTATTGATTTGATAACATGCAAGAATCTGTTAGCTGGCTTCTCCATATAGTGAGTCCGATCTAACAGATTGTACTTTTTAACATCCGGATGAAGTTTTGGATCATTTCCCGGCCTGCTTGCCATAATATCTACTTCATGCCCCCTGTCCAATAATCCCGTAATTTGATTTAGGATAAAAGTCTCTGATAAACTTGGAAATTTAGTCACTAAAAAAGAAATTTTCATGATTACTTAACCAATCTTCATATTGTATCCGTAAAGATATGATTTAATCTCGATTGCTGATTCTTCAGCTTTCTTTTTTATTCTAGGAAGTTTTTGTTTTATCAAGTATTTAATGTTATTTTTGTTTCTTAAAACTTGATCTACTTCCCGCTTCAGCGTCTCTGCCTCTATACCTTCGATGCCAATGACCAGGTTCCCCAATCCTAACAACTCCATTAAACCGGAGGTTTTGGATTCGTATTCTATCGGTACAATAGGAGTACCTTGCAGTAGAGCAAGTATGTTTGAATGCATCCTGGTGCCTACATGCAGGGCCATTTGACCATAAAGATGGGACAACTCCGCAGCTGTGTATTCTCCACTAACCACTACGGGATTACCAGTACCCTTACTTTTCATACACTGTATGACTTCATGGGCTACAAGGCGGTCATCATTGTGGTATGCGGCGAAACCTGTACACGTCGAAGCAAAATAGATTTTTGCTCCCCTTACTTCGATAAGCCAGTCGGCTAATGCCGCAAGCGCTTTCACATATTGCTCATGTGTATTTGAGTCCGAATAAAAGGCTACCTGCCTGACGGAAATACTAACGGGTAGCACACCCTCGATTTCCGGGAGACGCTCATAACGGATACTGGAGAAGCTTTTTATCTGATCAAACGGTAAATTAAAGGCCGCGTCAGCGGTGACGCGAATCTTCTCTTTGCAAACGCCAATTTCATCTAGGATTTCCTCTGACCTCTTATCCCTTACGGTGATAAAATCCAGACGATTTAAGACAAAAGAAGCCATCCATTTATTGACGTGATCCTCAAGGGGACCGATCGACTGAGCGTAAATGAAAGTAGGTTTTCTTAGAAGCTTGGAAAAGTACAGTCCCCATAAACGTCCTAACACGTCCGCCCTATAAACATCACTCAGACAACCACCCCCTTTACTTATGACTATATCCGCTTTTAAATACGCCTTTACAGAGGGGTGACTTAACTTCGGGAAGTGAATAGATAGAGAACTGAAAAACCAGGCTGCGCAAAGATAATATCCCATCAACGAAAAATTTTTCCATCTTTTTATTCCGAACCCTATATTTGTAAAGGGCTGCGGGATCGCTTCTACTTCGTTAATGATTTTTATAGCTTTCGGATGATCGCCCATAACTCTAATATTCACATTTGGAAAATGTTTCAGAATAGATGCAATCATTCCTTCTAAAATCGCAGCGTCACCACGATTGGACGCACAGTAAAAATCAGTAATAAGTATTCTCATTTTAACCCATGCTTACTCTATAAATAGTCTCGCCTATTGCATCATGTCCGTTATGCTAGTTTACCATTCATATGTCAGTTCTGATGAGGGAGATTGTGTCCACAATTCAATTTAAACCACAAGACAGAAAATGTTTAGTGTGCGGATCTGATAACTTAACCATGCTTCAGCGGATCGCAGCCGATTCATCAGCTCAATGCTTTGTCAACATAGTAGAGTGCAATGACTGCATTTTTGCATGGCAATATCCGCTGGGACGCACTGAAGAAGAAAGCGTTCAACATTTTAATACCTCTTATGAAGATGCTGGAAAAACGAGAACTGACTATTTCAATCCGGACCGAAAGCGTAAAATCGCAGAATTGGAATTTGAATTTCTATCAAAATTACCCGCTAAGGGCAACCAGCTGTTAGACCTTGGGGCAGGCGCCGGTTTGTTTGCAGAGGTCGCGGCTGAAAAGGGTTACGAAGTGACAGCAGTAGATCCTGCAATACAGAAAGATAGAATATTGAATATCCCAACTATAGAAGCAATAGAAGGAACAATAAGAGATATCAGCGACACTGAAAAGTTTGACATTGTGACACTGTGGGACGTGATCGAACACATTCCTGATCCATTAGAACTTCTGAGTGACGCCAGCAGTCATCTCAAAAAGGATGGCTGGCTGATCTTAGAGACAGGTAACTACAAAAGCAAAGATCGTTTACTTTGCGGGAATAGACATTGGATGTATGCACTTGATCATAGATGGTACTTTGCTCCTGAATCAATTGTGTATTTATTAAAAGAGACAGGTTTTTCAGAATTTATTTTCTCCGAAAAAGCACTTCGTCCCGGCTGGAGCGGCACTGTTAAATATGCGGGACCATCACGTTTCCATCTCTTGAAGTCAATAGTTCGAGATCCATTGCATCTTGCAAACCACTTTTACAATCATTCCAGGCTAATCAAAGCTAAGGATTGGAGCATGCCGGGAATAGGGATTTTTGCAGTAGCTGCGAGAATGCCCAATCAGGATTAGACGACCTGGCGCCGAACAACGGGAGACCTCGGGCGAACTGCGAAAACCTGGCTGGCGTTCTTCTGCTTCGTGTTTCTGGATGTACACTATCGTTTCATGTTATAATCGGAGAGTTTCCAGCCGATGATCCTTTTGACAAGGTATCTGGCTGGAGCTATCAGAGTACGTATCCATGATGCCTCGTTGGATCTTGGGAAATCGACCGGAGGTATCTCCCGATCCAGAAACGTACAGAGTTTTCCCCATTTGTCACCACCGGAGAAGTCGACAGTCAGTAAATCCTCCGGCCGGTCAGAAAAGTATCGTAAAACGTCTTCATGGTAGGCGTGCCAGACCTCCCGAAATATATTTTCATCAAACCGAGTGGTCCCATATAATGCGTTGTGTATTTCGTCTATAATCGAATCCGCCTGCCAGTTTCCCTCTATACGGCCGGTGTTGAAGAGCCACCGCACACTTTCTATCCATCCATCCGGATGCCGTGTTGTCAGGATGAATTTGCTGCCGGGGTAGGCGCTGTCGAGTTTCTGATACAACAGTGGAATAGGATTATCTGAAAATGCATCGTAATCGGCCATAAAATCCGGGGCGGGATCCGGATACAGAGCGAACGGACCATGAATTGTCCGGTAGCCCAGTATCTTCAGAGCAACATGAAGTGAGGTGGTACCTGTGCGTTGCAGGCCGATACCGAAAATTTTAGGCATACGATAAATCCCTAAATTCAGAACGGAACAGGCCGGGCAGATCTTGCACGGCGGTCATCAATTTCCCCGATCCGGAATCAGGTGTCTGTCCGGGATGAGACCACCCTCTTTGAGGAATCTAGTGATCTCCCAGGCGAGTACACCGTTGCCGGGCTCATTGATATGCTGCAGGCCGTCCGGCAATGTATAGCGTTCATTAGACAACGCCCCGTCAACATTAAGCACCGGAATATCCCGGTCTGCAGCAGCCTTGTACAGCCGGGACATCTGCGTTACCAGTACAAAGGCAGCGCCTCGACGAGCAGATTCCTCATGCATAGCGTATATGATCCGGTCCCCGGTGTTATACAACATACGGCTGAATTCTGGGTCCTGCATATTAGCAGTATTCTCCCGTCTCTGTATCTGATTCTTCTGTGCAAGGGCACGGGGTTGCATCAACCGGTTATTGATGATTTCATACACCCTGCTGTAGGTTACGATTCTGGTGTGCAACCAGCCGAAGAAAGTTGTACCGGGATCGGGGATCGGCGAGTTCTTCAGTACAAGTTTTCCATTTTTCGGCAGAAAATACGGCTTCTGTTTACCCCATCTTTCAGCATGCATATGACGATGGTCACCGTAATGAGCCACGTAGGCGAGGATCAGGTTCGGTTCATACCGGAATCCCTCCGATTTCAGGAAAAGCAGTTGCTGGTCCACTCCGAAGCCGGCCACCCCCATGTTAATCACCTCAACCTGCCGAAAGTATCCTTCCAGCAAAGCAGTGAAGTGTTTTTCGATAGGAACGCCGAAGCCAAAGGCCCTGGAGTCTCCCAGGACGACAATACGGAATAGACTATCCGGTTTCTGATAATCGGTTTCCGTATCACGCAGTCCTTTGGAATTGATACGGTATTCTATCGGATAGCCCGTTCTAGAAGAGTACCCCTGTGACAGGGGCTCGGGAGACCAGCCCAAATGAGGGTCGAAACGGCCCACGGACTTCGGCACCACCGGATTCAAATTCATGTATGAAAGATAGATCCGGACGGCGCCTTCCGTCAGCAGAACACCAAGAAACAGGCACAGTCCCAGTCCGATCAGTTTAATGCGGAGCGATACTTGCCCCGGTGTATATTCAGTCATATTGGATTTTCCCTGTCACGATATGAGCCAGCCGGTTTGTGAATTCTATTTCATATCGAATTTTTGTCTCCAAACGTGTACAAATAAAGGCTTGCGCCGACCCTGTGATATTCACTAAACCGCCTTCCTTTCAATCGAGACAGAAAGTTCCGCTTTCTTTTACCGGACATGTGGGTGCTCAATATCCAAACCCGTTCGTGATTCGAGGACTTGCTGATATCCGCCTACCATCGTCTCGGAAAGAGACTGCCGTAATAGTAACCATTATCATCGAACTTGTTCACATGTTTGTAATACCTTACGAGAGGAACTGCCCACTGTAAAAGGTATACTTTATCCTGTGGTTTACGATTACGATCCACAAACGAGATCAGAGATCTGATTTCTTCCCGTTGAATGGGCTTAGAGATTCTATCGAAATCTTTTATAAAGGGATACAGGATGAACCCGGCGACAACGAGGGAAACATAATAGGATCGTCCCTGTGTCAATTTCTCCGCCCCGTAAACGATTGTTATATACAGAATAGGTATTAAAAACAGTAATAATCTACCATGAAATGGATATTGGTGTATCATAGATGCCAGTATCGTAAAACAGAAAGGAAGAAAAAACATCAATCCTATCGTCCAGTTCTTTTTGAACAGCTCTATAATACCGATAAAAAAGAGACAACCAATGAGTATCGCCCAGGTAGAAGGAAAGCCAGCATAGGTTAAAAATTCTGTAAACAATTTGAGATCGGTCGAGATCTGTTCAAATCCAGTAGGATAAGGAATAAACGCGAATGCCCAGAATCTCTGTAGATCGTTATTTTGTGCGATATCCGAAAGGGAGATACGGTACAGAAGCGCCAGGGTGATGCCCCACAGTACGAACACCAACATCAGATCCAGGACATCTTTTCGGTTACCCTTTTTAAAACAGGCAATGCATAACGCGGCACCCATCGCCGCCAGCATAAAGACCGATGGGTGGGAAAACCAAGGCGCGAATACACCGGTGATCGAAAAGATTGCCAACTGGGTAATGGTCCAGGGTGGTCCAGCTCGAAAACGGATTAACACAAGAATGATACACAGTGCCACCATCTCATCTATGGCATAATGTTTTACTTCCTGTGCAAAATAAACCAGCCAGTATGAAAAGGTGCCGATACCCAGACCTACTGATAGCCATAGTCGGCTGTCTATAATGTCATCGAGGATTTTATAGAGAAGGATCAGTGAAACACATGAACAGACGAAAGGGAACAAACGCAATGCCGTCTCTGTGGGACCCAGAAGTGTAAATGATAATTTTTCAACTTGAAGGAACAGAAGCGGAGCGGCCTGATTATACACCATAAGGTTCCGATCCCACAGTTCGCTGGAAGTCTTCTTTACGATATTCAGGGCTAGGAGGGCACCATCAAGCCATAGGGAGCGATTCTCCAGAAGTTGGCAAAGTCTGATGGCGATACCGGTCCCGATGATGCCCCAGGGCAGAAATCTCTTACACCTGGCAAGCTGCTCGGAAGAGAAAATGAATGAAATCCATAGAGATACATTCATACGGAAACCCTGAACAATGGTCTTATTCGAGACCGGGGATCTTTTGTTTGATTATGTGGACCAGATGCTTCGTAAAGACCGGAGCATCGTTCGCGTCCAGATGTGACGTGTCCGGACATTCGAACTGATCCAGTTCCGGATAATCTTTAAAATGAATGGTCGGCACCGTGCTCCACTTACCGATTTTATCCCAGAACCGTTTTTTCGGAAAGCACCGTTCATCCGATTCCCAGTACTTTCCGGAGGTGGGAAACCGTAGAAATACGATGCGTCCACCGCGTTTTCTGAGTTTGGCGTTCAAACCCTTCAGATCCTGTCTGGCCACCCTCTCGAAATTGGCTGCCTGATAACTGCTCGTAGGCTGCCGAGGTTTTATTTCGATTTTATACTTACGCTTCCTTAACCTTTTAAGGACCCAAGGCGGCATTTTTGAATAATACGTCCGTGCAGAACGATCGGGGCCCCTGTATAAAGGTTTTGGTGAAGGATTGAAATCTGTTTTCAGCAGCAAGGCTAGCCGTAACTCCGGAGATAGCGTCACCAGGGATCCCTGCAGGAACGCCTCAATACTGGTTTTTAAACGACGTTGCAGGTTGGACAGGCTGAAAAATTGCTTTCTGTAGAAGTCGACCAGACGTTTCTGGCCTTTGTGATTCCGGGGCAGGAGCCAGTCGGAACGCATGCTGCACAGGATAATACCGGTGAACTCAGGATCATCCACGAGGTCTTTCAGGGTATAGTTAGGATTACGTCCCGCAGAGGAGAGTTGTACGATGTCGTATTCGGGGAATTCCTGCCGCAGCACCTTCAGGTCCAGACCAAGGTAAGCCCGAGAAGCGCCTAAAACCACGATCTTTTTCTCCCCATATACCTGGTTTCGCAGGCTACTCCAAAGAATTTGACTGTCCTTCACTAACGGCTCGAATTCTTTATCCCGCCAGAACAGTTCCGAGAAGAGCAAGAGACATCCCAGAAGACACAGGGAAAGAAGCCACTGTTTAAATCCATGGAACTCTGTGGTATCAGAACTGGAAATAGAGGAATGCACTGTCTTCTCCTGTAAAGCAAATCAATACTAGGTACATCATTATGGCCACAACACTCGCCCGTACAGTCCAGTGCAGTCTGAAAAAAATAGCGTCCAACATGGTATTCCGCAACAAATAATGAATGACCAGTGTACCGACGGTGCACAGCACTACATTCTGATACTGAAAATCCGTCAATGTCAGGCTCGGAGTATCGCTTGCGTTTTGAAATCCCAGCATAGCCGCCAGCAAATCCAGTGCCCGGTTCAGGGACCTCGCCCTGAAAAACGGCTGGGCCAGATTCCAAAGCGCGAAGGTAAGCAAAACCAGACCGATATGAACCCCTGGCCTCTGCCAGAGGTTCAGCTTCGCCAACAGTGTTCTCTTGAGGAGACGCTCGGCGGCCAGATAGAGGGTCTGAAAGCCGCCCCAGATTACGAACAGCCAGGAGGGGCCGTGCCACAGACCGCCCAACAGCATGGTCAGCATCAGGTTTACGTACGTACGGATGTTCCCGAGACGACTGCCGCCCAACGGAATGTACAGATAGTCCCGCAGCCAGGACGACAGGCTCACGTGCCATCGGGTCCACATCTCCGAAAAGCCAGCAGAGGCAAACGGATACCGGAAATTCACGGGGAGATTGAACCCCAGGCAGAGGGCTACACCGATGGCACAACTTGAATAACCGGCAAAATCGCAAAACATCTGAATCGAGAACGCACTAGCGCCGGCCCAGGAGGTCAGTAAGTCGGGCACGCGAGCTGAGTCGTATACCAGTTCGACCACCGGGGCCAACAGAGTGTCTGCGATCACCATTTTGTTGAACAACCCCACCACGAATAGCGTCAGCCCCCTGCTGATCTGTTCTTCTGATCCCTTTTTTTCTTCGATACACTGGGGAAGGAAATGGGCCGCCCGTACAATAGGACCGGCTACCAGTTGCGGGAAAAACGTCACATACAGAGCGTAATCCACAAACGACGGCCAGGGTTTAAGACGTCCCCTATATATATCTATGGTATAGGACAGGGTCTGAAAGGTATAGAATGAAATACCTACTGGCAGCACGATATTCGGCCGCGCAGGTTGGAAAGAGATATCCAGAAATTGCAACGCATATACGAAACTTTCCAAAAAGAAGGCCCCGTATTTAAAAAACGCCAGCAACCCCAGATTAACTCCCAGGCTGCCTACCAGAAACAAGTTGCGTTTTCTCTGCGTTTCACTGGCGTGGATTTTCCGCGCCAGGAACCAGTCCACAACCGTAGAGATCCACAATAGAAAAATGAATGGCGGATTCCAGGCGGCATAAAAAATATAGCTGGATATCAGGAGGAAAGATTTTCGAGCGGACCATGACTGTATCGATCTTGAGACCACAAAGACGATGAAGAAAAAGACAATGAATGTATAAGAATTAAAGAGCATCTGCTCGTGTCCGGCGGACCATCTTTATCTATTATTGGTATCCGCGCCTGCTCACTCCATCGCTGCCTTCTGGGCGCCTTCGGTCATGAACTCCTCGTAATACGACCGATCGGTGTTCACATGCCACAGATCATGCGATTCACCCAGCAGGTTCCTGACCGCCAGCATGGCCGCCAGCATTGAATGGTCCTGATTGTTATACCGGTGCATACCGTTACGCCCGACCGTCTGCAGATTATCGCAGGTTGAAATATACTGCTGAAGGACTTCAAGATGATCACGATAGTCACGGTCATACACCGGATAGGCTTTCGGCTGGCGGATTACCACGCCGTCCGTCACATCCTTCCGGTCAGCCAGGCCAAGGGCTGCCAGTTCGTCCGAGGCCAGAGCGATTAATTCCTGGTCCGCCATGTTCCACAACCCCTCGTCTTCGTTGCAGAAATACTCCATACCCAGACTCGTCTTCGAAACGTCCGGCACCATGGAGACGCTCCAGTTCTTGAAATTCTGTATCCTACCGACTTTGACCTCCGGACTGTGGACGTATATCCAGTTGTCGGGAAACGTGTCCGACCGATCCAGGATCAGACCCACCAGCAAAAAATCCCGGTAATTCAATCCCTTGGCCGCTTCAGTCACGTCGGCAGGCGCAGGTGGATCGAGACGGGCAAACAGTTCGTTGAGCGGCATGGTCGAGATGATATCGTCACCGAGCAGTTCGCTCCTCTCTCCATTGCGTTCTACCGTCAGGCTCGTAACACGCTGTCCGTCCCTTTGCAGTCCGGTAACCTCCGCATTGGTCCAGACCTCACCGCCGCCTTCTTCTATCCGTTTAACACATTGCTCCCACATCATCCCGGGTCCTAAGGTCGGATAATGAAACTGATCGATCAACGTCTTGATTTCTTTGTATTTGAACAGCGCATTCATGACCACCGTACGGAACGAAAGATCCTGGATCCGCTGCGCCGCCCAGTCCGCCTGGATCTGGTTACAGGGGATACCCCAGACCTTTTCGGTATAGGTCTTGAAAAATGTCCGGTAGAGACGCTCACCGAACCGGTTACTGACCCATTGTTCAAAAGTGTCTTCTTCCGGATGGGGCCGGATCTGCGCCTTGAAATAACTCAGTAGAATCAAAAAACTCTCCACAAAACCCAGATTCCAGATGACATTGGTCAGATGGAGCGGGTACTGGAAGAAATGACCGCGATAATAAATACGCGATAAACGTCCGACGGATATGAACTCCTGATCCAGGATTTCCTCCCAGAGCTTCTGAACCGCGTCGACTTTGGTATAGAACCGGTGGCCTCCGATGTCGAACCGGTAGTCTTTGTATGTTTCCGTCCGGGCGATGCCGCCCACCAGATCGCTTTTCTCTAACACCAACGGCTTGATGCCTCGTTTGATGAGTTCGTAGGCGGCGGTGAGACCGGCAGGTCCTCCGCCGATAATGATCACAGGGTGTCGGGACATATTACCTTCAATGAGATCCGTTGCCAACAGTCGAAGATATTTCCAGTACTGCAAAAGGAAATATACAATCTATTTTGAAACAACAATGTGACGAACGTAACATTACGGTGAATTTGTTCGGACAGAATCGGTAGATTTCAAAAGGCGGCGGCGGACGGTTACAACGTGCCAGAAAACACCAAGCGCAAAGGCTAATCCACTGTATAGATAAAACAGCCAGTGCCAGGGAACCGTACGGACAGCAAACCAGAGCCCTCGCTTGCGTTTAAAAAAACGATAGGTAGTGAAGTTAAGTCCCAGCAACACCGGAACCAGCAACGCACCGGCGGTAAACGCCTCCGGTCGAAACAGACCACCGGAAAACGACAGAAGCAGGCCGTACACGGATATCACACTCAACCGGTGATGATAGCGAAGATTCAAATCATTGGTCATGGCACGATTTCGCAACAGGAGAATCGTCCAGGGAACCGCTCTGCAGAAAAAGTCCGTTTTAACCATACTCGTCGCCGTCCACCGTTTCAGATGCTTGACCTGAAGCCCCTTATCGAGCCGAATTCGGTATCCCTTCTGGACCAAACGATAGCCCAGTTCGATGTCCTCGATTGACGGACGGCTGTAATGTTCATCAAACCCTTCCACTTCAAGAAAAATATCCCGCCGGATAGCGCCGCAGGCACCCCAAAAGGTAGAAGCCGTTTCTTCGGCCTGCTGATGGATATAATGATGATACAGATTTCTGTATTGGGACACAAACCCGGGGTCAACCGGCTGATCGTCGTACGATCCGATCATGGCTGCCAGGTCCGGATCATTCACAAAACAACGGTTCAAACGTGAAATGGCGTCCGGAGGGACCGTCACATCCGCATCGACAAAAAACAGAATGTCGCCCACGGCCCGACGTGCACCAAGATTACGTGCCCTCGCCGGGCCAGCCTGTTCGGAAGTGACGATCACGCTCATGCCCGCGGCTTCGGCCTGCTTACCACTTACCGGATCCCCATCTGCAACGACAAGGATCTCATCCGGTGGTGGCCGGAGCTGCGACAGACTAGACAGGCAGGCTTCGAAGGCGATACCCGGCTTGTGAACCGGAATTACGATAGTGAATTTCAATGTCGAAGATCTTCCATGATTCTGCCTTTAGGCTGTTCTTCTTTTAGGCATTGCATCCCAATCCCGATGAACTATCAAGACCACAAAACCCTGAAGTCAAGGCGTCTCATTCTGACCATCATACTTGGTGAGTCGTTTTCGGGCTTCTGAGTGATTGGGGTCGATTCGGACGGCTTCCCGGAAGGAACGGATGGCCCTTGCGGTTCGACCGATTTCCTCCAATACCTCGCCAAGGGTATAATGGGCTTCGGCAAATTCCGGATCAAGGCGTATCGCTTCTTTCAGTTGGTCACGTGCCCGATTCCACTGACGTTTCATGGCATAAACTAGGCCCAGATTCTTATAGGCGACGGCGTAGGTTGGGACGACCTTCGTGGCTGCTTCAAAATAGCCTTGCGCCTCTCTCAGACTGTCATTTTCAGCCGCCAGTAGCCCGAGTTGGTTGTAGGAGGACGCGGCGACGATTCCTTTCGGTTCCATTTCTATGGCAAGGCGATACTGTGTTGCGGCGGCAAGGGGCTGTTTGAGGGTTTGAAGCGTTAAACCAAAGTTATAATATACCTTGGACCCCAATTCCTCTTTCAGCCAGTTGAACGGTAACCCTTGCCGGTAGTGCCGATAGGCCGCTTCATATTCTTTGCGTTGTGTATACCGTTGCGCCAGATTGAGATGCACCCGTTTGTGGTTAGGATAATACTCCAACGACTGGTTCAACAACGTGATCGGCTTGGCATAACTCTCGTTTCTATCGGTCGTACGCCAGCCAAGCGCAACAGCCACACCCACAACCAGGGCGGACTGGATCAGCAACCGGTTATTCTTTAGACGACTGATCAGGGAATGCGCCGCGAGAACGGCAAGTAAAATAAGCGGCGCGAGCGGAAGGTACATACGGTGTTCCACCGCCAGATCCCGGAGCGGAACAAGGCTGGACGTAGGAGACAGGATCAAGAAAAACGACAGGCAGAGAAAACCGATCCGGGGATGCTTCCACGCCGACCAGACTGTGGCCCCTGCGGCGAGAATCGTTGTCAGCGCCGGCAAACCCAGGTCCGTCCAAGTTTCTACGACCGGCCAGTCGTGGTCCAAGATAAGCGGAGCAGGCCAGACGACCAGACGCAGATAATGGGCGATGACTCCCACCTGTGATACCGCGTAGTTCAACGGCGTTACCGCCGTGTAGTTCTCCATACTTGCAACCAGTTGGGTCAAGGCAGTAAACATGGCGATCACCGTCACAAAACACACACCCAGTAACAGAACGCGACGAATCCAACGCCCCGACGGTTTCATTCGGGTATCGTACATCTGGTCAAACAGAACATTCCCAAGTAAAAGAAAACCGACCAGGACGGCCATGGTCTCGGGCGAAGTGCGGAATCGCTCGGTCTCACCTACGAGCCAGGCGATACCCGTCAGACATCCCAAATAGACGCCCCACCGCTTTCGATGTACGTCTTCCCATGAAGCAGCCAGAAAGACCCGGTCATAGAGCGCAAGTACCGGTAAACCAACCACCATAACCTCTTTAACGCCGCATCCCAGCATGAAGGACACGACCGAAATGGCGTACCATATATGCCGTTGGAGCAGCCGTTCGGTACCGGCCCCGCGAACAATGCCGAACAGGCTGATCAGAATAAGCAGTCCCATGAGGGATTCGCTACGCTGTGAAATATACGTTACGCTCTCTGTCTGCAACGGGTGAAGCATCCACAGCAAGGCTATGGTGAAGGCAAGCGGGGTAGCGGATCGTATGTATTCTTTTCCCGGCAGATCGACGAGCGTACGCCGGACAACGATGAACAATGTCAGCGTCGCCAGAATATGAACGCATAGATTAAATACATGATATCCCGCAATATTCAAATCACCCAGCGCGTAATTTAACGAATAGGTCCACTCCAGCACCGGCCGGTACGGATGCGGATAGCCGGTCCCAAATACCCAGAGCCTCCTAACAAACCGATTATCGATTACATAGGAATAATCATCGAAAATCCATACGCCGTCGAAGCTGTTGTAATAGGCCGCGAGAGTGGCCGCCACCAGACCTGCCATGGCGGTTACACGTATGTGTCTGTCTGTGTACGTCATCATATCCGCGCCTGATAAGTATACAATCTGTGATACCTCCGTTCCTGCTCGATCAGGGTATCGTGGACCCCCTGTTCGACAATGCGCCCCTCTTCGATCACCAGGATCTGGTCCGCCCGGCGGATGGTACTGAGCCGGTGGGCGATCACGAAGGTTGTCCTACCCTCCATGAGGTGGGACAAGCTCTCCTGGATATAGGATTCACTCTCCGTATCCAGATTGGAAGTGGCTTCATCAAGAATCAGTATCTTGGGATCAGCCAGCAGCGCACGGGCAATGGCAACCCGCTGCCGCTGGCCGCCGGAGAGCTTGACTCCACGTTCACCGATGATCGTCCCAAGGCCATCTTCGAACCGGTCCGTGAACTCCTTCACGTGTGCCGCCTCGATGGTGGCCTCCAGTTCCGCTTCCGTAGCGTCCGGCTTCGGGAACAGTATATTCTCCCGAATCGTGCCCTCGAACAGGAACTCATCCTGAAGAACCACACCAAGACGCTGCCGGTAGCTGTGGAGCCGCACAGTCGCCAGATCGATTCCATCGATCTTTACGACACCTTCGTCCGGCTTGAGGAATGAAGCCGCAAGGCCTGCCATAGTGGTTTTGCCCGATCCGGAGCTTCCTACGAACGCGGTCACAGTCCCAGCCGGCGCCTCGAAACTGGTATTCCGGACTACTGGCTTGCCTTCCTCATAGGCGAACGAGACGTTCTCGAATAAGATATCACCTGTGATGTCCTCGAGGAGATAGGTCCTTTCCGGCTCGGTCCCTTCCGGCTCCTGTCCAAACACCTCCTCCATCCGGTCCAGCCCGGCGAATGCTTCGGTCATCTGGGAGCCGATGTTACTCATCTGGACGATGGGCGTAATCATGAAGCCCAGATACAGCGTAAAGGCAAAAAAGTCGCCCACCGTCATGACATCTTCTATGATTCTATTACCGCCGAACCACATCAGCGCTACGCTGGCCACGCCCATAAGAAGAGTGGCCAGGCTGGTCACCAGCGCGGTCATGGTCAGAGAACGGCTGACGATACGGAACAGTTTGTCAACACCCTCTTCGAACACCTGTTCCTCCCGTCCTTCCGCATGAAAACCTTTGATGACCCGAATGCCGTTGAGCGCTTCGGTCAGTCGCCCCGTGACTTCTGCATTGGCCTTACCCCGCTCCCGGAAAATCGGCCGGATGCGCTTAAACGCCTGGAGCGAGATGATCGAGAACAGAACCAGCGGCACCAGGGAGACCAACGTCAGCACTACGTTGATATTGAGAAGGATGACGAACGAGATGATCGAGGTAAGGATGCCGCCGATGAGTTGAACCAGTCCGGTGCCCACAAGATTGCGCACCCCTTCAACATCGGACATGATCCGTGACACCAACTCACCGGAGCGGGTGTTGTCGAAATATCGCGTGGGCAGGTGGATGATATGCTTCTGCACCTTAGCCCGAAGCTGTGCTATCAACTGCTGGGCTTCCACACTGAGCAGCCGGGTCAAGGCAAAGCCGGTCACCGCTTGAAACAGAATAGCGATGCCGACCGCAAGGATTATGAGTTGAAGGAGTTCCGTATCTTTGTTGAGGATTACTTCATCGATCAGGTACTTTGTGGAGCCCGGCAGCACTAATCCCGCTAGGCGGTTGATGATTATCAGGACCAGTCCGAGCAGAATCAGAAACCTGCGCGGCCATATGATCTCCCAGAACACCTGTCGAACCGTCGACAGCGACATCTTCTTTTTCGGCGTATCGATACCGGAGCCTCCTCATATTTCTGCAGTAAGCGTATGATAAAATCTCAATTTCAAAATACTTACACAGCGGGTAAATAGCAACAGCCTATTCAATCCACCGTTCCCGGGTATGGTCTTTCGCCTCTCCAAGGTACTGATGGATCAAGGAATTCCGCGGCTTTCCTATGGGCTTTGCTGTTCGTCAATCAAGAACTCGGTGAGGCGTAGTGTCATCAACCAAGTTCCCTACCATGGCGAACGGCGCTCCGGCAGAGGGTCGACCGTCCACGCCATCCGGTTGCACATCCGGGCAAGAAGCTCCGCTTTGAGCGTTGTGTGCGATGGCTTATGCCACATGTTGCGGGATTCGTTGGGGTCGGCGGCGAGGTCATACAGTTCGCCGGTATTGTTGGTGTGGTCTACCGTTAGTTTGTGGCGTGAGGTACGCACCATGGTGGTCTGCGCGCTCTTGTCCGCGGAGGATGGCTTAGCGTTGTAATATTCGCAGTAAACGTCTTCCCTATGGATATCCGAGTGCCCCCGCAACAACGGCCAAAGGGAACGTCCCTGCATACCTCGGTGGTGTGGCAATCCGGCCGCGTCAAGCAACGTTTGGGCCAGATCGGCCAATTCTACCAGAGCGGTGCTCGTCCGCGGTGTAATGGTGTCCGGATAGGAGATGATCAGCGGCACCCGCACCGCCGGTTCGTAGAAATATGGACCTTTCAGGTACAGGCCATGATCCCCCAGCATTTCACCATGATCCGACATGTAAATGACTATGGTGTTGTCCAACTGCCCTGTACGCCGCAACGTCTCCACCATTCGCCCCACCTGCTCGTCGATTAGATCACACATGGCCCAGTAGGAAGCCTTAACGTAACGGTGGTCCCGGTCGCTCATCTGACGATACGGCAACCCGTAGGTGCGATAGCCGTCTACGTGGTCGTGGGCCTGCACGGGCGGTTTGTCCTCCAGTTCCCCTTCCACGAAATTAGGCAGTGGGATGTCATCAAGCCGGTCCATGTAACGGTTGAGATAAACCTCTGGAGCATCGAAGCGGTGGTGCGGGTCGAAGATATTGACCGAAAACAGCCACGGCTCATCGCGCTGAGCTGCCGCTTCTATGAATTCGATCGTTTTCTCTGCGCACCATGTAGTCTGATGGTTCGCAGCAGGCGGTCCGAGGGAAATGTATTCGCAGTCTGGATGCGGTTTCAAGTCGCGGGTCACGCCTTTTTCAGCCAGCCACTGGTAGTAGGCGTTGGTGGTCCAGGCCGGTTCGGAGTCGTGAGACCAGTGGAAATCCCGGTACCCGTCGTTAATGCGGCGCTCCATGGTCTCGGTAACCGATGGGTTGCAGGCAGACAGGTGTAGCTTACCGGCCAGCCCGCAATTGTATCCGGCATCGGCCAAAAGCCGGGTGACCAGCACTTCGTCCTCTGGAATGTCCTGCCCGTTCTGGCGGCAGCGGGTGGTTCGTGGATACCGGCCAGTGAGAAAACTCGACCGACTCGGGGTACAGATCGGGCTCTGAGAAAAGCAATTCTCAAACCGGACGCCTCCACCTGCCAGTTGGTCGATATGCGGCGTGTGCACCCACGCATTTCCGTAGCATCCCAGCGTGTCCCACCGTTGCTGATCACTGCATATCCAGAGAATGTTGGGTCTGCTCAAGAATATATCCTCTTTTCATTATATTGGCCCGTGCTCCAGACAGGAAGTATTCCCAGTTCCTATCGATGCACGGCACAGGTCGCGAAAGTGATCGCACGAAAGTCGGGCACCCATGAAGGGCGTCTACTCGATCTGCCCTTCCCGATACGGCGGAACACGATGGCCTGCGGAGATGGTCCCAGACAGCCGGCAAGGTCATGCAAAAGGCACTGGACTTTTTTTTTATTGCCCACTTGACGGATTGCTCCCCCAGGTGCGGGTGCGACAAGCTTTGGAAGCCGGGTTACATCATCCAATCCGCACGAATCCTTCGAAAATTACAACAGATCTCTTACAGCCCCAGCAGACGCTGCATGTTCCCTCCTAAAATCAACTCCATATCTTTCTCGACGACAAAACTGCAGTGCGTGCGTACCGCCTCCAAGGACTGCTGGTAGGTGGTGGCCAGAGCCACCGGAGGATAGTTGGAAGCCCAGCACAGACGCTCCGGACCAAAATTCTCGTACAGCCTCCGGACAATCCACATGGCATCTGAATGGGGATACTCCCAGGCCACTTCGGATACGTACTGGAACCCGGACAGCTTGATGTGGATATTGGGCACTTCGGCGGATTTGAGAATCTGGCTCAAGATTTCATGGGGCGGCTCCTCACCGGCACGGGCACCGGACATGTGATGGCAAAGGAACGGGATCGACGGAAACCGCAGGGCCAGTTTACGCAACGCTGGCTGCCAGGCCGCACCCAGCGCCAGGCTGGCAATTAGATTCAACTCGGCCGTCTTCTCGAAGAAAGCAATACCTTCGGTGGATTCGAACCATTCCATGTCCTGTTTCAAATAGTGCGTATACCCCTTGAGGTTATATTTCTCCACGGCTTCTACCAGCCGGTCTACCGCGCCAGGTGTGTGGTAGGTGTCGGTCCAGGAGCAGTCCACGTCCGCAAACTGAAACAGCCGGTCCGGATACCGACGGACACAGTCGGCGCCGTAGTCGTTATTGTTCGGGTTGTGCTCGATACGGGCACAGACCAGTACGGACACATCCACGCCATTGCGATCCATTTCCCAGAGCAGTTGCTCTACCAGGCTTCGACTTTCCGGGTCCGGTACGGCAGGTTCATAGGGCCAGTAATCCCAGGCATGTGTGTGGCAATCGATTATCATTGTTGAAGACTCCTGTCTCCCGTCTCCTCCCGCCAACGATGTATACGGTCGGTCAGATCCTGGATTAGGTCGTTATGATCGGGGATGTCTATGAGGTTATTCATTTCATACGAATCGGTGTTGAGATCGTACAATTCACTCTGACCGCGGGTGTAAAGGTTTAGTTTCCAACGGTCTGCAGTTACGATAGTACGGTATGGCTCGCCCATGCTGCGGTTCACTTCGGCCTCGCCGATGGATGCGGGTATATGGCCGTCTCGCCCGTTCCATTCTATAAACACGTCGTTGTCCGTGAGATCTTCTGTGCCGTTCATCACCGGCACCCGGCTCCTGCCCTGCATCCGTTCCGGAACGGATTGGTCCAAAAGGTCCAGGATTGTTGGTGCCAGGTCGATGTGGCTGAAATTGCCGCTGAACACTGTCTGTTCCCTGCCGAGCATGGGCGCACGGATAAGCATGGGCACCCGTACGGACGCCTCGTACATCACCGTCTTACCCAGGATGCCGTGGTCGCCGGCCATCTCACCGTGGTCGCTGGTGAACACGACGAGGGTGTTGTCCGCCTGACCGCTTTCGTCCAGGGCACGCAGGATCTTCCCCACCGACCGATCCACCAGTGTGACGTTGCCCCAGTAGCGCGCCCGGACGGCCCGCCAACCTGCTTCGGTCCTCAAGTCGTACCCGTATTCTTCGGACGCCATGTAATAGGACGCCATCAGCCGCATGAATAGCGGTGCATTGTCCGGCGGCGGCTTCATGAATTCAGGTCCTGTGGGCAGAGACCAGGGATCGTAAAGATCGTTAAGGGGACCGGTATGCGGCGGATGTGGCTCCAGGTAGCTGACGCAAAGCGCAAACGGTTGATCACCCCGTTCCCGGATGAACTGCGCTGCCTGATCTCCGAGGAAGGTGGCCTTCGTGAACGGTTCTTCCAGCCCAGACGCCATGTGACGAGAAAAGACCTGTGCGCCCCTGTTTTCCACATCCGGCTCAAAGCCGTTTTCCACAAGGAACTGGTGATAAGGGCTGAGCTGAAGCAAACGTGTCGGATCCGAAAAAGAATGCCGGTACGTATCCTCGCTACCCACCCAGGTGTCAAAGCCGTGTTGCGGGAAAATCTCATCGCCCAGGTGCCATTTGCCCATGTAGGCGCAGTCGTATTCGTCGGAAAGATACTCGGCTATGGTCGGCACATCGGCAGACAGAGGTACGTTGCAGGCGGGCACCCCGGCGGTGTGGGGCCACAGGCCAGTCAACATGGTTGCCCTCGACGGGCTGCACACCGGCTGGCTTACGTAGGTGTTCTCGAACACAAAACTCTCTTCGGCCAGCCCGTTGAGGGCAGGCGTCTGAATCTGATCATTGCCGTAGCACCGGAGTGTGTCGGCGCGTTGCTGGTCTGTGAAAATGTAGAGCAGGTTGGGAGTGGGCATTTGATCACCGGGCTAAAAGGTCTGTCCTCTCTGCCCAGGCGCAACTCCACGACGATAGCTTGTCAGCCGTGCACCGCAGAATAATACGCCCACATCAGAGAGAAAGGGATCCTCGACTGATACATGTCAGATACGGCAGCTTTCTGGACGCGCATAACATATCCAACCGTCTTATTATTGAATATAAAGACTAACTCGCACTTCGTCAAAGCCAGGGGAACTAATCTGTCCTACGGGTATTTTTCCTGGAATATTCCAACGAGCACGAACAGGAAAACGCCGGAGTCGTTCACATTCCAAGAATCCAGCTAGAACGTCTCACGCCCCAGCCGCCCCTGCGCAGTTGCACCCACCGGTACCTGCTCCCCCTGCCCTATACCGCGTGTGGTAAGAAACGTGCTCGAGTGCTTTCAGCCTCTCTGTCAAGCGACCTCCTTAACCGTTTCATCTTCCAATGTTAATTATCATAAGGCACGGCTCCGACCTTATCGACCTCGTAACCATACTTGTCCAGATACGCTTGAGCCGGGATCAGTTCGTCACCGCGCTCCTGCATAAGGCCTTGCAGCAGGAAATCCATTTCCTGCTGCAGGCCCCCGTCATCCGAGCGGCCGGTCAGGTTGTTCAACTGGTACGGGTCCTCCTGATTGTCATACAGTAGCCAGGGGCCGTCCAGGTTGCGGGCGTAGGTATAGCGTTCGGTACGCAGGCCGCGCCATGGCTGGCCGCGGTATTCGGCAAAAGGAGCGATGGACATGGTATAGGCCGCATCGTTGCCTTCAAACGGTTCGCCGCGCACCGCCGGTGCGTGGTCCCGGCCCTGGGCGGTGCCGGGAATCGGTACGCCGGCCAGGCTCAGCAACGTGGGCAAAATGTCCACCACGTTGAACGGCGAGGTGATTCGATGCCCGGGAGAAACCTGAACCGGACACCGCATGACAAACGGCACCATCACCGATTCGTCCCACGGATGCTGCTTTCGCTGGCGGCCCTGGGAGCCAAGCATATCACCATGGTCCGAGGTGAATACGAAAATGGTGTTGTCGAGTAGTCCTTCGTGCTCCAGCGTGCCGCCGATTCGGGCAAGCTGGTCGTCAAGGGCAGTGACATGGGCGTAATACCCGGTCAGATCCCCAAAGTCAGGTTCCGGACAGTTGGGACGTACGTCAATGTCTTCAGGCGAATACATATTCAGGTATCGCTCCGGGAGCATACGATAGGGATTGTGTGGCGGTCCCCACGACAGAACAAGCGCGAATGGATTATCCTTGCCATGGGAACGGATGTAATCAAGGGCCACGGTCGTCTGGCCCTCTGCGTCGTATCCGTCCCAGTAAAGGGGTTCCGGAGTATCACGATAATAGATGGATTCGTGGTAGTTGTGGGTACAGTTTCCTACTGCCCAGAAATCAAAACCCTGCCGGCGCGGTCCGGGCGGAGTGAATCCGCTCCGTTCCGGGCCGTCCAGGTGCCACTTGCCGATATAGGCGGTGTCGTACCCAGCGTCCCGGAGAGCGGTACCGAATGTCGGTATGTTGGTCGGCATGCGCACGTCGTTCATGAACATACCAGTGGACAGTGGATACTGTCCCGACAGAAACGCTGCACGCCACGGCGTGCATACCGGCACATTGGCCACTGCGGTCTCGAACACAACCCCTTCGGATGCCATACGGTCCATATACGGCGAACGCACTTGGGAGCCACTGAAGCCGGTGGTATGAGCACGCATCTGATCGGCAAAAACGAATACGATGTTAGGAAAGGACATGGGTTTATCCTCGGGAGGTGTATGGGACCGATGTCTTTTGTTGGCATCGGGATGCTGGACGATGAATTGCGATCTACCCCTACGTGGTGCTGTAAATCATTACATCACCAACGAATCAAGCCATTAAAATCTGCGACAGAGATAATCCACTCCATCCAAATTTAAATCGCCTAATCTATCTCCAGCACCGCACCCAGGCTGTCCCCTTCCAGGACGCTGTTGAAGACCCGGAGACACAGGACAAGCCCGGCGTGTACCGATACGATTTCTTCCACCCTGTCGCCCAGAATATCGGTAACGGTGCCCAGGATATCACCGGGCACCACCGGGTGCATGAGCGACACGGCGGGTGCGAAAAAACCATCCATCGGCGCCTGGTAATTCACCTGGATATGTCCCGACTGGCCCCGGGCGTCTTCCACTACGTGTTCTGTGGACGGAACCGGCTGTTTACGGTCGAGCATACCCAGGTCGCCCAAAACGTTCAGGCAGCCGTCAGTATAGGCGATGATTCCGGAGAGATCGCACATTCCGCCGCCCATGTATTCCGCGTATATAGCCGGCACCCTGGCGTCGCGGGCGACCGACAGCGTTCGACCGTCCAGCCGGGAGGTGGTGCCCCAGACAATGGGCAGGTTGAAGACCTCAGCCATATGCCGCTGAACATTCAGGATGTCCGTATCGGAATGCAGCGTATAGCCGACGGTCGGATAAAATTGCATGATGTTGCCCCCGCTGTGCAGATCGATCAGATAATCGGCCTCCCTTATCAGGGCGCTGACCGCGTAAGCCACCCGTTCGGTGATCGAACCGTCCGGGCGTCCGGGACAGGTACGCGCCAAGTCCAGTCCGTCCTCCGCTGTGCGCTCTCCGCGAAGATACGCGGCTTCGTTAACCACCGGCACCAGGGTCACTCGCCCTCGTAACCCAGACGGATCTATGATCGTTCGCAACCGCCTGATAGCCCCCATTGATTCAAACTCATCCCCGTGTACACCACCTATAATGAGTACGTGCGGCCCGTCAGCAACGCCTTCGACCGTAATGGTCTTCAATGAAAAAACATCATCCATCTACGATTCCTCTATTGTTTTCAGATTGGTTGACAATCTGCGTATGAAGAATTATCATTCCATGATAATCTGAAAATGAATCAATGGAAAAATGAATCAATGGAAAAATGAATCTATCTATCCCCCTCATTGTCACAGAATCCAACGGACTGAGCCGTTTCCGCTATCCTCTCACCCGTGGCGCACCTTTGCCACAGGGGGTGATTTTCGAAATAGTAGGGTTGCGGATGTCGGCACCGGACGGGGCGAATGTGCCCGCGCAGTTCCGGGTGCTCAGCCGATGGCCCGATGGAAGCGTCAAGTGGGTGCTGATCGATTTTCAGGTCGACGTAGCGGCCGGGGCAACCATCGTTTATACCATGTCTTATAACGAACAACACCCGGCGCCGCTGACTGCTCTAACCATAAACTTAGAGGAATCGGACGAGTATATCGCAGTAGATACGGGCCCGCTAACATTTCGGATAGGCCGGAAACGGTACGGACTGATCGACCAGATTGGCCTCAGGAACCGGGAATCCGACAGCGAGGAGTATACCGTATACGATGCACGGGAGAACGGACGGCAGGGCGATGCATGGGTGGGTATCACCGAAGGTGGGACCAGCGGTGGGACACAGCGGCAATTATACGGCATGGGAGGTGTCTGCCGGGCTTCACTGGCGTCGGATGCTTATTCCGTTTGCATCGAAGAAGCGGGACCGCTTCGCGCTGTGATCCGTTGTGATGGGGCCTGCGAGGCCGATATTCCGATGCATCACTATGCCGGCTATCGGCCGTTCCGATATACAACCCGCATCTATGCGTATGCCGGGCAGGCTCATCTGCGGGTACTGCATACGGTCGTCATGGCGTGCAACCCCCGCGAAACGGAAATCGACGAGATAGCAATACATATTCCTGTGGCGCTGAACGGGACCGTTCGGTACGCCTTGTCGTCCACACGGCCGATGGATGGAACGCTGGCGCCAGACGAGACGATCCACCTGGCCCAGTTCGCCGACAACCATTTCCGCCTGTACCGAAATCGGGGTGCGGAGCAGCGTGTGATTTCGGAAGGTGAGCGAACCGAAGGGTGGCTCACCGTCGACGGGGACGAGGTCGGCGTAGGCGTCGCCCTCAGGGATATGGCGGAGGAGTTTCCCTGCGCCCTGGAGACGAGCGGTAGTGGTGACGGCCTCACGGTGTACCTGTGGCGGGATCCGAGCGGCAGGCGCCTTAATCTGGCCCGGTACGCCGAAGGCGTCGCGTGGCACGAGGGAGAAGGCGTTTATTCTGACGGAACGGGAACCGCGAAAACAAGGGAGTTTTTTGTCACGTTCTACAGGTCGGAAAAACGGACGCAGGCCATAGAACAGCTGCATGGGCTGCTGAACCCGCCGCATGCTGCTCTGGACCCGACCTGGGCTGCGGACTGCGAGGTAACCGGCGGCTTCATGCCACGCGCCTCGGACCGGTTTCCCGCATCCGAACGCTTGATGACCGATTTCGTCGACTGGATGGCCCGATGCATCGAACTGGGGCGCTGGTACGGTTTTCTTGATCGGGGTGACGTACTCGCCCAGTGGGACGAAGTGGACGAAGACTGGAGGTTCCGGGGTCGCTGGGGCTGGTGCAACAGTGAATGGGACCCGCGGCACAGTGTATGGATCCAGTACCTGCGGACCGGAGAGGTAAAGTACTTCCGCCTGGGTGAAGCTATGACAAGGCATTCCATGGATGTGGACACATGCCACCATAACGCGATCCGGCCGTACATGGTCGGCGGTTGCTTCCGGCACAGTATCGACCACTTCAGTGACGAGCCGTGCGCATCCCATACCTTCATCGATAATTGGGTGGATTATTACTACCTGACCGGCGATCTGCGTACCTACGACGTTCTGCAGGAGGCGGGGGCCTTCTTCATGAGGTACCGGTGGACTGAGGATCCGGCCTACAGCTTCAGCCTCCGGAGCATTGCCAACGTACTCCGCGGTCTGCTCCACGTCTACGAAATCAACGGTGACATCCGGGTCATGAATCGTGCGGAAGAAGTCTATGAGGCGATTGCGCGGGGGCAGAACGAGGACGGAAGCTGGCACAAACGGTTTCAGATCTCCACGCCGGACAAACTGCCGGACCAGGCACCTTACGGTATGGCCACGGAAGGAACCACACTGGCGGTCGAAATGGGCAGCGCTGAACCTTTTACCGACGAGGAATTCCACGCCCTCGGAGGCCGTTTCAAGGAACTGATACGGGTGCTGCCCCGGGACGAACAGAAGGGATACCAGACCCATTACCTTATGCTCGGCCTCGAGCTGCTGCACCGGTTGACTGGCCGGAAAGATGTGGCCGACGTGTACCGGCGGGCTACGGACTGGTTCTGCGGCTATCCGAATCTTTTCGATACCCAATTCGCATTACAGGAACATTACGGCGGTATCCTGTGCCGTCATGTAGCCTATGCATACCGCCTCACAGGCGACCGGCGCTACCTGGAAACCGGCCGCGAAATCCTACGCTTGCTGGTACACATGCAGGACCGAAGCGGTGACCCGAAACGCCACGGTGCCATCGGTATGAGCCCTACTTATCTGAGCCTCCTGTTTTTCGGTGTGCCGTTCATGCTGCAGGTCTTTAATGAAACAGAGATGGAAGAAGGGATTGAGTTTGCCGACGGGAGACAGGTATCGACCTGATCAGTCAATACTCGTGAAAGGATGTTACTGGCGGGCCGTATGTTAAAGCCTTTACGCATCTCTGTTTCAGATCCGGCGCTGAATTGACGTTTGCTCAGGGCGCACCTACGTATTCCGCAACTCCACGGCAGCAGATACCGGAGAAAAAGCCGCTGGAGATGCAGATCACCGGTAAATCAGGAGAAACGCTCAAGCAGGATATTCGGAAACTCAACGAAAAGCATGAATAAACATTCTGAGACACCCCGTTCGTGCTGATGCCTGATGCGCCATTGAGAACTGTGAATTTTGGAGGAATAACGCAAAGAGGAATGCCGTTTCAATTGATACTTTCCATTTGAAATTATAAAATATGCCTACCATCATTCAAACGGCAAATTCTGTCATTTGAAAACCCAAAGCATCTGAAAGGTCAATAGATATGAATGTTTGTCACAATTCAATCTATTTTACATGACTGAACCATTGTATCTGCCGGGGGAACCTCTACGCATTCTGGTTGTAGATGACGCGGTGGCGAACCAGGAGATTTTACGGGCCATTCTGGAGAACGAGGGCTATGAAATCCATGCCGCCGGCAACGGACTTCAAGCGCTCGAACTGGCGGAACAGGTGCATCCCGCCCTGATCCTGCTCGATGTCACGATGCCGGTAATGGATGGATTCGGAACCTGTGAACGTCTGAAGGCTTCCCCCGCGACAAAGGGGATACCGGTCATTTTCTTGACCGCCCAGACGAGCGTCAACGATATCGTCAGAGGATTCGAAGTGGGCGCCGTTGACTACGTAACCAAACCGTTCAATTCCACTGAACTGGTCGTCCGCGTCGGGAACCACATCCAGCTGAAAGCGGCACAAGACAAACTGGCGGTCCTGGCGGAAAAGCTGGCCAAATACCTGTCCCCGCAGGTATACGCATCGATTTTCAAAGGCGAGAAAGACGTAAAAATCGAGTCCTACCAAAAAATGCTAACAGTCTTTTTCTCAGACATCGTCGACTTCACGCCCAAAGTGGAAACGATGCCCCCCCAGAAAGTCACCATCTGGCTCAATCGCTACCTGAACAAAATGACAGAAATCGCTATGCGTTACGGCGGCACGGTGGACAAATATCTGGGAGACGGCGTCATGGTGTTCTTCGGGGACCCCAACTCTCTCGGCACCAAAGAGGATGCGGTTCGGTGCGTCCGGATGGCCCAAGACATGATATTCCAGTCCGAACTGATGGGCATCGAAGTGCGCATCGGCGTCAACACGGGCGAGTGCACCGTCGGGAATTTCGGCAGTGCGGACCGGATGGATTACACCATCATCGGCAAGGAAGTGAACGTAGCCGCCCGCTTGGAAACAGCCGCCCAGTCCGGCAAAATTCTTCTCTCCGAATCCACCTATGATCTAGTCAAAGACGAAATTCAATGCGGATTTCGTGGCGAAATACAGGTCAAGGGCATCTCCCGTCCGCTCATGACCTACTGGGTTGGGAATTAGTCCGGTGGCAACTCCAGCTATAGCTTCTCAACGTCATTCGGCTGTAGTCGATGACAAGGTGCATGTTTAGCGGTTTCGCAGCGGCATATTCGGACGGCTGCCTCAGATTTGACTGCTTGGGCGACAGGTATGTGGCACATGTGGCTGATCACGGGTAGACCACTTATTTTGTCAACGACCAGAGCGCTCACATTACACAATGAGGTTTACATTTTAGTTGATACTTCCTATTGGGACGTTTCAGCAAATCGGAATTAAATATGGCGATAGCATCTTATATCGATCGATATCACGGTCTGGACGTCCTACGAGGGGTCGCGATGCTGTTGGGGTTAGTACTTCATGCCGGCATGCCGTACCATCCGGGAATGGCGGGTTTTTGGCCATCTGATCCGAAATCTTCACGGGTGATTCAGATTATTTTTGACTTTATTCATATATGGCGGATGCCTTTATTTTTCATACTTTCTGGTTTTTTTGCCAACTTAATGGTCACCAGAAAATCCTGGAAAGCCTGGTGGTGGAACAGGCTGCTGCGGATTGGTTTACCTATGGTGATTTTTCTTCCGCTGATGAGTCTTACTATTCCATGGATCTTCAAATACGGCTTTTCCGGTGAATTTGATTTTTTCTATTCGCTGCGGAGCCCTCTTTTTCCTTATCATCTGTGGTTCCTGTGGCACTTGATAATCTTCGCGTTGTTCACGATATTGCTCCGAGGTGCCTCCTTGCTCTCAGCGAAGATGCTGAACTTCGCTCTTCAGGTTCAATTGGGCTTTGTCCAAAGAGGGTCTGCTCGAATCAAGTCACTTTTTGTACAGATGTTTTTCCGGCCGAAGATACCAATAGGATTTATTTCTTTGTGTCTGTTTGTGAACATACCATCATGGGGTGAATTGATATATAACCCCTTGGCAAGTGGCCTATATTTTGTGTTTGGATATGCGCTATATGGAAATAGTAGCTTGTTGTCGTCGATGATTTCTCACTGGTCGACTTATCTAATTATCGCTCTGTTGATGTTTATTGTTCATGCCGTGTTGGTCATTGCTGACTCTTGGGTAGGGCGGGATGAGGCTGACTTGGAAGGCCTGTCGGAGCTAGTGAAGTACACGATAAAAGTAAGTTGCGCCACAATATTTTCTTTCGGATTCATCGGGCTTGCCGAGAGCAGATTCCGCGAATTTAATAAGACGTTTCGGTTCATATCAGATGGGTCATATTGGATGTATCTTGTCCACCTGCCGATTGTGGCATTGATCAGTTTTTCGATGTTTGACTGGCAAATACCCGTCATCGTCAAATATTTGTTTGCCATAGGATTAACCTCCGTTATTTCTTTGACAACTTACAAATATTTCGTTCGAAACACAGCGATTGGACTTCTCCTCAATGGGAGGCGGTACCCGTTCAAGGCAGAGGAAGGTGCCTAGGATTTGTCTAACCATGAGTGGGTTAGACCACTTGATATCATCTAAAAATCTCAACGCATTCTGGTTCCAGACAATGCCAATAATCGACGGTTTCGGGGCGTGTGAACGTTTAAAGGTTTCCCCAACAACAAGTGAGATATTCTTCGATACCGTAAACCGCGACCGGTCATATGTGACACCCGAAGCTGGTATTTCTAGGTCCGGAGAGGCTAGACGGCACAATATCATAGACAGTCATTATTGATTAGAAGTATCTATTAACTCTGGAGGCCGTTATGGTGTGGAATGTCTTAATATCCTTAATATGTATGATCACGGCTGCGATGTTTCTAAGGAGCGATGTCACACAGGCGCAGGCGCAGGACTCTCCACCGCCCAAGCAGCAGATGGTCTGGGTAGATCGTGGGGGTAACGTACTGGAAAACATTGGGGATGCCCAGGCGATCATCACCGGTCCTATCCTCTCGCCTGACGGAAATATGATCGCCGTCAGAGGCCGTAACATTCGGGACGGGGACGACGATATCTGGGTCTATGATCTTCGGCGGAACGTCAAGTTCCAGGCTACCAGGCATCCATCCAACGAACGGCAACCCGCCTGGTCGCCGAACAGCAGGTCAATAGTCTATTTCTCATATCGCAACGGTCCGGCGAACCTTTACATGGTCAGCGAAGAGAGCAACGCTGAACGGGCATTCCTGCTGACGCCCCACGAAACCTACGCACCTACCTGGTCATCGGATGGCAAGTACATCCTGTACCACTACCACGATCAGACAGACACCCTCCATGACAACCGTGATCTCTGGTATGTGGATGTGGAAGAGCGTACGCCGATTCAGTTCACTAATACACCAACGTTCAAAGAAGCCATGCCGCGCTTTTCTCCGGACGGCAAATACGTCGCCTACATTGCCGATGAAACAGGAAAGTGGGACGCCTACGTGAAGGCATTCCCCGATGGGAGACGGGTAAAAATATCCGTGGATGGGGGAGTCTGGCCCCGGTGGAACGGCAAGGGTGATGAGATCTACTTCTGGCAGGGCAATGACCTTGTTGTCGTTTCAACCACGACCACACCGGAGTTCAGTGTGAGTACGCCGGAGGTTCTCTTCTCAGGAGAGAAAGTCGGCATGGGGCCGAGGGCGGTTATCGGCTTCAACACCCTTTACGAAGTAGCCCCGGACGGCCAGACGTTTATTGTGGTCCAGAACAGCCTGATGCCGCGGCGTAATCAATGACTATAGCGTCTGCCTGTACTTACCAAGCGCCATCAGAGGGAAATACAATGCCCCAAGGTCGTCTGTATATGAGAACAGCCCCGGTGCCCTCGGCGTCGGGGCTGTTTCGTCCTGCCAAGCCCCGTCGGATCGTTGTGTGTCTACCAGATAGGCGACACCGTCTACTACTACCTGTTGATCCACATCGCCCTGCGCCATCAGGCCCATGATCGCCCAGGCCGTGCATACTGGGCCGCCCCATCCACCATCAGGATTCTGGAGGTCCCTCAACCATTCAGCAGCTTTAACAGCCTTTCCACGCTTTGTATCCTCTTTTACCGATTGAAGCGCTTCCAGAACACACCAGGTAGTGTAGATGGGCGCATTAAAACGCGGATACTCCCAGTAACCGTCTCGATTCTGTGTATTTTTGAGGAAAACCACTGCCCGCTTTACCACCGGCGCCCCTTTGTTGTATCCGAAACCACTCAATGCGGACAGAGAAAGGGCTGTGCTTTCCGCCGTGCTCAAGTCTACTGCATCCGGAGTATCGCAAAACGGCGGTGGTGGTGCTACATGCATTTTCCTCATCCTGTCCCAGTACCCCCACCCGCCGTCCGGATTCTGCATGCTGAGCAACCAGGCCAGTCCCCGCTGCGTGGCCACACCGAGACGATTGTCGTCCAGGATACCCTGTACCGAAATCCGGCTGATAAGACCATGGGCCGCAGCTCCTCCCTCACCCTCGTCATGTAGAAACTGCAAAGCCTGAAGAACTCTAGCGGTGTTGGCAATATCCGGATACCATCTACCGTTGAAAGTGCGCGCCCAACCACTGGATCGAACATTGGGGTTGGCCGCCTGCCACTCACCGGGAGAGGTTATTTCCTGATCCACCAGCCAAGCGGCTGCCTGAAGCACTGCCTCTCCCCCGGGATCCAGACCCGACGAACACAGGGCCGCCTGCGCATGGGCGGTATCCCAGACCGGCGTTTGGTACGGCTGTAGGTGCAACGCGTCTTTCTCCTCCCGGAACAGTTCGTTCAGGCTTTCCAGTGGCCGGACCATATCCGGATGAGATGCCTCAACACCGAGAAAATGTAGCGCGATGAGCAGCCAGATCAGAGCCGTAGCGGAGGCGCCCGGGCCATCACTCTCAGAGCAACGGCCGTGTAGCCATTCATCAGCGGCCTGCAACGCCTGGTTTCGCCACGGGGTGAGGCCCACACGTTCAGATATGGTGAGCAGCAGGAAAATCAGTTTGGGAATAAAGGGAGAACTTCGGAAAGTATGAGATACGGCATTCCCCCCGATCAATTCATCCAGCCGAACCGGATCGGGTAGCGTCTTCGAAGAGGCGCAAGTCCGGGCTACAGCTGCCGGCAATGCCAGAACCCGCAGCCAGGCCGGCAGCGTGTGGTAGTCGTTGCCGGTCCAGGATGACAGACACATCATCTCGGGAAAAAAAGAAGGAAGGCAGTGAGAAGGGCAACACCCGAATAGCGCCAAAAAAGACCGCGTGAATACATCCGTTGTGTCCACACCACCGTTTTCTTTAATAAAGGCGGCAGCACGCTGCATATACGGCGCTTCGGACGGTACTCCATGAACTCTGAGCGCAAGATAAGCGGTCACAGATGTGCTTAGGTCCTTCGGATTACCGGCGCTGCTGCGCCACCCGCCTTCGGAGGCCTGTTTACTGCCAAGGCTGGCAGCAGTTTTCACGAGAGCCGTAGCATCCTGTCGGCCAAGGAGGTAGAGTAGCAACATGTACTCCGCCTCCGACCGGCCACCGCTGTCGAGGACGCCGTCCCAGTAACCGGATGCCTTCCGGGAATCCAGCAGGCGGCGTTGTGCGATTTTTACGGCGTCCTTAAATTCCGTTCTTCATCATCTCCGCAACTGCCTTGACCGCACGTTCGGCTTCCTCTATCGTGTTGTAGATATGCGGTGAAAGACGGATATTCGGGCCCATACCGGCGCCGGCGATATTGTAATCGGAATACAGCTTGGCGAATGCCTTGCGGGTGTCAAGGTCACCCGGTTTAAAAATTACCACACCGGCGGAGAGTCCCGGATCCATGGCGGTCGAGAACGTCACCCCGGAAAGCTTACTCAATCCCTCTTTTATCGCACCAGCCACCTGACGCATTCTTGCCTCTACACGGTCCGGGCCGAGCTTGTTATGGAAGTCCACTGTACGGCCTACCGCGGAAACTGCACCGTCGTCCCGCTGTCCCAGCGCTTCGTACTTCCGGGCGCCCACCAAATCATCCCGGTAGCCCGCACTGATGATACTGGGCCAAATCTGATCCTGCGCCGACTGACGCACGTACAGGACGCCCGCCTCTTTCGGCCCCATGAACCACTTGTGCGTGCTACCGGAGTAGGAGTCGCAGCCCATGTCGTGCAGGTCCACCTTCAACGCTCCAAAGCTCTGGGCGCCGTCCACATGAACGAAGATACCGCGCTGCCGAGCCACGGCACACAGCTCTTTGGCCTGCATGAGCAGACCGGTCGTGTTGGATACGTGGGTGAAGGAAATCAGTTTCGTATTCGGAGTGATAGCTGCCGACATAGCGCTGATGATCTCTTCCTGACTGTTAGGCGGCGTGTCAACATGGAAATAGTTGATCTTGAAACCATACCGTCTGGACTTGACTTCCCAAGCCTTGTTGTTGGAAGGATGGTTCAGATCCGACAGCAGAATCTCATCTCCTGCCTTGAGTTCAAAGCCGCTACTGATGACGTTGTTGGCCTCGCTCGTGTTTCTTACGATGGCTATTTCATCGGCATCCGCCCCCAGCAGCACGCCCAGTTTCGTTCGCGCCTCCTCCCTCATCCCTCGGAACTTGCCCCGGTTCTGGAACGAAGCATCCGCATCCACATCACGGGTCAAGCTGAACACCGTCTCCATCACCGGATAGGGCGAAGGACACAGATTGGCCGCGTTCATGACGGCGAGTCCCTCGCGCAGCGTGAACTGTCCCTTAACCGACAGCCAGAACCGCTCATCGCCCATATCATCCGCGGGCATGGCATCTGCGGCGTCCATCAATTCCCGATACGGCGTCGCAGCCGCCAGGCCGGTGCCGGCCATCAATCCTGCCGCGGCAACCCCGCCTGCCAATCGCTTCATAAATGACCGCCGTGAAGTCTGTAGGAGTTTTTCCTGTATACTTTCGATCACATAGTTCGAATGAGACATAGGATCCTCCTTGAAAGAGTAAGAGAAAATTCAAAGCCTTATTCAGGATTAGATATATTGTATTATACTTTGCGGTGCCGTAAATATTGACAATGATTGGGGCTAAGTCAAGGACTGAGTTGCATGCCACACGCCCATCCCCTTTCTTGCAACACCTTCCGCGTTGCTCACGCCTTCAACCAGAGTGCTCTTTAGCAGGATTCATCTAGCAGCCGTCCCGTACCACAGTTCCCCTTTCCGGATCGTATGTGTGCACACCAAACGCTCGGGCCAGATACGCACATCCCGATGGCTGTCCCGAAATTCAAAGGATCCTTCCTGCCTGTCGAATACCGCGATGTCGGCGACGACGCCGGGATTCAGCGTGCCAAGGTCATCTCGGCCGATCACGTGGGCCGGGATGGCAGTGGTGGCGGCGACAATGTCCGTGAGCGGCATGCCAAGATTGAGCATCTTGGACATGGTAGTGGGTAGGTCGAATACCGGGCCGTTCACGTTGGAGGTATACAGGTCAGTGCTGATAACGTCCGGAAAGAAGCCGTGTTCGAACGCTGCCTGGGCCACGTCGAATTTGAAACTGCCTGCGCCGTGTCCCACATCCATGATGATGCCACGACGCCTTCCTTCGATTACGTCCGTCCACACCGCCCGGTGGTCGTCCAAGATGCCGTGGGCGTGTCCGTGGTAGGCATGAGTGATGATATCGCCCGGCCGGAGCAGGTCCAGGATTTCAGACAGAGGACCGGGTGTTTGGCCCACGTGTACCATAACCGGCACACCCACCTGTTCCGCTGCTTCCACCGCCATCCGTGTCGGCTCGACCCCGTTGTTTCCGACCAGATGCGCTCCCTGACGCACCTTGACACCTACCATCAGATCCCTGTTCCCTGTTACGGCACCGACCGTGCGATCAATGTTCACGAACTTCAGGCTCTCCATCTCCGGCGTCCCGGCCGTGGGTATGCCGATACAGGAGATGTTGGAGAAGCCCAGCACACGAGCCGTTGACGGTGTGGCCACCTGATGCCGGAACGAGCCCATGCTCGGCCAGCTCGAGCTACCTGCATCTACGATGGTTGTCACCCCGGCCTGGGGACACACCTGATCCGGCACCAGGCCGATCTCTGTAAATCCCCAGCAGATGTGGGTATGCAGGTCTATCAGTCCCGGTGTAACGATATATCCAGTCACGTCCAGAACCGTCGCGTGCCCGTCCGCCAGGTCCGGACCGACCGCCGCGATACGGCCGTCGCGCACCAGCACATCCGCTACCGACTGAAAAACCCGTGCAGGATCGATTACTAAGCCGCCTTTTAGCATCAGTGACTGCATGCACGCCTCTCAGTTTTCCAGGGAATACAATATTGGTTTTAAGAAAAGTGTTAGGTTGATATGGGTTTTTTGTTTCGTAACGTCAAGGATTTTATGCATATTAGCCTTATGGAAACGCGGAGGAATTCGTTTCTAGATAGCAAGATTTTAGCATAATTGTTATGTGGTTTTAAGGATATTTATTTTCATCATACATAGAGGCACAGGTTGTGCCTTTTATGATTAATCTCGATATTCTTAACGCGACCGTTCCTTCAGACGGAAGTAAAACAGCGAAGGGATGACGCTGGACGAACGTTCGATTACGTTGAGGCGTATTCGGTACTCTATCGTCACCCGCTTGAATGAGGCATTTGAGGGCAACTGGCGCAATCCGAAGCGTCGAGCATAAGGTCATTGACGACGAGGTCATCGTCCTGGGCCAGCCGTCCGCTGAAGAGTTCGCCAAACAGCAGGTCGGTAGCGCCTTGTTGAATCGGGAAGGCCTGGATCCGATCCGCTCTGGCTGACAGCCTCTCCAAGTCGGACGCCAGCGACCTGATTTCCTGCTTCGCCAGCAAACAAGCCGCGGAGGGCTGCTTCTGTGTTATGAAAAATTCCGTGATCCCGACTGAAATGCAGGTGTCATCCGAAGAGAGTCGTCAAAGCGTTATAAAGAATACCCGGGCCGGGACCTCTTTTAACCTACGGCGTTTTTCGAGTTTCAACACTTTCTCCTACCCGCCTGTTTTCCTCGTTGTGATCGCCAGGAGCCGGTCCTTGACCTGTTGAAACTGGTCCGAGTCCTTCTGAAGACCGGCCTTGGGTGCTAATTCAGCGATCATCCGGTGCACGTTTTCGATTCTTTCCCGAGTGTTCGGGTGGGTAGAGAGGAACACTTGAAAACCTTCCGGTTCACCGCCTGCTTCTTCATGTAGATACAGCACTTTTTCGAAAAAGTCGTCAGGCCTTTCGGGTCGATACTCGTGTCATACATCAACTGAACCGCTAATAAGTCTGCCTCCCGCTCCGCTTTTCGGCTGTAATGTAACGTACCCAGAACGCCGCCTACGCCCGCAAACTGGGCTGCGATCTGTCGTGAATTACTGGAGCCGCCGCCGCCAAGTATCATCTCCGTGATGAACGTCAGGCCATATTGTTTGCTGATCTGATTTGCGCCATGCCGTCCCACGATAGGTCCCACCTCATGCCCCAGGACACCGGCCAGTTCCGACTCGTTCCCAACCTGAGCAATCAGTGCCCTATTCACGTAAACATACCCGCCAGGGACGGCAAAAGCGTTCACATCATCTTTATCCACTACCTTGAAGTGATACTTGATGTCCGACCGACTGGAAACCCGTGCG
>CAYYIS010000003.1:7034-43874 GCA_964470965.1 uncultured Gemmatimonadota bacterium | reverse complement strand
GCGGGACCATTCTTCAGGGACCTGGCATATAACATGATATTAGACGGTTAAGGGACAAAATAGATCCCTATTCCTATAATGTGGCCGTGTTCAGAGATTTCAAAAGCTGGACTAAATTAGGATTACAACGTGGATGGCGCTGTGTTCAACTACGTCCTTTGGTTTGCCTGGGAGGCACCCGGTTGACTGGTGGCAATTGCGGGATCGACGCCGTCCTGCCGAGGAATCAAGATCATGGGGCGAGGCTGAATTGCGAGGGCAAAAGCGGGTAGTGCACGAATCGGTAGATCAAGCTTGAATGTTGTACCGTCAGCATCAAATATCCGTAAATTCGAAGCCATCGAATCGCAGCTGATTTCAAGTACACGACGATTTTCGATCGGAACTATCCTTTGATATTTCATTACGAATATCCGAGGCGCTTGAGGTCGATTTCACGTTTTCGCCAGGTGGGTATTACTTTTACCCACAGGTCCAGGTACACGGGACGCTCCAGAAATGTTTCGATGCTTTCCTTGGCCGCCGTACCGATTTTCTTGAGCATATGGCCTTTGTGACCGATAATGATCGCTTTCTGGGTCGTCTTTTCAACCACAATGATCGCACGGATGTAGGTTTTTCCGGTGTCCCGATCCTTAAAGTCCTCCACCTGGACGGCACTGGCATACGGCAGTTCATCCCACAGCGCTGTAAACAGATGCTCACGCACAATCTCACCTACAAAGAACCGCTCCGGCTGATCCGTGAGCATGTCTGGCGGATACATCGGGGGCCCTACCGGAAGCCGCTCAATCACCAGGGCCAGGAGATCCTCTAGGCCGTCCCGGTTCAACGCGGAGATCGGAATCAGAACGGAAAAGGGAAACCGGGAACGGGCTTCATCAATCAAAGGGAGGACCATAGGCTTTTTAATCCGATCCATCTTGTTGAGAGCCAGGATGACGGGCCCGGCGCTGTGGGTCAGATGTCCGGTCAGCTCATCATCCAGATCCCGAAGTGAACTGCCGGCATCCACCATGGCGATGGTAACGTCCGATTCCTGGATCGTTTTCACGGCGGAGCGCAGCATGAATTCCTGGAGCTTGTACTCCGGCTCGAGCACTCCAGGCGTATCGACGAATATGATCTGGACACCGGGCTCTGAAAGTATACCGAGAATCCTCTGCCTTGTCGTCTGGGGTTTTGGGGTGACGATCGACAGCCGTTCACCCAGAAGCGCGTTCATCAGCGTAGATTTACCCACATTGGGGCGTCCGATGATCGAAACGTATCCGGTACGCCAGCCATCCGCCTCTTTCGGTATTATCAATGGGACGTCCTGATCCCGTGATTCCATATTTACTCTCTGCAGCGACAATTACCTTGTGTTGTAGGACTTTAGGTATCCACATAATATATCCACCAACACATCGGTCAAGTCATTTATGAATGCTGTCTCGTACCCTCGGTGAAGTTCCAACTTCGGTTCGTCCATGCAGATCATGGTTGACACATAATCAGTGGAATGTTACACTCCATGTATGCAAGTGATCCCATTAAAAGACAGGGTTATCCTGAAAGGATTTGCCTGGCGACGGCGGCGTAAACGTTTGCTGGGTTTTCCAGATGCTTTCCGGCATACCGAACACCTGCTGATCTGCCTGCCGGTCGACCAGGAAGAAGCGCGACGCGCCGTCACAGTGGTTCCCGATTTAATCAATTGCTTTGAAGCTTCGGCAGCAACCGTAGCCGGACTGCCTGCCTCTGCTGCCGTGTGTGAGTCGCTAACCTTGCCAGGCCGTGTCGACACTATCAACAGGGACGACCGTCGATGGTGTGGGTTACCCAGAGCGGCCCTGGTCGATCGGATCACGGGCGATGGACTGAACGCGGCGGTTGACCTGAACCCCGATCTGGATGTTATGACGGCAGCGCTGTGCCTCCAGAGCGGCGCACCACTTCGAATATGCTTTCAGGGCAGACGACGCGATCTGTTTTTTAACGTACAGATCGCGGTGTCGTCCCAAGCACAGTCGGATGCCGCGGACCACGCATCCGCTGGGTCCAATACCTCTCCAGTAACCCCCTACACCCGATTCCTCAACACCATCCGCGGTATGATGGGAAAATCCCCGGTAGAAGAATTGACCAGGTAGAATCCGGCAGTCTTAATTTCGCTCTCCGCTTTACGCCATAATCCGCTTGACACACTGTTGCATCCATTCGATATTGTTTTCTGGTAGGCCCTCGATCATTTTACATCGATTCATACCGGAAACGGGGCAACGTTTCCGGGTCGATTAGCGTATCATACAAGATAGACATCGATAGCCGCGCACACCCATCGGAGGTGTCAAGGCATGACGTTTCTGTCAATATTTACATTTTGCACCAATTCGATTCGCCGTCCCGTTATAGGCGTCTTACTGGTTATGTTCTGCGTCGCAGGGGGCCGGGTCGTATCAGGGCAGGAGGTGGATCCTTTCCACAAGCTCCTCGAACGGGGGCAGCAGCACTTTGAGGACGGAGAGTACAACAATGCGGAAACCGTCCTGCTGGAAGCCGTCGACGTTAATTCCAAATCCTACGAGGCCCATTACTGGCTCGGAAGGACATACTATGAGCTTCAGGAAAATAGAAAATCGGAGAACCACTACAGGCAGTCCATCCGGAGGAATAAAAAATTCTCGGATGCATATATTGGTCTTGGGCGGACCTACATGCGCATCAAGAACCGGATGATCGATGCCCGGCAGACCATGAAGGAAGGTCTGAAATACGATCCTACCAATGCGGATGTTTACTACCAACTGGGCATGTCGTACCTGGAACAGAGCAGAAGAGATCCGGCAGCACCTCTCTACGTCAATCAGGGGCGCCAGGCGTTTCAGCAGGCTGTCGCCTATGACACCCAACATCCTGATGCATACTATCAACTTGCACTGTCCTATGAATTTCCTTCCCGTGATTACAACAGGGCCATGTCCATTTTCTATAAGCAGCTCTCGGTCAACCCCGGCCATCGTGATGCCCTGTCCCATCTGGGCAAATGCAGCTTTCTGACCAAGCAGTACCGTGTGGGTGTAGACCTGTTGGAACAGCTGATGGATACACATGGAGACGCCCTGCCCACCTACTCAAAAACACTGCTGGCCCAGTTGAAGGCGTCCCTGCTCCAGGAAGAACGCGAATATGATAAGGCGGCCGAGATGTACGATGAATTTATCGAAGGGCTGGATCCGGCAGAGAGAATCTATTATTCAGATTTAAAATACGTGGCTAACGATCGAGAAATGACAGTTTACGAACAGGCATCCGAGTCCGAAAAACAGGGAATCGTCCAGAAATTCTGGGGGTCTCGCGATCCGGATCCGGCAACCGTGGTTAACGAAAGGTTGGTGGAGCACTACCGAAGGGTCTTGCACGCCAGGGAATACTATTCTCTCGGCCAGAAGCCATGGGACCGGCGCGGCGATATCTATATCCGCTACGGAGAACCCGACGACCTGCAGCATTTTCTCCTGCGTGCTGGAGAAAAAGCCCTGTTGAACTACCAACCCACCGGCGATGCGCGAATCGACGCGATCCGGGAACGGAACTATCTGTTACGCTATCGCCTCAAAGTGGATAACGCGGGCCTACCATGGGCCAATATGACAAACCGTACTATTATCGACCCTGATTCGGACGACAAGAATATCGTACCAATGACGACGCAGGACATCCACACTTTTTCCTTCCGGGCAGGCCAGGAAACACAGGGGTTGGTATTCGTATCCGAAAGCTGGGTCTATGTTGAACACGATCTCGAGCTGTTCTTTGTGGACCAGCTCGGTATGGGCAAATTCGATTATCCGCTGGGTATCCATGAGACGAGTATCGAAGAAGCCAGTATTCAGAGTCGGTTTCATCCGCAGCGTGCGGCAGAACAGCTTATCAACAGAAATCCCGAAACCTACAGATTCGATTACGGTGGACAACCGCTCGAATTACTGTACGATATGGTAACCTACAAAGGCAATAATGAGCAGACCCTGGTAGAATTCGCGTACAGCGTGCCGACCCGGCAGTTGGGCACTGTGGAAGACGGCCAGGGACTCAAAACCTGGTTCGACAGCCACGTGGTTCTTCGCGATCAAGACTATCATCGGATCGCCAACACATCGTCAAAATTAGGACCGATGGACCGGCCCCTTGGCAGAAAGTCTGATAAAGAGATCGGCGTGGATCTTCGTACCGCCTCGATAGCCTTACATGCCCCACCCGGAGAATACAATTCCGCGATCGAAGTGCGCGATGAGGCATCACGCCGGATCGGTATCTTTCAGCAGTCGCTTACCGTACCGGACTACACGGGGAAGCGACTGGGGCTGAGCGATATCCGGCTGGCCAACTCGATCATTCAGCATGACGAGCCCGGACCGTTCGTGCGTCATGGCCTCAAAATAGAACCCAACCCATCCCGTATCTTTCAGGATACCGATCCAGTCCATTTCTATTTCGAGATATATAATCTAACTCCGGATGTAACCGGCCTGACAAGCTATCGAACAGAACTGGAAGTTACCACCAAAGAACGCAAAGGCAATATTGTGTGGCGTTTTCTTTCCAGCCTCGGCAACCTGATAAATCGATCCGACAACACCGAGTCGGTCATGATGTTGTTCGAAGACGAGGGTGAAATGGCGAATGAATACAAATACACATCCATAGATACTGGAGATTCTCCGACTGCGACGTATGTCATGACACTTACCATCACGGATCTGGTTTCAGATCAGACCGTCACCAAAACCAGAGAATTCGTCGTCACAAATGACCGCAGGCGCTGGTACGAGGAAGAAACCTTAAAGATGATCGACATGCGCGTCATACCGGATCAAGAGGGCCATGACGGGCCATAGCAAAAGCGGACGCCATGTGTTCAAGCTTCCTGCATCTCATCAGAGTCGTCGCGGTACTGTGTATGATCACGGCGGCGGGCCTCCCTTGATCGGCGTGGAAGGTTTCCTCACCAGATCATCGTAGGATCCGGCAGCACTTCTGCTATGCGAGGACGCCGGGGTGGCATCCAACGAACATAAACACACATCTATCGATACCTCCGGACTTCTGGTTGCCCCTGTACGCTGACGCTAACATAACCGACCGCCAATAGGACCAGAACGCCATCGGCGTGACTTATTTCGTGATCGTTAGGTAAGGTTGACACGTTGAAGGTCCCAGCAGGAAACGTCCCCATGTCATTTCATTTCGCTTGCATCTTCATCACTCTGATTGCAGCTGCACCGATCTATCCTGCACAGAGGGTCGAAAACGTGCAAACATTGCTGGATCAAGGATGGGCCCTATACGAAGCCGGCCAGTATCCTGAAGCGACAGCCGTATATCAGCAGGCCGTGGACCTCGAGCCGAAATCAGCCCTCGCCCACTATCGACTTGGTATGTCGCTATATCAACAGGAAAATGACAAAGCGGCCCTAAAACACTTTAAACGCACTATCAAGCTCAAACGCAAAATACCGGAAGGTCATATAGGCGTTGGACTGGTATACCTTCGAACCAAAAATAGGAGGTTGGACGCCCGGCAGGAATTGAGAACCGCAGCCAAGCTGGATCCCGAAAACCCTCAGGTGCAGTATTACCTGGGTCTGTCCTACATCGGCCAGAACTCTCTGACGAAGTCGCGAGGATACGGCGCATTCAAGGATGGACAGAAGTACTTCAAACAGGCCATCGAACTGGACCCCAATCACCCCGATGCCTATTATCAACTTGCCCGGTCCTACGAATTCCCTTCCCGGGAATGCGACAAAGCAATTTCTCTATACGCCAGACAGGTCATGGTCAACCCCGATCATATGGATGCACTGGATCATTTTGGATCCTGTGTCATCGAAACCAGGCAGTATGACGAGGGCCTGGGCCTGGTTTCCCAACTGATCGATAAGTTTGGTGAAGAGGCGTTTCCCGGACTCTATAAAATTCGCTTGCAGCTCACCGCGTCAAAGTATCAGGAGACAAAACAGTTCAACCAATCTCTGGAGGCGTATGAAGCGTACCTCGAAACGATAGATTCGAAGGAACGCGAATTGTATACAAATCTGGCCTATGTGAGTTCGGAGGACCCTACAGAGGAACTGGTCTGGAACACCGAGGCCGAGCGGAAGGAAGTCTGGCGGCGGTTCTGGGCGGCGCGGGAACCGGATCCGTCTACAGAGGCCAATGAGCGGCTTATCGAACATTACCGTCGGGTCATGTATGCTCGCATCCATTTTTCGAGGGGCCAGTACCCATGGGACCGGCGCGGTGAGATCTACATCCGGTACGGAGAACCGGATGACCGGCAAAATTTGTTTTTCAGTGATGGCACCGCACCGCCCTTTCCGTCCGGCGATAACAGGATCGATGTCATACGTTCCACGAATCCGTATCGACTGAGCCTCGGGACCGGCGGGCCCTCAACCGGCCGCGGAATCACGTTTAAAACAGAAAGCTGGGTCTACAAACCCTACGGCATAGAACTATTTTTCGTAGATCAGATGGGGCGGGAAACTTACGATTATCCACTCTCTCTGATCGATTTCGGTCCTCAATCAACCATTAATCCCCGAAATACAGTGGCGCGGCTGAAGAAGAAATTGCCAGAGGATTATCAGTACGACTACGGTGAAGGGCCGATTACCGTCGCAATGGACGTGGCCACATTCAAAGACGCGGACGATAAGACACAGGTGGAAGTAGCATTCAGCGTGCCCATGGGACAACTGGGGCATGTAGGTGACGGCCGGGGGATGACCACCTGGCTGGACGGCAGTGTAGTCCTGCGGGACGCGGACTTTTATCGTGTCGCCTCCCTGAACGGTCAAATCGGACCGATCGAACGGCCCCTATCAAGACCATCCATTGATAGGCAGGGTGATCAACTGCGCACAGCCCAGTTTTCGGCATCGGTTGACCCCGGAAAGTACCGGACCGCACTGGCTGTACGTGATAAGGCGTCGGAGCGCATAGGTATCTATGAAGTGCCCGTAATTGCTTCTGATTACGGCAGCGACACACTGCAGATCAGCGATATCCGACTGGCCTCATCCATCAAACCGGCATCGGAATCAAGCGTTTTTTTTCGAAACGGCCTGGAGGTCGTGCCGCACCCCGCTAGAATATACCTACCTACACAACCAGTGTACTTTTACTATGAGATTTATAACCTGAATGTGGATAGTAACGAACGGACACGTTATCGGACACAGGTCACCGTCACATCTAAAGAAGTGCAACGGGGATTTTTCGGAAACATCCTAGCAGGAATAGGCAAACTGAGCAGAATTGCATCGCGATCTGAAGATGATCGATCCGTTATGCTCGTCTCCGAAAACGAAGGCAACACATCCGACACGTATCAGCACCAATCGATAGGTTTCGGAGAATCTGAAGCTGGGACGCACACACTGACTCTTACCATCACGGATCTGCAAACCGGCAGTATCGTATCCAGATCCACAGATTTCATCATCGCTAAAGATAAAGGCTGAAAACGAAAAATTGATCCGGTTACGAATCTGTGCAATAATGTCCCTGTTGCTTTCCGGTGTGATGTCTACGGTGGCGCAACCTGAGCATACGGCGGGCTTTTCCGATCTGATGAAAAAGGGACAGGAACTGTATAACCAGGAGTTGTACAGCGAAGCCCAGGCGGTTTTAGAGGTGGCCGCGGCTCTGCAGCCTGAATCTTCGCTTGCCCATTACCGGCTGGGCTGGACCCTCTATCAGCAGGAAGAGCCCAAGAAGGCATTGAAGTCTTTTGAACAGGCCTTTAAACATGACAGAAAATCCGCGGATGCGCTCATAGGTATCGGGCTCGCCAATCTTCGGCTCGATCGCCAGCGTCTGGATGCCCGTGAGGCGTTTCGCAGGGCAAAGCGCATGGATCCGGACAACGCGGATATCCACGATTATCTCGGGTTGACCTACGTTAGCACCTTCGGAAAACGGCGGGAGCATGGCGTCGACGGACGTCCGCATTTCCGCAAGGCGATAGAGCTCAATCCCCAACATCCCAACGCACACTATCATCTGGGCTTAACCTACGAAGTGTCTCCGGTCAAGAACTACCGCAAGGCGATTCTTCATTATTTCAACCAGCTCCTGGCGACACCGGATCATAAAGAAGCGCTTGAGCATCTGGCCGGGTGCCTTATGAGAACCCGCAGGTTCGAAGAGGGTGCTTCCATGATGGATCAGATCGCGGTTCTACCCGGATCCGAGCACAACGATGCAATCCAATCCAGGCGGGCACAGTTGTATGCTCTGGCTTTGGAAGATGTCCGGGATTATAGTGAGGCCTACACTATGTATGAAGAATTTCTGGCCGGGTTGGCTCCCGCCGAGCGGGTTCTTTATACCGACCTCAGTTTCGTTGTTTCCGGAGAGATGGCCCTGGCCTATCAGAATGCCTCCGAACACGAACGCGTGGAGTTAAGGCGCAAATTCTGGGCTGCCCGGGATCCGGACCCTTCCACGATCGTAAACGAACGTCTGGTAGAGCATTTCCGCCGTGTGCTTTACGCCCGCACCACCTTCGCCGACGCCCAGTTCCCCTGGGACCGCAGGGGTGAAATCTACATTCGTTACGGCGATCCCGACAATCGGCAGAATACCGCCCGGGCGTTTCCTACCAATAATGCCAGGGTCGATGCCATTCGAGATCTCAACAGCCGTTTATGGTACGTTCCCGACAGTCGCGGTTTTACCGAGAGCTGGGTCTACGTACCATATGACATGGAGCTGTTCTTCTCCGATCCCTTCGGAAACGGAGAATTTGATTTTCCACCGCTGACGGCTGATCCTAAAGTAAACCGTTTCCACCCGGATAGAATCGCATCCGAGCTGATCGCGAAACAACCCGAAGGATACCAGTTCGATTACGGTGGTGAACCATTGGAGTTCATTTTCGATGCCGTGACCTACCGGGGTGAAAATGGCAGCACCGAAGTGGAACTCGCATACAGTATACTGGCGCGTCAACTCGGACATGTGGCGGACGGGCAGGGAGAACACACCTGGTTCAACAGCTTCGTGGTACTCCGCGATCAGGAGTTGCATCGCATCACCGAAACCAAAGTCAGTATCGGCCCCGTGGAACGGCCGCCACAGGAAATTCCCAAACGTAGCGCCAAGTCTGTCGTCCGAACCGCGTCTCTGTCGTTGCCGGCACCGCCAGGATCATATCGCACCGCTATCGGCATCCGGGATTCCGTTTCACAGCGCATCGGTATTTACGAGTGGCCGCTGACCGTCTGGGACTATAGCAGTAACGCCATCAACCTCAGTGACATCAAACTCGCCCTGTCGGTTACCCCCCAGAGTGAGGATGGGCCATTCGTACGTCGGGGAAACAAAATCACACCCAATCCATCGCGTCTGTTCCAGCGGGCCCAACCGGTGTTCTTCTACTATGAAGTCTATAATCTGAGTCAGAATGAATCCGGACGCACCGCCTATCGCACCGACCTCGAAATTACTATGAAAGAAAAGAAGCTGAATATTTTCTGGCGCATCCTTTCCGGATTCGGCAGGCTCGTCCGAAATCCCGATAAGGAAAACCAGACGGTTCTCATTTCGTACGACGGTGAAGGCACCCGCCCGGATGAATATCTTTTCACTTCCGTAGACACCGGTGACTCCCCCTCCGGAGATTACATGGTAACGCTCACCATTACCGATCTTCACTCGGGTCAGACCATCACCAAAGTAAAAGACTTTGTCATCTCCGACGACGGAAGACGCCCAGTCCTCGAAGAAGAAGAAAAAGTCTATATGAAACAAATTGAGAAGATCAATTGACAGATTCAATTGTACGGAATGTTCTGACAATAATTCTATGATACCATGCGCCTACCGCTTCTCTTTTTAATTCCTGCCGAAGCGCGAAGAATCAGTTCCGGCATGTTACCGGAGTAAAACGACCGGCGCACGGGCCGTCAGGGGTAAATTGTGTTTCAAAGAAACAAACGGTGCCATAGAAGTCCTTGCTGCACTCCGAAGACGGGTCGGAGCGGGCCATGTTAAAGGCCATTATCTGATGGATAGGTCTTATCTCACTATGACGGGTGGAATAAATGATGATTAAATCGAATTATTCTCTGCGGATCTTCTGTGCACTATGGAGTATCCTGCTCATAGCCCGGGTCGATGCCCAGTCTCTCCTGGAAACTGATTTTCAGTCGTTGCTCGATTCTGGCCAATCCCTCTATCTTGCAGAGCGATTTCCCGAGGCGGAGACGTTGCTTCGACAGGCGGTAGACCAGAACGATAGATCCGCCGCGGCCCATTTCTGGCTTGGAATGGCGTTGTACGAGCAGGAGAAGGATGACGATGCGCTCGAACATTTCTTGCGCGCCTCCAGACTCGAAAAAAAATGGGCTATGGGTCATTTCGGGATCGGGCTGGTATATCTGCGAAAGCCCAATCGGAAGATGGATGCCAGAAAGGTGCTCCGTACCGCTGCGAAACTGGCGCCGGACGATGCACCGATACAGTATTACCTAGGCATGACATTCGTAAGTAAGAACACCAGGGATAAGATCATCGGCGCCGAAATGGATGGGCGTGCTTATTTCCAGTCGGCGGTTTCACTGGATCCCCGGCATCCGGACGCCTATTATCAACTCGGCCTGTCTTCCGAACATCCGCTTCAGCAATACGACCGTGCCATATTCTTCTATTTCAAGCAACTCTCGGTAACGCCTGACCACTACGATGCGCTAACACGTCTGGGTATGGCTTCCTTCATCCAGCAGCGATATCAGGAAGCGCTGGAAATGATCGATCAGCTCGTCGCCATGCACGGAGAACAAAAGGCGGGTATGTTCGAAACGCTTCGGGCGCAGATGGCCGCATCGCATTTCCACGCAAAACAGGAGTATGCGGCGGCTGATGGGGAATATCTTATCTACCTCGGTTTGCTCAACGACCAGGAACAAGCGTACTATTCGGATCTTCAGTACATCGCATCGCCGGAAGACTATCAGACATATCTTCAAGCGAATAAAGATGAAAAGAAAGAGATAGAACGTGCCTTCTGGGCGGCGCGCGACCCCAATCCGGCGACCGTCGTCAACGAACGTCTCGTGGAACATTACCGGCGAATTATGTTCTCCCGTACACATTTTTCCGCTGGTAAATCACCCTGGGACCGAAGAGGGGAAATATATATACGCTATGGTGATCCGGACGATCTGCAACGGTTTGTAGGTGGATCGAATGAAGCCGACATGTTCATGAAAGCCACCAGGCCGAACCAGAGTTCGATCCGGGAGTTGGGCAGACGCCGGGGGAACCTAGGAAGCGACGCATCCATAATGGCACCTGTCAGAGCAGGTGCGACAGAAACAGAACATGATTTTATCATGCCTACCCAAAAGCCGGAGGTGGATGCGATTCGTGAATTCAATCGGGAATTCCGATACCGTTTGCGTGCCCGCGGAGCCCACGCAACGGAGAGCTGGGTCTTCGTGCCATTCAACCTAGAGATGTTCTTCGTAGATCAGAGGGGAAACGGCATCTATGATTATCCTGATATCATGATGGATCCCACCGCTCTTATCAGCTTGACAGGCAGTGCCCGGCAAGAACGCTTTCATCCGGAGACTATAGCGGACCTGCTTGTCGCCAAAACACCGGAAGAATACGAACATGATTTCGGCGGCGAGCCGCTCCAATTTGTGTTCGACACCGTTACCTATCGGACCGATGACCGCAAGACCGAAGTGGAACTTACCTACAGCATTCCCACCTGGCAGTTCGGTTCGGTTCAAGATGGCCAGGGGCTCAGGACATGGCTCGACAGCCATGTGGCCCTGCGTGACAAAGCGCTTCAGCCGGTGGTTGCACATGCCGAGCGTATTGGCCCAATCGAACGGCCTGTTTCGCCACAAACGCAACGCAAGAACAACATCCGTCTACATACCATGGCGGTTTCCTTCACCGCACCGCCCGGCGAATACGAAACGGGTGTGGAACTACAGGACCAAGCCTCACGGCGCATAGGCGTATTCAAACGGTGGTCCCTCGTTGCCGACTACAGCGGCGACAGTCTGCTCATCAGTGACCTAAAGCTATCCACTGCAATCGAGCCGGATGACGGGACCGGGAAATTCGTTCGGAACGGTCTGAGCATCGCACCGAATCCGGGCCGTCTGTACCAGAGGGGCCAGCTGGTTTATGTTTATTATGAGATCTACAATCTCAAGGGGGACGATGTGGGAGATACGCGGTACGATACTATCTACGAGATAACCCCGAAGGGCGCGGTGCTCCGCGATCGAAGCAGAACCCAAACCGGAGAGAACGATCCGATTCTTCTGATGTTCGAGGATACGGGAACCAAACCCGATGAAGCCCGATTCACCTCCCTGGATACCACGGAACTTCCTGCCGGCGAATACGCTCTTACCATGACGCTTGCCGACCGCACCTCGGGCCAGAGCGTTTCGAAGGCGACCAGTTTTGTAGTGGTGGGGCCGGGAGATTAAGGTTTATCTGTAACACCTGAACTGCGTCACGAATTACGCGGCGTACAGAAGGCCGGGTGGCGGAAACCAAGGCCAGCCCCTCTTAACAGCCTGACATACCGTATATACCGAAACATAATTGTATGTTAAGTTGTAGGATTTCTGAAGTTATCCGGGAAAGCGCCCGGAATTTCAAAACTTCGGTTTTTTCGCAGGCGGGCCCTGCGGGCCTTGTAGATTCTGATTTTCCGGACTGGGCCAACGCATGGTGTAAGTTCTGCTGCGGTCACGTCTATACCCCGCATTCCAGTAGACGCTGGAGGCCATCCAGTCCAACAGTCGGGTGAGTAAAATTGTTTTGATTTCTTCATGCTTCGGGTCCGTCCAGAGGTTCCATAGCTCATCCGCGTCGTTCGTCAAGTCATACAGTTCTCCCTCTTCCTGACCGATGTAGTATACCATTTTATGTGTTCTGCTGCGCATCATGATCTGGTAGTTGTCCTCGCAAAACACATACTCCCTCGGTGAAACCAGACGGGCTTCCGCTTGATCGCTGTACGGCAGTAGAGATCTACCCTCCAGATGAGTCGGAACCGTTAACCCGGCCGCTTCCAGAATGGTGGGGCCCAGGTCAATCAGTGATACCAGGTCCTCCACCTGGGTACCCTGCCGTGCCATGTTGGGAAAACGAATGATGAGTGGAATGTGAGTGATCGGGTCGTACATAAGCCATTTGTAGGCCAGCGAATGGTCGCCCAGCATCTCGCCGTGATCCGAGCAGAAAATAACCAAACTGTTTTCCAGGTAACCGTGTTCTTCCAGCGCATCCAGAATCTCATCAGTTTTTTCGTCTACCGTTGTGATATTGGCGTAATAATGACGACGCATCCGGTCGACACCTTCCTGATCGGCCTGATACATATCGATACGGGACTCGTGCCCCGCCCCTGCGAACATCCGTTTGAGCGCCTCCTGCTGGGGAGGTTTGTTACACAATTCATTCGGACGGAAAACCGGCTTCGGGATCTCCGTGTCGCGGTACAACTCCAGGTGTCGGTTAAGAGGATCCCACGGTTCGTGCGGACCGGTGAACCCAATCTGCAGAAAAATCGGTTGTTTACCACGATGATTCCGAATCCAGTTAAGCGCAGAGTTGCCGATAAATACATCGCTGTGAAACCTCTCTTCATGTTGCCAGGCTACTCCCTGGAATTTGCGGTCCCATTCCGGATCCGTTTTGTGCCGGTCGTTGGGGCGATCAATACCGTTGAACGTCAGATATTGTCCCCATCGGTCATCGGCCCCACCGTTGGCCAGATTCATATTAGTCGGATTTTCCACGACAATCCGCTCGTGGAATCCGCCTGGATCATCTCTGGGATTCAGATGCATTTTACCCATATTGACACACCAGTATCCGTTGTCGGCCAGGTCCTGGACCCAGCTCCGGTGCTCATTCCAATTGTTGAAGCTGTAAACGCCGGTGCTGTGAGGATACATCCCGGTAAATATGGCGGCCCGGGAGGCGATGCATGTGGCACCGGGACAATACGCTTGGCGAAAGGAAACTCCTTCCCGCACCAGGCGGTCCTGCGCCGGAGTGACCATATGAGGATAACCCCAGGCCCGAATCGTGTCAAAACGTTGCTGATCTGTCATAATCAGAATGATATGCGGTCGGTGGCTGGAGATAATTTCCCCCTTGATGTGTGTGAATAGGCTTGATATTATCGAAATTATCGTTAATATACGACAAGATTTCCTTTCGCCGGTCCCTGCAATCAGTACAGGAATACCTATGACGCATTCTTTTAATCTTGAGAATTACGAAATCAATGTACCGCAGATTTTGCGAAATGCGGCACCGGCCAGGCTTTATGAAGAGGCATTGCGATATGAATCCGGATCGGCCATTTCCGATGTAGGCGCTCTGGTTGTATCATCCGGGGAAAAGACCGGCCGGAGTCCTGCGGACAGGCGTATCGTGGACCATCCCGATTCCAACGTAAATATCTGGTGGGGCAACGTCAACCTCAAACTGCAGGAACGCACGTTCATGGTAAACCGGGAGCGGGCGCTCGATTACCTGAACACCTGCGAACGGCTGTACGTGGTCGACGGATTTGCCGGCTGGGATCCCGACCATCGTGTGACGGTTCGCATCGTATGTTCCCGTGCTTACCACGCGCTTTTTATGCACAATATGATGATTCGGCCGACGCCGGAAGAACTGGATTCGTTCGGAGAGCCCGACTATGTTGTGTTTAACAGCGGTCGGTTTCCAGCCAACCGGTATACTTCGGAGATGACTTCGGCAACGAGCATCAATATTAGCTTTGAACGGGGAGAAATAGTTATCCTCGGGACCGAGTATGCCGGCGAAATGAAAAAAGGCATCTTCACGGTTATGAACTATCTTATGCCGCTCCACCATATCCTGCCTATGCACTGTTCCGCCAACCTGGGGGATAACAATAGCACCTCGCTTTTCTTCGGGCTTTCCGGTACAGGAAAGACCACTTTATCTGCCGATCCGGCACGACAATTGATAGGTGATGACGAGCACTGCTGGAGTGAAGGCGGCGTTTTTAACATTGAAGGCGGCTGTTACGCCAAATGTATCAATCTTTCGCTCGAAAAAGAACCGGAAATCTACCGGGCGATCGGTTTCGGGACCGTTCTGGAAAATGTGGTGTATGATAGGGAAACCCAGCGCGTGGACTACGATGATGATTCCATCACTGAAAATACCAGAGCGGCTTATCCGATCAGTGGGATCCCGAACGCTGTTATTCCCTGTGTGGGCGGTCATCCGGAACATATCATTTTCTTGACATGCGACGCCTTCGGAGTGTTGCCTCCCGTCAGCAAGCTTTCCCCGGCCCAGGCCATGTATCATTTTATCAGCGGATACACCGCCAAAGTGGCCGGCACAGAAATGGGCGTCACGGAACCCGAGGCCACATTCTCAGCCTGTTTCGGCGGCGCATTCATGGTCTGGCATCCCGGCAAATACGCCGAAATTCTGGCGGAAAAGATTCATCGGCACGGATCCCACGTATGGCTTGTCAATACCGGCTGGTCAGGTGGCGGCTACGGTAAGGGAGAACGGATGCCGCTGATGTACACACGGGCGATAATCAACGCGATCCACGACAATGTGCTTCATAACGTGGAATGCACACAAGATCCGTACTTCGGTTTTCAGATACCAAACTGCTGCCCTGGAGTGCCGGAAAGAATGATGTACCCCCAAAATACCTGGCAAGACCCGACTGCCTACGATACGGCGGCGAAACACCTCTCCCGTCTGTTTAATGAAAACTTCCGCCAGTTCGAATCAGGCGTCGACGACGAAATTCTCCTAGCAGGACCGAAACAGGTATGATCGATTCATTGTTCTATTGATTTTCTGAAGAGCGTGTACTATGTGTCGGCTCATTCCCAAACTACCCACCGCCAGATGGTCATCCGTTTGTATTTTCCTCGCACTTCTCATTCCTGCCTCAGCACTTTCTCAACCCCTGCGCGATCCGTTCGGGCCGTTTGCGGTACGTGACCAATTTCCTATCAAGCTGCTGTTCTTGAGTCTGCTTCCGCAGCAGGCCGAGTTGATTCCCGATGGAGAGATTCGTTTTTCGGCACGCTTCGCCCATTCCAATACCTACGCCGTCACACGGCCCATCGGTGATCCCCGACAGTCTATGGATTACTATAAGGCGGCTCCTCTGAGTGAATACAGGCTGTTTGCGGATTCAGAAACGTTGCGGATGGTGTTCGACTTTGCGTGGCGTATGGATCCCAAGTGGGAGTTAGGCATGGCAATTCCGCTCATGGTTCAGAGTGGCGGATTCCTGGATGAAACGGTCGAAGGATTCCACGAATTCTTCAACATGTCCAACGGTGGGAGAGAAGAGACACCGCGTAATGGCTATGGCATCTATGTGGTGCGGAACGCCCACTTCTGGATTGCCCATGATCGGGCGCCGCCTGTGCGGTTCGGCGATGTGGTGTTTCGTCTCAAAAGGCCGCTTCTTTCGGCCGGGCCTTCCTGGCCGACCATATCGCTGGCCACCGCGGTCAAGCTGCCCACCGGACAGTTCAAGCATCTGACCGGAAGCGGTGGCACCGATGTGCAGTTTGCGCTTCTGGCCACTCAGCGCCTCGGGAACTGGTTTTACCTTCACTACAATCTGGCGCGCACCAGACTCGGTGATCCAGACCGTAACACCGGCTTCCCGATTCGCTCCTCCATTATCTCCCAGATGCTCGCGATCGAATACACGACTTCCTCTAAACTTTCCATCATAACCCAGATTCTTTCCAACACAAGCCCGTTCCCGGAAGGACGACTCGGCCCGCTCGATCGAACGGCTTACGAAATAAACGCCGGTATCAAATATGCCTTGAGACCTGATACACGGTTCGAGATCGGTATCATTGAAAATTTGAGTCAGTATCAGAATACGCCGGATGTGGCGCTGCAGGTGGGATTAGAACTGGTCCGCTAGACTACCATTTCAATACCTTACGTAACTTTTTAGCTTGAGCCCGGCTTAAGGGTATTTCATGGCGGCCTTCGTCGTTCATCACAAGTCGGTAGGTGCCGTTAAACCAAGGGATTACTTCGCTGATTTTATCAATATTAACTATAAACCCGCGGTGAACTCGCCAGAATATCTGCGCGTTCAGATCCTGCTGCAGCTCTTCGAGCGTACGGTAGCTGGTCATACCCTCCATCGCTTCCGTTACGACAAACACCACACCCTCCTGAATGTGGGCAAATATGATGTCCGCCACATCCGCCAGAATGATGCGTGACCCCTTTTTGATCGTAATCCGGTGTGAACGACCGGACTCTTGAGGGCGCTCTGTGGACCGTAAAAGATCTGCGAGCTGTTTCCGGAAGTCCTGGTCAGACTGTTGTCTGATACGCTGAATCGCTCGATCGAGAGCCACCTCGTCTATCGGCTTCAACAGATAATCGACCGCGCTGACCTCGAACGCACTGAGCGCATATTGATCGTAAGCCGTGACGAACACGACACTGGGTACATGGGCAGCCTGGTCCGCTACCTTCCGGACTACCTGAAAACCATCCATCCCCGGCATCTGAATATCCAGCATGACCAGGTCAGGCTGCAGCGACTCAATGAGCTCAACAGCATCCAGACCGTTAGAACCCCTGCCGATGACTGAAATATCATCAAAGGAAGAAAGTTGAAACGCCAGTTCTTCGAGCGCCAGCGGTTCATCATCAACTATCACTGTACGAATGGGCATCCTGTCCTTCTCTCGCATCCTCTATCACCAGCCACTCCGGGGGGCTATCCGGGATCTCGATCCGGACACGTGCCCCCTGGTCAGGCAGGCTGAAAAACCCCAGGTCGTACTGACTTCCGAACATAACCTGCAGCCGTTCGTTCACATTGCTCAAGCCGATACCGGCGGTCATCACAGTCTTCAGCCGCTCTTCCGATACTCCGACCCCGTTGTCCTCAATCTGGATCACCACGAACCCTTTTTCACGTCTGCTCGAAATGGAGATGCACCCTCCTGAAATTTTCGCTGCCAGACCATGTTTAATCGCATTCTCGATTACTGGTTGGAGTACCATATTCGGAATCATAACGTCCAGAGTGTCCGGATCGATTTGACGTTCGATACACAGTTTATCTTTCCCAAACCGGATCAACTCGATGTCGAGGTATGTGTCTATAAAGGCCAGTTCGTCCCGCAACGGCACCAAGTCCTCATCCGTGTTTAGAAGCCGCCTGAGAATCCTCGAAAGCTTCTGGACGATCTGCCGGGCTTTTTCAGGGTCGGTCCGTACAGTGGCCGCAATGGAGTTCAGTGTGTTGAAAAGAAAATGCGGGTTTATCTGGCTCTGCAATGCATCGAACCGGGCCCGGCTGATCAGCGCTTCCTGCTTTTCGAGCATGGCCTGAATCCGGGTGCTGTTCCAGATCTTCAGGGGGATTCCCAGGCAGGCTACCGTACTGACAAAGACACATAAATATACCAGTGATCCCTCCGGTGCCAGGCTGAACAGCCACCCTTCCGTCGCAAACCGCTGACTGAACGTCATTCGAACCATTTCCATCATCACACAGGCTACGACCAGAGCTACCTGCCACTTGGGACGCGGTGTCACCAGGCTGGACTTCAGGAATCGATACACATTCATCAGAGTGATAGGAGAGAAATTCCATACCGCGTCCCGGGTGGGACAAGTGATGCTCACCAACCCGCCGGCAACGCCGTAGAGTGCGCCCATCGGAATGGCGAGGATTTCACCGCTCAACGCGGGAATGGCACCGAGCAGCGTGCCGATGACGAACCCGATCAACGGTCCTGTCAGAACGCCTATCAGGAGCGTTCCGGCGAGTGAAATGTCCGCGCCGGCATATCCCACTAACAGTCGGCTGACAACACCGATCGCGATCAACGCACCGAACAGCGACGCAAATTGCCAGTCCTCCCGCCGACCCCTGTCCTCTATCAACAGAATACGTCTGAAAAATGTATACCGGACCAGAATCGTCGCGAGACTCGCCATCACGCCGATCTTTACCAAAAGTGTTACCAGGATAAATTGATCCGCACTGAAAAGAATATCAGTAGAAATCATATATTGCGTTCAGATAATTGATCCGCGGAACATTTCAATGGTGCAGATTGATTTCCACAAACCTACGGGCCGCAGACTGTGACTGTCAAGTAAAATCGGGTTTGACAATATGTTATGATTGAGATATATAAAGGTGGCTGATTATGGAAATGGAAAAACTATGAAAACGAAAAATCAAGATTCCGAATGGATGCGTCGCGCCCTCACGCTGGCAGCCCAAGGACGGGGATACACGAGCCCCAATCCTATGGTGGGCGCCGTAATCGTACGGGACGGAGCGGTCGCAGGGGAAGGCTTCCACCCAGCGGTGGGACAGCCCCACGCAGAAGCCCACGCGATTCGGGAAGCGGACGGACGGACGCAGGGGAGCACGATGTACGTCTCTTTAGAGCCATGCGGCTTTCACGGACGAACACCGCCCTGCACCGAGGCGACGATAGCAGCAGGAATCACACGGGTCGTGGTGGCGATGACGGACCCGGATCCTGGTGTCTCCGGAAAGGGCATCGCACGATTACGGGCTGCAGGTATCACTGTAGAGGTGGGCCTTTTGGAGACTGAAGCACGGCGCCTGAACGCTGCCTACATACATCACCGGCAGACCGGCAAACCGTTCGTCCTTCTTAAACTCGCGCAGACGCTGGATGGGAAGGTGGCCACCTGCACCGGGCAGTCCCAATGGATCACGGGACGGGAAGCACGCACACGCAGCCATCAGATGCGATGTGAGTCGGACGGTGTGCTTGTGGGCGTCGGAACCGTTCTGGCGGATGATCCGGAACTTACGGTCCGGCATGTGGGGGGACGCCAGCCCCGTCGTATTATTCTGGACAGCACCGGCAGGACACCGGTAAATGCCCGCATATTCAGCACGGGGGAAGCACCGCCGGTCATATATATGACCGATCGTGCGCCGAATGCACGCCGGGTAGCCCTGCACCAGGCAGGCGCCCAATGCTTGACGCTTCCCGGTTCGGAAGACGGCCATGTGGACCTCCAAGCGTTATTAGAAGACTTGGGAAAACGGGAGATCATGACCCTCATGATCGAAGGAGGCAGTCGGGTAGCCACCGCATTCCTTAGAGAACAAGCGGTCCATCGGATCGCCTGCTTTATCGCACCAAAATTACTCGGAACCGGCCTCTCGGCCATTGGCAATCTGAACATCTCAACCTTAGACAGCGCCATCAACCTCCGGAAAATCACCATAGAGCGATCCGGTGACGATATCCTTGTCGAGGGCTTCATAGATTACACAAACGATCTATAACGGTACGGCAGGCCGTGCCCTTTCAAAGGCAAACTTATGTTTACAGGCATCATCGAAATGCAGGGTACCGTCGAACACATCAAGAAAGCGAACGGCGGAATGGACGTAACCATAGGTGCCCCCGGCATAGCAGGTGAAACCGAAACCGGGGCCAGTATCGCGGTCAACGGGACTTGCCTCACGGTCGTGACACATGACGAGCGCAATTTTATGGTTCAAGTCGTTGAAGAAACAATCCGGCGGACCACGTTCGGATTTCTTAAAACAGGCGATACCGTAAACCTGGAACGGACACTGAAACTGTCCGATCGTATCGACGGTCATCTTGTGCAGGGACATGTGGATGGTATCGGTCGAATTACGGGCAAGGAGCGCCGAGGAAACAGCATCTGGTACACCCTTGAAATACACGACTCATTATTGCCGTATCTTGTTGAGAAAGGGTCAATTGCTCTGGATGGAATTAGCTTGACAATCGCGGCTTTGACCGGTAATATATGTGCCGTGGCAATCATCCCGCACACTGCGGAAATAACCACATTCGGCTCGAAAGAAACAGGTGCGTCCGTCAACATAGAAGTAGATATGTTAGGAAAATATGTCGAGTCCCTTCTCCAGGCTGGCCGGGCGTAGGGACGGGCATATCGGCAGGTATTCTGTATTAACTCTAAATTCTCCTGAGGTTGATCCATGTCTGTGTTCTGTTCTATCCCGGAAGCTATAGAGGAAATCAAATCAGGCCGCATTCTCATCGTGTGCGACGATGAAGACCGGGAGAACGAAGGTGATTTTATTATGGCTGCCGAGCGGGTCTCACCTGAGACTATTAACTTCATGGCACGTTACGGCCGTGGCCTAATCTGCCTGCCGACCACCCGTGAGCGCCTGGAAGAGCTGAAGATCCCGGCTATGGTCGATGAAGATGAGAATACCGCCATTCTGGGAACCCGCTTTACAGTATCTGTCGATGCGGTCAACGGAACCACGACCGGAATATCCGCCCCCGACCGCGCAGAAACCATCCGCGTCTTTGTTCGTCCCGAAAGTAAACCCGATGACTTGGCCCGCCCAGGTCATGTTTTTCCTCTGCAGTCGTTCCACGGTGGCGTTCTACGCCGTTCCGGTCACACGGAGGCAACAGTTGATCTGGCCCGGATGGCCGGGCTGTATCCGGCGGGTGTACTCTGTGAGATAATGGATGACGATGGCTCCATGGCACTGATGCCTCGCCTGATCGAAATCGCCGACGCCCACGGACTCAAGATAATCACTATTAAGGACCTGATTGAATACCGCCGACAGACCGAAATACTGGTGAAGCGTCTCGTCACCACGACCATGCCCAGCAAATATGGCGAATTCACATCACATTTGTACGAAGACACGCTTACGGGAGAACACCATGTGGTGCTGGTCAAAGGCGTGATCGAAGGGGCGCAGGACATTCTGGTACGAGTCCATTCCCAGTGTCTGACAGGCGATGTGTTTGGATCCATGCGGTGCGATTGCGGCGACCAGCTTCAGAAGGCGCTCCGGAAAATCAGCGACGAAGGTCAGGGCGTTCTGCTGTATATGCGTCAGGAAGGTCGCGGCATCGGGCTGGCCAACAAGCTCAGGGCTTATGCCCTTCAGGATCAGGGGCATGATACAGTGGAAGCGAATTTACAGCTCGGTTTGCCGGTCGATGCCCGGGACTACGGCATCGGTGCCCAGATCCTTGCCGACCTGGGTCTTACGACCATTCGCATCATGACGAACAACCCGGAAAAACGAGTCGGTATAGACGGCTACGGCCTGACCGTCGTCGATCGTCTCCCCCTTGAAACGCATCCCAATGAGCACAACCTGAAATACCTGGCCACCAAGCGTGGGAAGCTGGGACATCTGCTTAGTGAGATAGACGAAGATATGTTCAAGGAAGAAAATGAGTTCGATAGCCTCATGTAAGGAGTACTGTTTTGCCTAATGTATACGAAGGCCATTTGAACAATGCAGGCAATTGTCGATTCGGAATCGTGGTTAGTCGGTTTAATGAATTCATAAATGTCCGGCTGCTAGAAGGCGCATTGGACTGTCTGAAGCGGCACGGGGTGGTCGATGACAATATAGATGTGGCATGGGTGCCCGGATCGTTCGAGATTCCTTTGGCAGCCAAACACATGGCTTCGTCCGAACGCTACAACGCAGTCATTTGCCTCGGTACCATCATTCGCGGTGCCACCGCCCACTTCGACCATGTGGCAAACGGCGCCACGAGCGGCATCGTCTCTGTTGCTGCGGACACCGGTGTACCGGTGATGTTCGGTGTGCTGACTACAGATACGATCGAACAGGCCATCGAACGGGCGGGAACCAAGGCCGGCAACAAAGGGTGGGAAACCGCGCTGGGCGCCATCGAAATGGCCGACCTTATCCAGACTCTGGACCGCAACGAATGAGGCGCCGCGGTCGAGAACTGGCGCTCCAAGCGCTGTATGCATCCACACAGACAGAAACACCCGTGTCGCTGATCCTCGAAGAACTGCCGGGATGGAATCTCGCTTCCAACGAAGAGCAGACTTTCGCACGCATGTTGATCGACCGATTGCAGATCCATACGAACGAGATCGATAAAATAACACGGTCCGTCCTTCAGCACTGGAATCCGGAACGAATGGCCCGTGTCGACGATTGTATCATCCGGCTTGCAACATGTGAATTGTTGGCCTGCCCGGACATTCCGGCGGCCGTGTCTATCGACGAAGCTATAGAAATAGCCAAAAAATACAGCACCGAAGAGTCAGGACGTTTTGTCAACGGTATCCTTGACGCGATCTCGTCACAAGCGTTCACCGCGCACATCAATTGAACCAAATGCTTTCTGTATTGTATTATCTTTTGGTGTGCGTAAACACACTGCCCGGGCCCCTTGTACGGGCTCTTAGGAAGGATTCGGGGTGCGTTACGGCCTTATCTCGGACATTCATGGAAACCAGGAAGCCTTTGAAGCAGTTCTGAATGCTCTGAAAGATGAACGGATCGAAACCATCTGGTGCCTTGGCGACGTCGTAGGATACGGCGCCAATCCTAACGAATGTCTCGAACTAGTGTGGGGACTCACGACCGATGTGATTGCCGGAAACCATGATTTCGCTGCGGTAGGCAAGGTAGACCTGACCTATTTTAATCGGAACGCTGCGGAAGCGGCTCTGTGGACCATGCAGAACCTGACCCGGGACGGCCGACATTATTTGAGCAATCTGCCGTTCGAACTCAAACAGGATAATATCTTGGCCGTCCATGCCACCCCTTCCGAACCGGAGAAATGGGGTTATATCCTGTCGTTACCTCAGGCAACACTCGAATTCCATGCGCTGCCCGATGACGTGTCGGTATGTTTTGTGGGCCATACTCATAACCCGGTGATCTTTCGCGACCATGACGGGATATGCAGTGAGGTTCCGGGTAATCAGTGTCAGTTAAATGCGGACTGCCGATATATTGTCAACGTGGGCAGCGTAGGTCAGCCGCGGGACGGAGATCCCCGTGCAGCGTACTGTGTCTATGATAGCGACAACGTGCAGGTGGAGATAAAACGAATCAAATACGACGTGGAAACCGCGCAGCAAAAGATCAGAAGTGCATGTTTGCCTGACTTTTTGGCCACGCGTCTTGCGATCGGTAGATAAGATCAAAAATCTCCTGAATATTATAAGTAATTATTCTTTAAAAGGTATTGCCCGATGAGTCAATTTCGTCTGATGCGAATTGTATTTGCAGGACTTGCGTTCCTTATTTCATTTATAGTCTACCTGATCACAGTCGCGCCAACCGTGCCTTTCTGGGACGGAGGCGAGTTCATCGCTACGTCCTATATTCTGGGCATCCCCCATCCTCCCGGATCACCTCTGTATATTCTTCTGGGCCGCCTTTTTGCTATGCTACCGATCGGAGAAGTGGCGTGGCGGGTCAATATGTCGTCCGGTCTTTTCAGTGCGTTGACAGTAATGATGGTATACCTGATTGTGGTAAAAACAGTCTCCATGTGGCGCGATGAGCCGGAGTCTCTGGGCGAAATGCTGGTGGTACATTGCGGCGCATTGACCGGGTCCCTGATGCTGGCTTTTTCTGACACATTTTGGTTCAATGCGGTGGAAGCCGAAGTGTACGCCCTGTCCATGCTCATCATGTCGGTATGCACGTGGCTGACCATCCACTGGGTGGAAAGACACGACAATGTCGGCAGCGAACGATATCTCCTATTGATCGGTTACCTCGCGTTTCTGGGCATTGCCGTGCATATGTTCACGCTGCTGATCGCACCGGCTGTATTCCTATGCGCTATCACAACGGACCGCAAAGAGATATCGCTGCCTGTAGCCGGACTGTTCGCGATTATGGGCCTGATAATGGGTAGTATAGTGGCGTCCGTCGACCCGTTCTTTACCGCCATACCTCTTACATTAATCGGCCTGATCATGTTCAAAGGACAGGTGCCGTGGCCCTGGTTTCTGGGTGGCATAGTCCTGTCCCTTATGCTTCTGGCCATCGGCTCCGAAGGCGGCGGCGGATTCAATGACAACCCCATTGCGATTGGTGCGTTCGAGATCTCCTTGGGAAGCATGCTGTTCATCATGGTTCTCGTCTGCCTGGCACTTCTTCTGGTATCTGCCACGGTGGGGCAGACCCGGTATACCTGGAATTTCTGGGCTGCCATGCTGGTGTTGATTGCCATCGGGTACAGCGTGAATTTCTACGTGCCGATCCGCTCCGGACAACAGCCGGCCATCAACGAAAACAATCCGTCCAACTGGAAGAATTTCGAAGGGTTTCTGGAACGTAAACAATATGGACAGGAAAGCATGATGGTCTCGATGTTCAATCGGAAGGGAAGCCTTTCGTCCCAGTTCGGAGATGGAGAAAATATCGGTTTCTGGCGGTTCTTTTCGCGGCAGTACGGAAGCCCGGAATTCCCGGCATGGCTGTTTCCGCTTCTGCTGGGACTGCTGGGACTAATGGCACTGTGGAAGTACGACAAACGGTTGGCCCTGTTCATGACCGCCATGATTCTCATATGCAGCGTGGGGCTTATCCTGTATATGAATTTCTCGGATGGCACACGCGGTGTTCAGCGGGAGGTAAGGGAGCGGGATTACTTCTTCACTCCGGCCTTCGTTTTCTTCTCGATGCTGATGGGTATGGGCGTCGTGCAGGTGCTCGACCAGATCAAAGAATGGTTAAAAAAAGTCGGGGCACCAGTAATGCCTATTCTATCCGCCGGTGCCATCCTGTCGCTTGCTGTTCCCGTGGCCACGTATGGCTACAACTACCCGACCCATACACGTGAAGGCAATTACATTCCCTACGATTACGCCTATAATATCCTCCAATCCTGCGACGAAAACGGCATCCTGTTTACCAATGGCGACAACGATACGTTCACACTGTGGTTCCTTCAAGAGGTGGAAGGCATCAGGAAAGACGTTCGTATCGTAAATTTGAGCCTTCTTAACACCAGTTGGTACATACGGCAGCTTAAGAATATGGAGCCCAAGGTACAGATTTCATTGAGCGAGGAACAGATTGACCGGATATCACTGCAACTCTGGGAGGACAAGCAGGTGGAAATTGCGGGCCTGTCCTGGACTGTTCCCAAAGCAGGGGCATTGCCGGATGGCCGGGGTTATATTCGCGTCCAGGATCTTATGATACTCGACATCATACGTATGAACGGCTGGAAGCGACCTGTTTTCTTTGCTGTGACCGTATCGCCCGATAACTATGTGGGTCTTCGGGAATATTTCCAGATGGAGGGTATGGTCTTCCGTCTGACTGAGACAAGAGGCCGGGAAAAGATGGATCTGGCACGCACCCATAAAAACCTGTGGGATGTGTATCAATACCGCGGCATCGCTGATTCTACCGTGTACAAGGATCGCCAGACCACCAACCTGTTGCGGAACTACAGCGCGGCATTTCAGCAGCTGGCTATCCTCCATTACCAGGCCAAGAACTATGACGAAGCCATAAAAGAGATGGAACAATACAGGTCGCTGAAGATTACCGACGGTGCCTGGGAGCGGTCCCTGCTCACCCAGTTTTATGCAGATGCGGGACAATATGACAAGGCAGAGGAATTGGCCGGCGATCTGGCGGAAAATTTTGGCACCTTCGATGGATACATAATTTTGAGCGACGCTCAGCGGCGAAAAGGGGATAACGATAAGGTCGCGATCGAAACGCTTGAACGGGGTGTCGAACAGTATTCGGGTTATTCGAAAGGATTCGAGCATCTGGCCAAAGTGTATTTCTCATCCAACGACACCGCCGGAGCGATTCGGTCTCTCGAACGATGGCAGGAAGTCGCTCCCTCTGATTCCATGGTCCGCCAAACCCTCAGGGACCTGAAAGCGACCTGGGAAAAGGAATAGACATCGAATCCTTATGCGTATTCTGGTTATTAACTGGCGGGATATCAATCATCCAGAAGCAGGCGGAGCGGAAGTCCATTTTCAAGAGACCTTCACCCGTATCGTTGCCGCCGGACATCATGTGACGCTGCTGTGCAGCCGGTTTTCCGGCGCGGCGGAACATGAATGGATCGACGGTATCGAGGTGATAAGGAACGGTGGAAATTTCACGTTCAACCTGACCGTGCCGGGTTTTTACAGATCCAGACTAGCGGATGCTGATTTCGATCTCATCATCGAATACCTTAACAAGATACCGTTTTTCCTGCCTGCCCTCGTTAAAGACCGCCCAATCCTGGTACTCGTCCAACATCTCTTCGGCGCACCAGTTTTCCGCGAAACCAATCCAGTGTTCGCCTCCTACGTATATCTTTCCGAACGAATCATTCCCTATGTCTACGGATCCTGTGCTTTCGAAGTCATATCCGAAAGCACCATGGCCGAGTTGAAACGGATGGGTATTCCTTCCGGACAGATGGAGGTCGTGCACTGCGGCATCGGTCGGGCTCTTTTCAGCCAAGTAGACGCGTTGGGCGAAAAATCCGGAATGTCCGTTATATATCTCGGACGCCTGAAGCGGTATAAGAACGTAGACCGGTTAATCCGCGCTATGAAATCGGTGCATGTAGAACTGCCCGACGCCCGCCTTTCTATCGTGGGAGACGGTGACCGTTCGAAGGCCTTGAAAATGCTCAGCGCTAAGCTGGGGCTGGAAAACATCATCACATTCACCGGGCCTGTATCGGACGCCGAAAAGATTCGTCTGCTCCGACATGCAGATGTAGCTGCATTCCCATCAGACAAGGAAGGATGGGGGCTTTCGGTGATAGAAGCCAACGCGTGTTACACCCCGGTTGTGGCTACCGATGTACCCGGCCTGAGGGACGCCGTCGTAAATCAGGAAACCGGCATACTCACACCGCTCGGCGACACCGCCGCACTCGCCGACGCGCTCATCCGGCTGTTGAAAGACGACACACTACGACTCCAAATGGCACAGAAAGCAGCAGACCGTGCCACAGGTTTCACCTGGGATCTTACCGCAGGGCGCACCCTGAATATCATTGAACGTGTGGTGAAGTCATTCAAGAAATGATTTATTCCTTCCCATTTTAGGCAGAAATTCACTATCTTCTGATTTATGGATCCCAGACTTGTCAAAATCCTAAAATACGGTCTCAGCATCGGCCTTATGTCGTGGTTGATCACCCAGACTGACCTGAGCCAGGTGCTCAGTCTTATCGCCGAGGCCGACGGGGGTAACGTGGCACTCGCTATCATCGCCTACCTCGCTTCCGTGGTGGTAGTGGCCTATCGCTGGGAGGTGCTGTTGAAGTCCCGTGGTGTTCCGCTTACCCTGTACCGGACCACCGGACTGTATTTTATCGGGAATTTCTTCAGTAACTTTTTACCCACCAGCATAGGCGGCGACGCAGTACGTGCCTTCAGCGCCGGTGCAGACCTGGGAAAACGGGCCGACGCCTTCGCCTCCGTGTTTATCGAGCGATTCATGGGGCTCTTCGCCATCGTCTCCATGGCATTGCTGGGATTCTTGCTGATTGCGCTGGAACTGGAACACACATATATTGTACCCGCCACGGTTGTTCTGTATCTGATGATGCTCGCGGCGTTTCCGGTTTTATTCGGCAGGTGGGGCGTCCAATGGTTGAGACCGACCTACAGTCTCGTTTCGGTGTTCGATCTCGGCCGTAAGGTCGCACGACTCCATGACGTGCTGTTCCAGTACGGCTCTCATCGCGGAGCGCTGGCGGCTAATTTCGCACTGTCGGTGCTGTATCAAGGCGTAATTGTAGTGATGAATATTCTCGTCGCCCGGGCGCTGGCCCTGCCGATTCACCCTATGTACTTCCTTGTATTCGTGCCGATCATCGGTACGATCAGTATGTTCCCGTTTTCGATAAACGCACTTGGGATACGTGAAGGCGGATATGTCCTGCTCTTCGCCCAGATCGGCCGGCCGGATTCCGAGGCACTGGCACTGTCCCTGATTATTTACGGAATCACGGTCTTGTCCAGCCTGCCCGGCGGCCTGCTCTTCGCCCTTCAGACTGAACGTAAGCCGATGTCAGTAACGCACAAGCAGATGCCGATGGATGTCATAACTAAGGACGCGTCATGAGTGAACCGGTATTTAAAGATCCTGATCTTACCGTGCTCATACCGCTCTATAACGAGGCAGAGAGCCTTCCTGAACTCTACGCCCAGCTGGTGGCAGCGATTGAACCGGCCGGCCTGTCATTCGAACTGCTTTTCATAGACGACGGCAGCAGGGACGGATCGTTCCAGGCGATCGGCGAATTCCGGAGCCAGGACGAACGGGTGAGGGCCATTCAGTTTCGCCGGAATTACGGCAAATCCGCTGCACTTTCGGTAGGTTTTGAAGAAGCCCGGGGACGGAAATACGTAGTGACCATCGATGCGGATCTGCAGGATGATCCAAAGGAAATACCAGGACTCATCCAACAGATTGAAGAGGGTAGCGACCTGGTGTCCGGATGGAAACAAGCGCGCCAGGATCCAATCGCGAAAACACTGCCCTCAAAACTCTTCAACCGGGTGACCGGCATGGTGAGCGGTCTGCGTCTTCACGATTTCAACTGCGGGTTGAAAGCCTATCGGTGCGAGGTAGTCAAAACGATTACTGTCTATGGCGAGCTGCACAGGTACCTCCCTGTGCTAGCCTACTGGTCTGGCTTTCTAGTGACGGAACGACCGGTGCAACATCACCCTCGTAAATACGGCGAAACCAAATTCGGAGCCGGTCGGTTTACGCACGGTTTTTTTGATTTGTTGACGATATATTTCGTTTCCAAATACACCCGCCGCCCCCTTCACTGGTTCGGTACCTTTGGATTGCTTTCTTTCGGAATCGGTTTTGGTTTTGCGGTGTATCTGACCTGGTTGTGGCTGCAGGGCACCGGCATCGGTACCCGTCCCCTTCTACTGTTTAGCGTGCTGTTAATGCTCTTGGGTATCCAGCTGATGTCCATGGGGTTGATCGGCGAAATGATCGCTCATGCTTCCGGGAAAACCGAGGCGTACGCGATTAAGTCGAGACTAGATTGACGTCCCGGTATCTGGACAGGTCACGTATGCACTTAGATTATATGGAAAACATCCTGACCTGCAGTTCGTGGATCCTGTTTACCGGTAGGTTTTTTACGATCTGTGGAGTGGGATTTCGCCTCCTCCACTATTACTGTGAGCAGTTATCTTTCGAAGATGAATGGAGCGCATTGGGTTTCTTTAAGCCCATGAAGGGGGTACATTACGGCCTGGGGATCTGAGTTTCATTCATGACGAAAACCGTTTCCTGATTACAGGCGTCCGGTTTCTGATGTGGTTTCCCATTGACGGCCGGTGGCCCTCCCAACTGGTTATGACCGTCAGCGCATTGATACATTCCGGCTTTGTACTGGTTCTATATTACCTTGCTCAGCGTCCCCTGTTAGACACGGGTGAAATTTACCTGTTAATTATGGGCGTTATTATCATCGGACTGACTTATTCTATTGCGTCCATCTTGGCAGAATTTCCATCTCTATTTTCTTTCATTCAAGTGTTGACATCTATCAGCACCTTGCTGTTGCTCGGTACGCTGGTCAACAAAGAGTTGCTTGTTTACTTGCCCGGCCTGGTCCATCATAAAATCAGAATCATTCAAGCGGCAGCAATAATGTCGTAACAAACAGAAACTACAATCCATTAATCCGGTCTTGAATCCTGATCTTTATCGTTGGCACCGAATGGGCGACGACTGGAGCCGTCGGACTTGTGCAGAAGCGTCCCCGGGTTTTTCAACGATACTGCCTGCGAAATTAGATCAGCTGACCAATGCCACGGGTATCAGGCGGAGGCTAAATTCTGCTTCTGGGTATCTTTGTGACGGGATCCGGCGCCTTTTCTCTGGTGCAACGACATCGTCTCAAACTAAAGACAAAGGAATCAGAAAGGTGAAAATCTTCATCGCCGGCGGTGCCGGATATCTAGGCTCGGTGCTGGTGCCACATCTTCTGAACCGGGGCTATGAAGTGACGGTGCTCGACCTGATGTGGTTCGGCAACAACCTCCCGTCTCAGGCCACCACCATCGAAAGGGATATTTTCGACCTCAAAGAAGAGGATCTGAAAGGGTACGACCAGGTGATTTTTCTGGCGGGATTGTCCAACGATCCTATGGCCGATTACTCCCCGAGCCAGAATTTCATCCAAAACGGCGCTGGCCCCGCATATCTGGGCTACCTGGCCAAGCGCGCCGGAACCAAGCGGTATATCTACGCCAGTTCCTGTTCCGTATATGGATATACCTCCAACGAACTGTATGACGAGGAATCCCCTACGGTGTCAAATTATCCCTACGGGATTTCAAAATTGCAGGGAGAGCGGGCCGCCATGCAGATGGTGGACGACCAATTTTCCGTCATCTGCCTGCGCCAGGGCACCGTATCCGGTTACAGCCCTCGCATGCGTCTTGATGTGTGTGTCAACACCATGTTCAGGTATGCCATGGAGGAACGAAGGGTCACGGTTAACAACCCCGCGATCTGGCGTCCCATCCTTGGCATCCAGGATGCCGTGTCCGGATACGTCCGGTCCATAGAAGCCCGTGCGGAGATTTCAGGGATATTTAATGTCGCCTCGGGGAACTACACGCTGGGTGAGATAGGTGACATCGTGAAATCTGTGATCGAAGAAGATATGGGTCTGGAGATAGAACTGAAAATCAAACACGTGCACGATCTGCGAAACTATAAGGTGAATATCGACAAAGCACGTGAGATTCTGAACTTCAAACCGACGCACGGTGTTCCGTCGATCGTTCAGGATCTCATCGCCAACAAAGACTATTTCAGTGACTTTGAAAACCCGAAATATTACCAGCTTGAAACGTTCAAAGCACTGGGCGACAGGTAAGGCGGCTCACGTTGCGGGTTTGCTATTTCGGCACATATGAAAAGGATTATGTACGAAACCGGACTATCATTGATGGGCTCCGGAAATATGGGTGGGACGTACAGGAATGCCATGTCCCGCTCTGGGAACGGCAAGTTAATAAAACAGGCAGTTATCTGCAGGTTGCATCCCTCATCAAAAGGGCTGTCGAAGTCCTGGTCGCTTACGTGAAGCTCTTCTTGAAACACCTGTTCTCGGTCCGGCGTTACGATGTGCTTATGGTCGGCTATATCGGCCATTTCGATATACCGCTCGCCTGGATTCTTACCCGGTTTCCCAGACGTATGCTGGTTTTCAATCCGCTCATTTCGCTCTGCGATACACTCGTGGATGACCGGGCGGCATTTGGCGAAGGCTCGTTCATGAGCGGATTTCTGCGCCGGTTGGACCGATGGACTTGCCGTGTGGCCGACTTGGTGCTGCTCGACACGGAGGCGCACATCACCTACTTCGTAAACACATTCGGCCTGCCCCGTGAAAAATTCGTCCGTGTCTTTGTAGGTGTCAGAGAGCAGGTGTTCGCACCTAGGGAATATAGACAACAGGGTAATGTGTTTCGTCTGACATTCGTGGGAAAATATACCCCACTCCACGGTCTGCATACGATGATGCATGCTGCAAAGCTTCTGAATGATGAGCCGGATATCGAGTTCAACTTCATAGGGAAAGGGCAGCTATCGGACGAAATTCAAAAATTGGCCTCCGACCTGGACCTGCGTAATATCCACTTCTCCGACTGGGTAGCCTATGACCAGCTACCCGATTGCCTGACTCAGGCGGATGTTTGCCTGGGTATCTTCGGCACGACAGACAAAGCCGGCCGTGTGATTCCGGGGAAGGTGTTTTGGGGGATTTCGATGGGATGGCCGATCATCACAGGAGATTCCGTGGCTATTCGGGAATTGCTCACCGATGGTGAAAACGCACTCCTCTGCCCCCGTGGAGACCCCGAAGCCCTGAGCCGTACCATCCTGCGCGCCCGAGCCGATCCGGAGCTGCTGCGACGCGTTGCCGGAGGCGGAAGACAGACCTATCTGGCCCAGGCCACTGAAGTACATATAGGAAAGATGGTCGCCGACGCCATAGAAAGGAAAATCGTTTGAAATACTTGGTTACCGGTGGAGCCGGATATATCGGGTCCGTGTGTGTGGAACTGTTACTCGAGGCCGGACATACTGTCTACGTCATAGATGATTTGCGACAGGGCAGACGGAAGGCGGTGGAACCGGATGCCATTTTTTACGAAGCACAGTGCGGAGACAGAACGGTTCTGGACCAAATATTCGCACAGGGAATCGACGGTGTTTTCCATCTGGCGGCCGAAATCAGCGTGCCGCTTTCTATGGAGAATCCGACTCTGTTCTATGAAGTCAATCTGTCACAAGGTATCAACCTGCTGGAAGCCATGTGCGAAGCGGATTGTCGAACCATGGTGTTTTCCTCCACCGCCGCAGTGTTTGGAGAGCCGGTGCAGACACCCATTGACGAAACCCACCCCAAGCATCCCTGCAATCCCTATGGAGATTCTAAACTCGCATTTGAACACCTGCTCCGGTGGTATCATATATGCCACGGTTTCCGTGTGCATATCTTCCGTTACTTCAATGCTGCCGGCGCAACTGAACGTCACGGCGAAGCGCGTCCTGTCGAGGAACACCTGGTCCCCCTGGCATTCTCGGCGATCCTGGGTCGTCGGAACCATCTGACGGTTTTCGGAAACGACTATCCGACCGAAGACGGCACGTGCGTCCGTGATTATTTGCATGTCTATGACATCGCAACTGCCCATATTCTTTCTGCAGAATATCTTGCAAGGCATCACGATTTTGATGATTTTAATCTTGGAAGTAGTACCGGCACGACGGTCTTGGATGTGGTGTCCGCAGTAGAGCGGATCACAGGCCTATCGGTTCCATACACCATCGGTGCACGGCGTGCTGGCGATCCGGCCATGCTGGTCGCCTCGTCGGAAAAAGTAATGCGAAAGTTAGGACTTCGCTTCCAACGTTCTACAATTGAGGAAATCATAAAGAGCGCGTGGATATGGACCCAATCTCCGGAGTCCTATGAGTAACACCATGAACCGATTTGCAGGCGTGACTCGAAATATCGCCATCATGTCCGTCGGAATCCTCGTGAATAAGGCGACAGGAGCTGTACTCTTTATTGTGGTCGCTCGGTATCTCGGGGAGGTAGGTCTCGGTCGGTATGCCTTTGCCAATTCGTTTGCCACCCTGTTTGCCGCTCTCTCTGATTTGGGATTGAGTACGCTGGCAGTCCGTGCGGTCGCACAGGACCGTGCGCTGATAGCGAAATACCTGGGTAACATCGGTATTCTTCGAACACTTCTGGCAGTCGTTGCGTTGGGCCTCACAGGTATCGCCATCATCGCCACCGGCGTTCCGGACGACAAGGCACCTCTCGTCTGGCTCCTCGCTGTGGCGACCTGTTTCATTGGGATCGGAAACGGGGTGCGGTGGTCGTTTCAAGCACTACAGAAGCTACAGTATGAATCTATACTGACTGCCGGCTACAGCATCCTGATGCTGGCGGGAGGAACACTGATCCTGTTTATGGGATACGGTGTGTTTGAGTTTACAGCGATTCATATGATTCTGTCGATCCTGACCTGCGGCCTGGCGTTCGTCCTGACTGTGACACGTATCGCGCGGCCTGTTCTGGCACTGGATATGGCATTCTGCAGAAGTCTGATCCGTCAGGCGGCGCCATTTATAGCAATCCTGTGCTTCAGTACGATATGCTTTAACATCGATACGGTCATCCTGGGCTTTCTGGCGGGAGATGCCGAAACCGGCAGGTATAATGCTGCATATCGTATCATTTTTATGGTCAGAATTATCCCCGGTATTTTTAAATTCGCATCGTTTCCAGTGATGGTGGAGACAGCCGGTGCACTCACTGATGATTTTATCCGGGTGGTGTCACGGTCCTTGCGGTATATGATCATTATAGCCATAGGGATCGGTGTACTGGTGACATTTTATGCGGAGTTGCTTATTCTGATCTACGGTGCTGCATTCTCGGAAGCCGCCCCAATCCTCAGAGTGCTGATCTGGATGAGCTTCTTTTACTTTACAACAAATGTGGCGAACAATGTCTTGTTTTCGCTGCATCAGGAAGGCGTTCTTGTAAAAATCGGCCTGGTCAGCCTTCTGATTAATCTCATATTAAACGTGATTTTGATACCGGAGTGGGGCGGCATGGGCGCCGCCTGGGCTATTCTGGCGTCGGAAGGGGTTGCCTGTGTTCTGGTCCTGTTCCATCTATCCCGAAACCTGGGCACGCTGGCGCTCCGGCCACTGATTGTCCGGCCCGGCGTGGCCGCATTCATAACCACGCTCTCCGTTTTCGCTTTGCGTGATGTGAATCCTTTTGTCAGCATGGGAAGCGCAGCTCTCGTCTATACTATTATGCTTGTTGTAGTACGTGCTATACCGGATAATGATCTGAAGCTCGTGTGGGCATATGTGAAGGGGGGACTTCGCACATGAACGACACACAGGAGTTGTCCCAGGACAAGACACACAGTCCAGAAGGTCCAGGTGTTCCGGAGTCAATAATCGGACTCGTCAAAGAACGGGCAGGCTCTGTTTTCGAGACGGACGTGATGAGCATGAAAGGATATTTGTCCCGCTATTCCAAAGTTTCTGGTTTATATGGGCCATTTCACACCCGGTACGCGATGAAGGTAGTCATACACGCCAGAAATGGCTCGTAAAGGACCGTCCAATCCAAGGGTGCCCTAATGCGTATCACCTTCATCTTGCCTTCGATCAGCCTCAGCGGCGGCGTGAAGGTTATCTTTCAATATGCCAACTGTCTCAAGTCCCGTGGCCATCAGGTGACGGTTGTGTATCCCCTGATTCCACTTCGGTGGGGAGCGCCCTGGCATGACGTACGAGCGACCTATCACCAATCGATGCAGGTGCTAGGAAACATCCGTAAGGGTGAACGTGTCTCATGGTTCGACCTCAAAGCGCCCCTTCTGCGAGCGAAGACTCTGGCAGCACACCACATTCCTGATGCCGACATCGTAGTCGCAACCGCCTGGTGCACCGCCCCGATCGTTCATGGCTACCCGGCATCAAAAGGTGAGAAATGCTATCGGATCCAGCACTATGAAGCAGTTATGGGACCGCAATCCCTCGTTGATGAAACATGGCGTCTACCGATGCATAAAATCGTCATTGCATCATGGTTGAAACACCTGGGCGAAGAACGATTCGGAGTGCAGGTCTTCGGCCCTATTGTCAATGGTATCAACCATCAACGTTTTTACGGAGAAGCCCGCAAACCAACAGATGCAAAACGGATCGGCATGATGTGGCGCACGGCCGAATTCAAGGGCATACCTGATGGGCTCCAGGCGGTCGAAAAGGCGCGCAGGGCGGTGCCCGATCTGACTCTGGTTCTTTTTGCGTCACATCATTCGACTGGTGTACCCGATTACGCCGAATTTCATCTTGCTCCACCCGTCCAGAAAATCCGGGAGATATACACCTCCTGCGATGTATTTCTCTCGCCAAGCTGGTCCGAGGGCAGCCAGGCCCCACCGATGGAGGCCATGGCTTGCGGTTGTGCGGTTGTAGCAACCAATGTAGGTGGTATTCCCGGTAGGTGGTATTCCCGACTACGCCATCAATGGAGAAACAGCTATAGCCGTTCCGCCAAAAAGACCAGATCTGCTTTCAGAAGCCCTGGTTGACGACGGCAAACGCCAACTTGTTGCTCTTGCCGGCCACCGCCATATCCAGCAGTTTACGGGGAACCGGGCAACTGACCAGCTTGAAAATACATTTGATGTCATATTGCAGGATCTCCCGTCGACAATGGTACCATGAACACGGTTAGCCTAATTATCCCCAATCGAAACGGGCGGCATTTTCTGCGAACATGCCTTGAATCGCTTCGAATTCAGACTCGAACGCCGGATGAAATTATTGTAGTGGACAACGGGTCTACGGATGGTTCCCAGGTGTTCCTTCGCGAGCAGTATCCGGAT
>CAYYIS010000003.1:0-6934 GCA_964470965.1 uncultured Gemmatimonadota bacterium | reverse complement strand
CCAGGATGCTGCATTTCGACCGGAGGGAACTGATAGACACCGCGGGGGATATGTTTTCCACAGGGGGCTTTTTCTTCAAGCGGGCAGGATTACAATTTGATGAGGGACAGTACGATCAAGCCGAGCGTGTGTTCGGCGCCGGCGCAGCTATGTACCGAAAATTCATGTTTGACGAACTGGGCGGGTTCGACGAAGATTTCTACATCTACCAGGAAGACGGTGACCTGAGTTTCCGAGCCCAGCTCGCCGGCTTTCCCTCTCTGTTTGTACCGGCTGCCGTAGTTTACCACCATGTCGGCGGTACGAGCAGACGGTCCAGCATCGAATCTTCACGTCGTTTAAAGCGATTGGAACACCGAAATCTAATCTTCATACTGATAAAAAATCTGTCCGGATCGCTCTGGCTAAGTTATGGGCTTTGGATAATTCTCGCCTATTGTTTATTGTTCCTTATGCAGGTCAGAAAAGGTTTTGGTGTCACTACGCTCTGTGGATACTTGGATGCGTTGCGAGACCTGAATCCCATGCTGGCAAAACGAAGGGATTTACAGGCCAATCGCCGTGTCTCTCTTAAGTACATCGATTCTATTATGGACACGCATTGGATGTTTATTTTAATTGAACCGTACCGGCGAAAACGTATTCTCTTAAGGCAGGATTTCGAATTATAACCAATTTACTTCAGTGACGTTAACAGCTTCTATAGAAGTGGGTAACACATCAGTCCATACCGTGTGTTACGATCTGAATAGCCAGCTATTGGACAGAGGCAAATATCGATATGGCCTAGGGACCTGTATACGGTATCTCAAGCCGTTTGAATTCAAGCCGACCGACGTAGCTGCCAGGAGCACGGTGGACGCGGAATCGGACTGCACCACGAATCGAAGAGGCTTTGGAACGTCGCGCTGTAACAAGAATTTCAGGAAATTAAACAAAAAATAAGCTGAACGATTATGCGAATTGCAATCGGCGCTCTGGTCGGATCTACGGGCGGACCTCGTACGTATGCCTATCATCTGATCGAAAAGCTTGCACAATTAGACAACGATCATGAATATATCGTCTTAACGGATCGAGCCGATATATTCTCCCATATGGAGCGACTTGAGGTAGTCGAACTGCCGCTTCGATCCCGCTCATTGGTTCCTTTTTGGGAATATGTTTCCGTGCCCATGGCGCTGCGACGAATACACGCGGATCTCTACCATAACACCCGCGCTGTTCTTCCCTGGCTATGCCCCTGCCCAGCCGTCATGACAATTCACGACCTGGCACCGTTCGTGTTCCCAGACACCTTTACAAAACGTCAGCAGCTGTATCTGCGAGGGACTACCAAGGGCGGTGTCCGCCGTGCCTCATTCATACTTACAGTATCTGAATATTCCCGAAAAGATATCATTGATCGGATGGGCGTCGCACCGGATATTGTACGTAGCGTATATAACGGAGTAACAGAACAGTTTTATAAAATAGAAGACCCGGGCCGCCTGGCGGGATTCCGGGCGAGATATAGTATCGATGCCCCAATGCTTCTGTGTTTAGGTACCATCCAGCCTCGCAAAAATCTCGATATAGTCATTCGTTCCTTCGCACAGTTGAAGCGAGCGCACCGCATACCGCATCACCTGTATATCGTCGGACGGGAAGGCTGGCTGACACATGACCTTGAAAATCTGGTGTTTCAGGAAGGCCTGCAGGATTCCGTAGTATTCACGGGCGCCGTGCCCGACGAAGATGTCCCTGTGTTCTGCAACGTTGCCGACATCTTCCTCTCTCCGTCTTCCTATGAAGGCTTTGGACTCAATATCCTGGAGGCTATGGCCTGCGGCACTCCCGTCGTGACCACCGGGGTATCGTCTATTCCTGAGGTAACAGGAGACGCGGCACTGACCGTTCATCCACGGGATGTACCCGGAACCGCCGACGCGGTCGCGCGACTCATTCAGGATACGGACCTGAAAGAAGGATGTATTGAAAAAGGGCTGATGCGTGCGAAACTGTTCACCTGGGACAATGCTGCACAACAAATCGCTGCCGTGTACCGCGAACAGATGGAACAGCACCGTGAACCGAATTGAGATGGGACACCATCGTAAATTAGGACATCTTAGGTGGTTCTATGAGTGAAAACCCGCCATGTGTTTTCGCTATTGTCGTCAATCACAACCTGAAGGACGATACGGTCGCGTGTATCGAGTCTCTTCAAGAAGTAAATTATCCGGCGCTAAATACCATAGTGGTTGAGAATGCATCTAAAGACGATTCGGTCGAGGTGATCCGAGATAATTTCCCAAATGTTTTCTTAATCGAATCTGATGAAAATCTGGGGTATTGTGGAGGCAACAATCTGGGCATCCAAGAAGCCCTCAAGCATAAGGCCGATCACCTCCTGATACTTAATAATGATGTCGTGGTCGAGCCGGATTTTGTAGATGCACTGGTCCAGGTTACCGAATCGGATACGCAGATCGGGATGGTGTGCCCGGAAATGTACTATTTCCATCAAAAAGAAGTCATCTGGTCTGCAGGCGCACACATAGACATGCGGTGGGGACGCCCGGCGTTGATTGAATGCAATGAAATTGATCGGGGACAGTATGACACGCCCCGATCGGTCGATTTCATCGACGGGTGTGCCAACAGGTGGGAATGATAGATCCCGTCTATTTCGCATATTTTGAGGATTCAGACTGGTCCATGAGAACAAGGCGGGATGGTCTGAAGCTCATGTATACACCAACGGCCCGGGCATGGCATAAAGTCTCCGGCACAAGTCAGCCAGGGAAGGCGCCGTTGCATTCCAGGCTTACTACCATGTCCGTAATCACCTGCTGTTTCTCTCTCGATACAGTAACATAACACCAGCCAAACATCTCGAAATTGTTGCCTTGGTCGGATACAACTTGCTCAAAGCTGCTGTAGGCTACCAGCGGGACGTCAGTCGGGCACGCATTCGGGGTATCGTGGATTTTTACCGCGGCCGTTTCGGCAACACCTTTCCATTTTCGACTGTTCAAATACTCCAAAAATACAACGATTAAACGTCATTATGTTGATCTATTTATCCTAAAATACATTTGACTTCTGGGCACATCTCGGTAATATGGAATGGACCAGCATACGTGTAAAAGTCCTAAAGTGAAACTGTTACAGATCAACAATATGAAGATGAACCATGACAATTGCGTTCAACGGCATGACCCTTTCCGGACAGAAATCCGGTGTTGGATATTATACATACAATCTCTTGAAAGCACTGTGGTCTATCGATCCTATCAATGATTACGTGGGATGGGTGTCAAAAGATTGTGAAGGGGATAAACTGCTTAATTCGGCCAACGTGCATTTAGAAACCGTAGGAGTTTCGATTCACCAGTCGTTCAGGCATCTCATCTGGGAGCACTTTTCGTTAGCCCGCAGGATGAAACAAGGGCGACCGATTGATCTATTTTTTTCCCCGGCCCATTCGATCCCGCTATCCGGCCTCACAAATATCCCGAAAGTCGTCACCACACACGATCTCTCTTATATTCATTATCCCGATACGAAAAGCCGGCAGTTTCGAGTGTACATGAACTGGATGATGCAGCACATGGTGCGCCATGCCGAAATGATCATTGTGGATTCCAAACAGACACAGAGGGATATGATGGAAATAATGAACGTGTCTGCCGACCGTCTTATCACTATTTATCTTGCCGCTTCGGAACATTTCAGAAACCCTGTCTCTGATGAAGACCTGAACTGTATCCGTCAACGATATGCTCTGGGAGATAATGTAATTCTTGCCGTAGGTGATATTGAACCCCGTAAAAACATGGCCCGTCTGATTGAGGCATTCGCCGTGATCAGACAGGAACATGAAACTGACCTGCAGTTGACCCTGATAGGAAGACCTAAACGGGGATTGGGAACGCTTCAGAAACTGATTATAGAGAACGGTCTTGCGGATCATGTGGTGTTGACTGGCTATGTACCGGATGAGGATCTGGCCGGCCTTTATCGATTGGCCCGGGTATTTGTTTATCCTAGCCTTTACGAAGGTTTCGGCATTCCCCCGCTGGAAGCCATGATGAGCAGTACTCCCGTCGTCGCCTCTAATGTCTCCTCGATCCCCGAAATTGTCGGGGACGCTGCAGTTCTGGTTGATCCGAATAGCGTCCAAAGCATCGCAGATGGCATCAACCGAATCCTCTCCCACCCATCCTTCGCCCGGGACTTGGTTGCAAAAGGGCATCGCCAATCACGGTTATTTTCCTGGGAATCGACAGCAAGAGAAACTCTGCAAGTATTTGAAACAGTGAACGGAAATAGTTGACGACCCGTATATTTACGGTTTCCCAGAAATGAGATACTTCACAGCCTGCAAGAAAGGATTCTCATGGCTGCTCGAAAGACATCATCTAAAAGGGGTGCCACTTCAACGACTCGGAGCAGGCGCACTGCTATTCCAGCGATTCCTCCTTTGGTTAGCGATATACTGATTGGATTCGTTTTATTTCTGATTCTGGTCGTTGTGTTTCGAGGGTATATCGTCGAAGGAAAAGTCGATGTCCGTCCTGACACGATCAATCAAGGGGAACCTGTCAGCAAATTTATCAATACATATATCGAGACCTACGGTTCCGATCCGCTCTGGTTTCCACATGTCTTCTCAGGTATGCCCCTTCAGGCAAGCGGAACGTCTCACCATGTTCAATATACTTACGAAAAATTGATCAACAGTTTGATTCCAAAGGCTCTTCTGAAGATATTCCACGGTCGTATGATGATCCATCTCCTTCTGGGCGGAATATCCATGTTTCTTTTAGCTCGGATGCTTGCCGTTTCCCGCCTGGCAGGATTCGTTGGAGCGGTTGCCTTCATCGTTAATGGACACGTCATCGGAACGGAGCATATGAATCGCATCGCCTGTTTTATGCATATCCCATTGGTCTTTCTCGCTACCTATCGGATCTTCAACCAACCGCGTCTTTTCTATGCTGTTTTGCTCGGTGGCGCATTCGGCTCACAACTGGGCTCCTATCATCCTCAGATTGCCCACTATACTGGAATGATGATCGGCCTATACGTACTTTATGCCGCTGTCGTACACATTCGCGACCGACATCACCCGCGTCAATTACTCGTTAAAATCGGCCTTTTCGGTGTCGCCATGATCATTGCGGCCTCGATGGCAGCAGTTCTGATTTTACCAATGCAAGAATATGCGCAATACTCCACCAGAAATCTCTCCATAGGTGCTAGCAACATAAATGTACCGTTTGCTACAAGCTGGTCATTCCCGCCCATTGAAATATTGACCTTTATTATCCCCTCATTCGCGGGATTTGGAGGAAATACCTACTGGGGCGCAATGCCTTTTACAGATTTTCCAAACTATCTCGGTGTTGTTATCGTACTTCTGGCAATAGTCGGAATCGTTTATCGTCGGAATCGTCTAACCACTTTCCTTGCGATACTATCATTCTTCGCCCTACTGGTATCGTTTGGGCGGCATCTACAGCCAATGTCATATTTCATGTTAAATTTTGTCCCTTTTTTCAGCAAATTCAGAGCGCCGGTAATGATTTTGATCCTGTTACAGTTTGCCTGTGCACTAATGGCCGCTTTTGGCGTGCAATCGCTTATGGATCTGGGTCGTGAGGAAGGAAAACGTCTGACCCGTGTCCTCATGATTTCCACAGGAGTAATTTTGAGTCTTGTCTTTATACTGTCCCTTTCCGGTTCATCGTTCGAATCGTTCATGACGTCCATATACTCCGATGCTGATGCGGCTCACGGTGGTCGGCAGGCCATCACTGCGAGTGAAAATACCCAAAGCCAGATCAATGCTATTCGATTCGATCAATTAATGGATGATCTCTGGATGTTAGCCCTGTTGTCATGTGGATCTGTAGGGTTGATCTCATTGTTCCTCAACACTAAAATCAGTGGCGGACTATTCTCTGCAGGCCTGGCTGGCCTTGTGTTTCTGGATCTGTTTCTGGTGGCAGATCGACTGACCGATCCGCAGTACTATCCCGGTCGCATAGATTCCTACTATTCCGCCCGACAGCAGGAGCCCATCATTCAGACTATGCAGGAAGACTCGGAACTGTTTCGCATCTTTCCAGTAGATGATTTTTCCACCAATCAGTACGGATACTTCGGATTGTCAAGCATAGGCGGATATCACGCCGCGAAGCTGGGAATCTATGAAGAACTCATGACTCAGGTCGGCTTGAATTCCTTCGGTGTACTCAATATGCTGAACACCAAATATCTGATCTCCCGCCAGCCCCTTTCCGGTGCACTGCTTTCGCCTGTTATAGAGTCGGATCAGGGAAACCTGTACCGTAATGTCACGGCACTTCCGCGAGCATTTCTGGTGGACAGTCTTACGGTAATTACATCCAAAAACGTTATTTTCGAAACCATGAAACAGCCTACATTCAATCCGGCGACGGTTGCCATCCTGGAAGAGCCTATAGAAACATCGATTGGACCGGTGGACAGTTCAGAGGTGGTTCTCACGAACTACAATCCGCACCGAATGGACATCATGGTCGACACGTCGGCACCGGCGCTACTGGTACTTAGCGAGGTCTATTATCCCGCAGGATGGTCCGCGACAATAGACGGTGAGCCGGCGAAGATACACAAAACCAACTACGTGCTTCGTTCCGTTGTAGTCCCTGCCGGCCACCACGACATCTCATTTGTATTCGAGCCTGCTTCCTTCAACCTGGGCCATATTCTCAGCCAGGTATCAAGTTTCCTCGTCCTCCTGTCCCTGATAGGTGCCGGTGCCTGGCGGGTTCGGAAAAAATTAGCAGGGGGAAATCGGACTTGAGATCAGTACGCATCCATAAAAACCTACCAAAATACACCTGGTACTCCCGAAGAAATCTTCCGCAGTCTCATAACGGTTAGCATTATGGTCAATCAG
>CAYYIS010000002.1:189088-219656 GCA_964470965.1 uncultured Gemmatimonadota bacterium | reverse complement strand
GGCATCAGTAACATTTTTAATGAACTGCAGTCTTGCGATGCCGAAGGAGAGATTCGAACTCTCACGGGCGTAAGCCCACTGCGCCCTGAACACAGCGTGTCTACCAGTTCCACCACTTCGGCGAGGTTACCGCTTGCCCCGTGTCAAACGGCATACTATATTAGCTCCCTCCCCATCCGCTGTCAAGCGGAATATAGGGGTGCAGGTATTTTGACACGGACCGGCAGAAAGTGGAACTATCATGGCGCAACAGGCGGTAAGTGACGAAGGCATCAAAATAATCATCACGAACCGGAAGGCCCGGTACGACTACATCGTGCTGGATACTTTTGAGGCCGGAATCGTGCTGCAGGGTACCGAGGTGAAGTCGTTGCGAAACGGGCGTGCAAACCTGGTGGACAGCTATGCGACGGTAGATCGGGGAGAGGTGCACCTGCACAACATGCACATCAGTCAGTACGACCAGGGGTCTCACTTCAATCACGATCCTACGCGCACCCGCAAACTGCTGCTGCACAAGGTAGAAATCCGGCGCCTCACCGGCCGTGTGGTGGAGCGTGGTCTCACGCTTGTGCCTCTGAAACTCTACTTCAAACGAGGCCGCGCCAAAGTAGAAATAGCCCTTGTGAAGGGCAAAAAACAGTACGACCGCCGGCAGACCATCGCAGAACGAGACGCCCGTCGCGACGCCGAACGGGAAATGAAAGCCAGATTTTAGGGCAAAATGCCACGCGCGCCAGGAGGACCGCCTAGGTTCCTTTATTGGCGCCCCTCTCTGCTCCGGGTCCCACGTGTTCCGCGACGCCCAGAATCCCTTACCGCGTACTTTTCATCCGGCTCGAAGCCTGTGGTCATCGAATCAGCAGAACGGCGTGGTGTCGACAATCGCGGGCCTTGCCATCCCCGTAGCGCTCGGGCGAAATATACGCTGCTTCAGTTATTCGCTACAAAATCAAGTAACATCCAATGAGTGCTGCAGTCTGTCGAGTATCCCCATTACCGGCAAACACGCTTTACAGCTGGTAGCTGGAACCTTACCCATTGTGACACCATCGATAAACTCCCTGTCCTGTATCGCGATTCCTCCTTCCCCGAGTGGTATCTCGTTCCCGTCATGATCCGTGAGTCTGCCCTTCTCTATCAGGAGAGTAGCTTCCTCACCGATGAACCGATAGGTCGCGGCAATAGGCCCGTGGTTGTTGAAAGAGTTGGCAGAAGTCACCAGGCATCCGCCTTGGGAGCGCATGCCAATAGTGATGTCCATCGGAATATCTAACAAATGGTGCGGAGGACCGGCCTGGGCCCAGGTGTCAATGTCCGGCTCGTCGAACAGCCAGAAGATGAAGTCGACCATGTGGCAGGCCTGATGCCATAGTAGTTCGTCGGTCCAGGAGCGGGGTTTGCCGAACATGTTGGTGTTTTCCCGGCGGTAGAAATAGGTTTGCTGAACGATGTGATGCAGCTGCAGCTGCCCCTCCCGTACCCGTCGTACCACCTCCTGTTGAGCGGTGCCGTACCGGCCGGTGTGGCAGACCATACAAACCAACCCGGTCTGCTCCTCCATTGCCGCCACCCGCTCCGCTTCAGCCAGGGAGAGCCCCATGGGAATCTCTACCAGGACATGCTTGCCCATCTCCATGGCCAGAATGGCCTGGTCGGCATGGACCTGGTTGGGCGTGGCCAGCAGCACCGCTTCAACGTCGGGCTGGGCCAGGCATTCTTCAAGGTTGAGCGAATGATGCGGAATTCCCCATTCCGCCGCGAACGCGGCCGCATCTTCCGCGACGCCGCCGGCCAGGGACACGACTTCTACGTCTTCGAACTGTTTAAGCGCCTTAATGTGGTTGAATCCCATGGCGCCTTCGCCGGCGAGACAGAGTTTCAATGGGGGCTCCTTTGCAGATGTGTCCAGGAATTATCCTGTAGTGGATCGGTTTTCGTGTTAAATGCTGGGAATTCGGGACGAAAAGTTCTGTTTGCCTATTTTTTTTTACAGACCTATGCAATCATCTGAAAATCCCATAGCCTTAAAACTGTCTCTTTTCATGCAGGGAGGCGTCCCAGCGACGGAAACCCAGATCACTTACGATGGCTTCGATGGCGGTGGGAGTACCGATGCGTCGGAGTGCTTCGGTGAGGAAGGCGCCTACCTGGCCACAGGGGTGGTAAAGGTGGCGGATCATATCCGCCTCGGAGTCCGCGGCTGCAGCCCCCAGCCGGGCCAGTGCCATGGCGGCGTTGGAATGGACCAGGTGCCCGACCGGCCAGCCGAAATCGCCGGGGTCGTCCCATTCCGGAAGGTTTTTGGACAGCAGGTCGCACAGTGGTTTCTGTACTGCAGCGTCCCCGATGTTTCCGAGTGCGTTGGCGGCAAAGCGGATGACCCGGTGGGAAGGATCGTGGAGCAGGCCCTCAAGTCGGTCGACGGCCGCCCCGGCGTCCGGGCCGATCTCCCCCAGTGTGAAGACGGTATTGAGCCGGGTCCACTCGTGGGGCGTGTCCAAAAGTTCAATCAGCGGAGCCACCGCATCACGGCCTATGGTGGCCAGGGCGTAGGCGGCATCATCCATTGTGACGGTAGTGGCACGATGGAAGGCCGGGGTTTCGAGTCCGCTTTCCCGTTCACCGGCCTTGCGGAGGACATCGATCAGCGGAGCGACGGCGGCGCTCCCGGCATCGGTGAGCGTGTAGATCGCCCGGGTGCGGTCCGCCTGGCCGGCGGTATTCAGGAGACTGATCAGGTCGGGCACGTCGGCATTAGCACCGTCGTGGGAATGTCCCTTTCGACCGCATAGCCAGTGCCAATGGTGCCGCCACGCCGGTTCCAGGTCGAAGGGAGCGTTTCTTTTCGTTGGTTGCCGCCATTCGGTCGACCGGCATGCCCAGGTGGGACCGACGGGGACCTCGGTGCGCATGAAGATGAATTTGATCATGTGCCGCACGCGCTCGCTCTGGTTGACGCCGGCGGCGTGCCCCAGTTCGAAATGGCTGAGAAATACGGTTCCTGCCGGACCGGTCACCGGGATCTCCCGGGCACGGTCCTTGTCGTCCAACGCTCCGTGGTACTGGGAGCCCGGGATCACATGCGTCGGGCCGTGAATCTCTTCCACGTCATGACTGTAATACATGAACCTGGCATAACGCTGATAGTGGCACTTGGGCTGTCGGGAGGGGGAATATGAATCCTGATGGCTATTGGCCTGCACGCGTGCAAACACTTCCTCGGGGTCGTTCGGACAGGTCTCATCCGGCGCCCTGTAATGCCAGTATCTGTGCGGGTGAATCAGATAGTTTTCCCCGAGCAGGCTGATCATCGCACCCCGTACCTCCGGGCTTTCGAGCACCAGATTTAACTCCGGAAGCCGTGGCAGAATGTTATTGCCGGGATTTGGTTCATGTTCGACGATCCAGTTGAATTTATCGTCGATAATTCCATGGGTGTCTTCTGGCACCGTAGGACGTAACATCAGGTATCCGTCGGTCACAAACCGGCGCATCTGTTCGTCGGTCAGAAGGGCTGGGGCGGGTCGTGTTGTGTTGCCGCCCAACTGGGTTTTTCCAAGGGTGTGCATGTGGTATTCCTGCGTAGGAAGTTTGGTTTCACCTTAAGAATGTCCTGCTGAATATATCATGGTGTACCGTATCCGTCAACAATGCCGAAACCGTTGACACGCTCCGGCACCGGAGGCATCTTAAAGGGGAACAACTACAACCTGGCGATTCGTCTCCCCGTCGGGTGCCGGTCCCGAGTGTTTTTCATCAGGAGCTCCATATGCCATCCGACTCAATACTCCTCCCTGAACGAATGGTCCGGCAGGCTATGCACGATGTATTCGGCTGTATGGATGTCCCGCTCGAAGAACGCCGGGTCATCGTCGAAATGCTGATGGAAGCTTCGTTGTCCGGATACCATTCCCATGGTATCATGCGCGTGTCCACGTATGTGGAGGGTATCCGCCTCGGTACGATGAAGCCGGGTGCACCGCTGACGGTGCTTAAGGAAACGCCCGCGACCGGGCACCTGGATGCCAATTTCGGCATGGGCCCGGTCACCGCTGCGGAGGCCATCCGGCAAGCGACTGCAAAAGCCGCGTCGAACGGCATCGGCTGCGTCAGTGTCATTCACGCGAACGATGTGGCACGTCTCGGAAGTTACATGCAGGCACCGGCGCTGGCTGGGTATGTATCGGTTCTCATGGTTAACGATGCGGGCGGTAATCCAGCGGTTACGCCATGGGGAGGTGCCGAACCATTTCTCAGTACCAATCCCCTGGCAGCCGGCATCCCCTGGAAAGACGACTGTCCTATTGTGATTGATATTTCCACCAGTGTAGCCGCGGCCGGCAAGCTCAAGACGCTCCACGCACAGAACCGGGAGGCGCCAGAGGGCTGGCTGATCGATCGTGACGGCAACCCGACGACCGAAGTAAGGGCCGCCTCAGGACTGCTGCCCGTACATGCTTTGTTGCCGCTGGGCGGTTTCGTGGCCGGGCACAAAGGCTTTGCGCTCAGTATGCTCGTAGATATATGTGCCGGCGCCCTGAGCGGAGCCGGATGCAGCGCCGGTGTGGTCGACGATACGGAGCGGAACGGTCTGTTCGTTCTGGTAGTCGATCCCGATAAATTCGTGGGAAGGGAGACCTTCAGTTCTCTGGTCGAGGCTTATGTTGACGGGCTGAAGCGGGTAAGGACGATGCCGGGTGTCGAGGAAATTCTGGTTCCGGGGGAACGGGCCAGCCGGGAGCGGATAAAACGACGGAGAGAGGGCGTACCGATTGACCGCACGATCTGGGAGAAGGTGGAGGCGATCATGAATGAGCTTGGTATCAGTATGAACCGACAATAAAGGAAATCACAACCATGCGTATAGGCACCTACAACGTGCTGGGATTAACCGGTTACCCGCCGAAGGATTCTGTACAAACGCTCGGCAATCCCTTGTCAGAAACAACGGCTGCCCATTTCAAGGACGTCTTCCAGGATCTCGGTTGTGATATTCTGGCCCTTCAGGAGGGTGTTACACCGGATCAGATCCGCCGAATCGCAAACGCAATGAACTGCCATGCCGCGACGATCCCCTCCCCCATTGCATGGCCAGGGCATGTGATCTCGCGATATCCTGTTAAGGAGTCTCGTGCGTTTTCCCACGTGTCACCGTACGCTGAAGATCGTCCCTTCAGCAGAACGGCCGGAGCGGCACTGCTTCAGGTGGCCGACGACCGGATGATATGGATCGTGGACGTGCATCTGCACCCTGGACGGATCGAACTTCGAAATGAAGAAGCTGACATTTTGGCGGTCCGGACGGCTGAGTTACTGGACACCGGTCACCCGGTAGTTGTGCTGGGTGATTTTAACTGTGAGATTGGCGAACGGCTTCACCAGGTGCTGGCTCATGCGGGATTCGCCAACGCCATGTCCGCTGTGGGCGGTGGCGTTAAGCTTACCATCGACACGGCAGGCATCGAAGGGCGGTGGAAGATCGATCATATCTACGTGAGCAGCATCCTGGCCGATCGGTTGAAACACGCGGAGGTGGTGCGGCGCGAAGGATACAGGCAGGATAGTCCGCTGCTGCCCGGAAAATGGGTGCATTCAGATCACCTGCCGGTTATTGCTGATCTGGAGTATCCGTGATCTTCGTCCGCTCCGACACAGGCGTCCTTGATACAAACACACCGAAAAATGCCGGACCTCAACGTATCAATCTTCATGCTTGCCTTTCTGGTGTTGTAATAAGGTTCGCGTACAGGTCATATTCAAATTTTCATATCACCACGGAACCCCGAGTTTGCGCTTGACAGGTAAAACAGGGCCGGTATAATAAATTCCTGCACGATAGGGAGTGGTTTTAATGGCCGTCTCATAGACCAGGTAGGCCAGGGTGTCCTCTTTGTAACTCCATAAAACCAAAGGAGTTTTATTTTCAATCTTCAATTTTTGATCTTGAATATTCCGCTGACCATCGTCCTCCTTACCGGCTGCAAGGCCCCATCGGATATCCCGCCTCCCCCGGTCTCACTGTTGGGACATCTCCCGGCTTCCGTAGAAGAGCCGACACTCGTGCTGCACCCCGAAGTGAAGGGGGACATGATGCAGGATTTGACCGGGGTCTGCTACGTCCCTTCTGAGCATGCCGACCTGGTAAGAGAGATCGATCCCGGTCTGATCCTATTCGATCAGATCTTTGATCTGAAGATTCCGGTCACACGTGATGCCGAAGGCCGTATTCAGCAGGATCCATCCGCCCTTGACGGTAACCTGGAGGGTGTCACTAGAAGCGGCGCCCGCCCGCTCATCTCTCTGGATTTTACACCGACGGTCCTGTCTTCTTTGCCCCACCTTGAGAATTCGGCCCGGCGCTCCATGCCACCGGTTTCTTATGAGGACTGGGAACAGCTGGTCTATGAGGTGGTCCGGTACGTGGTCCGTGTGAAGCAGGTGGATGCCGCATACTGGTCCGTATGGAATGAGCCGGATCTCGGCATGTTCTGGAATGTGGAACATGCGCCGTATACAAACCGGGCGGCCATCGCCCGCGGATCGGACCTGTGGACGCCTTCTCGCACGAGAACCGGTGCGACCGGACAGTTAAACGAGCTGGGACGTATAGTAGAATATATGAGGCTGTACGAGGCCACCGTGCGAGGTGTTCGGCGAGCGGATCCAACAGCCCGGGTGGGCGGACCCAATACCTCGTCATTCCGGGAACGCTGGATTGCGGTGTTCCTGAATCAATGCGCTGAACGGGGGCTGCCGGTCGATTTCGTAGCGTGGCATTACCCTGGATATCCCGACGAGATGCGGGCGAACATGGCTTGGCTCCGGGAGGCCAGTGCAAAGGCCGGCCTAGAGACACCCGCCGTCGTCATCACCGAATGGAATGCAGACCACGGAAGCGGCTGGGATACATGGACGGAAACGTTGGAGTCTCTGGAAATTATAGAGGGCATGGCCTCCTCCGGTGTCGCTGCAGCCTTCTACTATACCTACGGACGGCTGGTACAGACCGATTCCCATACCATCTCGCCGCTCGGTACTGCATTCCGGCATCTGGCCAGGTTGGAGGGACGACAGATAAAATGCGAGACCACCACCGGTTCGGGTGCCCTCGCCACCCTGGAATCGGATGGCTCCATCAGGGCGTTTTTCTGGACTGCCGCCTCTGATCCCGGGCGCATCTCATTTCGTCCGGGAAGCGGCGCGGATTTCGGATCCTTCCCCTTTTATTCTCTCAACATATACCGGGAAAACGCGCTACCCATGGCATATACCGGCGTTCCGGAACAGGACGGCACGGTGTCTGTAACTCTGCCGGAAGGCGGTCGCTGTATGGTGTCTGTCGTCTTCCACGCGGGAAGGCAGGTCCCATGAGCAATTGGAAAAGACTGTCCCGGCATGCCGTATTTTCCGTATTCCTCGCTACATATTTCATGACAGTAACGCCGGGATACGCGTCAGATGTGGTATGGCTTGAAGCGGAGCACCCCAGCACCAGCACCTTCGATGATATATACGTCGCACAGGGCCTGAGTGGCGGCCGCAGTCTCCATTTTTCCACTGAATCGGATACAGCGCTTGCCGGATACACGGCACGGTATGATGTCCATATCCCGGAAGAAGGCCGGTATGTGCTGTGGGGGCGACGGCACCTGTACTATTATGATGAAGGCAGCATCCCGCTCATCACCCGCCTGAAACGTTATGTGGAACTGTGGTGGAGGATCGACGGCGGTGCCTGGCAAAAGGCGGATGCGGATACGGAACCGGTGGGAATGGGCGGTCCGTACCCCACATCCGTCGGACATCTGGGCTACACCCGTACCGGTGATGCCGAAATGGCCGGAAAAACCATCGGTTGGTACCGGGAAGGGGCTGTGGATCTGGGTGAGGGCATGCACGTCCTGGAAGTGACTGTTGGCCTAAGGCAGGAGACTATGACTCCTTTGTTTCAGCCGCGCCTGAACCGTTATTACGGACTGCTGGACGCATTTGTTTTTGCAGGTGTCGAGTATGAGCCGAACGGCCGGGTCCGTCCGGAAGATGCGTACAACGGCATTTTGGACACGCGCCGGGTTCCGATGGAATACGCCCGGGTCACGGTCCATACGGCCGCGGTCGGAGATTCGCTGCCGAACCTGATGGGATTCAACCTGGGAGCACCGGCGGACACCACCGCCTTTGCCGCCCGCATAAAAACATTGCGTCCGGAACTGTGGCGCATCTGCCACCTGTACAATAAGGTAAAGGTCGGACGGGATGATTCAGGAAGCCTCACATTCGACTGGACGAGCCTCGACCAAGAAATCGATCGCGTCATAGCTCTCGGCGCCGAACCGCTCATGTGTATCAGCTACACACCTGCAATCCTGTCGAGTATGCCTCCGGACACCCCTCGTGGTCCCGTTGTGGGCGATCCCGGCATGTACCCGCCGGTGGATTACGAGGCATGGGAGGAGGTGGTCTACCGGACCGTTATGCGCTACAATGTAGAGCGGAAATTGAATATCCGGTACTGGGAGGTCTGGAACGAACCGAACAACGTATTTCTAAAGGTGTGGCACCTGTGGGAATGGACGGCCTACCTGCCAATTAGTTCATATTTTAAAGATGTGAAACGATTCATTGCCTACGCACGGATTTATGAAGCCGCCTCCCGCGGCGCCGTGCGGGCTGACCCATCCATACGGATCGGCGGACCGGCGGTATTGTGCGACGGAGATGTGGAAGATTTTACGGGGTCGGTCGGCCTCTGGGTTCAGCTCCTTGCCTGGTGGTGCGATTGGAATGATCTGCGCCTGGATTTCATACCCCTGCACATGTACGCCGGTCCTCCGGACAGCCAGAGTCCCGATGACTATGCGGATCTTGTCAATCGGGCCCGCGGGTGGGCGACCCGGGCCGACGGTTCCGAACCCGAAATTCTGATCGACGAATGGAACGCCTGGAGCATGGAGGGCGGCCACGACAACGCAAAGGTTTATCATGCCATATGGACCATGGAATCGTTACACGCCATGATGCGGGCAGGCGTCCGCCGCAGCGTGTTGTACACAGGCGCCTTTTATCTGGACATCTTTGAACGGGACGGCAGACCCCGACCCGCCTACAACCTGTTGAAGATGGTCGCCCGGCTCGCGCCGCAAAGCCTTGCGACAGAGGCGACTGATGATGTGCGCGTCGTTGCCTCCCGCGCCGATGAAAAGGTCACGGTTCTTCTCTGGCGTTTCGGTACCGCCCACCGGAAGGTCGATGTCAACCTCACCGGGCTTCCGTCCGACACCCTCATCCACTACAGGCGTTTCCTCGTGGATGAGGCGCACAGCAATTTCGGGGCGGGTAAAGGACATGAGGAACTGGAACTGGTGGATGCCGGTGCGCGGTCGACCGCATCGGACGGAACGCTGGCACTCGACGTTTTCCTCCCCAGGACCAGTGCGACGCTGGTGGAGATTACATTTTAGCTGTTCACGTATTCGTTGTGAAACCTGACCCACTCCGGCATGACCTGTTCGATGACGTTCTTGGGAGGTAGGAAGGCTATCCTCAGGTGCTGTGTCCCTTCTTTCTGGCCGAAGCCGGAGCCGTTGACGGTGCACAAGCCGGTGCGTTCGAGAAGCTGCATGCAGTAGTCGAAGTCGCTTGTGCCTTCCGGCAGCTTATCGAGCCGGGGAAACAGGTACATGGCGCCGGTCCTTCCGAAGCAGGAAACGCCGTCCATCCGGTCGAATCCTTCACGTATCATAGCAGCCTTATCATGTAGTGTTTCGAGTATGCCCCGTTTTTCGCTGATGAATTGCCGGTACGGCGCGGTGCCCTCTTCCGGCGGGTTGACCATCAGGTACATCAGAAGCTGCCCCACCGTGTTCGAGCATATGTTCACCGAGGCCTGCTTCAACACGAGATCGGTGAACGTCAGGCCCGTTCCGGGTATGTGCGGCGTGTTCCTTATCTCCAGATAGCCCCCCCGGTGTCCGCATTCTCCGTAATACCCCTTCGACATGCTGTGCACGCTAAAAAGCGGTACCGATTCCGAGCCCAGCATACTGGCAAACGAGATGAATTTTGCGCCGTAGACGTTGTCCTGGTAAACCTCATCCGCGATGATCGCCAGTCCTTTTTCCTTTGCGAACGCGATCACTTCCTGCACCGTTTTTTCGTCCAGGACCGCCCCGGTCGGGTTGCCGGGGTTGATCACCACGATGCCCTTTATGTTGACCCGGTCGTTCACAGCAGCCGAATACGCGTCGTCCAGGACGGACCGGTCGAACGTCCAGCCGTCCTCCTCATCGGGATAGTAATTAACCTGGACGCCGCCGCTCCGCTTGATGGCCGCTGAATACAGAGGATACTGAGGAATCGGGATCATGATGCCGTCGTTGCTGTCTGCGAGCAACAGGTCAATCACATATTTCACGCCTTCACTGGCGCCGTTGGTGATGAAGATGTCGTCCGGATTCGCGGACACCGCCGCCGTTCCGTCGACACCGTCCCTGCGGTCAACAAACGCCGCCACTGCATCCCGTATGAAGGCTGGCCCCTGGCTCTCCGAATAGGCGCCCGTACCGGTTTCCATCATAGCCAGAAAATTCTCGGCCAGATCAAGGATGTAATCGGAAATGAAGTCGGTTTCATCGATGGCGTCGCTGCCTGCGAATGCCGCCTTTAAGCGGCGCTCCCGTTCAATCTTCGCAGGATATTCGACCAGACTCAGCACCTGCCTGTAATACGTCATCGGCTTCTGTCCGAGCGCCTGCGGGTTACCCAGGTTGCACGGAATCGTCTTCCGCCCCTGTTTCCGTAACTCCGCCGCCCGCTGGGGAATCGCACCCCGCACCGCGTATTCCATATCCAGTATGTTTTGATTTACCACCATCTCTAACGGTTCTGTACCCCGCATCGCATTCACTCCCCCGGATATCGTTTCAAATAGTCATGACGCCCGAATATAAGACCCGATACCTCCTCTGTCAAATTCCCCTTTCCAGGAGAAAACATCCCCGGTGAAACATTCCTCCCCTATCACCCGGGACATCATGATGTGGCAGAACCGTATCGGTGTGATGTTGGTAGGCTTGCTCCTTATCTTTTTTGCAATCCGGGGCATGGATAATCGGGACAGATTGTTGAAGTAATTTCTTTTTTTGGAATCAAGTTCCTTGCTCCGCCGTTACCCGCCTTGTATGTTACCGGTTTAGGGTTAATTAACTCGTTACATGAAACGGACCAGGATATGTACTTACAATCGATCAGATCAGTAGCGGTCTCCGGCCTGATGATGACGTTGATGACGTTGACGCCATTCGATTCGGCTATGGCACAGGGGCGTACTCCTGAATTACCTCAGGAGCAGTGGGTAAAACTGCAGGAAGTGTCTAAGGTCGCGGATTCACGTGATAGGGTTGCCGCGATCGATCAGTTTCTGGAGGAGCATCCCGATACCCCGTTCAAGGCCAATGTCTACCGGCTTCAATTCATGAGTTACCGCGAATTCACGGACGATGACGAATTCCTTTGGGATTTGGGACAGCAGTATGTGGCAGCCTTCACGGTGCTGGCGGACCAGATGTCAGAAGCCTACGAAAGAAATCCGATTCTCGCCAATATGTACAGCGAAGTGGCCATCGAATTCGCCAACAGGGGCAATCACCTGGATGGCGCTCTGGGGTACGGAATGCAAGCGCTGGCGTTGATGGATACGTCTGCCATGGAAGGGTCCCCGAAGGTGTCGGAGGAACAATGGACCGCGGGGATCAATGCATTCCGTGGCCAGATTCTGAAGACCGTAGGGTGGATTCAGTCTCAACGTACTGAATACACCGAAGCGGAAACCGCCTTGAAAGACGCGATCGAATTGCTGCCCGATGAAGGACCGGCTCATTACCACCTGGGGCAGACTTATCTGGCGCAAGGCCGCAGCGAAGAGGGCGTCGAGTCGCTCCTTATGGCAGCCACAGCAAGCCGTGCGGAGCTGGCTGCCACAGGTGAACTGCAGCGTCTGTACGGCGAAAAATACGGCAATGAGGCTGTGTCACGCCTCCAATCCGACCTGGAGGCAGCCCGGACACGCGCTCATGCGGCGAGAGTCCGTAAGGTCGTTGCCGCCCGGCTCAATGTTACCGGGCCCGATTTTACGATAACAGGTCTCGAAGGAGGTCGAGTTTCTTTATCGGGCCTGAAGGGCAATGTGGTTGTCGTCAATTTCTGGGCGACCTGGTGCCCGCCGTGCCGCAAAGAGATGCCTGCGCTTCAGGAACTGTGGAAAGAGTATGAGAATACTTCGGATGTCACCTTCCTGATCGTCAGTGTGGATCAGGATACTGAAAAGGTCAGACCTTACATTGCACAGGCCGGATATACGTTCCCGGCATACTACGGAGGCGCCGCCGGTCACCTGTATGGAATCACCTCAATTCCCACGACTCTGGTTATAGACAAACAGGGCAAAGTCCAATATAAACACGTCGGCTACCACCCCGAGATCACCGACCTGCTCACCTGGGAAATAGAAGCGCTTAGATAAAAGAGCCTTTCCGGCTCTCGGTGGGTTCCGCTCAACAGAACCAGGATTCCGTGAGCTTCGGAATGCGTCGTCGTCTTTGGGAGATGGGAACTGGTAGGGGAAAACGCACGGAATCACCGAAGTGTTCCCGGCAGATTGATTTGATATCGTTGAATGTGGTAAGGGGGTCTTCACTCCTGTTGTCGGCTACCTCCACAAGGCGGTTTACCTGACTGTAGAGGGTGTCCATCCGAGGATCCGGATGATCCCAGTGGTATGTGAAGTTGATTTGGTCCAGCGGTCCGAGCCAGGACTTCGTATCCGGTTGATCCAGCAGCGCTGAGCCGGGCGGCACAAGTAGCCGGATGGTGTATTGAACCGGATCAACGTGATCGATGAGCGCCCGCTCTTCGATGAAGGACAGCATTTCCAGGTAGTCCGACGCCGTCGTCCAGGGCGTAAAAGCCACCAGGGAGGGCCGCATGGGAATATCCGCCTCGTTCAAAATACGCAGCGCCTGATAGATATCCTCTCTCGAGTGTCCTTTTTTCAATCGCTCCAGTACAACCTGGCTTACCGATTCCACCGCGGAAACAACAAACACGCACCCGAGTGCTTTAAGCTCCCCGAATTTTTCTTCGTGTTCCAGGATATGTTCGACCTTGGTGGTGATGTCGAACGTCACCTCCGGAAAATTATTATGCAGCATGCGGGCGATTTTCAGCGTGTGACCCGGCCCGTTGAGGAAATCAGGATCTCCGAACGTGATATGCTGCGCCCCCATTTCGATCATCTGACTGATGTCCGCCAGAACCACATCCGCAGGTACAATGAAGAATCGCCCTTTGTAAACCGGCGTGATAGGGCAGTGAAGACAGGTGTGCAGACAGCCGCGACTTGCTTCCACGTATCCTGCCGGCACGGTGGTGTCCCCGGCGTCCAGGTGAGCGTATTGTGTCAATCGAGGCAGTGCGTTACGGTACGGCACCGTGAAGGGAAGGCGTTGCAGGAATGGTGCTGCTGCGTCAGGGCGGGCTCGAACCCCCGACGGTAAGGCGTCACCCGCCTCCAGAGACTGCACCAGGGACAGCAGCGCTTGTTCATATTCCCCGCCAACTACCGAATCCGCTATATGTTCGAGCAGATAATCTGCGTTGAGTGAGGCATACAACCCGTAAAAACAGAGGTGGGCGTCCGGATTGAACGTCCGGATGTGCTCCGCGATCTCGACTCCGATGCACATGGCCGTATGCATCGGAACCGCGATACCTATAAAATTTGCAGAGGAAACGCAAGAGGATGCTATTTTCTCCGCCGCTGCGTCCACGCCGGTTGCCGGATATCCCGCTTTCTTCAGAAATCCCAGAGGGGACGCTAGGCCCAGTGGTTGGTGTCCCAGTTCATAACAGGAGATAAGGAGAATTTCGCCCGGCTGCTTCATGATTTACCAGAGGATCGTCGATCATCGTTACTTTGACTTGGGCGGACGATAGCCCGGCGGGAGCTCAGATCCCTCGCCGAAGAAGAACTGCTCCAATTGCTCGTCATAGAAATCCTGCGCTTCTTTTGTGGCAAGGTTAAGGCGGTACTCGTTGATGAGCATAACCGAATGATCGACCCACATCTGCCAGGCCTGCTTAGACACATTTTCGTAAATGCGTTTCCCCAGTTCGTTGGGAAACGGCTGAAAATCCAACCCCTCCAGTTCCTCACCGAGCTTAACGCACTGCAGCATTCTGGCCATACCAAACCCCTTCCAGCATATATCGTAAATGATCGATTGTATTTCAGGTGCCTTGGGCGCGATCGGCTATATACCCCCAACTATGAGTTTTGTCAAGACAGGTTTCAAATGAAAAACCACCGATCGATCGACCGGTGGTTTTGTAATTTCCTCAACAAGGCGGCACCCGGATTCGAACCGGGGATCGAGGATTTGCAATCCTTTGCCTTAGCCACTTGGCTATGCCGCCCTAAAGGCGGGAGACGAGGCTTGAACTCGCGACCCTCACCTTGGCAAGGTGATGCTCTACCACTGAGCTACTCCCGCACGGTGATAACACGTTTTTTACTGTTGCCAGTTATCACGAAGCACGTTAAATTAAGAAGGATATCGCAGCATTGTCAAGTGTTTTTCCGTAATGTTTGCCAAGATAATTCATCCTCCGACATGCGACCGCAATCATGACTGACGAAACGCTGCTACAGGAATTCGAAGACCTCGCCGAACGGCTTTCCGTAAAAATCAAATACGGCAAGCTCGACGGAGAAGGCGGTTTCTGCCGGTATCGGGACAACTTTCATATTATCGTCAACAAGAAGCTCGATATACCGGGCCGCGTTGCGATTCTGGCGCGTGCGTTTTCCAACTTTCCGCTGGAGGATGTGTTCCTGATCCCGGCGATTCGTGAAGCCATAGACAGGCATCAGAATGAAGACCTCCTGGAGCCGGATTAGGTTAACCGAAACCGCTTGACACCACGTTGGTCCCCGGGATACATTATTTTTCGGCCACAGTATCGCCAACGTGTGGCCAGGATCATGCCTTCTGTTAACGGAATCAAGTACCCTGCAAGCAAACCAGCCATTGATGACCCATAGTTCTGAACCGCCTAACAATAACTGTAGCTGTGTGCCCGGCGTGTTATGAACTAACGGGATTGGATAATGACGGCTGAAACGAAAGGGCACAGCGCGGTGGAACTGTACCGCACACCGAGGATTAGGAGTCGTTTTTTTGGCAAAACATTCGATACAGTACCCGAAGCTGAGGAATATCGAGGTGTTTCCCGTCGAATACGAAGGGCAGGAATTCATCTGTCTGCGTGACCCGGGACATTTTTCCGATGGTCCCATGTTTGTGAATCCAGGCGCCGTTCCGATTCTCGGACTGCTTGATGGTCGCCATTCCCGGGTGGAGATTCAGGCAGCATATACACGGCATAACGGTGGTTTTCTGCCGATAGAACAACTGGATGAGTTGGTCAATCAGCTGGACGGAAAACTGCTGCTGGACAGCGATCGTTTCAGACAGACTCGCAACCGAATCCATGCCGAGTTCCACGATGCGTCTGTACGCACGGCGGCTCATGCCGGCGCGGCTTACGCAGGCGAGTCGGAGGAGCTCCGGCGTCAGATAGACGGGTTTTACACGGATCCGGCCGGTCCCGGCAAGCTACCGCAGCCCGGCAGTGACCGGGATATAAAGGCCTTAATCGCTCCGCATATCGATTTTAGTCGCGGTGGCGCCTGTTACGCTTGGGCATACCGGGAGTTGGCCGCGTCGCTGGATGCGGAGTTGTTTATTATCTTCGGCATAGGACACGAGGGGCCGGATCATCTGTTTTCCATGACGTCGAAAGATTTCATCACACCGTTCGGAACCATGCGGACGGACCGTGAGTTTGTGACAAATGTCCGGGAAGCGTGTCCGTTCGATGTATTAGCCGACGAGTTTCTGCATAAGAACGAACATTCCGTCGAGTTTCAGGTGGTGTTTCTGCAGCACCTGATGGAAAAACATCCGAATGTTATGATCGTTCCGGTCCTGTGCGGATCTTTCTATGAAATGGTGGGTACCGGTACTCCGCCTTCTGACCATCCACATTTCGTGGGATTCGTGCGGGCCCTGAAGCAGGCGATTGATGCCAGCGGAAAGCGCGTCTGTCTTATCGCCGGAGTTGACCTGGCGCATATAGGCCGGCATTTCGGAGATGAGAAACCGCTTTCTGACGCCTGGCTCCAAAGTGTGCGGGAAGCGGACCTAGACCTGCTGCGTCATGTGGAGAACCTGGATGCGGAGGCTTTTTACGCTCACATATGCGAGGATCGGGATCAACGCCGTATTTGCGGCTATCCTGCCATATACACGCTTATGACGCTCACCGAGGCCCGGGAAGGCGAACTGCTGAAATATGATCAGGCTGCCGACAAAACCACGCAGCAGGCGGTCACGTATGCCAGTATGGTACTCAAGTGACGGATAGCGTGCACTTCGAAAAAGTATACGGAGGATTGATGGGAGCCGTCGTCGGCGATGCCATGGGCGGACCTGTCGAGATGTGGCCGCCGGCGGATATCACTAGGACCTACGGTTGGGTCACGGACATGCTGCCCTACACCATGGCGCCCAATCCGACGTACGTGTGGCAGGAAGAGGCCCCTCCCGGAACGTATACGGACGACACGCGTTTGAAACTGCTCGTGGCCGAACTGACGACGCAAAAGGGAAGATCCCTCACGGCCCGAGATCTTGCCGAGACCTTCCTCGTTCGCTATGAAACTGCTGAAGCCGGAAGCTTGGAGAAAGAGTGGTACTCGGAATGGGCGGCGGTCGGCAAGGCCTATCTAAGCGATCCGTCGGACACAGGAAGCGCCGGTCTTCACAGTTTCTACGGCGGAGAGATGGTCGGCGGCGGTCTGATCGCAGTCCTGCCTATAGGGTTCATGTTTCCGGATGATGGGAACCAGGCGTACCATGCCGCGTACGATCTGTCGTTTTTCGACCTGGGTTACGCCAGAGACGCTACCGCCCTGGCCACGGCGTTCGTCAGCCGGGCTATGCCGCAACAGGCAGCGGTGGAATCGGTGCTGGATGCTGCGGACTTTGATCCTCACGGCCTCGGTAACCGGCACATTTTCGGTCGCGTCTGTGGGCGGTATGTCGAACAGGCGCGGAAAATCGGCAGGGGTGCGAAATCCCGGGAAAATTTGGTCGAAGCGCTTCATAACAGCGTACTGCGAGCAACGCCCTGTGATCCGGCGGAAATGCTCGCGTTCACCGTGGCTATCCTGACGTGGACCGGCGGAGATCCGGAGGAAGCGATACCGCTGGCCGTGAATGCAGGACGTGATAACGACTCGATCGCCGGTGTTGTTGGAATGATCGCAGGTACGCTGCATGGGATAGATGCATTTCCAAGCAGATGGGTACGGGCGGTTGAGGAAGTAAATCCAACACTTGATTTACAGGGGCTTGCCGGTAGATTATGTGACGCGATATTATAATTCCGGTTTAATGCCGGCAGCAGCGCGAACCAAGCCTCATCAAAACATGCTTAGGGCCTTGTACAAAAACGTTATGAGTAAAATAGTCCAACCCCGGTCGATCCATACCGGCTTGAAGCCGGATCATTCTGCGCAGTTTCCCATGCAGCCCGTTCCGCAGGGAGCGCAGGCATCGATAAAGCGAGGCATGGACGTCGTTTTGTCGGTTTTCTCGATACCGGTATTGATTCCCCTATGGATCGTGCTGTCCGCTCTCATCAAATTGGAATCGAGGGGGCCGATTCTGTTCAGGCAGAGTCGCATCGGACGGGATGGCCGGCCGTTCGTCCTGTACAAACTCCGCTCCATGTACGACGGTGCCGAAGACGACACCGGACCCGTTTGGGCGACCTTTCCCGACCGAAGGGCCACGCGCGTCGGAAGACTGATGCGCCGCTTCGGGCTGGATGAGACCATGCAGGTCATCAATGTGCTTAAAGGGGAGATGTCGCTGGTGGGACCGCGGCCTGAGCGGCCGTACTTCGTCGAAAGGCTGAGTCGGCAGGTGGAGAACTATGACGTACGGTTGCTGGCACGGCCGGGTATCACGGGCTGGGCACAGATCCACACGGTCCACAAATACGATGTTTCCCTCGCCGACGTGGAGACCAAGGTCGGTTTCGATATTGAATACATCGGCGAATGGTCGTTGTGGCTGGATTTGCGTATCATGGCCTGGACCATCCTGGCCGTTCTTCAGATCCGTCGCATACCCAGACGCCGCCGGTAGTGCCCTATGGCCGGCCGGTTATCCCCTCTGTGCTCCCCTCTACCTCCGCAGATATCGCTACTTTAGGAATCGCTCCGCGTGTGGCCACCGCCAGAACGGAATCCGGGTTGGCGGGAGGACCGCCGGTGTGGATATCCAAGCGCGTGAATTCGATCCCGATGGGAATTGGAAATTCGAAACGTTTCAGATAGGCTTCTTCCGCTTCTTCCTCGGTTAACGGTTTTTCTCTGGATTTCTCAATACGGCTGGTCAGGGTGTCTGTGGCGGCCTTCATGTATTGGGCCCAGATAGGTATGGCGCCGGATGCACCGGTGGCTTCACCGCCCATGGTCGGTTTGACGGGCCTCGAATCATCGTAGCCCGCCCACACGGAAGTGGCCATCTCCCGGGTAAAACCGTTGAACCACACATCCATGGATTCACTTGAAGTGCCGGTCTTGCCGCCGGCCGGCACCGTAAATCCGTGACGTCCCGGAATACCGGCGCCCGTTCCCCGCAGAATCACGCCCCGAAGCATATCGAGCATCAGATAGGCAGACTGCGCATTGACCACCCGCTCGCCCCTTATTATCGCCTCGTCGATGACTTTGCCCTCGGAGTCTTCCACCCTTTTCACCACAAAAGGGGAATAGTAAATGCCGCCGGTAGAGAAGACGGAATAGGCGGAGGCCATCTCAAGAGGTGCGATGCCGTTGGTTCCGAGCGCCAGGGACAGATACGGGTTGAGCTTGCTGGTGATGCCCATGCGCTTCGCATAGTCCACCACTATTTCTGGCCCGACCTCATTGATGAGTTTTGCAGAGATCACGTTGATCGATCGCATCAGCGCCCACTTGAGAATGATCGGACCCCGATGCCACCTGGAAAAGTTCTTGGGTTCCCATTCATCGCCGACTTCGGTGATGAATGAAATGGGTTCGTCGACTACCAGCGTGCCGGGCGAATAGCCCAGCCGGTCGATAGCCGATAGATAGATGAAAGGCTTAAACCCGGAGCCCGGTTGACGCAAGTTCTGGACAGCCCGGTTGTATTCGCTGTTGGTATAGTCTCGTCCGCCCACCAGCGCTTTCACCGCACCCGTATTGGCGTCGATGGAGACGAGTGCCGCTTCAAGCACGTCATGCTGTTTGGTCCGGGAAGAAGTGGTGTAAACAGGATCCCCTACCAGAGAATCCAGCTCCGCCAGGCGTACCCGAATCGCTTCTTCCGCAATGGTCTGGAGCTCTATGTCCATGGTAGTGTATATTTTGAGCCCTCCGTTGTAGACCAGGTTACTGCCGTACTTTTCGACCATCACATCACGGACATAGTCTATGAAGAACGGGCCCTGCGGCGGACCGATGCTGGTGCCCTTCAGGACGATTTCCTCCGCTTCCGCCTGCCTTGCCTGCTCCTGTGTTATGAAATGGCTTCGGACCATCCGGTTGAGTACGATCTTGCGCCGCGCCAGGGCCCGGTCCATATGGTAATAGGGGTTATAACGGCTCGGCGCCTGCAGAAGCCCGGCCAGAAGCGCCGCCTCGCCAAGCGTCAGTGCGTTGGCGTGTTTGCTGAAATACCTCTGTGCCGCTTCTTCTACACCGTAGGCGTCCGCGCCGTAGTACACGTTGTTAACATAGGCTGAGAGGATCGCGTCTTTCTCGTAGCGGGTTTCGATCTGCATGGACGCGGTGATCTCCCGGAGTTTACGCATCCACTGCTTTTCCTTAGTATAAAACAAGTGCCGGGCAAGCTGTTGGGTGATGGTGCTCGCGCCCTGCCCTACCGGATCTCCCGTCCGGATGTTGGCGGCCAGCGCCCGTATCATCCCGCGCTTGTCGATACCCTCGTGTTCATAAAACCCCGCGTCTTCCGTGGCGATCACCGCATCCTTGAACTCCTGGGACATCTGATTCAGCGGCACCCGCTGGTTGCCGCCCAGTGTGTGCAGCAAGACCGGGTTGCCATCCGCGTCGTCCCCGTAGATCCTCGTGGGCTGACCGAAGATGTCGTCCAGCTCAGTAGGCAATTGCGGCACGGATGCGGTGAGGTCGTAGAACACGTAAAGGACTCCCGCGCCTCCCAGAAAAAGCAGTGCCGATCCGCTGTAAACGACCCATTTGAAGATACGAAACAACATATCACCGAACCTCTTTTTCGAGTGCTCCTTTTAATTCATTGTGGATCATCCCGGAAATCAGAATGGTGGTAACACCGATATGATCCTGAATCAATGTTTCGATATGCAACTTGGCCCTGTTCCCTTTCGCTCCCGTGAGACCGATGCGGCGGGCCGATGCTTCAAGCGACAGGATTTGTCCCGGTTCTATGACCTGGTCGCGGATGGTGGAGGGAAGTGCGGCCAGGGTAGAAAAGAACCTTCCCGGGCCGTATATAAGCAGCTTGGGCTGCCCGAACGGCGATTTTTCCGGCGTTTCCATGGCGTAGACATCCAGTAATTCGTAGAGTTCCGCCGACAGGGGCGCCTGGCTCAGTATGGTGTTTTGATCGTCGACGAAATACAGGGCGCCCGCCTGGATCCAACCAGGGCGGACAATAATGGCCCTCTCCCAGGAATCGCTCCATGCCATACGCGAAGCCAGTTTGGCCTGAGGAATCGATTTTCCGATCTCGTTGAGCTTCTGATGAACCTCTTTGAATTGCTCTGCGGTCATGATCATCCGCTGGTTCTTTTGCAGCCTGACGACGCCGACCGAGATCTTGGTTTCTTCCTGCTCCGGAACCTCTTCTGTTCCTGTCCCCGGCTCTTTGCTGGTCAACAGGTTTTCCAGCATTTTGCTGGCTTCAAAACTTCTGGCGTCCTGCTCAACAAATTTTTCTAGGCGATCACGTTGGTCATTGGTCGATTCCAGGTAGGAGCCGATCAGGTGCTCGAACCAGTTGTACTGAAACTCCGCGGCCACGACTATGACCGGTGTCAAGATTAATATCCCAATGATGATGAGTTCGTGTTTTCGTTTCATAAGAATGGTGCTTTTTACAGGTGATTCAAGGGCGAGGTAGCGGTATCGTCAGAGGCTACAGTTCCCGTCGCCTAACGCCATGCTTCAGACCCGCTGAAACAAGTATTGGCTTAGGAAGCGGGATGATTCCCTAACATAGCGGTACCATTGGCTGTTGTCAACGGGAAATAACCGTTGAAAAACCAGTATTTCAGCGCCGAAATAATGGTTGACAGCCTGTTGCTGAAATCGTACACTGATGCGATTCGAAGCCTGTTGTTAAAATGACATTTGTCCTGGTAATTGTTAATTGTTCAGAAAGAAGGTTCATGGCCGGTGCGGAGCGTTACACTGCAACGAACTTAGGAGAGCTCCTTGAGAGCGGTTACAGCGACCGTTCTGTTAAGGATGAAATGCGCGATAATCTAATCAGGAAACTGAAAAAGAACGAAGAGCTGTTTCCGGGAATTGTCGGGTTTGATGATACCGTCATTCCGGAACTGGAAAATGCCATCCTCTCAAGGCATGACATCATCCTGCTCGGTTTGCGGGGCCAGGCCAAAACTCGTATCCTCCGTAACCTGATTAATCTTCTGGATGAAAAAATACCGATCATCTCGGGATGTGATGTCAACAGCAGCCCTTTTCATCCCATAAGCAAATACGCTGTCGACCAGGTGGCGGAACACGGGAACGACACCGAAATAGAATGGATCAACCGGGACCATCGATATGGAGAGAAGCTGGCCACGCCTGATGTGACGATCGCGGACCTGATAGGAGATATCGATCCCATCAAGGCGGCTTCCCTCCGTTTTCATTATGCCCACGAAGGCGTCATTCATTTCGGCATCATTCCCCGAATGAACCGGGGTATTTTCGCCATAAACGAATTGCCGGATCTGCAGCCCAGGATTCAGGTGGGACTACTCAATATCATGGAGGAGCGGGATATCCAGATCCGGGGATTTCCCGTGCGTATTCCGCTCGATCTCATGATAGTTTTTTCCGCTAACCCGGAAGATTACACGAACCGGGGCAGTATCATCACGCCGCTCAAAGACCGCATAGATTCCCAGATTTTGACTCATTATCCTCGAGACCGTGAACACGCTATGGCTATCACGGATCAGGAAGCGTGGGTAGATCGTGAGACGAAGGTCGACATAAAGATGCCCCGTTTTATCCGAGAAATCATAGAAGAGGTCGCGTTCCAGGCCCGTTCCAGCGAATTTGTCGATCAGAAATCAGGTGTAAGCACTCGGCTTTCGATTGCGGCTATGGAAAACCTGGTCAGTAATGTTGAAAAACGATGTGTAATCCTTGAATCGGAAGACGCCACGGTACGCGTCTGTGACCTGGTTGCCGCCGTTCCCGCGATGACGGGAAAGACGGAACTGGTGTACGAGGGGGAGCAGGAAGGGGCGGCCAAAGTTTCCGAGTTGTTGATCGGACGGGCTGTCAAAGAAGTGTTCAAACAGTATTTCCCGGATGCCTATGAAGCGGGCACGACCGAGACGGGACCGCAGTCGCGTTACCAGAACATCCTGGCATGGTTTGAGGAGGATAACAGGGTCGATGTGTCGGACATCATGGACGACGCCACCTATTTCCAGTCTCTCGATCGGGTCCAGGGCCTGCAGGATCTGGCGGCTCACGAGATGAAACCGGAGACCACGGCCGAACTAGCCGTGGTCATGGAATTGATCCTGGAAGGCCTGCATCAAAATTCCAGGCTTAGCAAACACGGAAGTAAGGGCGCAACATCTTACAGTGATATGATGGGCAGCATCTTCGACCGTTAAGGGGCGGTGTCTTATGGATCGTATAGTAGGTGAGGGATTGACGTTCGACGACGTACTTTTAATACCGGCCAAATCCGATGTCTTACCGCGCACGGCAGACTTGGCCACGCAGTTTACGCGGAACATCAGGCTCAACATCCCCTTGATCAGCGCCGCCATGGACACGGTGACCGAGTCCAGAATGGCCATTGCAATGGCCCGGGAAGGAGGCATCGGCATCGTACATAAGAATTTGCCGCCCGATGTCCAGGCCGAAGAAGTGGAAAAAGTCAAACGATCCGAGAGCGGGATGATCACCGACCCGGTGACCCTGTCGCCCAATGAAAGCATCCGGACCGCGACAGATATCATGGCCAAATATCGCATCTCGGGAGTGCCAATCACGGATGGTGGCAAGCTCGTAGGTATCCTGACCAACCGGGACCTTCGGTTTGAGCAGAACCTGGACCAGCCGATCCGCAACACCATGACGTCCCAGGGACTTGTCACCGCCAAAGTAGGTGTTTCATTCGAAGATGCCCGGGCTATTCTACAGAAGCATCGCATCGAAAAGCTCCTGATTGTCGATGATGCCCACGTCCTCAAAGGACTGATTACCGTCAAGGATATCGAAAAGCGCCGTAAGTATCCGCGGGCCTGCAAGGACGAGCTCGGGCGGCTGCGGGTCGGCGCCGCAGTGGGGGTCGGTGAAGACATGATGGAGCGGGCAACGCGGCTGGTAGGATGTTCGGTCGATGTTGTCGTGGTAGACACGGCTCATGGTCATTCTGAAAAAGTACTTTCGGCGGTCCGTACGCTGAAGAAGCAGTTCCCCGACCTCGAACTGATCGCGGGCAATATCGGAACTCGTGAGGCGGCAGAGGATCTGATCGACGCCGGAGCGGATGCTGTTAAGGTCGGCATCGGCCCATCGGCGATCTGCACCACGCGTGTGGTCGCCGGCGTCGGCGTACCGCAGGTGACGGCGGTCATGGAGTGCTCGGCTGCGGGAGATCGTGCGGGTGTGCCGATAATCTCCGACGGCGGCATACGCATGTCCGGCGACATAGCCAAGGCCATCGGCGCCGGTGCAAGCTCCGTGATGATCGGGTTTCTGTTCGCCGGAACGGATGAAGCACCCGGCGAGAACGTCATCTACCAGGGAAGGACTTTCAAGGTGTACCGAGGCATGGGATCGCTGGATGCCATGAAGCGGGGCAGTAAGGACCGGTATTTCCAGGACTCCCCCGCGGAAGACACCACTGCCGAGGATACCAACAAACTGGTCCCGGAGGGCATCGAAGGCCGTGTTCCGTATAAAGGTTCCCTGTCCGGATATGTGTATCAACTGGTCGGTGGCGTCCGGTCCGGCATGGGCTATTGCGGGGTGCGGACAATCGAAGATCTGCGTACGAATACCCGGTTCGTCAAGATGACCTCTGCGGGACTTCGCGAAAGCCATCCACACGATATTCAAGTAACGAAAGAAGCGCCTAACTACCGGCTTGAATAGATAGATTTCTAACAGTTTCCATGGCGTGATTAAAAAGGTGAATAAATTATGTTTATAATAATAGTGGCGCACATTGACTTTTTTTTTTAAGTTAAAGTGATCACCGTCACGGTTTTCATTATTAACATACCCTATATTTCTTCATGTAAGTAAGACTGTTGTATTTCTACAGTTGGAATCCCGGCCGATCGCGGAAGGTTTCAGAAGTTACACATGGAACTTCACTAGAGGACCGTCTTGTAAACTGCGATAAAACCAACCCATAACCGATTTGCGTTGTTTATTTCTGGCACAACGCATTCGTAAACGAGTGAGTGTATAAAATATGACTATGAGGTTTTTTATTTTGTACGGTGTGTTTGTAGCCATCACAATGGGATTGGAACGCGTTCCGGCGGCTATGGCCAACGAATCGGTTGCCCATTTTTCTGTTGTCGCCCCCCAATTGGTTGTCGTCGATGCTGAATTTACACTCTCTGTAATGGAACATGATCTGAACGGAGTACCTATTGCTCCCAACATGATTGATCCGCCTCCACCTGACCATTCGATCGTGCTTTGGGCGCATAGATCCGATACCGGTGACACGGTTTCGCTCTCAATAGGCGGTGGAGGTAACACCTTTGTGGCCACCGGTAATGGGATAGACCATGTACAGGTGACCATCAGCGGTGTGGAATCCGGAACACGAATCCACTTTAGAGCCGATGGATATGGCGTTTCGGATCCCAACGCCACTTTCTGGAGTCGCGAAACGTTGGTGACCGCCCCTCCACCTGTGTCCGCGGCGAACCTTTTCCGGGTATCCACACCGAGAAACGCAGCATCGAATGTGGCGTTTCCGATATATCTCACACCTGTCCAGGAGTATGAGCAAGGAGATCATCATGTCACGGTAGGCGCCGGGTTCACAGGCGCAGTGGAGCTGATTTCGGTATTTGGAAACGTCTCGCCAACCTTGATAAACCTCGATGTCGCCGCCGGCGCGTCACAGATGCTGATGGTCACTCTGGACGAAGCACGTGCGGATAATAGGATCCGTGTGCGGTTTCTTCCGAGTGAGGTTACCTTCAGGAACGAAGATGAAGCCCAGCTGAACTCCACAGAGTACTCAGTCCATTCCCAGGTGTTTGCGGATAGCACCTCCCTTTCTGCCCAGGGTGTCACGAGTCAGTCTCTTTGGCAGAATACACTGTGGCCGCTAGATAGTGACCAACGTTTCGTCGGCGGCTGGAGTATGCTCACGATGATCCCGGGCTTGGGGCCGGACGCTCAGGGGCTCGAATTTTATACTCAGCTGATTCCAGCCAGCGTAGCCCGGGACAGCCTGCCTGGTTCCCAGACACTCTGGTCCCATGCCCCGGTGACCGTCAACACGGGCGGCGGCGGCTGGGTCCTGGAACATGACTCTGAGCCGTTCCCGAATGGCATTGCAGGGGCATACTGGCTACGCAGAACGTTTTTCTCCAACGGTAATTCTGCGGGGACGAGAACCACCTCGACATTCATAAATGACAGTGCTGAGTTCGATTTTCCCCTGGATCTCGTCGGATCAGACGGCAGATTAGACAGTCCTGAGGAACCGATTTCGCAGTACGGCGTGGACACAAGCATCTGGGATGCTGCCATCTGGAGTATTCCGGCAGGTCAGGACACGGTGTATCACATCTTAGGATCGTTCAACGTTTACCCGCCGCCCGATGAAGGCCCGGAGGAAAACTTGATTGAAGTTCGGGTGTATGTCACCCTTACGTCGTCAAACAGAACACCGGGACCCTCCGTTTCAGGGGGGGCTGCTATTCCCGATTCGATATGGAATATGAACTATATCGTACACTCAGACGAGTTCTCTCACCAAACCGGCGATCCCATTCCGCCTGGCCTCAAGGGTGATTACTGGGCGCGTATCGGTGTTTTAGCCGATACTGACGGTGAAAGCGGGAGTGAGTACATAAATACATCCGGTGCGCTGGTATTCCCATCGAAACTGCAAGTGAGCAACGCCCACGGAGGTCCCGGGGATGTAGTCTCGGTCGGGGTGGCGCTGGAACTGGACGGAGAGAATGCCGCCGGAATCCAGTTCGATATCACTGCCGATCAAGGCGCGGTATTCCAGGGGGCTATCAATCAACAGCCAAATTTCCAGATAACGACCGCCAGTCTGGGAGAGGGCGTGACCAGAGTGCTTATGGTCAGCCTGTCAGGCGATACCACAGATGGCGATGACGACGGGCATCATGCGCTCATGAACCTTGTCTATAAACTCGAAGATTCATTGAATTACGGTGACCAGATCAATCTGGTTGTGGAAAACAGCATCATCTCCAATCCGTACAGCGTCTCGTTACCTCATATCGTTGCGAACGGTCACATTAAAGTTGGAGTGCGGGGCGATCTCATCGGGAATGACGGCATCGTGAACATCACGGACCTCACGGCACTCATCAGAATGATTCTTCAAATAGACCCGTATCCTGGTCGTGAGACTTTCGAATTCTTTCAGGCGGATGTAAATGGTGACGGCGCTCTCAATATCCTGGATGCGGTGCGTACGATTAACGTCATCCTCGGACGGGCTACCGCGAAACCTGTGGCTACAGGTCCGGCTGGCCCGGTTCGTATGGATATGGGTGATGTGCGGGTAATGCCCGACGGGCAGACCGCCGTACCGATTCGGGCCCAGTTCGATGGGGGTGTGGCGGGGCTGCAGCTGACCCTGACCTACGATCCCGCCCTGATCTCTTTGGGCGATGTGCTGCCGGCAGGTCGACTGGAAGGTATGTCGGTCCTCCAGCATGAATCGAACGGCACCCTGCGTCTGGTTGTCTACAGCATTGACGGACGCACCTTCCAGGCAGCCGGCTTGGGGACGCTGCTGAACCTGCCGGTCGAACTTACGGGCATGTCAAGCGGAGAGCTGACCATTTCGCAGGTCGTATTCGCCGGACCGCAGGCGGAATCGGTTCCCGTGACGCTTATGAACAGCTCCGTCAGGGTGTCCTCGACACCGGCAACGTTCGCCCTGTTGAGCAATCGGCCGAATCCGTTCAATCCGAGTACCCAGATCGCGTATGAGGTGCCGCAGCAGGCTCGGGTAACGTTGAGCGTGTTCAACATATTGGGACAGGAAGTGATTCGCCTTGTGGATCAGGTTCAGGCGCCGGGACGGTATGTGGTGACCTGGAACGGTCGGGACGAAAAGGGCGCTGGCGTCTCCAGCGGTGTGTACATGTACCGGCTGACCAGCGCCACCGGGTATTCCGATACCAGGCGGATGACGTTATTAAAGTAGTGCTATGCGCTGAGTTTATCGATGACACTAAATCCTTCCCTTGGCCCAAATTTTTTTAGACGTTCACAGGGTAGGCGGAGCCGGTTGTTGATGGTGACCTTGGTGTTTTTCACCGCCTGCCTGTTGCCGCAGCGCGCTACGGCACAGGCAGACACCCTGGAGGTTATGGGAAACAATGGTAAGCCCGGAAGCCAGGGGCACGTGGTTCAACTGGCGCTGAAGAACTTGAATGAAATCGCGGGGCTGCAACTGACCGTGGAAACATCCCACGAATTCCTTGCGATAGACAGCGTCAAGACCACGATGAGATCCAGTGGAATGATGCCGCACTGGAACAGGCAGAATGGAAAGATCATCCTGGTCGACTTTAATGCCGCGTACACCATTGATACAGGATCCGGGCCGGTTCTGGAGGTATTCTTCAGCGTGAGCGCGAAGGCGCCTAAAGGAATGATTACTGTAAATATAAAAGATGTCGTACTTGCAGATCCTAAAGGGGGGGCGGTTCCAGTAGTTTCCATTGACGGAACGTTTAATATTCAATAGGATCTTGAAGATTATAATTAAAATAAACTGTTAAATATCGTGTGTTAGCGAGACGGGTTTTAGCCTTGATATTATCCTATTTAGGTTCTACTTTACATTTCCGGAATAGAAATAACTGGACGAATTGTTGGCAGTTTCCGGTTGTTCCCAACATTCCAAAGGAGCGACTCCCGTGTACAGATACGTAACAGGCTTTCTGACATTTTTTGTTTTTGCGTTCACCGTGCCCGCCGCCATCGCACAAAGCTCGATGGGAATCGAAGTGCAGAATGCAGCTGGTGATCCGAACAGTTCCGGCAATATCGTGCGTATCGACATGACGAATGATGTGGGTGTGAGCGGTATCGAATTTACGCTGCGAAATGTTTCTCCTGATATAGAACCGACAGAAGTCCGCCTTGGGACTCGCTTTCTGGAAAGCAGTTTCCTAATTGATGAGACGATCTTCGCAGACGGAGACAGCGTCAAAATAATCATATACAGCCTGAGCGGTGACACCCTGATGCCCGGTGCTGGTACCATCGCCGAAGTGCTGTACCGCGTGGCTTCTGGCGCAACACCCGGGAATTCTGTGGACTTGTCGCTCAACGAGATAGTGGTAGCCGATCCCCAGGGAGGCGCGATTACCGGTACGCAGTCGTCCGGTATATTCACCATTCGCACAACGGCACCATCTTTTTTGAGTGCCACCTCGGGTGATGCCCTTGTAGGTGCCACCGGTGTCATTACCGTTAGTTTGAACAATCCGGACCAGAATCGTACCGTGGCAGGGATTCAGTTTACGCTCACCGATACGCCGAACAACCTGGATGTCGCAAGCGTGTCCGCGGTGGGGCGTGCGGAAACTTTTACCGTCACCCACAATGAAACCCCGAACGGCCTTGCGATCGCGTTGTACAGTCTCTCCAACCCGCTGGGTTCCGGCGAGGGCCCCATCGTAGAGATCAGTTACACGGCCGCGCGCGGTCTCGGTGAAACGCAACTGGCGTTTTCCGATATCCTCATCTCCGACGCGGATGCCGTGCCTATGCCGCAGGGGGCGCATGTAAACGGTTCCTATTTTGTCAATATTCAACCGGTCGCGGTGGATGACAGTATCGGTACCGACGAGGACACGCCCGTCGACATTCCAGTAATAGCAAACGACAGTGACGCGAATTCAGACGCCTTAATCATCACCCAGGTGTCTCAGCCGGACAACGGTGACGTAACCATCGGTCAAGGAGGAAACACGGTAACGTATACGCCTAGCCTGGATTACAACTCGGACTACGGCGCCGAACAGTTTTCCTACACGGTCGGCGACGGCCGGGGTGGTCAAGCTACCGCATTCGTAAAAGTGAATGTCCGTCCCATGAACGATGCCCCTACGATCGTTTCACCGGCTGAACAGACCACCGCGGAAGATACGGACCTGACGTTCAGTGTTGCCAACCAGAACGCGATCACCATCGCGGACGTGGACGCCGGTGGCGAAGATATTGAGGTTTCCCTGTCGGCAACCAGCACGCTGACGCTGAGTAACATTGCAGGCGTTGGCATCACTGGCAATGGCACGGACGCCGTGGTCATCACGGGTTCTCTGGGTGCCATCAACAACGCGCTGGACGGCATGGTGTATGCCCCTACCCCCGATAACGATGTAAGCGGCAGCGTGACGATCGTTGTGAATGACATGGGGAACACAGGAGATGATCAGAATCCTTTGACGGTCCAGAAGACTATTAATATCAATATCACACCAGTGAACGATGCGCCGGTGCTGACCGGTATAGAAACAGGCGCCCTGGCCTACGTGGAAAACGATGGGGCGGTCAAGGTAACCGGAACGCTGGCCATACAAGACATTGATAACATTGAGTTGTCCCATGCGACGGTTGGTATTAATGGATACCGCTCGGGCGAAGACCACCTCCGATTTGCGAATCAGACCGGGATCACAGCCAGTTTCAATGCGGAAATGGGTATTCTGACATTGAATGGTCCGGCCGCCAGTTCAGATTTCCAGGCGGCTCTCAGGTCGGTGGCCTATGAGAACACCAGTGAGGCCCCGACCAGCGGTGACCGGCAGATCACTTTCGTGATCGATGACGGCGTACCCGGTCAACTGGTGAGCAGCGGTCCGCCCCTGTCACGTACGGTTTCCGTCAGCTCAACCAACGATGCCCCTACGATCGTTTCACCGGCTGAACAGACCACCGCGGAAGATACGG
>CAYYIS010000002.1:0-188988 GCA_964470965.1 uncultured Gemmatimonadota bacterium | reverse complement strand
CGCCGTGGTCATCACGGGTTCTCTGGGTGCCATCAACAACGCGCTGGACGGCATGTTGTATACCCCTACTCCCCATAATGATGAAAACGGCAGCGTGACGATCGTTGTGAATGACTTGGGGAACTCGGGAGATGACCAGAATCCTTTGACGGCTCGGAGAGAAATCAAGATCAACATCAACCCCGTTTTGATCATTACGGTCGCGGTGGATGATCAGGTGACGACCGACGAAGATACGCCGGTCACCATCAACGTCCTGGAAAACGATAAGGCAGAGCTCGACCGCGTCCTCACCATCTCCAAAGTCACCCAGCCGGAAAATGGGGTTGTACTGATCAACACGGGTGGCTTGGTTTATACGCCGTACCAAGATTACAACAATGAAGTAACCGGACAGGATGACGTGTTTAGCTACACGGTGGCCGACGGTAATGGCGGCACCTCGAGCGCAAACGTAAGCGTCTCCGTAAAGGCCGTGAATGACGCACCTGAGGTTTACATCGAGAGCGGCCGCTTAGCGGATTTCCGCGATCGCTCCAGATTCACCATTGATGAGGATAGAGACTTGGTTTTCAGCAGGACCTCGGGCAACAGAATTTCCGTTCGCGATCCCGATGCGGGGGACTCGGAAAATGGTGCGTTGACCGTGGCGCTTTCCGCGGTTGGCAACGTATCCCTGAACCCATCCAGTGGCATAACGCCCGCGGACGGAGACGGGTCCCTGAAATTTTCCGGTTCCGTGGAGGAGATCAATGCGGCCCTGGAGGGGTTACGCTACTCCCCGCCTGAAAACGTGAATGGTCAGGGTGCGGGCAGTCTCACGATCCGCTTGGATGACCAGGGTTTTACCGGAAGCGGCGGCGCCAAAAGCGGAGAGCACGTCGTTCAGATCGATATCCGTTCGGTGAACGACCCTCCGGTATTGAGCGGGATGGAAACGACGCCTTTGGCATTTGAGGAAAACGGCGATTCCGTGCAGGTTTCCGCTGCCCTTCAGGTAAGTGATGCAGAAGGTAAGATCGCAGAGGCATCCGTCAAGATTATCGATCATGGGCCCGGTGACTGGCTCGGCTTCGTTGTTGGACCAGTACATATCGAAGGTAATTACGATCCGACCCAGGGTATCCTGCGGCTTACCGGTGAAGCGGCCGCCTCGGAATACCAGGCGGTATTGCGTTCCGTCACCTACGTGAGTCGCAGCGAAAATCCGCGTCCCGGTACCAGGTCGGTCGTGTTCCGAGTGAACGACGGCACCGGCGGCCAACTGGCGCGGAGCAATGAGGTGTCTAGGAATATTGGCGTCACGGCCGTAAATGACGCCCCTGTAATAATCGCCGGCGCCTCCGTGACGGCGATTGAGGACACTCCTCTTCTGTTTGGTGGGGGGAAAGGAGAACTCCCAAATTTCGAACGGTTCGATGTCGAGGATCCCGACATGGACGTGTTGGAGGTCGGTCTCACTGTCACCTCGGGCCGGTTAAAGCTGAACAGGGTGCAGGGCGTGGATGTGATCGGCGGTGAAGACGGCACCTCCATGGTCCGGTTTTCCGGCCTGGTCAGAAACGTCAGCACGGTATTGGCCGGCTTAACCTATTTTCCGGCGAAGGATGTCAACGGGTCCGCGGCGGATAGTCTGAAAATCAAGGTGGAAGACAAAGGAAACACCGGAAGTGGCGGTGTGAAAGGCGCGCAGCATGTCGTTCAGATTGATATCACTTCGGTGAACGATGCACCGGTTATTTCAGGCCCGCCTAATGCAGTGGTGGCAGAAGACGAATCCTTCAGTTTCAGTGTTGCCAACCAGAACGCGATCACCATCGCGGACGTTGATGTCGGGGAGGGAGAGTTAAAGTTAGACATCACGGGACCCGGCACGGTCACTCTATCGACGGTTAGCGGCCTCACCGGCACAGGAAACGGCACGGGTGCATTGAGTTATAAGGGAAGTCTGTCGGACCTCAATACCGCCCTTTCCGATATGGCTTACGTTCCGCCCCCCAGCGAACAGGGCCTCAGACTCGTCCTTCATATTGAGGTTTCGGATCTCGGAAATTCCGGTGAGGACCAGCAGGAGCGGTCTGCAATATTTGCCATTCAAATAGGAAGTACCAGCAAAAATGATCCCCCCGTGATTGCGGCGCCTGAGGCCGTGATGACTGACGAAGACACGCCCGTCACTTTCAACTCCGACAGCGGCGTGCAGTTGGTGGTTTCGGACTCGGATGTCGGTGACGAAAACATGTCGTTGATCATTACGTCCGTCGGCACGGTCAAACTTGGTTCCACAGCCGGATTGAGCGGCACCGGTGACGACTCCGATGATTTGGTTTATACGGGTACGGTGGCGGATATCAACACCGCGTTAGACAATCTCACGTTCACGCCGTCACCCGACACCTCGGGAACCTCGGCCGGTAGAATCAATATTATCGTGTCCGACAACGGCCATTCCGGAGACACCTTCGAGGTACTCACCGACACGGCTACTGTGTTAATCGATATCAACGCGGTGAATGATGGACCGGTGATTACGGCTCCGGTGTCGGTCGCCACGGCTGAGGACACGCCGTTGGACTTCGGAGCGGACGTCGAAAATAACATCTCCGTTACCGATATCGATGTCGGCGACGGACAGATGTCGATCGATATCTCGGCAAACCGGAATGTTTCTTTTGAGACAACCGAAGGGCTGACCGGTTCGGGTAACGGAACATTAGAGCTCAGTTATACGGGTTCCTTAGTCGCCATAAATACGGCTTTGGGAGGAATGACCTTTACTCCTATACCCGATGAACACGATGAAAACGGGCAGGCCATCGGAGAAATCACGATTTCTGTGTCGGATCAAGGCCACACGGGGGAGAACCAGATTCCCAAGTCGGATGAAGTGAGCCTGACGGTCAGCGTGACCCCGGTTAACGACCCTCCTGTTCTCAGCCAGATAGAGACAAATCCACTGGTTTACCAGGAGAATTCTGATCCGGTAGCGATCACGCAGACAACAGCAATAACCGACATTGACTCGGAGGAAATCAGTGGTGCGAAGGTAACGCTGGTGGACTACGAACGTGGAATAGACTTTCTGGCTTTTACGGACGCCGACGGAATTGAAGGTGTTTTCAACGATAAAATCGGGATGCTGTCGTTACAGGGTAGCGCCACAGTTGCACTTTATGAAGCAGCTTTGAGGACCGTTACCTACTATAACAGTTCCGACAATCCCACCGATACCACAAGAACCGTGAATCTACAGGTATTTGACGGCGCCGATGCGGGTTCAGGAGAAGGCGCGGCACAGAGTAATGTGCTGTCTCGGGAAATCACCATAATTCCAGTCAATGATTCACCGTCCATAACGTCAACCGTGTTGGCGGTAGGCTTTCAGGACATAGGGTATGCCTTCAGATTTTCCGCTACGGATCCCGAGGGAGACAGCCTCACTTATTCTGCGCCTGAATTAAACACGGCCTGGTTCGATCTTGATCCCCTGACCGGTGCGATTTCAGGTGTTCCCACCGTCAACGACACGGGATCCTATCGAATTACAATATCTGTAAGTGACTACCAATACACCGTAACGGAATCCTTCCTGATAACCATAAAACCGGACGTCGTTTCCCCTAAGTTCACTGCCGGACCGGCCCGGGACGCCGTTACGGACAATCGGTTCACTGTCTTTTTCAAGTCTAATGAAATTGTATCGGTAACGGTACATTACAGCTGGGAGGATACGAGCGGGACGGAACAGTCGGATTCACTGATGATCGGGGATTTCGAAGCCGAACACGTTGTGGACGTGACGGGACTATCGCAATCGACGGCCTACACGGTTGTAATTGATATTCGTGATGAAGCCGGAAACCTTACCCGCAGCCGACCTATTATTGTCGGGACGAAGGAAACACCTGACACGCAGTCGCCGACCTTTGTCAAGTTGCCGGCCGCGGTGTCAGGAAGCGATACGGCCCTGACTTTTGCGTGGGTCGCGAACGAAGGTGCCAGAGCCACCGTCCGGGTTCAGAGCGTGGACGGCGTTACGCTTGTCCCCGAACTGGTTTACGATATCGAGACGTACAGTAGGAACGGCCGCATAGAATTGTCCGAATTAAATCCCACCACCACCTATTCGGGGCAGATAGAACTTGTCGACGTAAATGACAACGGACCTTCAAGAGACGATACCGACAACAATCCGGCCAGATTTTCTGGACGCACCAGGGCGGCGCCAGATAAAAGTAAACCCGTGTTTGTTGCCGGTCCGAACGTCCAGGCGACTACCGACGACAGGACGACCGTGATAGCAAAGGTGAACGAACCCGCTGTCATGACGGTTCAATACGGCACCACGGATGAATTCGGACTTGCGTTGACAACCGAACAATTCAAACACAATCCGGATCTTGCGCTGTCGGGTCTTGAAGCTGGCACGGTTTATTATGCCCGTGCGAAAGTCCAGGATAAGAGCGGAAACAGTTCTGAGTTCACCGAACCCTTCCAGTTCAAGACGGAAAAGGCTCCGGACATCACGCCGCCGGTGGTGACCAATCCGGTGTTGACGGCCAAGACGGACAGAACCCTTGTTATCACGTTTTCGACCGATGAACCGGGCACTACTGAACTCGGGTATGTTGCCCAAACTTCGGAAAATTCTGTTTCGACGGCTATTGATGTAGATGGTCTACAAGGTTCGGCCGCGGGTACTGGGTCGGTGGTTCTAAACGCGCCGGATACGCTCACCGTTTCCGACCCCACGCGGGTTAAGAAGCATATCGTGACACTCACCAATCTCAGTCCTGAGACGGAATACCTGTATTGGGTCTATTCAGAGGACGGCAGCGGTAACACGAGCGAGCGGCGTGACGGCGTGGCCCGGACTGAAGCCACACCGGATACGGATCCCCCCAAGTTCACGACCAGTGTCCAAGTAACCGCGGTCAGCTCGGATCAATTCACGGTCTCCTGGACCAGTGACGAGGGTGCCGAAAGTTACGGCGTGGCTGACACCTCTTTCAATACGTTGGAAGAGGTGGAGGACACGAACGCGGAGTTCCAGGTGGTGGATCAGAACCTTGAGAAAAGTCATGCGCTGACTTTTTCCGGTCTTGAATCGGAGACATTGTACCATTGGCGGGTCGTACACACAGACGCCAATGGCTACTCGGCGGAATCGGAAATTCTAAGCATCCGGACGAAACCCATCCCGGACACGGTTGCTCCGGATGTGAGGGCTATCGCCGTTTCTGACAAGGATACCAGCAGTGCCATAATCGAGTTCGATATCAACGAACCCGGCAACGCCACCATAATATACGGCACCAGTTACAGGGCCGTTATAAACGAGGACATCGAAAGTGACAGCATTGCCTCGAAAACCGAATCCGCACTGCTGAAAGGTCACCGGGTAACGCTGACGGGATTGGATCCTACGACAAAATACTATTTCCGGGTTAAATCAAAAGATGCCCTGGAAAACGAGTCCGAGTTTTTGCCGGTAGAGAATGCCTACGATTTCACTACGCTCGATGTTCCCGATACGACGCCGCCCAGAATTAGCGGCATTAGTGTTACGGCGCGTACTGAAAACGGAGCAACCATCAATTTCGTCACCGATGAGCTCTCCAATACGACTATTAGATTTGGGCTGAGCAGCGCTGACGGGGATCTCAAGAATGTGGTCGAAGATGGTGATCTGGTGCAGGAGCATCAGATTTCGTTGACGAATCTCGAGCCTTCCACCACCTATCACTTCAGGGTGGCAGCGAAGGATCAAGGGGGATACTCGTCCCAGGCACCTGGGGCTAACAATCTGCCGAGAACGTTTAGAACGGAAGCGGCCCCGGACAACCAGCCGCCGATATTCACCGTGAATCCCAACCTGGATTGGAAAAGTGATGATGAGGCATACATCACGTTTGAGACCAGCGAACCGTCCGACGCCAAAATTTACTACAAGCCCATCTGGGCCGCATACTACGTATCCGCATCCAACGTCGCGCGGATCACGTCCCATACGGTTCAACTCTCCAATCTGGATAGGGGAGAGACTTATTTGTTTATCGTCGAAGTCAAAGATGCGGCGGGCAATAAAAATTTCTCCGGTGGCGTCAGCGAAAGCATTATCGTAACCAAAGTAGGGTTGAACCGGTTCAAAATCACGGGTATTCAACAGGCTTCCGCTGGACGTTTTACCACAAACCAGGCACCGGACACGCAGGCACCGGTTATCATCTCACAGCCGTCTATTACCAGTCGGGACGACAATTCCATCACGATACAATGGGCGACGGACGAACTGTCCACCAGTACGGTCGATTATGGCATAGACAGCAACAACCTTGACCAGCGCCATGAAGATGGTACGCTGGTAACAGATCATACTGTTAACATAACGGGGCTCTCCCCGACAACGATTTACGGTTATACCGTCAGTTCCACGGATCCCAGCAACAACGGGCCGACCGTCAGTGTAGCATCAGTCGCAACGACAACGGCTCAACCAGATGTATCGCCACCCGTAATAGATACAACGCCGGTGGTATCGTCTACCTATGTGAGTGTTGCGGACGGCGCGTCGGCAACGATCGTATGGACCACGGATGAACCATCTGATACCAAGGTTGAATTTGGCACTTCTTCATCGCTGGGTGAAGTCAAGTCGATATCGGAAGCCGTCACCAGTCACAGCGTAACGATCACACGATTGACACCAGGATCCGTCTACCACTACAGAGTGGCTTCCACCGATCAGTCGGGCAATGGCCCTGTAACTAGTAATACAGAGACATTTGCAGCGGAAAGCCAACCCGACACGCAGGCGCCCGTGATCAGCAACGTTGACACATCGGGCACTGCGGATGATCGTATTACTGTGGCATGGGACACGGATGAACTGTCCACCACGGTGCTGTTGGTTATCGAGCAGGGAACGAGCGACACCGTAACGGTATCGGACGGCGCATTCCTTGCTTCCCATTCAGCTACCGTTACGCAGGACAATTCGGGCAACGCTGTCAAATCTGCCACCACTTATTCCTTTATTGCCGAATCCTTTGATGCTAGTGGGAACGGTGTTATATCTAGTGGCTTAATTACGACGGCCGCTGCGCCGGATACTGTGGCACCCGATGTGCCGGATAACATCTCGGCAGAAGCTGGTAACGCCCAGGTGCAGCTTTCTTGGAGCGGCGTGACAGATGCCGATCTTGCAGGTTACGATGTGTTCCAGGATGGCAGTCAAATCGCATCTGGCGTGCAGGATACCCTATTCGACGTCACCGGCCTCGATAATGGGACCTCGGTTGAATTCACCGTTCGGTCGGTAGACAACATTGGTAACACTAGTGCCGTTTCAAGTGCGGCTGCGACCACCCCTCTGGCAACCTTGGCACCCAGTGCACCGACGGTGGCTGGTACATTCGACATGGGCGGCAATGTGGTGACTACGGTCTCGGTTAAGCCAATTCTTGTGGTGGATAATGTTACACCGGTTGCAGGCAGGGCTGCGCCAACGTATTCATTTGCGGTTTACGGGGATTCCAGCTTGACTAACTTGGTAATTTCAACCTCCGGCGTGGTTGAAGGCACGTCGGGTAACCCTACTCACTGGCAGGTAGTGGATCCTACGCTGCCTGATCAAATCGCCCTGATCGATGGTACGCACTACTACTGGCGTGCGAGAGCAAACGACGGCGTGACCGACGGACCGTGGTCCGCCGCGGCTACGTTCATCGCCAGCAGTTCGGAACCGGTAGGTGTCGAGCTGGTTTCCTTCACAGCCGAGAGCGACCGCGGTAAGGTGTCATTACACTGGCAAACGTTAATTGATCTGGGCGTCCAGGGGTTCAATGTCTACCGCAGCGTCAATCAGAACGGCCCGTTTGAGTCGGTCTCCTCGGGTCTTATCCGGGGTCGCGCCGGAGTCTACGAATTCAACGACTTCGATGTGCACGTCAATATGACCTACTACTATCAGGTTGAAGTGAACAGTTCTCTGCATGGGAACCGGCGGCACGGACCCATTTCGGTCAAGGTGACACCGCCCAACACGTATGCTATAGAGCAAAATTATCCCAATCCATTCAACCCGACAACGTCTATCCGGTATGAATTGCCTCAATCCGGTCATGTGGAGCTCACGGTATACAACATCCTGGGCCAGGAAGTACGGCGGCTGGTGGATATGCAGCAGGATGCCGGTTTTCACACGATCCAGTGGAATGGGCTGAACACGGTGCAGAACAGGGTCTCCAGCGGTGTGTATCTGTACCGAATTGCAGTGCGTGTGGACGGGCAGTCTACCTTCTCCAAGACTAAGAAGATGTTGCTTGTTAAGTAGAAAACGTGGCAAATCGGGGGTGTAGAAGACTTAAGTCGGTTTTCTACGCTCCCGATAAGTATTGTTATTCCTTTCCGAAAGACAGTAAATTCATCACATGTGGTCCCGCAAGAGCCATCCCCTTAACGTATAGAAAGTTATTGACATCCCCCCGTTCTTCTGTTATTTTCATAAGATTATTTTTTAGGCTTCTTGGATAGCCTCTGCTTACAGTTTTTTCAGGTTTTGCATCAGGAGATTTAAAGCGTGGGTGCGGTTCAGGTAACACTCCCGGATGGGAAAAAGCTGGTCGCCACATCCGGTTCGACCGTACTGGATGTGGTCAAGCAGATCGGGCCGGGCCTCGCAAAGGCTGCGCTCGCGGCGAAGATCGATGGGCGGCAGGTAGATCTGGCGTACTCACTCCACGAAGATGTATCACTCGAAGTTTTGACGTTTGCCCAGCCCGAAGGCCGGGAGATTTTTTGGCACAGTTCAACGCACCTTATGGCGCAGGCCATTAAAGAGCTTTACCCTGACACACAGCTGACCATTGGGCCGCCCATAGAAGAAGGTTTTTATTACGATTTCGAAAAGGCGGAACCGTTTACGGCGGAAGACCTGGAAAAAATAGAAACCCGCATGACGGAGCTTGCCAATGCGGACCTGCCGGTCCACCGGCGTGAGGTTTCACGTGAAGAGGCGGTCGCTCTGTTTTCGGGGCTGAATGAAAATTACAAGCTGGAGATGATCGATGAACTCGATCAGAACGAGACGATCAGCGTCTATGAGCAGGGTGATTTTGTCGACCTGTGCCGGGGACCGCACCTGCCTTCTACCGGCAAGATCAAATCGTTCAGACTTCTGAATGTTGCGGGTGCCTACTGGCGCGGTGACGAAAACAACAAAATGTTGCAGCGCATCTATGGCGTTTCGTACCCGGATCGAAAACAGTTGAAGGAATATCTCGACCGGATCGAAGAGGCCGAACGCCGGGACCATCGAAAGCTCGGACGTCAGCTTGGCCTCTTCATGTTCCATCCGTTCGCCCCGGCATCACCGTTTTTCTTTCCAAAAGGTGCCCGGGTTTACAATACGCTTGTCGATTACGTGAGGGGATTGTATACAGAATACGGATACGATGAGGTGATCACGCCGCTGATCTATGAGGCGGGCCTGTGGAAGATATCGGGACACTACGATCACTTCTGGGATGAGATGTTCACCATAGAAGCGGACGACCGGGAATACGCGCCCAAGCCGATGAACTGCCCCAGCCATTGCGTGATGTATGCGGCAGGGCATTATTCATACAGGGATCTGCCGATCCGCTATGCCGACTTTGCACGGTTACATCGTTACGAACGTTCAGGTGTCACCGCCGGCTTGATGCGTGTCCGATCCTTTTCGCAGGATGACGCTCATATCTTCTGCCGACCGGATCAGATTCAGGATGAAATCCATGGCTTCATGGACATGCTGAGCCGGACCTACAGGATGCTGGGGTTCGAGGACGTGCATATCGCGCTTTCCACGCGTCCGGATCATCGGGCCGGTACGGATGAGATCTGGGATCGGGCTGAGGAGACGCTTTCGAATGTGCTTGATGCTCTCCAAATCGAACATGAAGTGGTGCCCGGCGAAGGCGCTTTCTACGGACCGAAGGTTGATGTGTTCGTGAATGACGCATTGCGGCGTCCCTGGCAGCTCGGCACCTGCCAGCTTGACTTCAACCTGCCCGAGCAGTTCGGACTGGAATACACCACGGAGGATGGTACCACCTCCCGGCCGGCCATGATACACCGGGCTATGCTGGGAAGTATCGAGCGGTTCCTGGGGGTCTACATAGAACACTGTGCCGGTGCATTCCCCACGTGGCTGGCGCCGGTGCAGGCCGTCGTAATCGGCATCACCGATCAGCAGAATGAATATGTTACCCAGGTGGCGCACCGGATCGGTCAGGCAGGACTCCGGGTCGAAACGGACACCCGAAACGAGAAAGTCGGCTATAAGATAAGGGAAGCGGAAGTGCAGAAGATACCCTACATGCTCGTTACAGGGGCTAGGGAAGAAGCAGCAGGCAAAGTGGCGGTTAGAATGCGAGGAACGGGCGATCAGGGCACGATGGACCTAAATGAAGTCATACAGATGATTCAAGATGATATACGTATGACGCTTGCTACATCCAGCGGATAACACTCGGGACCGGTTATGCGTATGATATCAATAGCTGTAGTTCAGGAGGTGAATGGCCATACTAAAAAAACCAACCAGGGTTAACAGTCAGATTCGTGTACCACAGGTTCGTGTTGTCGGGCATGACGGGGAGCAGGTAGGCATCATGGATACGCAGGAAGCATTGCGTATGGCAGAGGATTCCGATTTGGATCTGGTAGAGGTTGCGCCGGACTCGCGTCCGCCGGTGTGCCGGATTATGGATTATGGCAAATATAAATACGAACAAAGCAAACGCGTAAAAGAGTCCCGCAAAAAACAGCACGTAGTGCAGTTGAAGGAAATCCGGTTTAAGACGGCCAAAATAAGTGAGCATGATCTCGAATACCGTGCCGATCAGGCACGTGATTTTCTCAAACATGGTAACAAAGTCAAGGTGTCCGTTCGTTTCTGGGGACGAGAAATGGCGCATGTGGAGTTGGGGCAGAAGAAATTGGAACATATGGCGGAGCTGCTGGAAGATTGCGCCGCCTTAGAGCAAAAGCCCAGGCTGGAAGGACGCAATATGTCCGTAATTCTGATGCCAAAGTGACCACGTGTGGAAACATGTTTTTGATGATCGTTGGTATACAAGGCATGAATTAAGGAGTGGAAGATGCCAAAAATAAAGACCCTGAAAACTGCGGCCAAAAGATTCAAAAAGACCGCGAGCGGCAAGTTTAAGAGGCACCATTCGCATATGACACATCTCAAAGCGAGCAAATCAGGAAACCGGAAACGGAAATTGAGACGGTCGGCCATGGTAAGCAAAGCGGATACACCGAGGCTGAATAAGTTGATGCCGTATTAAAGTTACATGGTTCGGTAGATTTTAAGACGAAGAGAGGTCTGGAATGCCACGCGCAAAGAATGCTGTTGCCTCAAAAGCGAGGCGGAAAAAAGTATTAAAGGAAGCTCGAGGATTTTGGGGTCGGCGGAATCGGCTGTTTAAAACCGCTGAGGAAGCTGTACATCGCGGTTGGGCATACGCATACCGCGATCGGAGACAACGTAAACGTGAGTTCCGTAAACTCTGGATCACGCGTATCAATGCCGCCGCCCGTATCAACGGACTGACCTACGGTACCATGATCCACGGGCTCAAGAGCGCAAATGTAGAGGTCGATCGGAAAGCACTGGCGGAAATCGCCGTGAACGATCCGACCACATTCGCCGCGTTGGCGGAAACTGCGAAGTCCGCATTATAAATTAACTTGGGACGTGTTCGTAACACGTCCTGTTCCCCGCGGAAGTCAGAGAAGACGGAGAGCACCGGGCGTCTGTGATGTCGGAGGCATACACAAGGCGCACGGGCACATTCCGTTGTGCTGCCTTCCGCGTTGTTATTTTACACAGGACCAGGATGACGATGAAACAAGTTGAAATGCTTGAACAACAGGCACTGACGGAGATATCCCAGGCCGCGGACACCAACACCCTAGAGGAATTGCGGGTTAGATATATCGGTAAGAACGGTCAGATAAAGCAGTTGCTGCGCTCCGTGGGTTCGTTGTCGCCGGAGGAAAGGCCGCTGTTCGGACAGAGAATCAACCGGGCCAACGCTGCGGTCACAGAGGCGCTTAAGGTGCGCCAGCAGGATATGCACACCGCCAAACGTACCACGCAGACAGGATTGGATCGGTCCCTGCCCGGGCGCCGGCCGAAAACGGGTCATAAACATCCTCTGACGCTTATTCGCGAAGAAGTGGTGGCCGTCTTCGGATCCATGGGATTTACGGTAGCCGATGGTCCTGAAATCGAGCTGGATTACTATAACTTTGAAGCGCTCAACATACCCAGAGATCATCCCGCACGCGATACGCAAGATACCTTCTACATCAACGATGAAGTGGTGCTGCGGACGCACACGTCATCGGTTCAGATTCGTGTGATGGAGAAGGAAAGTCCACCGGTGCGCGTGATCGCGCCCGGACGTTGCTACCGCCATGAAAATCCGGACGCATCCCACGCGTTCACCTTCCACCAGTGTGAAGGACTCTATGTGGATAACGGGGTAACGCTGGCGAATTTAAAAGGGGACCTGACCTATTTTGCTCGGCAGATTTTCGGTCCCGATATGGAGGTGCGGTTTCGCCCTGATTTCTTCCCCTTCACGGAGCCGAGTGTGGAATACGCCTTCTCCTGCCCGTACTGCAAACGTGCGGGCTGTTCCGTATGCAAAGGCTCCGGCTGGATCGAAATCGCCGGAGCGGGAATGGTCGATCCAGCGGTGTTCGGATTTGTGGGGTACGATCCCGAAGAATTTAGCGGTTACGCCTTCGGAATGGGCCTTGATCGCCTCGCCATGATAAAGTACGGCATTGAAAGTATCAGTCTGTTTCTGGAAAATGATCTAAGGTTTCTAAAACAAGGATAAGAAAACATATGCTTGTCAAAATCCCGTTATCCTGGTTACGGGAGTACTGTGAGATTCCTTGGTCGCCCGAGGAACTGGCGGATCGGCTGACCATGAGCCTGCTCGAAGTGGACGATGTAACCACCGTTGGTTTGGATTATGACAGTATCGTGGTCGGCGACGTGAAAAGTGTTGAAAGACACCCCAACGCAGACCGATTGAGCCTCTGCACCGTGGACATCGGTGATGAGACGCTGGAGATCGTCTGCGGCGCGCCCAACGTGGCGGCAGGCCAGCGCGTTCCGGTCGCCTTGGTCGGCGCGCGGGTGGCAGGCGACGTGAAAATCAAAAAATCGAAGATACGAGGCGTCGTGTCCCGTGGTATGATCTGCTCGGAGGCAGAACTGAACCTGTCCGACGAATCGGACGGCATCATGGTATTGGATTCGGATTCGCCGGTGGGCACATCTCTCATCGAAGTGCTCGGTGAACGGGAGACGGTCCTGACGGTCGATGTGGGTACGAACCGTCCAGACTGCCTGGCACTGACCGGCGTCGCCCGGGAAGTCGTAGCACTGACCGGTGCACGGGTACGCATGCCGTCTGACGCTGTCAACGAAACAGGCACATCGGTCGACGAGCTGGCTTCGGTCACCGTGGCAGACCATACGGACTGCCTGCGCTTTGTGGGGCGTGTGATCTCCGGGGTGCGGATCGGACCGTCCCCCAGCTGGATGGTGCGCCGCTTGGAAGCGGCAGGTATCCGGACCATCAACAATGTGGTCGACGTGACCAACTACGTGATGTTGGAGATGGGGCAGCCGCTTCATGCGTACGACCTAGACACGCTCGCAGGTCATGAAATCATCGTGCGGCGCGCTGAGGACGGCGCCTCCTTTACCACACTTGACGGCGTGGAGCGAACACTCAAGGCCGAAATCCTCATGATAGCCGACCGGGAACGTAATATCGGTGTGGCGGGTGTTATGGGCGGTTTGAACACCGAGATAACCGATGATACCACCAACGTTTTCCTGGAAGGCGCTTGCTTCGACGCGGTGCGGGTACGCCGTGGATCAAAATTCCTGGGCCTGAGCACCGACGCATCGCAAAGGTTTGAGCGAGGCTTGGACCCCGAGCTCCAGGGCTATGCCGTGGATCGGGCGGCGCAGCTGATCGCGGAATTGGGAGATGGTGAGAATGCGGTGGGACGTATCGACGTTCGGGCGCCTTCTCAACCGACACGGACTGTTCCACTACGTATCGACCGGGTGAATCAGATACTGGGCACGGAAATCGGTAAGGATCAGGTGGTATCATTCCTCGAATCACTGGATTTCACAGTTCGGGAAAATGGAGACCTATCCGTATCAGTGCCTTCGTTCCGGAGAGATATCACCCGGGAAGCCGATCTGATAGAAGAGGTCGCCAGATTGTACGGGTACGATAAGCTGGAACCGGTGATGTCCACGCCTTCGCCCATAGATTTTCAAAAAGTTGATGAAGCCCATCAGCAACGACTGCGTCAGCAACACTGGCTTGACGACGTCTTGGCCAACCTGCGCAACGCGCTTACCGGCTGCGGGGTCACCGAGGTTATGACCCACAGTTTCTCCAATTCGGACGATCTCAAATGCGTAGATGGTGATTTGGCACCGGTGGCGGTGGAAAATCCCATAAGCGGAGAATATGCAGTCATGCGCACCTCACTCACTGCGAATGTATTGAACCTGGTGAGATGGAACGGCAACCGCAAGGCCCGCAATATCAGAGTTTTCGAGCTGGGACGGGTCTTCCGGCCCCGTGAAGGGCAGCCATTGCCACAGGAATCCCTGCAGCTCTGCGTGGCGCTTACGGGAAATCGGTTGGACTCTCACTGGAGCCACGTAGAGGAACCGCTCGACTTCTTCGACCTCAAGGGCGTCGTCGAATTCACATTGGAGAGGTTCCCCCTTGACAAGGTTCATTCCGTTCCTTATGATGAATCACACAGGATCTATGATCCTGATGGTGCTGCGGCACTGATATTTGATGATAAACAGGTAGGCACATACGGTATTGTTTCCCAAGCGGTTCTGGATTATTTTGATATTCAGGAACCGGTCTGGCTGTATACGCTCGACTGTGACTACCTGCTGGGACTCGCTGCGGTCGAACGCTCCTACCATGCCTTGCCCAAATATCCTGCTGTAGAGCGTGATCTGGCGCTGGTCGTATCAGAGGACTTGGACCACCAGTCCATAGCGGATGTGCTGTGGGAAAGTTGTGGCGCGCTGCTTGAATCGATAGATCTGTTCGATGTTTATCGGGGTAAGCAGGTTCCCGCTGGTAAGAAAAGTCTCGCCTACGCACTGCGTTATCGCGCATCCGACCGGACATTGACCGACGACGAAGTCACGTCGGTGCAAGACATTGCAATTTCACGCCTTAGTGATTTACATCAGGCGAAATTGCGTTAGGATACGTTAACACAGCTATCCTTGTTGTTTTGGTCACAGATTTAATTTCGGAGGTTGTTTGTCATGCAACTCCAGGCCCTGGAGCAGCTTCAGGAAAAAGTTGATGCATTGATCGAACTGATCCAGAAGCTCAAAAACGAGAATCAGGCGCTGATCATTAGAAATCAGGAACTGGACGGTCAGATCGATGAGATGAGACAATTCGCCGATCAGCTTCCGGAAACGCAGGCGCGCTTGGGTTCGTTGGAACGTGAGAACGAAGAATTGAAGAACAGACAGGAGGATATCAAGGGAAGAGTGGATTCGATGCTCTCCCGAATCGATACTGTGGAGTAAATTGCTTTTGATATATTGTGGACTCCCACATGTAATCAGTTCGTATGGGTGAATCGCTATGAGTCAGGAAAAACGTTCTGTCCAGGTCAACATTTACGGAACAGAATACCATATTAATGCGGACGAGGAACCGGACTATATCCAGAAAATTGCGCAATATGTGGACGATCGCATGAATGAAATCAGCCGGGGTTCGGCGAACTCGTTGCCCGGTGTCGCGATTTTGACTGCCATGGACATTGCACATGAACTGCACCAGGAGCGGGAAGGAAAGGAAACTGATACATCGGCTGTGGACGATCGTCTCGCCGACCTGATCCGCCTCCTTGACCGGGTCCTTGAAACACCGATGGATACATGAGTGTTGTGTTTGAGCAAAAGCCGAATTGTGGAAAAGGACACCCTGACTGATATGAATGACCCGTTGTGGGAAATCCGAATTTGGAAAGGTGGCCACGATGATAGAGATGATTGGTGCAGTCGGTGCCGCCCTGGTTGGGTTTCTCGTCGGTTGGATTTTCCGGAAGCGAGTGGAACATACCAAGCTCGATAGCGCGGAACGAATGGCTGAGAGCATCTTAACAGAGGCAGCAGGGCAGGCAGAGACTTTAAAAAAGACGTTGGAACTGGAATCAAAAGACGAATGGTACAGAGCGAAATCCGATTTCGAGCGTGAGAGCCGTTCCATCCGCCAGGACCTAAATCGAACCGAAAAACGAATTACCGCTAAAGAGCAGAACCTGGACCGCAAGGCGGACATGCTCGTCAAAAAGGAACGGGATCTGCAGCTGCAGGATCGTGAATTCCGGAGACTTGGTGAGGAGCAGAATAACCGGCGGGACGAACTTGACCAGTTGATCAGGCAGCAGAATGATCAACTGGAGCACGTGGCCGGGATGACCACTGAAGAAGCAAAAAATCTACTCCTAACGAATCTGGAAACACAGATAAAAGAAGATGCCATACAGCTCTCTCGTAATATTAAGGAGAGCGCCCGGCAAAACGCGCTTTATGAAGCAAAAGAGATTGTCGCCCAGGCTATTCAGGGTTGTGCCATAGACCATGTGGTGGAGACAACCGTTTCCGTGGTAGAGTTGCCCGATAATGAGATGAAAGGCCGCATTATCGGGCGTGAGGGGCGGAATATCCGGGCATTTCAGATGGCAACCGGGATTGATGTGATCGTAGACGATACGCCCAATGCCGTTGTTCTCTCCGGCTTCGATCCCCTGCGCCGGGAAATAGCAAGACTTTCCCTTGAAAAATTGATGGAGGACGGTCGAATTCATCCCGGCTTTATCGAGCAGGTGGTGTCAAAGACAAAAGAAGAGATGGACGACCTGATGCTTGAAGCCGGCAGCCAGGCGCTTTTCGAATTGAGTATTCACGGCATGAAGCCTGAACTCGTTACGCTGGTAGGTCGTATGAAATTCCTTATGACCTGTGGTCAGAACGCGCTGCATCACAGCCAGGAAGTGGCGGAACTGGCTGGATTGATGGCGGAAGAAATGGACCTGGATCCGGTGATCGCAAAGCGCGGCGGCCTGCTACACGATATCGGAAAGGCCGCGGATGGTACAATGGAGGGCAACCACGCTGAGGTAGGCCGTGAGATCGCCCGGAAACATGGTGAATCAGAGGCAATCCTGGAATGCATTGCTCTGCATAATCACGATCTGGAATCCGCCAGCTTGGAATCCGTACTCGTCCAGGTGGCCGACAACATATCGATCTCCAGGCCGGGTGCCAAGGGAAACACGCTCGAAAAATACGTCAATCGATTGCAAAGCCTTGAGGCCCTGGTAGAGTCTTTCGAAGGGGTGGAGAAAGCATACGCCGTGAAAGCCGGTCAGGAAGTGCGTGTTATTATCGATCATGAAAAAGTCGATGATTTTCGGGCGGTGCAGCTTGCCTCCGAAATCGCACGCAAGATCCAAATCGAAATGGAGTATCCCGGTCAGATTAAAACCACGGTAATTCGGGAGTCCCGGGCTGTGGAATATGCGAAATGACTGATACCGCTGCACAGAATGCTCTTACCGTTTCTGCTTTGACGAGCAGCCTAAAAGCTCTGTTGGAGGATTCGTTTCCTGCGGTCTGCGTGACGGGTGAGATATCAAACTTCAAACACCACTCATCCGGACATATGTATTTCTCATTAAAAGATGAAAAAAGTCAGATGCGGTGTGTCATGTGGCGCTGGCAGAACCAGGCGCTGAGGTTCATTCCCGAAGACGGAATGCAGGTGATACTCCGCGGCGATATTTCCGTCTACGAATCCCGTGGAGAGTACCAGCTCGTAACACAGAGCATGCAACCGGCAGGCGCGGGCGCGTTGCTGGCGGCGTTCGAGCGATTGAAAGAGCGGCTGGCATCGGAAGGATTGTTCGATAGCGAACGCAAGCGCCCGCTGCCGTTCCAGCCGGAACGTGTCGGGGTGATCACCTCGCAGACCGGTGCGGCCGTTAGAGATATTATCCGAATCCTGCACCGTCGGGCACCATGGGTACAGATCATACTTTGGTCGGTTCGTGTCCAGGGAGATGGCGCCGCCTCAGAGATCGCAGCCGCCATAGAAGGCATGAACGCATACGGTCAAGTGGATGTGATAATCGTAGGGCGCGGTGGTGGATCGATGGAAGATCTTTGGGCGTTTAACGAGGAAGTCGTGGTGCGGGCACTTGTCAACTCGGCGATACCGACTATCTCCGCTGTAGGCCATGAGGTGGACGTTACACTGGCGGATTTTGCCGCAGACGTCAGAGCGCCGACACCATCGGGCGCGGCGGAACAGGTGGTACGCGACCGCCAGGAAATGATGGATCGGGTGAGTACCTCATTCTCCCGCCTGTACAACGCTGTGACGGGGCGGATTCTGCAACATCGGCAGATGCTGGAACTACTGATGTCGAGTCAAGGGTTACGGCGTCCACTGGACCTGGTGACGCAACGGGCTCAGACGGTGGATGAATTTGCCCGGCGCCTGCTCGATACCTCTGCCCGCCAGCTGGACCAGCGTACCCATGCTTTACACGGTCTGGCCGGAAGGCTAAACGCTTTGAATCCCCTGGCAGTGCTTGAACGCGGCTACGCGGTGTGCCGTTCTCCGGAAGGGAAAATCATTCGCGACGCCGGAATATTATCGTCCGGCGACCAGCTCGATGTTAAGTTCCACAAGGGGCAGGTGACCTGCCGCGTTGAGTCGCCGAAGGAAAAACATAAGACGATTAAAAAGACGCCCCGGGCGCGCAAACCGTCTCCCGGTGAAGACCTCCGAATAGACCTATTTGATGAGTGAGACTATGGTTGAAGAAAATCAGGAAAGGACTTTTGAGCAGGCGATGAAACGCCTGGAAGAAATCGTAGAGCGTATGGAGAACGGGGATTTGTCCCTCGATGAGTCCCTGGCCCTGTTTGAGGAAGGTATCGGTTTATCGCGAACTTGTTCGGGCCGACTGAACGATGTTGAAGGGCGTATTCAGAAGATGGTCAGAATTGAAGACGGAAAGTTTATCCTTGAAGAATTTGGTTCGCAGGACGAAGGGGTTGTGGAGTAACGCCATATGACGGCTATCCGACAGCATCAGTTTGAGGAAGCGTTGGCAGAGCGCAAAGCCCGGCTGATGGAATACCTGGCGCAGGACCCCAGGAAAGCGCTGTTTGTGCCGGAGGATATCCATGATGCGGTCTATAGCTATGTGCGGACGGGGGGAAAAACCCTGCGTCCCTGCCTGCTCCTCCTATCGTGCGGTGCCGTGGGAGGCGACGAAGGGACCGCCCTTCCGGCTGCGCTGGCGGTCGAGCTGTTTCACACCTGGACGATGGTTCATGATGATATCATGGACCGAGATGCTTTTCGCCGGGGTCATCCGACCGTCCACGAAGATTTTCGGCGCAGGGCTGATGGCCGGATTGGATACACGCCCGATGAAGCGAAGCACTACGGTCTCTCCATTGGTATCATGACTGCGGAGGTCCAGCACGGATGGGCCATATCTCTGATGTCGGAGATGTACGATCCGGAAAAACAGAATGCGGATCTGGTAGTCAAATTGATTCGCCATCTGGAAACGGATATCTTGCTGGCCCTGGTAGGCGGGCAGACCCTCGACATTCAAAATTCCAAGGTGCCGATCGAGTCGTTAAAGGAAGAAGATGTTCTGGATGTACTCTGGCGTAAGACCGGTGCACTGATCCAGTATTCGGGGATGGCCGGCGCTATGATCGGCCTGAACACCGACGACACGAAACACTCCCTTGTTAAGGCAGTGGGGACGTTCACGAGTGAATGCGGTGTGGCGTTTCAGCTTAAGGACGATATACTCGGCATCGTAGGCGATGAAAAAACGCTCGGAAAACCCGTTGGCTCCGACATAAAAGAAGGAAAACGCACCGCGATTCTCACCCATGCGTTCCAGCAGGCTTCAAAACCGGAGCGGAACGTTCTGTTGAACGTGGTCGGTAACATAGACGCCTCGGATGCGGAAGTCCAAGAGGTGAAAGAACTTTTGCAGGCGCTCGGCGGCGTGACACACGCGGAGGCGCTTGCGGTCCAGAGGATAGAAACAGCCATGATGAACCTGGAAATTCTGCCTGCGTCTACCCATAGGGACCTTCTGGCCAGCTGGGCCGAATATCTGGTCGGACGAACGTATTGAGCGGGTAAATAGCTATCCCGCCCCTTGACCATATCACTCTCGGAGCATACATTCTCTGTGTTGCTTGTTTAACCCCCTATTCCTATGCTTACTCGATTTCGTGTCAGCAACTACGCGCTCTTGGATGAAATTTGCATCGATTTTGAGCCGGGGTTGAATATCCTGACTGGGGAAACTGGAGCGGGCAAGTCCATTCTCATGGGAGCACTGGGTTTGATTCTGGGTGGCCGTTCGACGGCCGATATGATACGGACAGGCGCGAATTCCGCCACGGTGGAGGCGATGTTCGAATGGTCTGAAACTACGCCCCCGGCTGATTTGGATGTAGAAACAGAAGACGGATCTCTGATCGTGCGGAGGGATATTTCGCGCGACGGGAGAAATCGTTGTTTCGTGAACGGCCATATGGTCACGGTTGCCACGCTGAAACGTATCGGGGATGGGTTGGTGGACCTGCATGGCCAGCATGAACACCAGTCCCTTCTGGACCAGCGCACGCACATTTCATTTCTGGATGGTTTCGGGGAGGTTAAGAGGCAGCGGGATCGCGTGGCGGATGCGTATGAGAAATTCTCCGGCCTAGAAGTGGAACTGAAAAAGCTAGACGATGAGACCCGGGCGGCGAAAGAACAGCGTGAACTGTATCAATATCAGCTGGAAGAGCTCCAGGCAGCTGATATTCAGGACCGGGAAGATGAGACGCTGGAGCGTGAGCTGTCGATCCTTGAAAATGCGGAACAGTTGATCCAGGCCACGGCCGCCATCTATCAGCAGGTGTCGCAGCAGGACGATGCGATTATGGACGGGATCAGCCATGTCGTGAGGACGCTCGAAAACCTGGAACAGATAGATCCCAGGTTGAAGGACGCAGTAGAAGGATCCCGTTCCGCTCGCTATCACCTCGAAGACGTGTCTTCCTTCTTGCAGCATTACAGGGATCAGATAGAGTTCGATCCGCAGCGGCTGGCAGAAGTTCAGGACCGATTGGGTCTGCTGGAAGAGTTGAAACGGAAATTTGGTGCTACACTGAATGATGTCTGTGCTTGCCGGGATCGGATCGCCGGAGAGCTGGAGCGTATCGGTTCGACGGACGGACGGCGGGTTGAGGTATCCGTCGCTCTGGAAAAGGCGAGGGAGACATTAACAGAGCAGGCGCAGCGGTTGTCGAGAGCACGAAAAAAGGCAGCCAAGCGGCTGGAAGGCCGTGTGGTTCAGGAACTGACGGAACTGGGCATGGAGAAGACACGTTTCCAGGTGCAGATAGGACGGGAAGAGACACCGGACGGACCGGTTCTCATTGATGGTAAACCGTATCGTGCGGATGCCTCCGGTGTGGACCGAGTCGAGTTCCTGCTGTCACCAAATCCAGGCGAGGATCTGAAACCCTTGGTACACATTGCATCCGGAGGTGAGATTTCTCGTATTATGCTGGCGCTTAAAGTCATACTGGCGGAACTGGACAAGGTGTCTACGCTGGTATTTGACGAAGTGGATATCGGGATCGGTGGTCGGATTGCCGAGTCGATAGGGTACAAGTTGAAATTGCTGGCCGGTTCCCAGCAGGTCATGTGTATCACCCACCTACATCAGGTGGCCTGTTGGGGGGATACACATTTCACGGTCAGAAAGCAAGCCAGGCGGGGCAGGACAATCACACAGATCAATCCGCTTGACGAAAACGGACGTGTACAGGAAATTGCGCGCATGCTGGCCGGCGAAACGGTTGACGATATGGCGATAACCCATGCCCGTGAGATTTTGAAACGCGCCGCTCACGGAGAGTGTCAAGCGACTGTTGCAAGAAAGTAAGGTTCTGAACCTAACGGGGATATCAATTTGGCCAATGAAGTATTAGAGAATTCCGGCGGGCGGGTCGTTTCGTTCAACATGGCGTACAAAAGCCGGATTCTCTCGCCTCCCAATCTTATTTCCGCAATCCGTGTGATTATGATACCGTTTATCTACTGGTGCATGAAGCGGTCGTCGGATCATCTGGCACTTCTGCTTATCGGGTTGGCACTGGTATCTGATGCGGCAGACGGCTACTTCGCTCGTCGATTTCGCTGGCAGAGTGACTGGGGACTGATCATAGATCCCCTGGCTGATAAGTTGCTGACCGGAAGCTTATCCGTATTCCTGGTGATGTTCCGGGAGTTTCCGGTCTGGATGGCCGCCCTGATTATTGGTCGCGATGTGGCGATTGTGGTGGTCGGCATATTTCTGTTTTTCAAACCGATGCGGTTGGTGGTTCCGTCCAATAAGACAGGCAAACTCACGACCGCTGTCACCTCCATTGCACTGTTGAACTACCTGCTTGGTATGCAGAATTATGGGCTCTGGTTCCTCTGGATTACGTTGTGTTTGATTGTCTGTTCCAGTATTCATTATGCATGGAATTTTTATATGCTCGTCAAGCACAATCCCGGGATAATACAAGGCAAGGAAGGTAAAGCTGCTGTTCCGCCCGGAAGCGCTCTGCAGCAAAGAACCGGTTCCGGAACGTGAACTGGGCCAGGGGTGCGTGGACCGCAGTCGGCTGGCAGCATATTTACATCGAGGTTCCTGAGGAATGGAGCATCGGCGCGGTCAGCGGTAACCACACCACCGGCTACCTGCGGCTGGATGATGCGGAAATGCCCAGGGTGGAGGTACGGTGGGAACCGGTCAAGGGGAACGAATCAGTCGATAAGGTGGTGGATCGATACCTTAATACATTGGTAAAGAAATCGCGCAAGAAAGCACCGCCGGTAAAGATTCGGCGTAACCTGACTTTGCTGCGGGACGACAAACAGTTAGAAGACCGGACAGTGCAAGGCTTTCACTGGAAGACGGAAGGCGACGATGCTGTACAGGCTTACGGAATTCTGTGGCGTTGTGAAGTCTGCGGTCGCACCGTGTTTATCCAGATTCTGGGCCGCCTGGGCGAAACCGTGCAACCAACGGCGACTCGTGTGCTCGGTACGTTAAAAGACCACCCAGACGGCGACACAGCTACTTGGGCCGCCTACGGCATGCGATTTGATTTGCCGGCCGGTGATGTGGTGAAAGATCATAAGTTTCTGACAGGCCATCTGTCCATGCGGTTTACCGGTGACGGCGATGAAATTGAAGTCGAGCGATATAGCTTGGCGAAGATGCAACTGGACGGAGAAACGTTCGAATCCTGGTACGATGAAAAAGAAGATGGAGAGGTGGAAGAACGGGACGTTTTGCCCGAAGGTATGTTCCATCATTCAGGGGCGGTGACCTCCGGGACCACCGTCGATCCGGCCACCGCGAATCAGCGTCTGGGGTGGCTGCCGTGGCGCAGGCCCAAACGCATTCGATTCGAACGATGCGGCTGGCACTGCCCGGATGGAAACAAACTCTATTTGGTACGCAGGATCGGTAAGGAACCAGATCGGGATCGCCTGATTCAGGTGGCGCAGACACTGAAATGCCATTAAGGCAACGGCAGCAAGGTCTGTCGAAAAATGCGTTGCCTGAATATCAGGCAGCGAGATGCGGTCAGCTCAAGGTTTCGTGGCAGGTGTAGCAGTGGATACGGCGACCCTGGGCTAGGCGGAAATGATGGTGTCGTAGCAACTGAAAACCGGCAAGTTGTTATTTGACAGACCCTAATGTTATTTCGAAAGAAAAAGCCACAACTCAAACGACGGGAACTCCTTAAATCTAAGCCGGTCCGCAACGAGCGGCTGGATTGGGAGAACATGGACGACGGTGAGGTGATGCTGTCTATTCCGCGAAGACGGTCGTGGTGGATTAACCTGGTAGCCAGGGTATTCTACGTTCCGACCAAACGGACCGTTGTTCTGGATGCGATCGGTTCACAGGTATGGAACCTGTGTGATGGACAGAAAACGGTCGAAAACGTAATCACGTCGCTCCGAAAGGAACATAAACTGGAACAGAAAGAAGCGGAAGTGTCGACCTTGACATATCTCAAACAACTCGCCGAGAAGGGACTCATCGGATTCGCCGTGACCCAAAGAACAAAAGGAGAGAAGCGTAAATGAGTACTCAGGCAGCGCCTGTGGGCGCCATCGAAAAGCAAATTTCGCTTCCGTTGACAGAGGCGATAAAAATCAGCATCCGTAGCCTTAAGATCCGATTCTGGCGGTCTCTGATAACCATAGGCGGCATATTCTTCGGTATCGCGTTTTTAATGTCGATCCTGACATCGTCCGCCATAAACGAATCGCTTCTGGAAGGCGGTTCGGCCCAGGTTCGGGCACTGCTTGAACAGAAAGGGACAGATGTCGATCAGGGGGCACAGCAGATCTGGCTTGTCACGCTCTCTTTACTTGTATGCGCCGTGGGTATCACCAACGCCATGTTGATGTCGGTCACTGAACGATTTCGTGAGATCGGCACGATGAAATGTCTGGGCGCCCTGGATAAGTTCATCGTAGAGCTCTTCCTGCTTGAATCGGCTTTCCAGGGATTAGTAGGTTCACTGGGTGGTGTGATCTTAGGCTGTCTCTTCATGACACTCTCGAGCATGACATCATACGGCACGGAACCATTGTCCGTGTTTCCAGTCTTGAGTGTTCTGACGTTTGGGGCGTATTCACTAGCCGCAGGTTTGTTCTTATCCATTGTAGGGGCGATGTATCCCGCGTATCGTGCAGCTAAGATGCCACCGGCCGACGCGATGCGCACGGAGGTTTAGGGTTCAAAATGAAAATTGTAAAACCATTCACATGTATCCGAAAGGAACTATCCCATGTCTGAAGAACAGACTGTTACCGCGCCGGAACCGGAGGCGCCAGAACAGCCTAATATTGTCCGGACCCGAGGGGTAAAGAAAGTTTACATAATGGGCAAGCTGGAGCTGGCGGCACTTAAAGGGGTCGATATGGAGATCAAACGAGGGGAATACATCTCCATTATGGGCCCTTCCGGATCGGGAAAATCAACCCTATTCAATATGATTGGGGCACTCGACAAGCCGACGGAAGGGAAGGTGTACATCGATGAAGTCGATGTTGCCCAGCTCGATGCCTACGAGTTGGCATGGCTTCGCTGCAGGAAGATCGGCTACATCTTCCAGACGTTTAACCTGATTCCTGTGATGACCGCATTGGAAAACGTGACGCTCCCCATGATCTTTGCCGGAATTCCAACGGACGAGAGCATCGACAAGGCGGTTGAATTGCTGGAGCGTGTGGGATTGGGCGGACGTGTACAACACAAACCGCTTGAACTCTCCGGCGGTCAGCAGCAGCGCGTGGCCGTGGCCCGGGCGTTGGCCAACGATCCCGCGATTGTGCTGGCCGATGAACCTACTGGCAACCTTGACCGTAAAACAGGCCGCGAAATCATTGAACTGCTGCGCGAGCTCAATGAGGAAAAGGAAGTGACCATCATTTCGGCTACCCACGACCTTAAGATGCTCGATGTATCGGACCGGATCCTCTGGGTACAGGACGGACGCATCGAACGGGATCAGAAGCGCGAAGATCTGAATCTGGATGTTGGGCAGTTGGAACACGACGAAGAGAATACGATCGAATAATCTAGGACGGATATGCGAATTCAGATCCAGGCCGGCCCCCATTTCCGGTGCGCCTGTCCAGTCAGTGTGGTGGTAGGGGAAGGTACAGAAGGGCCGTTTACGGTAACCGACACGATAACCGGAAAGACGGTTCCGGGATACTGCACCATTGAAGATGGCACGGCCAGGCTTCACTGGGTCATAGACCGGCTTGACGCGGATGAAGACCGAACATACCAGGCAAGGCCAGGGGACGGCAACTCCGAGGGCGTTGTTGTCGATGCCGTATCGGATACCCAGGTCAATGTGTCGATTGGCGGCACCCATTTCACTACGTATCACTGCGGTCCGGAGCTGGCGCGGCCATATTGTTATCCGCTCAATGATGCTATCGGGTCCTGTGTGACCCGTGCCAACGTCGGGGAGAAGCTTGGGGAAACGACGGACCATGAACACCATCGGTCCCTGTGGGTCGCATACGGTGAAACCAGCGATACGGACAACTGGAGCGAGCAGGAAGGCCACGGCCGTACCGTTCATCATCGGTACGAGACATCCGAATATGATGTGTTTGGACAGTTGACAGGATACGGTGCCTGGGTCACGGTTGATGGAGATCCTCTGCTCAGAGAGCGCCGCAGCATGCGTTTCTATGATGTGGGCGATCAACCTCTCCGCGTGTTCGATGTTGATCTGACGCTGCAGGCCGTGAACGGCGACGTGCATTTTGGTGACACGAAAGAGGGCGGCCTCCTCTCGGTGCGTGTGGCGACAACCATGGATGCCTCTGGAGAGGGCCGGATCGAGAACAGCTTCGGAGGCATCAGTGAGGCGGAATGCTGGGGCAAGCGAGCCAACTGGTGCGATTATTCAGGCCCGGTAGACGGTCACTGGTCCGGGATTGCAGTGATGGAACATCCTGATTCATTCCGGAGTCCTACCTACTGGCATGTGCGCAATTACGGTCTTATGGGCACCAACCCGTTCGGGGTGGGCGCGTTCCACGGCAACCCCGAAATCTCCGGCGCGTACACGCTGCCGGACGGTGAAGACCTCTCCTTCTCCTACCGGGTTGTGATTCATACGGGCTCTGCGCAGGAGGCACGTATTGCGGATCACTATATGCAGTACATCAACCCACCGAAGGTGGAGCTTCTGGGGTGATGTGTCATTAAGCTAAGATATGGAAAGGCCCGGAGGCAATATCCCTTGACTTCGGGCCTTTTTTGGATACTTTTAACCGGCTTAAAGCTATAACAGAAACCACCTGAAAAGAGGATTAAACATGGTGAATCTTTCGATTATGAATTTCGACATTTCAGAGGAACAGGAGGCGCTGCTCGAGATCGTGGACAAGTTCTGTCTGGAGCTGCGCCCTATCGAGAACCAGTGCTTTCTGGAGGGCCGCTTCAACGATCAGCTGATTGAACTGGCAAAACGTGCACATCTGACCGGTCTGCCGATCGATGAGGAGTACGGCGGCGAAGGTGCGGATCTGCTAACGTATGTGTTGGCGCTGGAACGCATCGGCCGCGAGGGCAGTTCCGTACGCACGTTCTTCTCGGGGCATCTATCCATTGGCGCATTGATCCTACAGCAGTGGGGCAACGAATCGCAGAAACGAAAATACCTGCCGCAAGTCGCCGCCGGTGAAAAAATCATGGCCTTCGGTCTCACGGAGCCGACCGCGGGCAGCGACCCCGGATCCCTGCGCGCTACTTTCGAAGATTGCGGTACCTACTACAAGCTCAACGGCAGCAAGCAGTGGATCTCCAACGGCACCATTGCGGATGTTATCACCACCTATGCCCGGGATCCGGAGTCCGGGCGAATTTCCGCTTTTATTGTAGAATCCGATTCGCCGGGTTACAGAACGGAAGAACACAAACATAAGATGGGGCTGACGACCTCCGATACCGGCATGATCTATTTTGATGACTGTATCGTTCCAAAGGAGAACCTTCTTGGCCAACCCGGTCAGGGACTCACGGTAGCCTATACGGCCCTGATGGCCGGCCGACTCAGTGTTGCCGCTGGATGCGTGGGTACCATGCAGGACTGTCTGGACGAAGCTGTTAACTACGCCAAGGAACGTGTGCAGCACGGTAAGCCCATCGCCAAGCATCAGCTGATACAGCGCCATATCGGTAAGATCAGCACCAACCTGGAAGCGGCACGCCACCTGGTCTATGCCGCCGCCGCTGCCAAGATGAAATGGGAAGGGGACCCCGAGAACCGGGCGTTGCGCAACCGGGCGGATTCTATGATCGCCCGTGCAAAATATTTCACTACAAATGCCTGCTTCGATGCCTCGCACCGGGCGGTGCAGGTGTTCGGCGGCAACGGTTATTCACTCGAGTACCGCGTCGGTCGCCACGAATGCGACTCCCGCGTGACGCAGATCTATGAAGGCACAAACGAAATACTGGAGCAGAAGATCGCCGTGGACGTGCTGGGTAGCAGGGAGTTCGAGGCGTACAAATGAAAGATGAAGGAAAAATCCTCTACCAGTTATCCGGGCGGAAAAAGTGTATTCGGTAGCTCCGTTCGATAACACCATACGTATCGTTAGTTTTGGTGACCCTTTCGCTCATTGTGACGGCGTCAGTTATGAGGGAAGCATGGCAGGTATACGCGTAGTGGCAGGATATGCGGCTTGAATTTCTGAATTCCGATGTCCCGGGATCAGGTCAGGCAATTCTGAGATATCAGGAGGAGCTCGCGAAATATAAGCCTGATATATGTCAGAAAATCCCCATGGGCAGTTGAATTCTGTCTGCCATATTATAATCACACCGGGTCGTTACTGACAAAACCACGCTTTTTGGGTGGCGCTGATCGCTTTCTGCTTCTGTCCAATCCGTCTCCTGTTCCTGGGAAATGGTGAACAGACGGTTACGCCGGACGCGCCCCGCAGCATTTCTTGTATTTCTTCCCACTGCCGCACGGACACGGATCGTTTCTTCCCACTTTCTTTTCGACTTTGACCGGTTGTTGCCTGGGTTGGTTTGGATCGTCGGCCGGCGGGCCACCGCCTTTCGCCGATGCGTTTTCCGTTGCTGCGTCTTCTGCCGTCGCTTCCATTCCGCCTGCTTCCTGGTGGATCATACGTAGGTTGGTAGGCTCTTGCCGCCGGGAGGGCTCCACCTCGGTCAGTTGGGCCGAGAAGATCAGCTTGAGAATTTCTTCATCCAACCGGTCCCACAATTCCTCGAACATAGCGAACGCTTCTTTTTTGTACTCGATGAGCGGATCTTTCTGACCGTAAGCTCGAAGATGGATGCCCTCTTTCATGCGGTCGATCTCGTACAAGTGATCCTGCCAGGCGCTGTCGATCACGCTCAGTGTGGCAAACCGTTCGAGCTGACGCATCAGGTCCGGGGAAGGGATCAGCGCCTTTTCCTTGCGCTCGTAGTGTTCCATCATAATGTCGTATACCATGTCCGTGAGCCCGTCTGTGGTCAGGTCCGTGAGTTCGTCATCCGCGATGTGAAACGCGATGATGAAGGTGCGGATCAGATCATCGGCAAGACCCTGTATGTCCCAGTCCTCGGGAAAGGATTTGGGGTCGGTGTAAGTGGCCACCTTGAGTTCCGCTATGTTGCGGATCATTTCGATGATGTCATCGCGCAGTTCGTTGCCTTCAAGTGCGTTTAGACGCCGGTCGTACACCGCCTCACGCTGCTGGTTCATCACATCGTCGTATTCCAGCAGGTGCTTTCGGATGTCGAAGTTATGCCCTTCCACCCGTTTTTGAGCCCGTCCGATAGATTTGGAGACCATGGAATGTTCGATTACCTCGCCTTCCGGGATCTTGAGCCGATCCATGACGGATGCGATCCGCTCGGAACCAAAAAGGCGCATCAGGTCGTCTTCGAGTGAGAGGTAAAAGCGTGACACTCCCGGATCCCCCTGGCGTCCAGATCGCCCGCGCAACTGACGGTCAATACGCCGAGCTTCGTGTCGTTCGGTGCCTATGATGTGCAGACCGCAGGGGACATCGTCATAGCAATCCTGGAGTGTCAGGCCCTCCGCGGTCGGTGTATCCATCGGCTCGTTGTTGTTCAGGTGGCACTTCTCGCACTTCACCACACCCTTTCCGAGCTTGATGTCGGTACCGCGTCCGGCCAGGTTGGTGGCGATGGTCACAACGCCGGGCTGTCCGGCGTTGGCCACGATTTCCGCTTCGTCCTGGTGATACTTGGCGTTTAATACGCTGTGCTTGATCCTTCTCCGTTTCAACATCCGGCTGAATGTCTCGGACGACTCGACCGAAGTGGTGCCGACAAGAACCGGTTGTCCCTGATTGTGTTTTTCCTCAATCTCATCCAGGACCGAGTTGTACTTTTCCCGGCGAGTTCGGAAGATCACATCCTCATAATCCAGCCGACGCACCGGTTGGTTGGTGGGGATGACCACCACGTCCAGCTTATAGATTGAAAAGAACTCGCCGGCTTCCGTCTCAGCCGTACCAGTCATACCGGCCAGCTTATCGTACATGCGGAAATAGTTTTGGATGGTAATGGTGGCAACCGTCCGGGTCTCCTGTTCAATCTTAACGCCTTCCTTTGCCTCAATGGCCTGATGAAGGCCTTCGCTGTAGCGCCGTCCATACATAAGTCGCCCGGTGAACTGGTCCACAAGAACCACCTTGGCGTCCTCCACCACATAATCCACGTCTTTCTCGAAAATCGAATAGGCCTGAAGAAGCTGCTGCATGTTGTGGATGCGCTCGCTCCGCTCCGCATATACCTCTTCGACTGCTTTTTTCTGCTCGCTTTGCTCCTGAACCGTCAACGTCTCGTTGGATTCTATCGTGTGCATCTCTTCGCCGAGATCAGGGATGACGAACATATCCTGATCTCCGGGAGAAAGCAGCTCACGCCCTTTTTCGTTTATTTCCGATTGGCGACTTTTTTCTTCCACGTTGAAGAACAGCTCATCGTCCAGTTCCGGCAAGCGCTTGTCGCGCAGGTAATCGGCTTCCACCTGCTGTATCAGTTTCTTGATGCCGGATTCCTGCTGTAATTTCATTAGCTTCTTATTCTTCGGCGCGCCACGCTGTGCCTGGAGCAGCTTTATCCCGGCCTCGTACTCGTCGCCTTCCCCATCGTCGAGAATCTTCTCAGCTTCCGCCACCAGTTTCGATACCAGACGCGTCTGGGCCTGCACCAGCTTACGCACATCGGGCAGACTCACGGAAAATTTCTCACTGTTGGACTCCCTAACCTCACCGGATATGATGAGCGGTGTCCTGGCCTCATCGATCAGGATGGAGTCCACTTCGTCGACTATCGCGTATGCCCAGTCCCGCTGCACTCTGTCTTCTAGACGGATTTTCATGTTGTCTCTAAGATAATCGAATCCAAATTCGCTGGTGGTGCCGTAGGTGATGTCCGCCTGATAGGCAGCCTGCTTCTTAGACAGATCGATCTCGTTGAGCTGGAGACAGTCGACCGTCAGTCCCAGGAATTCGAAAATGGGTCCCATCCACTCCCGGTCACGGTTAGCCAGGTATTCGTTCACGGTCACCAGATGGGTGCCGCGGCCGGTCAGCGCGTTTAGGTACATGGGCAGGATGGCGACAAGCGTCTTGCCCTCGCCGGTTGCCATCTCGGCGATTTTACCCTCGTGGAGGACGATGCCGCCCATAAGTTGCACGTCGTACGGCACTTCGATCCAGGTCTTGGGATGTTCACGCACGGGCCAGGATTTTCCGACCATACGCCGACAGGTCTCCTTGACCAGGCCGAACGCTTCGGGCAACAGGTCGTCCAGCATGTTCTGCTCCGCTTCATACTCCGCCTTTTTAATCTCTTCTCCGCCTTCTGAATCTCCTATTTCCCGACGGGCCTCTTTTCTCGTCTGGACGATCCGCTCCTTGAACTCGGCGGTCTTTTCGGGGAATTGCTCATCGGTCAAGCCCTGGTATTCATCGGCTCGTTCATTGATTTCGTCCACGAGCGGCTGCATTTCCTTAATGTCCCGATCGTATTTAGTGCCGAAGATTTTAGCGATCATTTTGCCGATCATAAGTCTATTTCACCTCAAGTATATATATCACTCATATACGTTACAACAGCCTGCCATTCCGGCCATGGTGCCGGGATCTCCAATAGGCCCGACTATAAGGTAGTCGGTGAACGGCGATCCCGGCAGGGCACCCGGGATGACAGGCAATGATGATTTGCACCTACTTGCACCGCTGTATTAGTAAACTATAAAAAAACTACCCTGTAAACGCAATGTATTTATCAGGGTTCCAGGCCTGTATCGCCATTAACGACAGAACCCCGGCGGGACGGTAGTCGTCCGCTGCCGGGGTTCTGGCTGTTTCATACGAGGTCGACCGGTTTGGGCTACCGCCTGTTACCGGGCCACGCGTCTTACATCGTTCAACAATTCACGGCCGGATTCTTCCAGGTCGTCGATCACTTCCGAGACCTGGTCCTTGACCTCGCCGCCGGTCCGAATGACCTTGCGCCGTGTGACAGAACCGCTGTGCGGGGCTGCCAGAAGGCCGAAGGCAAAACCGACCAGTGCACCGATCGAGAGGCCGGCGATAAAAACCAGTGTTTCGTTTCCTGATTCGTTGTTGTTCATGATAACAATGCCTGCTTCTTTATTCGTCGTCTCTCAGGTACGGACTGAGTTTTACGCTGCGAGAGGCATGACGCAAACGCTGCAACGCCCGTTCTTTAATCTGACGAATCCGTTCCCGAGTCAAACCAAACCGGATACCGATTTCCTCGAGTGTATGTGCGCGCTCGGTTCCAACACCGAAATAAAGTCGGATGACCTCCGCCTCACGTTCGGGCAGAGTATCCAGAACGTTCCCGACATCCGATTTTAAGAATTGGACCATGGTATTCTCGTCGGGAGGGGGTTGCATGTCGTCTGGTAGGAGATCGAGTAGGCTACGGTCATCGTCGTGACTAAAAGGGACATCGAGAGATACACAATGGCTGAATGAACTTAATGCTTCGTTGATTTCCTCTACGGTGGTATTCATCTGAGTTGCGATTTCATCTACATCCGGTTTTCGTCCGAGTTCGTGCTGGAGATGTTTTGAGGCCTGCTTGATACGACGAAGCTCTTCTGAACGGTTTACCGGCACACGTACGGTTCTCGACTGGTTGGCTATGGCCTGTATGATGGCCTGCCTGATCCACCAGACCGCATAGGAAATGAACTTGTACCCTCGTGTTTCATCAAATTTTCTTGCGGCACGCATCAGGCCCATGTTGCCTTCATTGATCATATCCAGCAGGGGCAAGCCGTAATTTTGATACTGACGGGCAACGCTCACCACGAACCGTAAATTCGACTTCACCAGTTTATCCAGAGCCGTCTCATCTCCCTGCTTAATACGCTGGGCGAGTGCGATTTCCTCCTCTGCTGTTATCAACGGATATTTCGACATCTCTGCTAAATAACGATAGAGGGACTGCTCATAACGCCCAGAACTGTATGATTCCTGGTAGGATGTGCTGATTGTCCTTCACCTCCCTTCCCACGTCAAGCACCGAGACGGAGCCAGAAAACCTGACAGAAACGATAATTAAAGCCCCGACTGATGCATCAAAAAAGCGAATGACAGAATACCGCTGGATAGGCTCATGTGACAAAACAATGAACCGGCCTTCGGGATAAATGCCATGACGTAACCTGTTAAAGTTTACATATAAAACTATATGGTATCACAAGGTGGGAAATCCATATATGATGTATAACATCGGATGCCTGCTAAGGGTAGCATAATTCATGTGTCTCGCACAAAGAATTTGGTCAACATCCAATGGTTAAATAATATGCAAAAAATGCCATTTGGTCAAGTCTTTTCTTTAGTATTGACAAAATCATTCCAGAGGAATAGATTACGATTCCCTATCTGCTGGAACAAATGAGATCAGAGGGTTTTTTACCTACAGTAGAATTTATGCTTTTAACTCTTTAGGGCGTGCTATCGACCGTTCCCGAAATTGTAAGTTTTCCCTCCTGGCCAGCCCCTTATTTCCGAGAGAAATTGAATGACATGGCGTGTTGAAATCGTGAACCGAACGGATGTGGTGGACGCGGTAGGCGACGGGTTAATAGAAGATATTGCTGACCTGGGTATTATCGGTGTCAACCAGGTGCGGTTTATTCGTATGTACGCACTGGAAGGTGAGCTGTCTGCCCAGGATGCGGAACGCACTGCACTTGAATTGCTGGCCGATCCAGTGACCCAGGATTTTCACCGTTCGGCCGGTGAGCCGTTCTCCCTGGAATCGGGGCAGTGGGGCATCGAGGTGTGGTTCCGTACCGGCGTTACCGACAATGTCGGTGAGACAACGCTGAAAGCGGTAAAGGATCTCGGGATTCAGGGGATCACCGGTGCCTTTACCGGGCGCGGCTATGTGATCGACGGTTTGCTCGACGAAGCGCAGATCGATATCATATGTCGACGCCTGCTGGCCAACGATATTATTGAAGACTACACGTATTATAAAGGATCCTGATGACACAACCCATGGACGATATGGTGTCAATCGTAAATCTGCTGGCCGCATCGGACGAGGGCCTGCTGCAGCTTAGTCAGGAAGGCATGCTGGCACTGAATCTCGATGAAATGCAGGCGATCAAGCGACATTTCCGGTCCCTGGGCCGTAATCCGACAGACGTCGAGATTGAGACTCTCGCCCAGACCTGGTCCGAACACTGTAAACACAAGGTATTTAACGGAGTCATTGAATACACGTCGGAAAACGGCACTGAACTGATCGATAACCTGTTCAGCCAGACCATAAGACGTGCTACAGATGATGTGCGACGTGCGAAGGGTGACGAGGACTGGTGTGTGTCTGTTTTCGTGGACAACGCGGGTATCATCTCATTCGATGATCAGTACAATGTAGTTTTCAAGGTGGAGACCCACAACCACCCTTCCGCACTGGACCCCTACGGCGGAGCCAACACCGGTATCGGCGGCGTACTCCGGGATGCCCTCGGAACGGGGCTTGGCGCCAAGCCTGTTCTTAATACGGATATCTTTTGTTTCGCCCCTCCCGACTATCCACATGAAGATCTTCCCTCGGGCGTTCTGCACCCCAAACGTGTTTTCAAAGGTGTCGTGGCCGGTGTGCGGGACTATGGAAACCGGATGGGGATCCCGACTGTCAACGGTGCAATCTGCTTTGATTCGCGCTACCTGGGCAATCCGCTCGTGTACTGCGGTACGGCCGGTATTATCCCCGCGGACCGCTGCGACAAAGCCGTGACGCCCGGGGACCTGATCGTGGCTATAGGCGGCAATACAGGCCGGGACGGCATTCATGGTGCCACTTTCTCGTCCATCGAGTTGGACGAAACCTCTGAAGAAACCGCATCCCAAGCGGTTCAGATCGGCAATCCGATTGAAGAAAAGAAAATGCTGGATGTTATCCTTCAAGCCCGCGATCAGGCGCTGTTCTCCAATATCACGGATTGCGGCGCCGGCGGTTTTTCGTCGGCGATCGGTGAAATGGGCGAAGACACCGGTGCTGTGGTGTACCTGGAACAGGCACCGTTGAAGTACGGCGGGTTGACACCATGGGAGATTTTCCTCTCCGAATCCCAGGAGCGGATGGTCCTGTCTGTACCACGTGATAAGTCGGACGCGCTGCTCGAAATCTGCGCCAGGGAGGACGTGCAAGCGACAGTCATCGGCGAATTTACGGATGACCGGCGTCTACGGGTTACCTACCGAGGCGAATCTCGTGTGGCCGCCCGGGAAACGGTAGCCGACCTGGACATGGAATTCCTTCACAAAGGGGTGCCGCGCATCATCCGGAAAGCAGTCTGGACGCCGCCGCGACATTCCGAACCGGAATCTTTGGATTCCGGAGATTTGACCGACAGCCTGATCAGCGTTCTGGGCGCCTGGAACGTGGCTAGCAAAGAATGGGTCATCCGTCAGTACGACCATGAAGTACAGGGGAGCAGCGTCCTCAAGCCATTGCAGGGTGTCAAAAACGACGGTCCCGGTGATGCAGCGGTCGTCCGGCCGATTCTCTCTTCCAACCGCGGCGTAGCCGTGGCCAACGGCATCAATTCGTGTTACAGCGAGATTGATCCGTACTGGATGGCGGCTTCGGCTATCGACGAAGCTTTGCGGCAGATAACCTGTATCGGGGGACGTATCGATAAGACGGCACTTCTGGATAATTTCTGCTGGGGCAATCCGGACAAACCGGACCGTCTGGCCGCGCTGGTGCGTGCTGCCCGGGCCTGCTATGACATGGCCGTGGCATTCGGCACACCGTATATTTCAGGAAAAGACAGTTTCTATAACGAGTTTTCCGACGGCAACCAGACCATCGCTATTCCTCCCACGCTTCTGATCTCCGCTATCTGCATCGTGTCAGATGCCACAAAAGTGGTGTCCATGGACGCGAAACATGCTGGCAACTCGGTGTATGTGGTCGGAACAACACGCGACGAACTCGGCGGATCGCAATATTACAGGCTCCTCGATCATATAGGCAACAACGTGCCCACGGTAGAGCCGATCACCGCCAGGCAGACAATGGATGCCCTGCGGCAGGCAATCGAAAAAGGACTTGTGGCTGCGTGTCACGACTGTTCGGACGGAGGTCTGGGCGTCGCCGCGGCCGAAGTCGCCTTTGCCGGTGGTCTGGGCATGACGCTTGATTTGCGCAGCATCTCCCGATCGGACGCCGTGGACAACAACGCCGTCGCCCTGTTCTCCGAATCAAATACCCGCTTTGTGGTGGAGGTCAGGGAAGGATGCGACGCCGCGTTCGAAGAATTACTTCAAGACGCTAAGTTTGGTCAGGCCGGGAGGCTGTCGGACGAACCGGCGTTCCTGGTCGTCGGGTTGGATGGTGAGATAGTGGTAGATACCGATATAGAGACTCTTAAGAACGCTTGGCAGCGCCCTTTGACGTTTTGATCTCAACCCTGGCCTGATTTTATAGAAAAGGAGCCAAATGGCCACCGTATCAGTACTGGTCCTTCGCGCCGCTGGAATCAACTGTGACTATGAATCTGTACATGCGTTCGAGATCGCGGGCGCTGACCGGGTCGACCACATACATGTGAACAATTTTATCGCGGGGCGCACCGATCTCTCAGAATACAATATCCTGGTGTTGTCGGGTGGATTTTCCTATGGAGATGACATATCCGGCGGCAAGGTACTGGCAAATGAGTTGCGTTACAAACTTTTAGAGGATGTGGATGCGTTTGTAGATGCCGGTAAACTGGTTCTTGGTATCTGTAACGGATTTCAGGTGTTGATGAAAATGGGGTTGCTGCCGCAGACTCAGCCGGGTGTCCGAAAACAGGAAGCCACCGTCTTTTACAATGACTCAGGGAAATTCGAATGCCGGTGGGTGTACCTGGAACGTAACCCGGACAGTCCCTGTGTTTTTACCCGCGATATGCCGGAAACCATTTACGTCCCTGTCGCACATGCGGAAGGGAAAGTCATAGCGGAATCTAAAAAAGTACTCAAGCACCTGCGGGATGCCGGGCACGTGGCGCTCCGGTACACCAATCCTCACAACGGCAACGGAGCGGTGTCCTATCCCTGGAGCCCGAATGGTTCTATCGATGCTATTGCCGGTTTGTGCGACGAAACCGGTCGTATCTTCGGGTTAATGCCCCACCCGGAGCGCTATATCCACCACACCCACCATCCGAGGTGGACGCGAGAGCCGTCCGATCGGGAGCCGGACGGGTTATATATTTTCAAAAATGCGGTTCAATACATCAGATTATTTCTTTGAAATTGTCGTTATCTCTATCATCCTCTATTGACAAGCCGATTCTTATAGTGTAATATCGATTGTTAACGTAGATGATAAAAGAACCTGTTTGGTCCAAAATTGGTCCCTTTTGCATATGCGTAATTTACTCAATACACAAATTTTCCCCTTGTGGTGTGCGGGCGCCTTAGCCATAAACGCGGGGTGTGTTCCTCAGCACACATCGGTCATTCAGCCAGCAACAGAGACGTTAGTGCAAGACGTGGACTGGCACACGGATGAAGGAATTGACGCATACGCAGTAGGCGATTTCGACACCGCCATTTTCATGTGGGAAGCAGCCGTCCGCCTTAAACCCCGCAGTGCCCGCCTGCATAATTTTCTGGGGTTGGCGTACATGAATCGCAGCGATAACGGACGGGCGATGATGGAATTTGAGACGGCGACGCAGTTGGATCCGGGGTTGGCGGAGGCTTTCAATAATTACGGTTATGTTTTGTTCAAACAGCGTGCCTATGAGGATGCGCTGGAAGCTTACCAGCATGCTTTAGCCATAGATCCAGCGTATGACTCCGCCCGGCAGAATTTCAAACTGGCGCTGCGGGCGACTGCAGGAAATCTGGATGGATGGGCCTATACGCTGGCGGAAGAAGGAATTAGAGCACAAGACCTGGAGCAGAAGATCGCCCTTTACAAGAGGGCTTTAGAAGTGGATTCCACCTATGCCGAAGTGTTCAATAATCTGGGCGCCGCTCACTATTACAGCGGTGATGTGAATCAGGCGCTTTCATCATTCAGGAAAGCCGTCAACCTTGATCCTGGTCTGGCGGAGAGTTATAATAACCTGGGATATGTCTACATTGATCTCGGGCTGTACAACGACGCGATCGATCAGATCAACAACGCCCTCGAAATCGATCCGTTTTATGTAGACGCGTATAACAATCTGGCGCGTGCTTTTGTAAAATACGGAGAGATCAACAACGCCATCATTGCGTGGCGGTCCACCCTCCGTATTCAGCCGAACAATAGAGTGGCGCGTAGAAATTTGCAACAGTATCAGACGCCATAATGTGTAGTTGACACAGAACACGAAGGAGGAAACAGCATGGCTGTCATCGACGAAATTCAACGTCAGCAGGACTATCATACTCAAATGGGGCGGGGTTCCCTCTCCATTGACGAAAACTTTGACCTGAAGACATTTGACCTCACGTATCATTTTGAACGTGCAGGCGAAGGCGCAGCGGCCCCGGTTATCGATAAAGTAACCGAGATCCTGAAAGAGTGGGCGGCGGCGTATAAAGCCGGTAGCCAGTCTATCGATTTTACATCGGAAGAGAAAGCGATTCTGGGGCGGTATAACGCCGAATTCAGGGAAGCCTATCTCGGTAAGTCATTCGCTGATGAATTCAAGGATCAGATAGAAATCCAGAAAATTTTCGATGCCTCCAAGGAAAACACATTGTCGGACTACGGCGTTCGCAGCCTTCTGATTACTCTGTTTGTAAAAGATCCGAAAATCGTAGACGGCGATTTTCCTTCAGCGGGTCACAAATACGCCTACATGGCGGCGATCAGAACGGGATTATATGAAGTTTTCGACGGCAACTTGATCCCTAGCCTCTGGTGTGTCCACGTCGATATTTAGGCCAATTAATCGAATCTCATGTCGAGCAATCGCGCGATCGAGCAACGAAACCGGATTCTTGGTCTCCTCTTGATGCCGGTGGCATTCTTCGTTTTGGCCAGTCTGGTGACCTACTCTCCCAACGACTACCCGAACTCCAGCCTGCGACCGGATCAGGTCCTGAATGCCGGGGGGCAGTTCGGAGCGATCACGTCGGTGAGCCTCTTTCTGGTATGTGGTTACAGCGCTTTTATCGTACCGCTCATCTTCATATTCTGGGGATGGAACCGGTGGACCAACGGTGCCCCCCGCTTGTTGCTGATCGCGCTTTTGATCGGCAGCACGATGATTATATCCGGAGCCACCGCCGCCAGTCTGCTGACCACCACATCGACCGATCTTCGTTTTGAGAGAGCCGGCGCCCTTGGGTTGCGGGTCGGCCACCTGGCCACAGAATCCCTGGGCGCTGACGGCGCCTTGGTGGTAAGCCTCCTTCTTTTCGCCTTCACACTCGTAATACCCATCCTCTGGGGTATCCGTAGATTTTTGACCCGAAAACGCGTGCTGTCGAAATTCCCCGATGATGATGATTATCATATCCAACCGTTGTCTCGCGCCTCTTCAATCTGAATCATTGATCTGACAGGAATCCGGTTCCTCCTCAAAACGTTTCGGGCATTTCTCTTATATGCCGATCTGGAACCAGGGTCGGTAAAAAAGGTATTGTAACATGTAGCGTTGAATATGTCACCGTTTGATCTTTCAGAAGGTCTGTGGATATAATGAACATGTTTTACACAGAAAAACGAGTTATGACATGTGTCCTGGGCATTTTTCTTATTCTGTGTTTGGCCCAGTCCTCGTATGGCCAATCCAAGGATGGTCGCACATGGCAGGCTCGTCCACACGGGCCAGTGGGGATTTCGCCCCGATTGCGTGTGATGATGGCGGAGCAATCCGCTAATTATACATACAAGGTCTGGGTTTTTTTTACGGATAAAGGGATTACCAGCGAAACCGCATACCGGCAGGCGTTGCAAGCCCATGAACGGACGCTGACGGCCCGTGCCAGCCTTCGCCGTCAGCGTCGTCGGTCAGACGGTCCGGTTGACTTTCTGGATCTGCCGCTCTATGGTCCCTATGTGCGTCGCGTTGCCTCTGAAGGTGCGGTGGTGCTAGGTCGATCCCGGTGGCTGAACGCGGTCAGCATTTCCGCGTCCGCAGGAGTGATCCGGCGGATGACCCAATGGTCGTTCGTGCAGAGGATTACACCGGTTTCCGTATTTCGGCGTCCCATACCGACCGGTATTCCAGATGTTGTCCCGACCCGGCGATTAACACCGGCCACAACCGACAGTCTGGACTACGGTCCCTCCGCTACACAACTGCGGCAGATTCATGTGCCGACCCTGCACGCTCTGGGATACTCCGGTCGCACCGTGACCATTGCTATGCTGGATACAGGGTACCGGCTTGCTCATGTGGCCTTCGATAGTCTGCGGGTGCGAGTCATCGCGGAACGTGATTTCGTTAACGGGGACAATCAGACAGAGGATGATCTGAGTCAGGATTTTCCGGGTCAGCACAACCATGGCACTGAAACACTCTCGGCTATCGGCGGATACGTCCCCGGTGAATTGATCGGGCCCGCCTATGGTGCCGATTACATCCTCGCCAAAACCGAAACCATATCATTCGAACATCAGGTCGAAGAGGACTGGTGGGTGCAGGCGGTAGAGTGGGCGGACAGCTTGGGGGCGGACGTTGTCAGCAGTTCTCTGGGATACATTGACTGGTATCAGTATTCCGACATGGACGGTCAAACGGCGGTTACCACTCAGGCGGCGGCGGCGGCGGCATCCCGGGGTATCGTAGTGGTTAACGCCATGGGTAATGAGGGCCAGAGTTCGTGGCAGAAAATGATCGCTCCGGCAGATGCCGAAGGTATCGTTACGGTGGGTGCCGTGGACTCTACCGGCCGCCGTGCGTCTTTCAGCTCGAAAGGTCCGACGTTCGACGGGCGCATTAAGCCGGACGTGGTGGCCATGGGTGTGGCGGTTCGGGTCGTGAATCCAGCGAGCACAGACGGATACATCCGGATAAACGGCACCTCGTTCTCCACACCGTTGACCGCCGGGTTGGTGGCTCTGCTTTTGGAGGCACAGCCCGATTGGACGCCCGGGCAAATACTAGCGGCGCTGCAAACCACCGCCAGTCAGTCCACGGCACCGGATACCCTGATAGGATACGGCGTGGTCAACGGGCGAAATGCGCTGGCTACGGTGCCTACTGTAAGCGTCACAGATTTTTCGCTTACCAACGATCTTGATGGCGTACTCCTGGAATGGTCTACGTCGTATGAGCTCAACATCCAAGGATGGAGGGTGTCCCGTATTCTCGACGGCAATACCAGCATACTGACGCCTATTCCCCTGCCTGCAGGTGACGACCTTTTCTCCACGAGCGCCCGCACTTATTTTTTTCTGGATACGACCGTTGTTTCTAACACTGCATACAGTTATGTTCTGGAGGCGATCGGACCAGGCAATACGCCGATCGCAGCGCCGTCACAGTTGGCTTCTATTACTTTCTCTCCATCATCGCATTCGATCTTTCAGTTCTCGCTCAAGCAGAATTCCCCTAATCCGTTCAATCCGTCCACGCGAATAGAATTTGATTTGAGGCATGCCTCAAAGGTGAGGCTTGCGATCTACAACGTTCTCGGCCAGGAGGTGCATGAACTGGTTAACGGACATCTAGGAGCCGGCCATTACCAGGAGACTTGGGATGGGATGGATGCGTCCGGAATACCTTTGCCAAGCGGGTTCTATTTGTACCGGTTGAATGCCGGGACGTTTGTCGCCGTTAGAAAGATGTTGCTGATGCGATGACGAAGCTTCTGTTTTACTATGAACTTTTCTCGTTCTTGTTGCGTTTGATAGGATATCGTAACACATATCCCTTCAGGATAAAATCCGGGACCCCTGTATGCACAACATAAATCGCTTTCTTCCGATCCTGGTGGTTTTGTTTTTCTTCTCCTGGGACCATGCCGCCGCGCAGTACCTTAATTACTTTGGACGGAATAAGGTTCAGTACACTAATTTCGACTGGCAGGTAATGCAGACAGAGCATGTGGATCTGTACTACTTCCCGGAGGAAAAAGACCTGGCCGAAATCGCGGCTGCCTCCGCGGAACGGAGCTATAGGGCATTGGAATCCCAGTTCAGTCTGACGATCCACCGGCGTATCCCGCTTATTTTATACAGCACGCATCACTATTTTCGTGAGACCAACACAGTTCCGGTGCTCCTGCCCGAATCGGTAGGCGCGTTTACCGAGTTTCTGAAAGGGCGCGTGGTGATGCCTAACATTGGATCGTACCACGAGTTCGATCAGGTGCTTCGGCACGAACTGATTCATGTTTTCACACTCGAAAAAATAAAATCAGTTCTAAAAAACCACCGTAAAGAGCTCCGTGTGGGGCCGCCCCTCTGGTTTTCGGAAGGGCTCGCGGAACACTGGTCCGAAGGCTGGGCATCAGAGGCGGATATGTTTATTCGGGATGCGATCATCTCCGGTTATCTCGTCGATATCCCCAACATTAATCGTATTTTCGGCTCCTTTCTGATGTACAAGGAAGGGCAGTCGTTCCTGAAGCACCTGGAGGAGGCGTACGGCGATGACGTCATTGAATTGATCTTCGCAAACTGGTGGCGCGGCAGGACATTCGAGGAGATTTTTGCACTGTCGGTCGGTAAAAGCCTTGAGCAGGTGAGTGATGAGTGGGTCTATGGGCTTCGAAAAAAATACTATCCCATGCTGGAAAAAACGGATATGCCGTCGAAGATAGCGACGCAGCTTACAAAGCGGGGCATAAACATCAAACCGGTTTCCGTACCCGGGGCTTCAGATTCCGACATTGATGACGGCATGGTCTTCATGAGTACCCGTAACGGATATGAGGATATCTGCTGGGCGCCGCTTGACGGCACCGAAGATCACGTTGAACTTTTGGTCCGGGGCGGTAGGTCGGCGCAGTTTGAATCGTTCCATTTTCTGCGTACCCAGATGGCTGTTAACGGGAACCGACAGCTGGCGTTCGTATCGGAAAGTCAGTCCCGCGATGTGATTTATGTGTGGGACCTTAAGGAACGGCGACAGGAGCAGCGTCTGACGTTCGAAGGGTTGATTGGCCTGTCATCACCATCCTGGTCACCGGATGGTGAAAGGATCGTGTTCTCCGGACAGAACCAGGCGGGAATGTCGGACCTGTATATTATAGACCGAATTACTGGGGTTCTGACCAAGCTCACTAACGACATCTACGAAGACCGGGAGCCGGACTGGTCGCCTGATGGCACAAAGATCGTCTTCAGTTCGGACCGTGCGGACGGCGGTGATCTCCATGGCTGGCACAACCTCTATACCATAGATCCCGTAACCAGAGCGCTCGATGTACTCACGGTGGGTGCCCACAACGATTTGGCTCCGGCGTGGTCGCCGGACGGGAATTGGCTGGCGTTTACGTCGGACCGGGACTGGGGCATGGATATCTACCTGATGGACCGGGAACGGCAGGTGCATCGGCTCACCCGTGTGGCTACCGGCGTTATGGATCCAAACTGGACGTCGGACGGCGAATCGCTTTTGTTCACCGGCTTTGAGGGGTTTCAGTTTCAGATATGCCGTATGGACATACCGGACTCTCTGGACCAGACCCGAACGCTGCCGACGCCGAAACGGCTGGTAAAATGGTCGCCCGAGCGGATAAAAGAACAAGAAGGACAGCCGGCCGTACCGTACAAAAAGCGATACAGCCTCGATCTGGCCCAGGGCGGCCTGATCGCCGCACCTACAACTAGTGACATTGCAGTGGGAGGTGGTGCTCTTTTCAGCCTGAGCGACATGCTCGGAAACCATAGTTACAACATCATGGTCAGCAATAGCACTCAGACCACCGGGGATTTTCTCAAGAGCTTCAATTTCTTCATTTCCCGGATGAATCTGTCCCGACGGATTAATTACGGTTACGGCGTTTTCCATCTCAACGGCAACTTCGGCGACGCCACCAGTTTCCTTTTCGATGAACGCCGGCTAGGCTCTATTTTTCTTTATTCTTATCCGTTCTCCAAATACTCCCGCCTGGACGGCAACATAGGTTATATCTACTCGGATAAAAACCGGTTATTTGCAACTACCGATCCCGAACGACAATCCCATCTTGTGACCAATTATCTTGCCTATGTCCACGATACCATCATGTGGGGCCCCACTGGTCCGGTGGACGGAGAGGGATTTCAGTTTGGTGTCACCCACTTAACGGATTTAGGAAGAGGCGAATCCTTTGCGACCACGTTTCTTGCGGATTATCGTCGGTATTTTCGATTCGCCCGGCAATTGACCTACGCGTCAAGAGTCCTCGGCATCGGAAGCTGGGGAGAAGAGCCTCAGATCATCCGGCTCGGAGGAAGCTGGGATTTCCGGGGGTACAGGTTCCGTTCCCTTCAGGGAAACAGGATGTTTCTGGTCAACCAGGAGGTGCGCTTCCCTGTGTTGAATTTCCTCGCGGTCGGATTCCCTTTCGGCGCCATGAGCTTCTCACGGATTCAAGGTGCGCTGTTCGTGGATGTGGGAAATGTGTGGTATGATGACAATTTCCAGGATGTCATCGGCAGCTTCGGCGGTGGCGTTCGGGTAAACCTGGGCGGACCGTTAGTCCTCAGGTTCGATTTCTCGAAACGGGTGTCAAACAACTTTACCGCGCTTGAAGACGGGATCAAATTCACGTTCTGGTTCGGTCCTGATTTTTAAAATTTGTATCGGTGAAATAAATCATGATGGCTAAAATAATGCGATCATTCGTGTTAAACCATAGGAAAATGTCGTATTTCATTTTGGTCTGCGGTTTCCTTTTTGTTGGCTGCAGCCCTCGTACGGTGGTGATCCGTTCAAAATCAGTTGTCCCGCAAAAAAAGCCGGATACCGCCCAAACTGTATTACGCCCCCCTCTGACGATGCAGTGGAAGACCAAACTTAAAGGACCGCTGCTCTCCCAACCTGCGATACGTGGGAACACACTGTTTATCCCGATGTCCAACAATAAAATATATATTATGGATGCCAGTAATGGGAACGTGGATGAACTCACCGATGACCTCAACGGAACCGGTGCAGTAACACCGGCAATGAGAGGGGATCAGCTGTTTTTACCGGTTGTCGGTCAGTCGAACCGGGAGTGGCGAGAGTTTGTGGCGTATGATGTGATGGAAGAAAAGATTCTGTGGAGGCGGCCGTTCATCAACAGTTGGTCTGCACCTTTTCTGTTAGATGGTGTTCTATACACAGGGGCGGAGAACGGTTCGGCTTACGCGATCGACGCGGATTCAGGCGAAACCATCTGGCAATTCATGGCGAAGGAGCAGGTACGCACTTCCCCGGTTGTATCGCAGGGTGTGGTGTTCATCGGTTCGAATGACAACCACCTCTATGCACTCGCTGCGGCCTCCGGAGAAATCCTATGGTCGTATGAAACCGGTGGCACCGTTCCGGTCGCTCCAGCGGTGACGGACGATGCGGTATACGGTGTCAGCTACGATCGGAATCTATATTGCCTCGGCCGGACAGATGGGCGGCTGCGCTGGAAATTCCCTGCGAGCAGCAGCCTTTACGGTACGCCAGCGGTACAGGACGGCAGGGTTTTTCTCGGCTCGAACGACAGAAACGTGTATTGTCTCGATGCGGCTTCCGGACTGGAATTGTGGCGGTATGAGACGAGCGGGGTCGTCGTCGCCTCCCCGCTTCCCATGGGATCGGTAGTGTACGCAGCGTCCACGGACCGGAAGCTGTATGCAATCGATGTGATGACCGGGCAGGAGCTGTGGAGGTACGAGACCGGCGGCAGTATCACCGTGACACCCTTTGTCGTTGAGGATATGTTGCTTATTGCGTCAGAAGACCGGTATGTATACGCGTTCACGATGTCGTCTCAACTCTGATATGGTGCAATAGGATGTTTACGATACGATTTCATAATATCATTTGTTGGATGTTTCTGATAAACCTGATGCACGGCATGGTGGCGCCCGCTCGCCTGCATGCGCTGCAGCCGAGCGGGCGAGTGACCATCACCTCTGAACCGTCAGGACTTGCGGTGTATGCGGACGGTCGCTTGATTGGGCAAACACCCTTGGAAAACTATGCACTGTCGATAGGTTCCCATAATATCCGTGTCGAACGTCCCAAGGGCGTTACCTGGGACGTGCTGGACTGGCAATGGGATGGTGCCGTATCCGACAAGGAAACCATCCGCGCCCATGCGGTATTTACCGGGCCGGTAATATTGATATCCAATCCGTTCGATGCAGAAGTGTATATGAACGGCCATCCTATGGGCACCACACCGCTTCGTCTTTCGAACCTGGCACCTGGTCGATATGCCGTGTCGCTCCGCAAACGCGGCTATGAAGATGTTTCCCGGTCGTTTGTCGTAAAAGATACCGCACATCAGACGCTTGAGGTCGATCTAGCGCCCGATAATCCAGGAATAGTGCCGCTTTCCGGCTATTCTGCCTCGGTACGGAAAGATCATCGTGTAAAGAACACTTTGGGATATGCCACCCTCGGCCTGGGCATCCTATTCACCGGCTTGGCACTAAACTCGGACCGTAAGGCAGACCAGGCATACGGACGGTACCTGAACACGGCGGACCCCAACCGTTCAGAACAGTTCTTTCGCCAGGCAGCCCGTCAGGATAAGCGCACGAGCGGTTTCGCAGTAGCGGCGCAGATCAATTTTGCCGGTGCATTTTATTTCTTGGTCTCACGTGCATTCCGTTCCAAGGATTAGGCTCGCAGCATGAACGCAATACACACGTTGGGCTACGGCCTCTTTTTTATGATAGCTGCCTGCATCATAGTCGCGTGCGATCCGGATGCTCGGGACCGCAGAAATCCGCTTGACTCGGAGAATCCTGTCACCGGTGGGCGTCCGCAGAATTTGAGGGCCCTCGGCAACAACGAACATGTGGGGCTTAGCTGGGCCTCAGTCGCACTTTCCGATGTGGTGGGATACAGGCTCTATCGTGAGTCGGGTGGTGTTGGCGCCAGAACGGACATCTTTGGATCGCCTCCTCCAAACGAATTTATCGATCCGGATGTGAACAATGAAATGACCTATGTATATCGGCTATCCGTGCTGATTGGGGACGACCGGGACCCGGTGGAAAGCCCCCTGTCCAACCCCGTTGTCGTGACGCCGGGACCGGAGACGTGCTGGGTCGTTGACGATGGCCTGGGACGTATACTCAAAATTTCAGCCGATGCCCGGGCGGTTTCCAGCCAGGTGTCATCTGTCTTCGGCGCTCGTCATATCGCACTGGATCCAAGAGACGGCGCGGCCTGGATCACCACTCACTTCGGTGCTGCAGGCCGCGGGGGAGTGGCAATAAGGTTTACCGCAGCAGGCGAGGAAGCTTCAGTCATCAGCGGATTCTTAACACCGGGTTCGGTCGCTGTTGATCCGTCAGACGGATCGGTGTGGATTGCAGACGCAGGTACGAATGGTGAGAATGCGCTGGTCGTGAGAGCAACCGAGGAAGGGATCCCTTTGTTCCGCCTGACCGATTTCGTCAAACCGTCCGCCCTGGCAGTAGACCCCGTCTCCAGTGCCTGTTGGGTCGGTGACAGTGGTACACGGTCGATTACCAAGCTCAGCGGGCAGGGCGATATCCTTGCAACCATAAGTGATATGGGAACACCCTTGAATCTGGCTGTTGATCCCGTTACCGGCAGCTGTTGGGGCATCGACAGCGGCTCCAAGGAGGTATTCAAGTTGCTTGCCGATGGAACACGTGCAGCCGCCATAACAGGTTTTTCGGAGCCGGTGCGTCTTGCGCATAATCCCGTAACCGACGATTGGTGGGTTGTGGACCAGGGTAATCAGGGCGTCGCATCCGCGATTATCATTGGGAGCGGTGTATCAGGCACTTACGACATCCAGCAGGATATGGGGGCACACTCTGTGCTTCCTGGGCTTGTATTTCCGATGGACGTGAGCATCGATTCCGTCAACGGCAACGTCTGGATCGCAGATGCGGGTTTGTCCGCGTTGATAAAATACACGCCTGATGGTCGTGAGACTGGCCGATTCAGTAGTTTGATAAATCCTGCCGCCATTGTAGTTGATCCGGGGCCGCGACCGATCACCTTTATACCATAGGATCTCTGTTGTGGGCGGTGGATTATAGAGTTGATTTTCTCTTGTAACCGGTCGGCCTGCCACCTAATTAATACCAACGTGGAGACCTGGTTTCGGTATTTTAAACGTAGGTCCCCTTAAATCGGTGGGCGAAGAATTGCATTAGGCTGGCATCGTGATGCCAGCAGATCAAGAAAACCGCTATGAAGCTTTAGAATCTGTCGGTGTCCCAGAGGTTGATGACTGCCGGGTGGTGTTGTCTGAATAGGTTCAGTGTCCGCCCGAGTCTCTTGATTTTGCAGAGGGCAAAGTACTGTAAAGCCCAAGGCGACGTCTGTAAATGCTTGAGGGCCAAATTCCAGAATTCTGACCGCGGAATATCCATAGGATCTCCGTGGTAACCGGTCAGGTTATGGAATGGACCTGGTGGAGGAATGTGATAGATGAAAAAACCCGTGTACATGGATCACCACGCTACCACTCCCGTGGATCCGCGTATTCTCGAAGCTATCACACCCTACTATCTGGACGGATGCTCTGCTTCAGAGGCACAACAGGTAATTGCTTTGAGTAAGGTCCGGGTGGCCAGACTGATCGGTGCGCAGAAGGATGAAATCCATTATACGTCCGGCGCTACCGAAGCTGATAATCTGGCTGTAAAAGGGATTGCATACGCCAACAGGGACCGGGGTAATCACATCATAACCTCACAGGTCGAGCACAAGGCCGTTCTGGATTGCTGTGAACGGCTGGAGCAGGAAGGATTTGAGGTGACTTACCTCCCGGTCGACTGCCACGGCATGGTCGATCCGGAGTCGGTGTCCGAGGCTATCACGGAGCGGACCATCCTGGTTTCTCTCATATACGCCAACAACGAGATTGGCACCATAAACCCTCTCGAAGATATCGGAAAGATCACCCGAGACAGGGGTGTCCTGTTCCATTCGGATGCGGTACAGGCCGTGGGCAAGATCCCGGTGCATGTCGATACGATCGGTGTCGACCTGCTATCTCTTTCCGCGCACAAAATGTATGGTGCCAAGGGAATCGGTGCTCTGTATGTTCGCCGGCGTACCCCTGGTATCAGGATGGCTTCAATACTGGGAGAGGATCGCCCGAGGAATTTACCAGGCATCGTGGGGTTGGGACTTGCCTGTGAGATAAGCGGTGAGGTGATGCCCGAAGAGGGGGAGCGTCTGAAAGCGTTGAGAATCCGTTTACATGACGGGTTGGTGAATGCGGTGGAGGATATCATTCTTAATGGTCATCCTGTGCACCGACTGCCTGGAAATCTTAATATGTGCTTTTCGTACATTGAGGGAGGCTCCCTATTACTGAGCTTGCGTGACATTGCGGTATCATCCGGATCAGCATGTACCTCGCGGACGACCATCGATCCCTCCTACGTGCTGCTGGCGCTGGGCAGAGACCGGGCACTCGCCCAGGGAGCCCTCCGGTTCGGGCTGGGCAGGTGGAGTACCGAGGAGGAAGTGGATTATGTGGTCGAAACCGTTGCCGCCGAGGCACGGAAACTGCGATCCATGTCCGCCCATTTCACAATGAGACATGAGGTGTAGGCTCTACAGCCTGTATCTACGGAATGACTCTAGCGGATTTTTTGGCGGCACCTGGTGTTAGAGGTTGACAAAATTTTATAATTCAGTAACTTTAAGAGGCCTACTGATCCGAACAGGCTGATAAAATTCCTCGGTTAAATATTTAGTTATCATAGGAGGCATACCTAATGGTTACCGTCACTGAAACTGCGGCAGATAAGATCAAAACTCTGTTGACTGAGCAGGGTAACCCTGAGCACGGTTTGCGTATGATGATCGCCGGTGGCGGATGCTCCGGCTTCCAGTATCGTCTGGCGTTCGACAAGGAAGCCGGCGAAGCGGATCAGACCATCGAGCAGGACGGCGTGAAGGTATTCGTCGACATGAAGAGTGCGATTTACCTGATGGGCGCTGAGCTGGACTACGTTGAAGGTCTGATGGGCGCTGGGTTTAAGATCAATAATCCGAACGCTAAAGGTACCTGCGGCTGCGGCGAATCATTCCACGTTTAAACGCCTGAAATACGGAGAGGTTTGCACGATGCGAACCTCTCCTGTTTTTGTATGATAACTAGTTAGTGTAAAAATTACACGGAGAAGACGATTTGAGCAAGGAACCCTGCGCTCTGATTGCGGTGGCAAGCGGTAAAGGAGGCGTCGGTAAATCGACAGTGAGCGTGAACCTGGCGGTGACTCTGGCGGCCAGCGGCGCTTCGGTCGGTCTCCTGGACGGCGATATTTATGGGCCCAATATTCCGCAGATGATGGGAATTCACAAAGCGCTGGAACAGAGTGAAGCTGGCCGGATACAACCGGTCGTCAGCCACGGAGTCCGCCTGGTATCCGTGGGATTTATTACGGGTGACTCGGATGCGGTCATATACAGGGGACCGCTCGTGGGTAAGATGATCAAGAAATTTTTGAATGATGTTGACTGGGGCGGCCTCGACTATCTGCTCGTGGATCTACCTCCAGGAACCGGTGATGCCTCGCTGACGCTGGCGCAGGCAGCTCCATTGACAGGAGCCGTCGTCGTAACGACGCCGCAACAGGTAGCTCTCTCTGATGTCCGTAAATGCATTACCATGTTCAAACGACTGAAAGTGCCTATTCTCGGGATCGTGGAGAATATGAGCTACTTCATCTCTCCGCAGTCCGGAGAACGGACGGAAATATTCGGACATGGAGGCGGTAAGGCGGTGGCAGAAGAGCTGTACATTCCGTTCCTCGGTGAGATTCCAATCGATCCGAAGGTCTGTGCCGCCGGTGATGAAGGGGTCCCTGTTGTTGTTTCCGAGCCTCTATCGGACCTTGCACGGGCCTTCGGGCAGCTGGCTGGCAGTGTAACCACGAAAGCACGGGAAGACGCGGGTCAAAACGCCATACAGATAGACTCATGATACGGTATACAGACAGGGTAATGGAAGGCCTCAAAGCGCATGCCGTAGGTGAATATCCGTACGAATGCTGCGGTTATATCACCGGCACGGATGATCCTGAAACGTGGATCGTGCACCGGTGCCGTAACATGCAGAATGAGTTCCACGCCCGTGATCCCGAGCAATATCCGCGGGATGCCCGTACTGCTTATATCTTTAATGAAGAAGATATGAAGCAACTTTTTTACACTGACATTGAGGATCCTGATAAACGGGTCGTAGGTTTTTACCACTCCCATCCGGATCATCCGGCTTACTTCTCTGAAAAGGATCGTATGGAGGCTCTGACCGACTGGTTTGTACCGGAACCTTTCTATCTGGTCCTGTCGGTCGGAAAAAATTCGGTTAATGATATGAAAGCCTTCGTATGGAACCAGCGGACTGAAACATTTGAGGAACGGTTCTGCCTGGACAATGCGACGAGTCATACAGAGGGTGAATGACGATGAAAGACGTTTTTCAGGAAATCCTTAAGGTGCTGGAGCAGGGCGACAAAGCCGCGCTGTCCACCATTGTATCCAGCAAAGGGTCTCTGCCCATGAGCAAAAAAGCCAAGATGCTTGTGCGGAGGGACGGTTCGTTTGTCGGCACGGTCGGTGGTGGATGCCTGGAAGCGGATGTGTGGTCAGAGGCCCGGCAGGTCCTTGAAAACGGCGTGCCGACACTTCAGCGGTTTATTCTGACCGAAAAACATGCGGGTGAGGAAGGTCTGAATTGCGGCGGCAACGCGGAGATATTCACAGAGCCTGTCTATCAGGGTCACATGCTCCCTGTGTACGAAGAAATCAACAGGCTGCTGGAAGATAGAGGTACTGCGCTACTGGCTACATTGGTTTCCAATGATGTTGGACTGGCCGGTCATAAGATGTTGATCCTACCGGATGGCCATACGGTGGGCACTCTTGGCAATGCGGCACTGGATAAAAAGGCGAAACGTGAAATATCCCGTATAGCACATGACGATGTACTCAAGATTTTTACACTGAAGCACGGAAACCACGAAGCACGGGTCTTTGTGGAAGCAGTTTCGCCCGATCCCAAACTGTTTATTTTCGGTGGCGGACACGTTTCCCGTGCGATCGCACGTATCGCGGCCACCGTGGGATTCCGCATCTCGGTAATAGACGATCGCCCGGCGTTTGCCAATGCAGAGCGGTTTCCGGAAGCGGACGAACTCGTGGTAGATGATTTTGAAGGAGTTGTAGATAAATTGGCCATAGATGCGTCGGCCTACCTGATCGCTGTCACACGGGGGCACCAGTGGGATCAGCCTATAATAGAGCAGGCGGTCTGGACGAATGCGAGATACATCGGAATGATCGGCAGCAGACGGAAGGTCGAACTGATGTGGAAGAAGCTGGAGAAGAAAGGTATTCCCCGGCATCTTCTGGATAGAGTGCATGCGCCTATAGGGGTAGATATACAGGCCGATACACCCGAGGAAATCGCGGTGAGCATAGTCGCGCAATTGATTCAAGAGCGGCGATCGGGTGGTAAGCCGGCACATGTGGTCCAAGCAGCTGCAGAACTGGTAAACGACGAATAACCGTAAGGAAGGATGGATTCATACAATGAGTGTTATAGCAACGCCTCCCCCGCCGGAGATGATGTTTCAACCGCCTCTACCGGAAAGATACCAACATCTGTCCGATTCGGAATGTGGCGCTTTGATCACCGAAGCCAAGACCATGCTGGGTACGGACCTTGTAATTTTGGGGCACCACTACCAGCGAGATGAAATCATTGCATACGCGGATTATACGGGCGATTCGTTCAAGCTGGCACAACAGGCCTCCTGCCATGGAGAAGCGAAGTTCATCGTTTTCTGCGGCGTTCATTTTATGGCCGAGAGTGCGGACATTCTAAGTGACGAGGACCAGGTGGTAATTCTACCGGACCTCAACGCCGGATGTTCCATGGCGGACATGGCGAACATCGATCAGGTTGAAGAGTGCTGGGAATCGCTTCAGGAAGTTATCAGTGAGCCGATCATTCCCGTGACCTATATGAACTCCGCAGCGAACCTCAAGGCATTCTGCGGACGTAACGGCGGCCTGGTCTGTACCTCCTCCAACGCGGAAGGTGTGCTGAAGTGGGCGTTTGAGCGAGGCAGCCGGGCACTGTTTTTTCCGGATGAGCACTTGGGACGCAACACCGGCAGGGACATGGGTATTCCTATGGATCGGATGATGGTATGGAATCCGTTCAAGGAAATGGGAGGATTATCTGACGAGCAGATTGAGCAGAGCCGGATCCTTTTGTGGAAAGGACATTGCTCGGTACACCAGCGGTTCGCACCGGAACAGGTGCATCGCATCCGTGAAATCCACCCGGATATCAAAATTCTGGTGCACCCCGAATGTTCGCATGAGGTTGTAGAATTGGCGGATTTGGTGGGGTCGACCGAACATATCATCAAGGCGGTGAACGAAAGCCCCTCTGGTTCCAAATGGGCCATCGGAACCGAAATCCATCTGGTGAACAGGTTAGGAAAGCAGCATTCGGACCAGCTGATTATGTCTCTGGAGCCGACGGTTTGCGTCTGCACGACCATGTACCGGATCGATCCTCCGCATCTGCTGTGGGTACTGGAGAATCTGCTGGAGGGCGAGGTCGTCAATCACATCACGGTTCCAGTCGACATTGCCGATAGCGCCCGGCTGGCCCTGAACCGTATGCTGGCGATCAAACAGTAGTGGCGCCATGGTGCATGCAGCCGGTACCGGGTGTTTTTCAGGCTTTGTCCCGCGAGGCTTTTCTCAAACTTTTCGATAGGACTAAGAACCTCCACACGATAACCCGTGCCTATGTGCCGCACATGGGGCACCGTTGCGGTATCATACGCCTCACGGTGAGGCAACTCCTATAAAACGGATATTTCTTTTACGGTACAAGAGATCCAGATTTTTTTGAGATATTATTTCACCCAAAAACTGTCAGCCTTCCGGTTGCGCGATCTTCTTCCCATTCTAGCCAGAGTACGATTCCCCATTTTCAGATTTCGGGTGCCTTAAACTGATGGCAGGAAAATCGGTTGCTGTCTAAACGGTGTAAAAATGGGACAATATCGGGGTGCCCTATCTTCCTTTATTCTATACATCCGTTTATATCCATGCCACCAACCGGTACATGAATCGATGCGGAGCCAGAGATTCCATAGCATTCAGAGATTTCCGGACACGCAAACTACCGTGGACTTGTGGAGTCTGGGGAGTGCCTGCCTCTCTGGGGTACAAAATCGGGTCCCTTTTGCAGAAGCGAGCGATGAAAGCCAGAGGCCTACGCCCAGCCATTCCAATGGAAATCGTCCCCTATGGTTTGTTCGTTTGTATGTCACTGTCTTCGATAACCCTCTCAGAGTGATATAACTGAAACAGTGTGGATTTTGAACATGAAGAGCGTCATGTACAAATCAGTGCATAGGTATCAACAGATGGCCGGGAAGCTATTTAGGCATGTCTGTAAATCCCGGTACAGTTGCGGCTGGATCGCGCGTGGGGGAACATTGAGAAGCGGTGCAATATGTTAAAGATGTCTACGGATTTGTGGCGTAACGGAGGCATTTCGCGTTTCAGGCATTGTCGTACATCTGCAACATTGAGAAAAGCGGCGACTAAGCGAACATCCGGCAAGTTTTGTTTTTTCATCATGCTGCTTGCATCCTGGTCTTTGCCTGCGTGGTCCATGGCCGCAGTGCCTGCAGAAGAAGATTCCAGCGGCGAAAATACGACAACGATTTCTGCGAATATGCCCTTGACGGACAGTGTCTATCAGGAGCTTCAAACATTAGCCGATGCAGGTTTGCTCGGCACCTTTTTTAGTAGTAACAAACCCTTGGCCATCTCACAAGTCGCCGGTTTGATTTCACAGGCCCATACTAAACTTTCAGACCGAACCCCACATTACGAATGGTGGCGGGAATATCTCGGTCGTCTGGATAAACGTTACAGAAAATCGACGGTGTGGCGAAACAGGGTCGGCCCACTACGATTCCGATCATGGGATTTCGGTTATTTCTGGTTGAGGCAACCGGTAAGATTGATTCCCCAAACCAATGCGCAGCTGGTACCCTTTCTGAGTAATCGGGAAGGACGCTCGTTCGATCCGGGCTACAACCTCTTCGTCGAGGGCGCTTTTGATTTCCGACTTTCATCATTCGCACTGCTATCAGCCCAGGTGCGATGGCAGCAGAGCGACCGGACCCACAATGCCGGTCAGGTCACGTTGCGAAACCTGTATTTTAAGATGCGTCTAAAGGGGATTGAAATGCAGGCAGGGCGAGACAACTTGGCCTGGGGCCCCGGTTTTTCCGGCTCGATGGGTTTAAATAACAACACCGAACCCTTTGATTTTGTAAACCTGTCTAACCTGAATCCTTACCGTTTACCCTGGCTGTTAAAACATCTTGGTCCGATTAAATCTACTGTCTTCCTGGCCAGGCTGGATAAAGACCGATCGGACTTTCCTAATCCCGGCCTGTTTGGCCTATCTCTGAATACAACGCCTACACCATGGTTGGAAATCGGTTTACATCGTTGGATGCTGTTCGGTGGAAAAGGATCTTCAGACGCCGGTTTTAAATACTTAATTACCGATTTTTTCTTCCGTTTGGGTACAGACAAAAATAGGAGTAGCATCAACAACGCAAGTGAGTTGGATGTCCGATTCCGACTGCCCTATGCAGGGGGCATGCACCTGTACGCGAACGTCTACTGGGAAGACTCAAACCTGATGGACAATTTCCCTTTTCTACCTCACAAATTGGGACGCGACACGGCGAGTATGTTCGGCATGTCTATTCCTAATTTACTGGAAAAAGGTCGGTTGGGAATACAGGCAGAGCATGTCCGCACTACACGGATTACATACCGCCACAGTAGATATTACTCAGGTTTTACATTCAAACGGAGGTTGTTGGGGCACGACCTGGGCCCATCCGGTCAAGGTGGTTATATAGGGCTGAAGAGTACCATAAAGCCTTCGTTGGCCCTGATGTTTTCCACCGCCATAGAGCGCCGAGGGGATGAAGTCACAAACCCACCAATGCTTAACAGATTACGGGCCGATCCTGATCATGCAACAGGTGAATGGCGTTATAGATTCATACCTGGATTCTGCTGGGATCTGACATCGGGCCGGCGACTGACAGGCCAGATAGGCTATGAGCGGGTAAAATACTTCGGCTTTTCAAAAAATGCGCATCAGCATAATGCTTTCTTTGAACTTGGTATAAAAATGGGTTTGTAGAAAATTATCGGGATGCTCCCTCCAGCTCATTCTTCCGTTCTCGGATTTTCGATATAGCCCGGATGATATCGTCCATATCCTCTTTCGATCCCAGCAATACATTTTGACTGAACCATACAGCTTCGGCGCTGCATGCCCGTTCCGTTTCAGGCAGGTGCATTGAGCCGTACTCCTGCGCCATTGACGCCGTGTGAGCGTAGGCACCGAAGTTTTTCTCGACGAATATCGGTTGTTGGTAAAGCGGAGTGCCGTAGCCGGGACTGGTTGGGATGCCTTCCGCCCGGAGTGCTGCGATGAACCGTTGCTTGGGTGTGCCGCCGAAGGCATCCGAGTTGTACCGGAAGATGTAGAGATGCCGGGCATGGCGCGTTGCTTTTGCGGGGCTCTTGGAAGGGTTGATGCCGTCTATCATGCCGAGTTGCTCTGAAAGGTATTCCGCATTCTCACTGCGGAGCCGCGTTTGTTCTTCAAGGCGTTCCATCTGGGAAAGCAGCAACGCACCCTGAAGCTCGGACATGCGATTATTTCCGGCCAGATGGTAATGATTGTATCCCAGGCCGTCCTCGGCACGACCGCAGTTGGTGAGGGAACGGGCGATGCCGGCCAGATTGTCGTCGTTGGTCAGCATGATGCCGCCTTCTCCGGCGTTCAGGTTTTTCGATCCTTGAAAACTGAACGTGCCGATGGCTCCCTGTGCTCCGACTCCCTTCTCATCCCAACGTGCTCCGTGCGCCTGTGCGGCATCTTCCACGATTGCGAGCCTATGTTTTCTTGCGATGGCGGACAGTCGGTCTAGGTCCGCTGGTAGACCGGCGAAATGCACCGGTATGATGGCCCGGGTTTTCGGCGTAACGGCGGCTTCCACCTGATCCGGATCTATGTTAAATGTCTCCGGCTCCATATCTACGAACACCGGAACCGCGTTGACCATAAGCACGGCATTGGCTGTTGCAATAAAGGTATAGGCAGGCACGATCACTTCATCACCCGGCTCGATACCAACTACCTGCAATGCGAGGATCAGAGCAGTCGTCCCATTGGTGACGCATATACCGTGATCGGCGTCCTGATAGGCTGCGAAATTCTCCTGGAACTTGGCGACCCGCCCCCCTCCCGAATTTCCCCACTTCCCTTCCATAACCACTTCACTCACCGCCCGGGCATCGTCCTCCGTGTACACAGGCCAGGAAGGGTACGGCTGCGTTCTGGTAACCGGACCACCGTTGATTGCGAGATGGGGCATAGGTTTGTTCCTTTTCTAAGCGATTTACTCAAACAATGCATCCACGAAAGTCCGGGCGTCGAAGGGCTGCAGGTCGTCGATGCCTTCACCGACGCCGATCATTTTGACGGGGATGGACAATGTGTCGCTGATGGCGAGTACGATACCACCCTTGGCCGTTCCATCGAGTTTGGTCAGGACAATGCCGGTGAGGCCGCCCATGGCTTCATGGAAATTCTTAGCCTGAGACTGGGCATTCTGGCCGATCGTCCCGTCAAGAACGATCAATATTTCATGGGGTACACCTTCCGCCTGTTTACCTAGGGTGCGTTTAATTTTTTTCAGTTCTTCCATCAGATTGGTTTTCGTATGCAATCGGCCGGCGGTATCTATAATCAGGACATCCACGTTGCGTGCCGTGGCTGCCTGAAGGGCATCGAATGCCACTGCCGCGGGATCTGCATCCTGCTGATGACGCACGATATCAGCGCCTGAACGCTGCGCCCAGACGTCCAGCTGCTCTATGGCCGCCGCCCGAAACGTATCGCCCGCAGCGAGCAGTACGGATTTGCCCTCCGCCTTGTATTTAGCCGCCAGCTTGCCGATCGTCGTTGTCTTACCGGTACCGTTGACGCCGACAACCATGATGACATGGGGACTGTCATGTTTAAATAAGGAGTTGACAGTTGGTTGCTGACTATCGAGTATGGCGGTCATCTCCTGGCGGAGCAGCTCCTGGATCTCGTCAGGCTTCTTGGTGCGTTCTTCAATGGTACGGTCTCGAAGCCTATCAATAATTTTCATTGTAGTTTCTACACCCACATCCGTCTGAAGCAAAATCTCTTCTAATTCTTCCAGTAGATCCTCATCGATGCGATCATACCGCTTGATGGCCTGATCGATCCGCCTGATGAAATTGTCACGTGTTTTAGCGAGTCCTTTGCGTAAACGTTTGAACACTCCAAGCATACCGTCTTACCCTTGTCAGTAAATCATGAAAACACAAAGCCGGGGACTCAAAAATCCCCGGCTTTGATTGGTTAAATGTTTGTGACCTTTAGGAAAGGTGTGGTTCGATTTTTTCGGTCAACTGGCTTTTGGGTACTGCACCGATGATACGGTCCACCTCATTGCCGTCTTTGAACAGCAGGAGCTGGGGGATACTGCGTATATTGTATTGCTGGGCTTTCTGCTGGTTTTCATCGATATCCACCTTGACGACTTTCAGGCGTTCGCCGTAATCGCCGGCGAGTTCCTCAAGTGTCGGGGCAATCGCTTTACAGGGACCGCACCACTCCGCCCAGAAATCGACCAGTACCGGAGTGCTGCTGTTGAGGACTTCAGTTTCAAATTCACCATCTGTCACCGGCTGAGTCTGTCCCATCTGAAACTCCTTTCTTCAGGTTACGTTGGCAACCAGAAATTTATGAATTATACTATTGAAATTGTACCTGTATGTTTGTGTTTCAAACACACCTAACAGCTAATCAGCGCGCTGATCTCAGATTGAATGACAGATCCTGTTTTCCCCCACGGCATGTGGACACGGTTCCGCCGTTCCGGGATCCAATGCCAGATCGGATGCGCCAACCCCTTCAAAAGTCGGGCGTAATCGTGAAAATGAAGGTCGGGCATGCATCGTTTCCTTCTATGCTAACCGCAATGCCTATTAGGAAATTCGCATAATCGAATATTAATAAATCGGACTGTATGTCAAGTTTTTATTATACCTGGTGACGGATCATTTCAATATGTTTGATTGTTCACTTCATCCTATTCGTTAATTTCGCGATCGAGTCCAAATTTTTCGATTTTCCGGTAGATCGTTCGGACGCCGATGCCCAGGTGCTGGGCGGCTTTTTCCCGATTCCCCTTGTAGAGTTCCAGGGCGCGCAGAATGGCTTCCTTCTGGATATCATCCCACGTTCCCAGGGACTGGGTGGCGACTGGTTCGATGCGTGTCCGGGGCCGTTTCTGCGGTGGGGTGACAGGGGGCACGTCGATCTTTTCCGGCAGATGGAACGGCACGGACTTGCTGCCGCCAAGAGCTTCGATTACTTTGGCCGGTAGTTCACCCATCATCACTCGGAGTTCCCAGAGGATCTTGTACAACATTTCTCGCTCCAGTTCCTCACGGCTCATGTTGACCGCCACCGGAAGACCACGATCCAGGTGTAGCGGGCTGTAGACGGTATCCGGCAGGTCTTCCACCTGGATGATGTGCCCTTTCATAGTTACGGCAAGCCGGTCTATGAGATGTTGCAACTGTCGGATATTACCGGGCCACTCAAACGCCACGAGCCTGGACATGGCCTCGTCACTGAAGCCGGGAAACTCGATGTTGTGTTTTGTTCGAGTTTCAGTTATGAAGTGGTGAATAAGCCTGGGAATATCATCCGGTCGATCCCGCAGTGCAGGAAGATGCATCGGCACGGCATTGAGGCGGTAATACAGGTCACGGCGAAAGGCCCCTTCCCCAATGGCCCCTTCCAAATCTTTGTTAGTAGCCGAAATTACCCGGGCGTCGGACCTGATCGGAGTGGAACCACCGACCCGGAGGAATTGCTGTTGTTCCAGTACTCTGAGCAGCTTGACCTGCGTCGCGAGCGGCATTTCCCCTACTTCATCCAGGAAAATAGTACCACTGTCCGCTTGCTCGAACACGCCCTTACGCTGAGAAACTGCATTGGTGAAAGCACCCTTTTCGTGACCGAACAGTTCACTTTCCAGGACCCCTTCCGCGAGTGCACCGCAATTGATCGGAACGAACGGCCCATTTTTTCGCCGGCTATGTTCGTGTATGGCCTGGGCGATGAGATCTTTTCCCGTTCCGCTTTCCCCGGTTATCATTACACGAATATCGGTGGGCGCGATCTGAAGGACCGTTTCCATCATCTGGATCACCTTTTCGTTTTTGCCGATAAACGGTACATCCTTTAGAAAATGGCGGCGGATTTCCAGTGAGCGGACCTTGGAAATAAGGTCGGACTGGTCCACCGGTTTTTCGATATAATCGTCTACTTCAGTATCTTCCGCCTGTGAAGGCATCCGGCGCTGGCGCGTGGTCAGCATCACATCTGCATCCGGTGCTCTCTTTTTCAGCATCCTCAAGAGACGCCGGGGATCCGTATCGGACAACGCGAGATCCAGAAGGATCAGGTGCGGCGGCGTTTCACGAACCACGCGCAATGCGCCTTCTCCGTCCGCGGCCTCATGCACCGCGTACCCTTCCTCCCGCAGCGTTCCGGAAACGAGCCTTCGACTTTCTTCTTCACCGTCGATTACTACTATATTCCACTCACTGTATACCATACTCTTTGATCTTTCTGAACAGGGTGCGCAGACCGATGTCTAACTTACGGGCCGCTTGCGTTTTATTGTTGTCACATGATGCCAGTGTGGCCTGAATCAGCGCGCGCTCCGCTTCCTCCATAGTCATGCCCACGTGAATGTCGACGGGCCGGTGTCCATTTTCGGACGCTTCAGGCTCTTCCAGTCGATTGAATTCGGGCGGGATATCCACGGGTTCCAGCACACCGGTCTCGGTCATCAGAATCATCATTTCAATGCATTTCCTGAGCGAATAATGGTTCCCCGACCAGTCGATGGCGATTAAACGATCCAGGAGAGCGTCAGAGACACGGCGAACCGTGACACCATGCCGCATCGCTAACGACTGAATCATCGCTCGGATCAGGTCGGATGAAAGGTGCTGTGAAGACGCCCTCAAAGCAGACTGTGCAGGGATGTCCGCGCCTGGGACGCTGCCTCGGTGTGCATGACGGATATATTCCGGGACGTCATCCAGCTCCAGAACATGGTTGGACGACATCACAATCATTCCTTCCACACAGTTCTCCAGTTCCCGGATATTGCCGGGCCAGTGGTAGGAGGAAAGTATCTCGAGTGCGATCGGGGCAATGAGATCGACGGATTTGTCTTCCCTTTCGCTGAACCTGCGAATAAAATGTTCGATCAACAGCGGTAAATCCTCCTTGCGTTCCCTTAGCGGCGGTACGTTCAGCGTGATTACTTTTAGCCGGTAATAAAGGTCCTCACGAAACTGGCCGTCTGCTACCGCCTGTTCCAGGTTTCGATTGGTGGCAGCGATGAGACGTACGTCCGTGGTCAGACGCTGATTCCCGCCCACGCGCATGAATTCACCGTCCTGCAGAACACGCAGTAACTTCAGTTGTATGGGTGGTGTCAGTTCGCCGACCTCGTCGAGGAACAGTGTTCCCTGGTCGGCTAACTCAAAACGCCCCTGTCTTGCCTGGACCGCACTGGAGAAGGCACCTTTTTCATGACCAAACAACTCACTGTCGATTACCCCTTCGGACAGTGCATTACAGGAGAGAATGACCAGTGGTCTGTCTTTCCGACTACTGTTCTGATACAGGGCTTTGGCCACCAACTCTTTACCGGTACCGCTCTCGCCGTAGATCAGTACGGTTGCCTGGGTATCCGCGATCTGGAGGATGTGTTCACGGGTTTTCTGCATGGAGGCGGATTTGCCGATGATGCTGTCGAGACCGTAGCGGACGCTGAGTTGCCGTTGCAGATCCAAGTTTTCCTGAACGATGCGCTGCCGTTCCAGGATTTTCTCTATTTCCGCCTCTAGCTTCTCTACCAGAATCGGTTGTTCCAAAACATCATACGCCCCTTCGCGCATAGCGGTTACGGCCAGTTCTTCACGTCCCGGCGGCGTCATCAGAATCACTCCGGTAACCGGGTTACGGCGCAGGGCAATCTGCATCAGATGCATACCGTCGACCCCGGCCGCATCAAGGTCACTGATGAGCACGTGAACCGGTTCGGTCGCCAGTACGTTGAGCGCCCGATCGCCGTTTTCAATTGCAATGACCTTATAACCCCGCTGCGCCAGGCCATACTGCTTATCTTCACGGCTGCGGGAAGAGGTGTCTACAATCAGGATAGTGGGGGGCTGCTGGGTTGTCATCGTCTTCGGTAATCCAAATGATCCGTTGATCGAAGGGCTCATGTTTATCGTTAACAAGATATGTAAAACCTGCCATTTTGTCAATTGCTTATGGGAAGCCCATAGTAACAAAATGGTCTATTTCAAAACCTGTTTAAGGAGTATGTAAATAATTGGTGAATAGTTTGCAATGCCAAAACGGCATGAGCGGTGCTTGTTCCGGACACACCGGATGATCCGAAGAAAGGGCGTTGAAAGAGGCCTGTAGAGATGACCGTACTAGATATTAAAACATGTCGGCCGATATCTTGACAGCCGCCCCGGTATTTGGGGCTATTTCATAAGACTTATTCACGGATCGAATTCACTTTGGTTATGGCTGTATTCCCACGGCCGGAGGAATTCAGATTACCATTCTTAGACGCTGCCTGGTTCTCACCGACAATACCAGTACATTTACGGAAATCGTTAACACAGGAAAATACCTTCAGTAAATCATCTCCTGTGGGACCGAAAGTCAGCGAGTTATCTTCACTGTCAGATCATAGAAAGGTTGGAGTTGGACGACGTTTCACAGTCCGGAGTGAATAGGTCAGGGACGTCCAACAATTTTTCTATACTAATCCTGGCACACAGGGTGCCGATCACTGGTCATACCGGTAAAACGGCCGTGATAGAATACCAGCTAACCGTGATGATTCGGATGTTAAAAATACGCCGCTTGTTACCCATCAACTTGTTATCGACTGTTGGGAAAACTCGGGCACTTCTGATCCACGCTTGACAGGCCATCTGACCCGCCATATTTTGAGGTTTCCTTGTACGTGTCTGCATGCGAAAATCAAGGTTCATTTCGTGGCCATGGTATACCTACGATGTCAACGTTCAAACCAGATGCAACCGTTTCGGATTCGTCCTCCCGAATGCCGGAAACCAGGATTACCATAAGAGCAGTGTTGGTCGGCCTCAGCCTCTCTGTCGTTGTCAGTTTCTGGGGACAGATCGCATCGGATCAGCTAGGCTACGACCCCACGTATGCGCAATTGCCCGCCTGCTTGATTTTGCCGTTTCTGCTCCTGGTCCTGGCGCCAAACCTACTCCTGTCCGTCTTCAAAAGCCGTCTTGTCCTGAGTAGATCCGAATTAATCGCGATTTTCGCCATGGGCTGGGTCGCGTCAATGGTTCCCGATCGAGCGATGACACGGTATTTGATCGCTGTGATCACCACACCGAATTATTTTGCCAGTCCAGAAAATCAGTGGATGGCACAATTCTTTGAATTTCTTCCTGCCTGGCTGGTTCTGGGCGATGAGAACGGTGCGGTCAGCGGCTTCTTTGAAGGGATCCGGGCTACTGATTCGGTGCCCTGGCGGGACTGGGTGACGCCGCTTTTCTGGTGGTGCTCTGCGATCGCGGCGCTCATGTGGATCGGGGCCTGCATAATCGTAATACTTCGAAAGCAATGGGTGGAGCACGATCGCCTTCGATTCCCGCTCGGTGAAGTGGCGTTGCATCTTATGGGCGGCCAGGATCCTAATTTTCCGGCCCGGCGTCCTTTTTTTAAGACCGGTATATTCAAAATCGGCCTCCTCATTTCACTGCTCGTTCAGGTCTGGAACGTCTTATCCTACTGGAATCTTTGGCCGTCCTTTCCAATACTGGGACCTGATTCCACCAGCATCACGCTGGATCCGTCTTTTCCCGCCATACCGATCCGGCTGAACCTTTTTATTCTCTGCATCTCATTTTTTGCCAATATGGAAATTCTGTTCAGCGTCTGGTTCTTTCTTCTGTTGGGCCTCATACAACAGGGAGTCCTTGCGCGGCTCGGTTTCGTTTCTACTGCGAGTACAATCGTGCCGGGAGGCCTGGTCTCGATTCAGTCTATCGGTGGGATGATCATGTACGTGATAATCGGGTTATGGATGGCGCGAAAACATCTTCAGGATGTTTGGCGAAAAGCGCTCGGCCATGATTCGGAGTTGAAGGACTCGGATGAGCTGTTTTCATACCGGACCGCGGTTATCGGTGTGATGGCAGGTGTCCTGTATATCTCATTATGGCTGCATCAGGCCGGAATGTCTTTTCCTATTATAGGTCTTTTCCTGCTGTTTTTATTCATGTTTTACTTGGCGATCGCCCGGGTAGTGGCCGAGGCCGGATTGGTGATGATCGATCTACCGATAAATGCTCATGAGTTCACGGTGGGAATGGTCGGTTCAGTGAACCTGTCGGGGCAGGATGTGACCGCACTCGGTCTTACGAATGCCTTTGCCCGTAACTGGCGCACTTTCACGATGATTGGTATCTCTCACGTGGCATGGCTGCGCGAGCAGCTTTTCCCGGAGAGACGCCAGTTGTTCATGTGGTGTGCCATTGCCTTCGGTGTGAGCACGCTGGTATCGTTCGTGTACATCATCTTCGCCGGTTATGAATTTGGTGCGCAGAATCTACGGACCAATCCCGGCGGTCTGGGAACCGGGTTCTACAATGCCATCATCGCATGGACCAACAACGCGACGCTGGTGAGTGCCCTGGAGATGTCGTTCCTGATGTCAGGCGGTGTGTTGATGGTCGTGCTGTCCCTGTGCCGCTACCTCTTCTACTGGTGGCCGCTTCATCCGATCGGATTAGTTGTGGTTGCCTCCGCACCGGCCCGGGGCGCCATATTCCCCATCTTCCTGGCCTGGTTCATCCAGGCTATCCTTCTGCGTATAGGCGGAGGGAAGCTGTATCGTGACGCACAGCCTTTTTTTATCGGCATCCTGATCGGATACGTTCTCGGGCAGGGACTGTCCTTCCTGGTCGATAGTCTCTGGTTCCCGGATGCTCCTCATCAGTTTGAAGTCTTTTAAGGCATTGGTTCGCCCGAGACTTGATACGTCGGTAGAATCCAGAGTTCCGGGATCGTGACGTGCGGGGGCATGTTGGCTACGAATGCCACGGTAGCGCCCAGATCTTCTGGCTTCAGCATCAGAGACTGCCGTTTCTGTGAAACGGGCAGCGGTCGCTGGGCGATGATGGGCGTGTCCACCTCGCCCGGACAGATCACACTGGCGCGAATCCCATACTCGGCCGCTTCCAGATTAATCGAATGGGTCAGTGCTACCATAGCGTGTTTTGAAGCCGTGTAGGCAGCGCCGCCAAGTAGAGAGACCTGGCGCCCTGCCATAGAAGAGATATTTACGACCATTCCTTCCCGACGTGATTTCATACCAGGAAATACCCCTCTGAAACAGTTAAAAGCACCGGTTAGGTTAACGTCTACCACACGGTCCCAATCCTCTGGATTCATTTCAGTGGCGGTTCGTTTGGTGGTATTCATGCCTGCGTTATTGACCAGAAGATGGATGTCACCCAACGTATCCGTGATGTCGGTCACAACTCGCGCGATACCGTCCCGGTCCATCACGTCCAGCGGCACCGTCAGCGCACGGCGCCCCTTGGATTCCACGAGCTTTGCGACTTCATCCAACGGCGTCCGCCGGCGACCGGACAGTACCACGTCCATACCTGCCTCCGCTAACGCCACCGCAATACCCCGTCCGATTCCGGTGCCAGCGCCGGTGACCCATGCTATCTTGCCGTTCAGAAAGCTCACGTATTATCTCCTTTTATGTATCTGGGACACGGCCTACCGTGTCCCAGAAGTGCCGTTTCATGTCGCTTATGCCAGTCGGTCCCATCGGTCCAATGGGACTCTGCTGTTTACCGGTTTCCCATGGAAATAATCCTCCAGGGCCAGCACCGTGGTTCGGCCGATGCGCGCATATCCGTAGGCACCTGAGCCAGAGGTGTGCGGTGTTATAATAACATTTTCCAGAGATCGCAGCGGATGATCAGGCGGCAAGGGCTCGGGATCGGTTACATCGAGTTGTACATGGATCCGGCCGGTGCGCGCTTCTTCATACAACGCGTGGTGATCGAGCACCGAGCCGCGGGAGGTGTTGACTAACACGGCTCCGTCGCGGAGAAGTTGCAGCTGGTCCCTGCCGATCATATGGCGGGTTTCCGGGATGCTCGGAGCGTGCACAGTAACCATATCCGCCTGCCTGAAAACATCATCCAGTCCTGTTTTGGTTACGCCCAGCCTGCCGGCATCCCAATCGGTCAGGTAGGGATCGTACAATAGAATCTTCACATCAAATGGTTTGAGCAGCTTGATTACTTCCCTTCCTACCGTACTGGCGCTCACCATGCCGATCGATGCGCCTCTAAGATACTGACCGCTCTTGGGGGAAGCAGGATCTTTCCAGGTGCCTTTCTCCCTGATGTTCTGTGCATGAAAGAACCATCGGCGGGGCACGGCTATCAAGGCACCGACGGTGTGCTCAGCCACGTTCAGCCCGATCGCCTGGTTGGCGCTGACGACGCAGGTATCCCGGGGAATGAGATACTGTTGGATGCCTTCTACCGAAAACAGATGCTTTACTGTCCCGGCGGAATGGGCAACAATCTTCAGTCGGTCTGCCCGCCGGAGCGCTTCATCACTGATGAAAGAAGTTCCCCAGCCGGTTATGAGCCCGTCATATTCTGCGATGTTTTCCTCTATCTGTTCCGCAGAGATACATTCTTCGGAGAGGTTAACTGTGACGTCGAAGTTCCGCAGCAGGCGGTCATATAATTCGGGGGTGAAGACGGTGTTCGTATGGTACGGTGTCGGCAGATACCAGATCCTGGGCTTACTCAAAGGCGCTCTCCAATCGTTGTTGAGACGTCATTGTGACCTAACGGCAATGTATGTCTCCCGTCACTTTAGGCCCGGTGGGCCACCATTTTTATGTTTAAGCAAATATGAAAAAAATGTAAAGTTCTTTAAATCAGAAATTCGGCTTTTGATTTTTATAAACCAAGAAATTGACAAAATTGCGTTCTATGAGTATTCTGAAATTTGCACAAATACAATAACTGATGAACGTGGCACATGTTTTAGGAGGGCACACCTATGGCTGCGGCACCCACAACGGTTACAGCGGTCGCCCATGTAGGTTCACTGGAATCGTTGAAGGAGAAAGGAGTCATCGTCGTTACACAGGGCGATGGGCCGATCGCTATCTTTTATCATGACGACGGCCAGGTGCATGCGGTGGACAACCGGTGCCCGCACATGGGATTCCCTCTGCATCGCGGTACGGTCAAGGATGGCATCCTGACCTGCCATTGGCACCATGCGGACTTCGACCTTGTCAGTGGTTGCACGTTCAACCTGTTCGCGGATGATGTGCCGACCTATCCGGTGGAAGTCAAGGACGGCCAGGTCTGGCTGACGCCGTACCGGGATCGCACCGGCGAAGTGGACTACTGGAAAGGACGTCTCCGGGAGGGTTTCGAGCAGGGGATCGGCCTTGTCATCGCCAAAGCGGTGATCGCACTGCTCCGGGCAGATTTCCCGTACCGGGAGATCATTCGTATCGGTGCTGCCCACGGCGTCCGATACCGCGGCTCCGGCTGGGGACCTGGGCTGACGATCATGACCGCCATGGCAAATATCCTCGATTATCTGCCGGTCGATGAACAGGTCCTGCCATTATATCAGGGGCTGGTGCATGTGACCAGGGATACCAACGGTCAGGCTCCCCGGTTTGACCTGCAGCCACTGGACACGAAAGACCTCCCCATTTCGACCCTTAAACGCTGGTTCCGGCATTTCGTTGAGGTGCGGGACGATGAGGGCGCCAACCGTTGTCTGCTAACGGCGGTACAGGCGGGTAGCACGCCGGCGGAACTGGTGGATATGATTGTTGCGGCGGCCACCGACCATTTCTTCCTGGATGGCGGTCACGTGGTGGATTTCATCAACAAAGGTTCTGAGCTGCTGGATCTGATTGGCTGGGACCAGGCTGATGTGGTGTTGCCTAGTCTGATGCGCCAGCTTTGTAATGCCCGGCGCAGCGAGGAATCTAACACCTGGCGCCATCCGGTAGATCTGAGAGAACTGGTACACAACGCAATCGACAACCTTCCGAATGTGCAGGTCAGCAGTAAGGGCAATGCCTGGGAGGGGCCGGCACCACTAGCAGGTATCATTCTGGACGAAGATCCGGCAGCTACGATCGAGTCGATGAATGAGGCATTGCGCAACGGCGTTACCCTGCTCCAGTTGAGCCAGACAGTGACATACGCCGCGGCGCTGCGGGTCGCACGGTTCCATACTCAAAACGAATTCAACGACTGGATCGGTGTGCTGCATACGTTCACATACTGCAATGCCTTACATCAGGCCATAAAACGGACCGGATCTCGGGAATTGGTGCGTGGTGTGTTTCACGGCGCCATGGCCGTGTATTTGGACCGATTTCTGAACATCCCTCCAGCTCGCCTGCCTGGAGTGCGGGGTGATGTCACCGGTCCTGAGAACGCAGATGAGATCCTCGAAACCTACCTGGAAACCCTCAACACGCAGCAGCAGGTGGAGCCAGCAGTCCGGCTGGTGCACCGATATCTTTCTCTCGGCCATCCGGTGGAACGTTTGTTCAGAACACTGGCGGAATCACTGCTCCGTGAGGACGCGGAATTCCACAGCTTCCAGATGTTAGAAGCCGGTATTCAACAGTTTGAGGAACTGCGTGGCACCGAAGAAGCCAAACACGTCCTGGTTGCCGTCGCCCGCTATCTGGCCGCCCACGCGCCGACACAACGAGCAATGAATCAAACCGCCCAGATAGCTCTGCGTCTGAACCGGGGTGAGGCAGTATACGAGGAGGAATAAAGGCAGGGATGGGGAATGGATCTCAAAGGGATGGCAGAAAGAATAAATAACGTGAATAATATAGTTTGTTAAACACCTTCGAATGGTTTGCTATATATTGTCAGAATAATGCGCTAATTATTATGCAGACCTTTGATCACCACGTCCTCCTTTAAAAAGAAGGTATTCAGTTGAAAATAGCAGGAATAATTGGCGCCGTCTGGGGTTTTGTCGGTGTGTTAGGTATTCTGGGCTATGCCATTATACATCTCGCTTCTATCTCCATGGAGGCACTCTCTTTTGAATTGCTCTGGTATCACTGGCTGGCGTTGATCGGCAATACGTTGTTCATGATTTATTCAGAAGGATACAGAGGTTTTCAGACCGCTTTTTCTCCTCGTGTGGCCGCACGCGCAAAATATCTTTCCCAAAATCCTACCTCTCTTGATGTTCTGCTTGCTCCGTTGTTTTGCGTTGGTTATTACAAGACATCGAAAAGGCGAAAGACGGCTATTTGCGTCCTGACCATAGCCATCATGATGCTTATCGGTGCGGTACGGTTACTGGATCAGCCCTGGCGGGGTATCATCGATGCCGGCGTGGTTGTAGGGTTATCCTGGGGTATCGTTGCGACTTCTGTCTATATGGGGCTGGCATTCACATCAAAGGGGTTGGACTATGACCCGGAGATCGTTGACTAGGGAAAGGCGGCCATAAACACTTTAGTACGCTCATTGAGAGCACCATAGAAGGCACGCGTTTCCGGGTTTTCATGATCCCGCCAGAACGTGGCAGGAATCCCGGAGTCGTTGGCAAGCGGTGCGCGCCCCCTGTGCCCGTAGTAGATCTGTGCGGTCTTGCGTGTTGCCTTTGTAGGCCGCGTGGTGGCCGTGTGCAGCAGGGCTACGTTGAACAGGGCGCAGGTTCCGGCCAGACCGTGCAGGTCGTATACGCCGCCCCTGGCCATTTGGGCGCCGTTGTCTTTGAGTACGGGCTCATCAATGGATTCAGGCGACAGAGAAAAGCAGTGGGTGGACTCGTCTACGTCGGTCATATATACCATGAGCTGAATGTAGTCCATACGCAGGGGATGATTATCCCAGTGATTCCTATCCCGGTGCCAGCCCTGATTGAACTCGCCATCGTAGGGCCCCATGTACCTGAGCCCGATTTCTCCGAAGCAAAGCGCTCCGCCCATGAGTGCCTCAATGGTGGGATAGATGGCCGGATGCCGGATTAGTTCATCGAATTTGGGCGTCGTGATTAGTCCGTCGTAGTTGACGTGTTGATGGTAACCATACGGATGCCAGAAATAAGGGTATTTCTTGCGGTCTTCATCGAACATATCACGAAAATAAGCCACTTCGTCGTTATTGAGAATTTGACCGAGATTCAAGTATCCGTTCTGGGCAAAGAACCCGTGTTCTTCTTTGGTCATTGGATTTCCTCTCTGTGTTTTTGGCGCAGCCCTAAGCAAGCAAACGTGAATCATCTATGACTGTACCTGCTCAAGCGTACAGAATATACGGGTGTTTTGTACGGACTTCCTGTCTATTTTACGCACTACAGTTTCGATTAGCCTTCCTGTCTAAGACAGTCCCTTGGGTTCTACCCGATCGATGGTATCCTTATTGGGATTTACGAGGAACATAAGATTCGATGCCATTGGAGATATCTAGAATCGCATCCGCCAGCCGAAGGCTTGAATCCCCATCATACGCGGCCATCACCGGAGGGACGAATTGCCATAAGGTCACAAGGATTTTTTTCAGAAAGGGCAACGCAACCTCGACACCGTTTTCCTCACGGTGCCCCAGCATGGTCACTTGAACGGTGTCCGGCATCCGCTCACTTGACATCTGTGCACGGAATCGGTCTATGGATAACTGTTCCGGTGGTGTCTCGTGTTCCATACCGGTATAGACCCGTGGACGATAGAAGTAGTCCCGGCGACAGCCGGTTTCCGAACAGCTTCTGAGGGAATCGTACCGGGAGGTTTTATGGTCACATCCTACGTTTACAATGTCTGACCGTGGGGGATCGATTTTTTGGACCCTGACCAAGACACAATATGGGCTCGAATTCCTTGGTATGTCAACTGCTTTTCGCTAGGCGGTTCGGAAGTCTGTTCTTGACAATACGGAGGCCTGGCGTTAGGGTATTGGCGGTCTATATGAGAGGTTATGTCGATGCAGGCGTTACAAGACATCTGGAACAAGCAGAGCCGGATCATTGTCGGATTGATGTCCGGTACTTCGGTAGACGGCATCGATGCCGCGGTGGTGAGGTTGCTTCAACACGCGCCGGATGATATCGCCGTGACCTTGCTGGCGTTCGATACGATGCCGTTTCCGGAAGGCCTCCAGAATGAGGTGATCCAGATATCCACGCCGGAAAACAGTCGGGTTGATGACATTTGCCGGATGAACTTTGTCCTAGGCGAGCATTTTGCCAAGGCCGCTGTTCGGATCGTTCAGAAGGCGGGCCTTGATCTTTCCTCTGTAGACCTTATCGGTACACACGGGCAGACCATTTACCATTTGCCAGACCGGCCTGAAGTTTTCGGTGTAAACACAGGCGCCACGCTTCAGATTGGTGATCCCTCCGTGATCGCCCAGCGTACCGGTGTCGTAACTGTGGGCGATTTCCGTCCGGCGGATATAGCCCGGGGCGGACAGGGTGCGCCGCTGGTGGCTTATGTGGATTATCTGTTGTTTCGTTCGGAGACCGTCCGCACCGGACTGCTCAACATCGGCGGTATTTCGAATATAACCATCCTGCCTACCGCTGATCGTCCGGATCATGTGGTCGCGTTCGATACCGGTCCCGGAAATATGGTAATCGATGCTGCTGCCGATGTTCTGACCGGCAAGCCAATGGATCAGGACGGCCTGCTCGCTCGAAACGGTGTGATTTCTCAGGAGTTGCTGAACGGATTGCTCGCTCATCCATACTTTGGGGAGCCACCTCCCAAATCAACCGGGAGGGAGGTCTTCGGCCGTTCCTATGCCGACAGGTTAGTCAGAGAAGGGCATAGCCTCAATCTGTCTACATCCGATATGCTTGCGACAGCTACCGAACTGACCGTAAGCTCCGTTCTCGATAGTTATACTCGTTTTATCGAACCTGTAAAACCTTTGGACGAGTTGATAATCAGCGGCGGAGGTGCCCGCAACGGTTTTCTTATGGAGCGCTTGTCCGCCTGTTTCGATCCTGTTCGTGTGGTCACCTCCAATGACCGTGGAATGCCTTCCGATGCCAAAGAGGCCATCGCATTCGCTGTTCTGGCCAATCAAACAATCACCGGCCGCCCGGGCAACCTGCCGGGTGCGACCGGGGCTGACCGGATGGTAGTGCTGGGGAAAATTTGCATACCTTGAGTATTTTAATGAGATTGACCATCGTCGGTCTGTTGATCTTGATGGTGGGATGCGGCCCGCCGCGGTACCGCGTCCGGACAAGCGAAGTTGACAGGAACAGAATACCCGCCATCCGCGTAGGTCTTGCCACCGATCGGACATCTGTTCGGGCCGCCGGCACCGGACGCTTCCAGTTGCGGGATCTGGCAAGTGGTGAGAACCTTGGAGAAGACCGCCGAGGTCGCACGTGGTCTATGGACGCTAAAGGGTCCTGGATCGAAGTGATTTCATCGGATGGAATTAAGGTGGGGCTGTTTTCAGGACCCGTTCGGCTACTGCCCCTTGAACGGGGCGGAAGAATTTGGGTGGACGATCGGGAATACCGTGGGGTAATCGACATCGTTCCCGAAGGAGGCCGTCTGAATATTGTCAACGAATTGGACCTGGAGAATTACCTGCGCGGTGTGGTGCCGGTTGAGATCGGCCGCCTGAAGGCGTCGCAGATCGACGCGGTGAAGGCACAAGCGGTCGCGGCGCGAACGTATGCGCTTGCAAACCGGGGACGTCGAAAAACCAGAGGGTTCGATATATATGCGACGGTCGAAGATCAGGTGTACCGGGGATTCGCGGTAGAGACCCGCACGTCGGATGCGGCTATCGCAGAAACCTATGGCGTGGTTGCCAGTTATAAGGGGCGTATGATCAGTCCGTTTTATTCATCCACATGCGGGGGGCGTACGGAGAACATCCATGAGGCTTGGAACAGTCCGGCGGTTCCTTACCTTCGTTCGGTGAAGGACGAGGGCCGCGGCGTAGTGTTCTGCGGACCGTCGCCGGTCTATCGCTGGACGGTCGAATGGGAACGGGACACGCTGGAGCGTATCCTTTCCGAGACACTGCCTTCCCGGAGCCGTCGAGTGGACGGTCCTTTAGAGATCCGGGACCTTCGTATCCGAAAACGATCTAAAAGCGGTCGGGTGCAAGAGCTGGAGATCAAAACACAGCAGGGCAATTTCCGTGTGGAGGGTGACGAGGTTCGGCGCGTATTGAGACGCCCCTCCCAGGGCTCTCCCCTGTTAAGGAGCACCCTGTTTTCTCTGAAAATCTATAAAGATCGCCAGGGGCGTCCGGGGAGAATTGTCGCCACTGGGGGAGGGTTCGGTCACGGCATCGGGCTTTGCCAGTACGGGGCCATCGGAATGGCCAACCGGGGGTACCGCTTCGACCAAATTTTACGGCATTATTTTCGCGGGACCGATCTCAGAAGGTTGTATTAGACCGTACATTTTCCATAAATGATTAACGATATTCCTGTGAAAACATTAGTTTCTGCACCATATGTGGATGATATGCCGTAAGTGAATTGCCACCCCTTAAAATATCTTTTTCAATATCCGGTCACTCTCAAGTTTATCAACTCCATGTATACATCCCGAATGTTCCATCGATCCCGCTTCCAAATCCAGACCGTCAGATGGTCTTTGTGTCTGTTAAGCCTGCTGACAACCCAGGCTGGCTGTTCGTACTATTCAACGTCATCGCGATCTCTGCCGTCCCACATCAGGACCGTTGCGATTCCCCTGTTTCAGAGCGCAACAACTGAAACCGGGATTAAAGAGATCTTGACGGATGCCATCGTCGCCCGATTTGTGACCGATAACCAGCTCAAAGTGGTGGATGCAAGGGATGCGGATTCGATTGTTGCCGGAACGATCGTAAATGTCCGGGAAGAATCCGTGAGTTTTGAGCAGGGGGTAAACACGAGGGAAACGCGTATCTGGATTTTTGCTCATGTGAAATACGAGGATGTCCGTAATGGCGATGTGATCTGGGAAGATCCGGATCTGCAGGCGTGGGGCGTTTTCGAGATTACCACGGGAACTATTGAGGACAGAATTGAAGGGATCGAACAGGCGGTTAACAGGATGGCGGATGATATTCTCAATAAGACCATCGCCGGTTGGTAGTATTAAGGAGGAAACACCCCAAGGTAGGGAGGTCGGTGTAGTACCCTAGGGACGAACGCTGCACCGAACCCCGGGATCCTTCATCTCCATAATTCCCAGTTTGGTTTAGGACAGGATGAGTCAACCGATGGTTTTTCTATCCAGAATTATCGTTAATGAGACCGGCACAACAAATTAATGGCGCAGTGCCGGGGATGCGGAAACACTGGACGTGGGAGACCTTCCTAACTATTCCTGCTCTGCGAACCATAGACACCGCTGTATCCAATTCTTGGCACGCGTGGACACTGCCTGAGACAAGGTAGTGGCGACCATCTGTTCGAACGTTTTAACCGCTTGGTCGTAAGCCCCCGTGTAAAAATAACTCTCGCCTGTCAGGCGTCTGTTCTCCGACATCAACAATTCATGAGGCAGGGAAAGGCTGTCCGCCCGGATAAAATAGGGCAAGGCCCGGTCGTATGATCCCTCGTTGAAAAACCGCCGTCCGATTAGATAATATCCCACTCCGAAAACAGGCACTTCTTCTATCGCTTCCTGCACCAGTAACATATGGCCACCAGAATCTCGGTCCGCCGTCAAGTACCCGATGATGCGGTCCGCGATATCCGGCTGATTGAGTGCAGCCAGCTTAATCAGTGCCTCACGGTCCGGACCGTCTCCGGCATGAAGTTCGAATGCCTGCTGAAACCTATCCTTCGCGCGTGCGGTGTCCCCGCGTGCCCAGGCAAGGTCACCCTGTTTCAGGTAGGCGGCGGTCAATAAGCCGACGGTGCGGTTCATATCGGCCAGTATCATTCCGGCCAGATCATCCGCTTTCTGTAAATCTTCTGACCGATAGGCCGCAAACATCAGACCGCGGAGAGCGGAAGCATTGTCCGGTTCGTATTTTCGAACCAGTTCATAGGCTCGCATAGCATTCGCATAACGTCCTAGATTGTACTGCCCGTTCGCATAATCCAGCAGGGACGCGACTTCATGGGGACAGTGTCGTTGGAATATTCCGGCACGCAAAAACCTCTGGCGCGCTATTCTGAGTTCCCGTTCCGACAGTGTAATCTCATCTATAAACGTCTCCCACTCGCGGATCAATGTGACTAACGGCGTACGGTAAGCGCCCTCCACATCACCATCGGGAAACGCCTGTTTGAAACGTTCGATACCATACCGATCGATCAGGAAACGAACAAATGACCCGCACAGGGTATACGCCCGTGATGGTGCCTCCGACCAGAATCCAATGGTGTCCAGGATGTCTTCAAGCGGTGGCGAAAGTCCGAGCTGACGCATAGCCCGGCTCCACTGGTGAGGGGTCATTTGATCCGACCGCCAGTCCGCTGCCGACGCCAGACCTTCATGGTAACCCATCATGTAACTGCCCCCGTAAAGACGGTTGCCGAACGATGATGATAGCACATGCGCCAGTTCATGTTTCAAGACTGGATGGGGGAAAGGTGAATCGTTCAGGTGCATCTCATCGTCACCGGGCCGTTCGACAGAGGTAAACCGGGCACCCATCAAACGTTTTTTCTGGTCGGGGGTAGCGTAGATGAACGATCGGATACGCTGTGATGGCTCGACTTCGAGGTATTGGACCAACTGCGCATATTGGAACTCATGATCCCGTGCTATCATGTCGACACGGTGGGCGGTAGGCGACTGGATATCGTAGTAGATATCGAAATGTTCCGTCTGCATGTATCCCCCCAGGGTCTCTTGTATATGCTTCCGGTTAATAATGATGCCCAGGGAGGCGCCGTAGACGTAGGCGAGGATCAGACCCGCAAGCGCAGTTGAAAACCAAATACGAGCTGCCCGGCGGCCGATATCCTCTGGCCGGGTCAGCCGTTGGAACAGACGCCGCGGGTGGATGCGCCATGATACGGGATCTACGGAAAGAACCAGGCCGGCCACGATGGCAATACTCTGCAAAAGCACAATACCACGAGCGATCAGGAGTGTGTCTGTGATACGGACTATTTCGTCATATATAGGACCGGGAAAGTACCCGATGATCGAATTATACGCGAATACCGGAGGTTCTGTAATCAACCGGTAGATATCGATCGCGAACACCGCCAGCGTGTACGCCACAAACAGTATCCAGGCGCGCCGTGGCCGTGAAGTCGCCAGGCCGCATACCGAGCCGAGGACGGTAGCCAGAAGAGTTGTTATGACAGGTATCAGAATAAAAAAGGCTACGCCTTCCGTATAGTTGCAGAGCCCCGATATTAGACTTTGCACCGACATAATAAGGAATGGAGGTATCAGCGTTAGGAGGTTCAAAAGTAAGACCGGCCAGATTTCCGTAACCACGGAAGAATTCGGGCTGGGGCGGTAATGGCGGCTTGAGAAATGGACGGCTGATACGACGCCTGAAGCGTATGCAGCGAGCAGGCCCATACCGAACGCGAATTCGAACCCGATGTCACTGATCAGGGGAAGTTGCGTCATGACCAGTGCCGCGGCAACGAGGACCGCTACCCAGGACTGGTAGCAACGCCTGCTGGCGATTTCACGAAGAGACTGTCTGAGCATCTATGCCATATCCAAAGTGACAAAAACTACGTTTCAGATAACGATAAAATAACGGAGGAAGGAATCACGGACCAGATGTTTTATTAGACGGCCGTTTAGGAGGTTGACATTTAATCCATAATCTTTTATACTCAATAATGCATATTGCCAGATGATATCTGTCTTTAACTTGTAGATTTTATCTTGATAATCAGGAGAACGATATGAATACCCCTGTGGCCACCCAGTTCCGACCGGTTCTTACACTGATTGTGCTCTGTGCCCTCTTGATGACCATGACGTCCTGTTTTGTGTTAAATATCTTTGGTGGGGATGACGATGGGTTGAGTGATGATGGTGTGACACCCATAGGTGATGTCACGGCTTTCGAAGTTGCGTCTACCCTCCATGCGGCCGGACAATTTGATGAATCGTTGGAGGTGTACCTCGAAGCGATTCAGGCCGACCCCACCAGTTTAGTCGCGTCCAATGCGATGAACGAAATTGGACAGATTTACCTGGACAGGAGGGAATACGAGAAGTCATTGCAAGCCTATAAAGATTTGCTGGCACAGTTCCCCACATACGAGGGGGCGGAAGAAGTGAAAAAGAAAATAGATTTTGTTGAAAAGGCGTTTCAGGTAGAACGGAATCGGGAAAAAATCGCAAAAGAAGGCGCCTCCATAAATTAGGGTAGGATTTATCACACCCCATTATCAGCGTTTCAAAACGCGTCCCGGCATCATGCTGTGACGCGTTTTGTATCTTACCGTTAATGTCCCCACTAAATACGACCATATGGCGAGCCTGGCAGTCACTGCGGGAACAGCCGCTGAATCTTTCATGCGTTGGTGACGAAACGCTGTATGACGCCTGCGCCTCTCTTGCCAGGGATAATGGGGAAATAACTTTGGAGGAAATCGGTAAATCCCGGCAGGGCCGCTCCCTCTTCGCATTAACACTTGGTAGTGGCCCCACGAATATAACAATAAAAGGTAACGCCCACGCGGATGAACCGGCTGGTATCGTTACTTGTCTTCTCCTCGCCCGATTGTTGACAGAAAATCCGGTGTGGCAGAATCTGAAGGATCGATTTCGTTTCTTCATGATTCCTACGGCAAATCCAGACGGCCTGGCTCGCAACCGGCAATGGCTGGAGGGGGCGTTTGATCTCAAGCGATATTTCATGCATGTTTATCGCGATTTGCCACGTGATGATGTGGAATTTGGATATCCAGCCTCTTCTGTTGAGTCTGTGCAGGATGTCCGTCCGGAGAACATAGCGTGCGCTAGATTTCTCGACGCCGCAGCTCCGGTGGCAGCGCATCTTAGCCTGCACAGTATCGTATTTACGGGCGGTGCCTGGTTTCTGGTCGCCGCTGATACCAACCCTACGCCCTTTGAGCCATCCCTGTCCTTTCTGACCGATGCCTGCGTGGACGAAGGAATTCCGCTGCACGATGAGGACCGCGGCGGCCAGAAAGGTTTTTCGAGACTGCGCCAGGGGTTCCATTCTATTCCAACTGTCGAAGGCATGAAGGCGTTTTTCAACCAATCTGGAGATACCACGCTGGCATCAGACTTTCGTATTAATTCCATGCAGTACGCCATGAAAAACTGTGGCGCCCGATTCGCAGCCGTCTCCGAGTTGCCCTATGCGTTCGATCGGGCGCTGGCCAACATGACTCCCACAGGGCTCACCAGAAGAGATCTGGAGTTCAGGCGGGTAGACCAATACACCATCGTTTTAGATGAACTGGCGGACACGCTGGCCAGGTTCGATGAACTGCCGAATAGCGGCGAAGGTGAATTTTGGATGGATTACTTTTCGGCCTACCTGGCTTACCGTAGATCCGGCCTGAAATCTTTGACGCGGGATGTGGACCGATATGCGGATAAGCAGGCGACATTGCGGGATTTATACGATGTCAATCTTCTGGCGTTAAGGCATCGGATTTATAACTCTGCCGCCGGATATAAGCTCAGCCAATTCGGTGACCATCCCAATGCGGATAAATGGGGTAAAAGATACAGAACTTGTTTCGATCAGCGATTCGATGAGATGACATCCCGCTTCCAATTTCAACCGGTCGCGCTTGCTACGCAGGTCCGGCTCCAGTTGGCGACAATTCTCGCCGGTCTTATGGCGGTGGATGATCAGGAAACATCAGACCTGAACAACGGATAAGGAGCACACAGGGTGAAAACCAGCAACCTGGATCTGGATTATCTCCCCAAACTGGGAAACCGGCGGGACTACGGCATCGGGATCGTCGGCGCCGGTGCGATCGTAAACGCCGCCCACCTTCCGGCGTATCGGAAAGCGGGTTTCAATGTAATCGGCATCACCGACCTCGATGGGAAGCGCGCGAGACAGACAGCCCAGGCGTTTGAAATCCCGACGGTTTACGAAAACGTGGAGTCAATGCTCGACGATTCCACGGTGCAAATCGTGGACATTGCGGTGCCTCCATGGAACCAGCGTGATTTAGCGCGTGAGGTGATGGCTGCCGGAAAGCACCTTCTCTGTCAGAAACCACTCTCCAATATTTACGGTGAGGCGGTGGATATCGTGGATAGGGCTGAGGAAGCAGGGGTGAAGCTGGCGGTTAACCAGCAGATGCGCTGGGATCAGGCGGTCAGGGCGTCGCGGACGCTTCTGGATCGAGGGTGGCTTGGAACACCGGTCGCGGCAACCATCGATGTCAGCATCCAGACCGACTGGACCGCCTGGCCCTGGCTGCTCGAAGTGGAGGGGTTGGATCTGATGTACCACAGCATCCATTATTTCGATAGCTTTCGGTCGCTGTTCGGGCAACCTGCACGGATTTCATCGTCCGGAACAAAATATCCGGGGCAGGCGCCTAAAGGGGAAACCCGCACGCTGACGGTGTTTGAGTATTCGGATACTTTTCAGGCACTCGTTTCCGTGAATCACAACAACTGGACGGAAAACCGGTATGCCACGATCCGTATAGACGGCACCGAAGGTTATGTTTGCGGGACGTTCGGCCTGCTCTACAATTACCCATACGGCCGGCCGGATACGCTCGAATTCTATTCACATAATTCGTACCCTCATCTGACATTCAGTCATAAATTTGAAGAAATGTGGGCACCGGATTCTTTCATAGGTCCCATGGGAGAGTTGATGCGATCTGTCGAAGAAGGACGGCTGCCGGAAACAAACGGCAGGGACAACTTGAAGACGCTACAGCTTGTAAACGCCGGGTATCGCTCAATGGCGGAAAACAGAGCCGTCGCACCTGACGAAATTAATGAATAGGTCGAGAATTTGTCATCTGATGTAATCATAATTGGATCAGGAGTCATAGGTTTATCGATCGCCCACACCCTGATTCGTGAGGGACTTTCGGTAATTCTGCTGGATTCGGGCTTGCCCGGCCGTGCCGCCTCCTGGGCGTCCGCGGGCGTACTGGCACCCCAGGGCGCCCAGCCGCAGGCAGGCCCGTACCTCGATCTTTCTCTCAAAAGCCGGGATTTGTATGACGGCTTTGCGCAACAGCTCATGGAAGACAGCGGGATTGATATCGAATACAGAGGTGATGGTGGCTTGCATATTGCGGTAGACGACGGGGAAGCGGAGGTTTTGGAAGCACGTTATCAACATCAGCAGAAACTCGGTCTGCCGGTAGAACGGCTCGAGCCAAAGGATGTTTTTTCCCTGGAACCGGCACTGTCTCCGGAAGTAAGGGTTGGGCTGATGTTTACCGGCCTACACCAGGTTGAAAACCGCCGGCTGGTGCAAGCGCTTACGGTAGCAGTAGGGCTGCAGGGCGGCACTTTTGTTACCGGTGCACCGGTAACGGCTCTGATGATCGGAAAGAACAAGGTGTCCGGCGTAGAGACACCACGCGGCAGGTTCCGGGGTGGTATCGTTATCAACGCCGCAGGCGCCTGGGCGGGCCAGATCGGTGGCAGTGCTGCGCCGTCTCCGCCTGTTAAGCCGGTAAAAGGACAGATGCTGGCACTGAATGTAGGGACGACAACACCTATCCGCCGTGTGATTCACGGAATTGGCCAGTATTTAGTTCCTCGCAGGGATGGCCGACTTCTGGTGGGCGCTACCGTTGAAAAAACAGGGTTTGATGTCTGTGTGACGGCCGGCGGAATCACAAAACTCCTCAACAACGCTTTCCGTATGGCGCCCTCGCTCGATCAAGCGTCTATCATGGAATCCTGGGCCGGCCTACGTCCAAAATCGAAGGACGGCAAGCCTATACTTGGTCCCGCGGGAGTGGGTGGTCTGGTGATGGCTGCCGGACACTTTCGTAACGGCATCCTTCTGGCCCCTATCACCGCGAAACTTATAGGTGAGTATGTCCTCAACGGTGGCATTCCTTCGGAGATGACGCCGTATCTGCTCGAGCGATTTCATCGGAAAGGTTAGGTCTCATAGACTGCCGTTTTACAAAGTACAGATTTTTCGGATACGATTTACCGTTTCACGGACAGTGGTTTCGTCGCCTCCTACTTCACTGACCAGGGCGCCATCGAATTCTATATTTCGTAGTTCGCTCATGACAGCGGCCCAGTCCACATCACCATCCATAAGCTGAACCCAGGCGGAGTCCCTTCGCCGGAAATCTTTTACGTGCACTTTGGTAATCCGGTGGCCCAGGTCACGGATCCACATCTCCGGATACCCGTACAGCACCATATTGGCCACATCGATATAGATTCCGACCGCAGATGACCCGACTTCATCCACGAATCGACAAGCCTCCAGCGGTGAGAGGATGAACTTGTTCCAGACGTTCTCCACGCCGATGGAACAACGCCGCCGTTCCGCTTCAGGTGCCAGCGACCGCATGGCATCACGAAAATTGTTCCAGGTTTCCGTGTACGAAGTACCCGTTTCAAGTGCCCCCGGGTGCAGAAGCATACCATCAACATCCAGAGCCTCTGCGATTTCCAGCCCCCTTGCAAGGATGGCGATGCGTTTGTTGCGTTCGGCTGTGTCCGGCGACAGCATGGATCCGGCATCCTGGCGTGTGGCGATGATGGAGGAAATTTCCAGCGCATATCGCCCGCAGGCGGCCTTAACCGCTGCCAACTCCTCCGCGGAAGCGTCGATAGATGGTTCGCCCGTATCCGAAAATACCAGCTCGATAGCCTCGTAACCGGTATGCTTTGCGTATTGTAGGTTGGCTTCAAGATCCTGCTTGGGTAGGCAGAGCTGTGTAATGCCCGGTTTCATCGACTACATCTCCTTTATTTCACGGGATTTTAAAATAAATCCCCGGTTATTTATGAAGTATTCCAACTGTTCATTGGTAGAATACTCTGAATGGGAAGAAAATCCAAGCGTATTGTCATATATACCATAACATGGAGTGGACCATGAACCGAGGAGTTTTACTGGTCGGCCTAACGCTGGCCCTCATTTTTGCCGTGGGCTTCCATTCAGCCGCGAAGGCTCAGGGGCGGAAATCTGCGCCACGTGTGGGGCAACCGGCGCCAAACGTTTCGTTTTTGGATGTCAACGGCAGGCAGGTCAACCTTGGTGATTTCAAAGGCAAGAAAAATGTCCTGGCAGTCGTCCACCGCGGGTGGGTAGGTTACTGGTGACCGCACTGTCTGAGGCAACTGGGGCAGTTGCAAACCGATTACGAAACCATCTCGCAGTACAATACGGAAATTGTGTATGTGAATCCCATGGATATTCAACGCACTAAAGATTACTTCGCCAAATCCAGGATGTCCATGGAAAACATGCTTTTCACGGCAGTTCTGGATCCTGAACACACGTTTGCCGAGGCTTATTTCATAGAAAAGCCGGGCACGAAGTTCAAGGAAGCTTATCCCAGTACTTTCGTGATCGACAGGCGCGGTGTCCTCCGGTTCAAATACATCGGGATGACTTCATCCGACCGACCGTCGCTCGAGCATATCATGGAAATTCTAAAAGTGGTTGAAGGTCAATAAGAACCGGAGGACGGTCCAAAGAGAGAAGTAGCCCGAAGCCGAAAACGTCTTTCACCGTTTCTTTAACCTCCGGCTATTTCGCTTACCATTGCTTCCACGTCCACGGCCTGGTTGGTCCGCGAGGCATCGATGGCGCCGAAGACCATAGCCACGCTTTTGATATTTTCTTCGAGGATGGTGTCCGGTGTTCGGTCGCCGTCTAGCCATTTCAGGAACTCATCGATCAGCCACTGGTGTCCGTCGTATTCCGGACGTACGGGCGCTACATCTTCCACCGACATACCCAGGCCGGCAGTATGCCGGTAGATGCGGGTAACACCGTCCCTCCCGATCGCTACGGCGCCGTCCTCACATTCGGCACGATAATATTCCTGGTGCCAGCTGTTCTGGCTGGCAGTGCCCATGCCCGAGCCTTCGTAGGAACCTTTGATACCGTTGGTCATGTCCATCACATACATGCCGCAGCATTCCCCTTTAAAGCTGCTCCAGGGTGTGTTCCACTCCCAGCCGGAAATAGTCTTGCAGTCACCACCGGACAAGTTGCGGATCATATCGAAATGATGAACCGCCCCCTCGACCAGTAGGCTGTGCGGGATCTCATGCCGAAAGGCGCCCCAGGCGCCATGGGTACGGTAGTCTGCGGCGAAGCGACCTACAATATAGTTTGTTCGGCCCAGGGTGGCGTCGCGCAGTACTTGGCGCATGGTTAACATACGCGTGGTATATCGATAGTTCTGTATGACCAGCATGCGGATGTCTGCTTCTTTCACCGCCCGGTAAATTTCGATACTGGATTCCCAAGTGTCGGCGATCGGTTTTTCACTCAAGATATCGATCTTCTTCTCAACCGCGAGCATCACCGCGTCTTTGTGATGGGCCGGCGGAATCACAATCGTACAATAGTCTGCTTCAACCTCATCAAACGCCTTCTCCATGTCGGTAAATCGTTTCTCAACCGGAAGGCCCAGGAATTCCGCCGAGTGGTCCAGCACATCCGGGTTGTTGTCCACGAGGGCTACGATTTCATGGCGGTCGTCGAAGCGGGGGTAGAAATTACGGATCCACCCGCTGGCCATTCCGCCGGCGCCGATCATGATACAGCGTTTTCTGTCCGACATTTTAACCCCTGTTGACATCCGCAAAGCTTAAATAAACCGATCCATGTCATCCGTACAGTGCTTTGAATCGTTCGAACGCATCACCCCAGCCATTCGGATCGCGGGGTTCGTACGTAACTATTGGGAAGGACGCTCTGACTACCTCGCGAAGCTGGGCCAGGTCGGATATAGTACCGTGAGCCATGGCCTGGACGAGTAGGTTGCCGATGGCGGTTGCTTCTATGGGACCGGCCATGGCGGGTAGGCCCACCGCATTAGCCGTGAACTGGCACAGCAGCGTGTTTTTTATACCACCACCGACCATGTGGAGCCTGGAGAGGGGTTTGCCCCGCAGTGACGCAAGCTGATCAAGTATCACACGGTACTTGAGTGCCAGACTCTCGAAAATGCATCGGGCGGTTTCTCCGACGCTGGAGGGTGCCGGTTGTCCGGTTCGGATGCACGCATCATGGATGGCTTGCGGCATATTGTACGGGGCCATGAACGCCGTATCATCCGGGTCGATAAACATTTTGAACGGCGGGGCCTCTTCGGCCATCAGCATGATCTTATCAAACCCATAGTCCTGGTGTTCCTGTGCCCAGATGCGTTTACACTCCTGGATCAGCCAAAGGCCGGTGATATTCTTGAGAATCCGGAATGTTCCGTCGATACCGCCTTCGTTAGTCATGTTAAACGCTAGGGCCTGAGGAGATATGATTGGTTCGGGGGATTCGATCCCCATGAGCGACCAGGTACCGGAGCTGAGATAGGCCCAGTCTTCTCCCTGCGCTGGAACAGCCGCTACTGCTGAACCAGTATCGTGTGAAGCGGGCGCGACTACATCGAGGTCCCCACCGCCGCAGGCCTCCGATATATGTGGCAACAGCGGACCGAGGATGGTGCCGGGCTGGATGATTTCGGGCATAATATCGGCGGGCAGATCGAAAACATCGAGTAGATTCCAAGCCCAATCCCCTGTTCTGGGATTGTAGCACTGAGTTGTGGTTACATCGGTGAATTCCGCGGCGGTCACGCCCGTCAGAAAAAGGTTGAAAATATCCGGGATCATCAAAAGACGCTCCGCGGATTCCAAAAGCGGTGAACCGGCACGCCGGAGCGCGATCAGGTGATACAGGGTGTTTATGGGGATGAACTGTATGCCGGTCTGCTCGAAGATCGTGTCCTTAGATGCTTGGTTGAAGGCCGATTCCATGATTCCGTTCGTGTGGGGGTCCCGGTAGGCATACGGCATACCGAGCAGCGTCCGATCTTTACCGATCAGGCCGAAGTCGACGCCCCAGGTGTCCACGCCGATGCTGCGGAGCGTTCTGCCGGACCGGGTACACCGGCTCAGGCCAATCAGCATTTCGTCGAATAGTCCCAGGATATCCCAGTGGAGATGGTCGAGAACACGGACGATACGGTTTGGAAACCGATGCCCCTCTTCCAACGTCAGCCGCTCTCCGTCAAAGGCACCTACTACGGCGCGTCCACTGGATGCCCCCAGGTCGAATGCGAGATAGTTCTCACTCATGATGTCTTCCGGTTGATGTCCCTGGTTTTCGATAGATTGTTCAGAGCATACGCTCACTGCATTGCAGCGTCAAGATTAAACTGGACGACTATATCGCCATTTGTTTCCAAGCTCCCTGCCGGAAACGGTAATAACTGGCGATGCCCAGGCCGCAGATGTACACGGTGGCTGCGAGCCAGGCACCAAAAAAATCCAGCCTTACCGTGATGGCAAGGTAGTATGTCAGGGGCAGGAAAATAACCCATGCGCCGATCAGAGCAGCGATCATGGTCCAGCGAGTATCGCCGGCACCCCGCAGTGAGCCGATCAGCACGACCGCCAGCGCGTCGAACGCCTGAAAGAACGCCGCGAATATTAGACCCTGTCGGCCGTATTTTATCACATCGGGGTCGTCGTTGAAAAAAGCGATTACCTGGGCGGGGAACAGCAGGAACGTCAGGCCGATAAACACCATCCATACCATAGCCAGCTTGAGGGCGCTGTAAGTGCTCTTCTCTGCGAGGTCCAGCCGCTTTGCACCGATGTATTGACCGACCAGGACAGTCGAGGCCATGCCGATACCGAGGCCCACCATGTAAGAGACGGACATCAACTGTATGGCGATCTGATTGGCCGCGAGCTGCCCGTCTCCCAGTCGACCGATCAGAGCGCTGAAGATAACGAAACTGCCAATATCTAGGAACCGCTGGATGCCAATGGGTACCCCGATACGGATGATGCGCATTACCGCACGTCGGCTCGGCAAAAGGATGCGGCGTACCCCGTACGGGGCATATCTGGAGCGGAAATAGTACGCCAGGTACATGGCACCGCCGGAAAGGCCGGCGATGGCGGAACCGAGCGCGGACCCCTGCACTTCCATGCGCGGGAGTCCGAAATTGCCGTAGATCAAACCGTAATTTAATATGATATTTAGAATATTGACTGCGATCCCGATCTTCATCGGAGTTTTGGTATCGCCGATTCCGCGCAGAAAGCTGGCGACCGTCATTCCGATGGTGAGCCCAAGACCGTCGAGCATTCGCAATTGCATGTATTGCGTACCAAGAATCTGTACTCTGGCTGAAGGCTTCGCGATCTCGAACAACCAGGGGGCCAGGAAAACACACAGCGTTATGAGAATTCCTGAGCCGATGGCTATATACATGCCCTGCCAGGTCATTCGGCCGCATTCTTCATACCTTTTTGCGCCGAAACTCTGGGCGACGAATGTGTTCACCCCCATGGCCAGGCCGAGAAACGGGAGATAGAAGAGCCAGGCCATCATAGACCCCAGCCCGACGGCCGCGACCTCTACCTTCCCGAGCTGGCCGACCATGAACGTGTCGATGACGCCCAGCAGCGTTTCGGACATGTTTGCGAGAATGATAGGATAGGCGAGCAGCCAGGCTTCCTTGATACTTCCGGATGATGGCGCATCTCTAGGTGTGGGGGACGCTTCGGAGGGTTCGTAGGTGGGTGCGGTCATCCCATTTCCGGTTCAGTATGACGTCCCACAGCAGGTGATGATGACATGAGGGCAAAAAACAAAAACACCGGTGACACTGTCAAGGAGAAAGATGTTTGTCACCGGGACAATAATGGCTGATCTGTGATGATGTACAAGCTCACGTTAGATTTCAAATCGGTCGCCTGTGAATGATTATCCTGAACGCCGCCGGAATGGCATCGAATCTTTCCGCCATAGATCCGGTCCGAACCCCAAAAAAAGCGACCCGCGACGGTTTGTACGAGGTGTCAAAAACATGGCCCGCATTCCCGTACCGCAGTCTCTTATGGGTCTCCTACGATGGTCAGCCCACCGTCCACCACAAGTGTGGTTCCTGTTATGAACGATGCCGCATCCGAGGCGAGGAATACCACCGCTGATGCGATGTCTTCCGGTACACCCAGACGTTTCATGGGCGTCCGTTCCACGAACGGAACACGGTCTGCCTCTGTAGAGCCTTCCCAGGCAGCGGTCAATATGGCACCAGGTAATACGGCGTTGACCCTGACTTCAGGGCCGAAATCAAGGGCCACGGAGCGCGTTAAACCTATGACGCCTCCCTTAGCCGCATCATAAGCGATATGATTACGGAATGCCACGTGGCTGTGTACGGATGCGGTATTGATAACAGCACCGCCGCCCGATGCACGCATCACAGGAATCGCATGCTTGCATCCCAGATACAGGGCTTTCAGACAGACCGCCAGCGTGCGGTCCCAGTCGGCTTCTTCCAGATCACACGCGGAGCCCAGGACGTTGGAATACGCATTGTTGTGCAGAATGTGAAGGCCGCCGTATGTGTCGGTCGAACACTGCACCATCCGGGCTACTTGGTCATTCTGAGAGACATCGGTGATGCAGGCGGTCGCCTGCCCCCCGGATTCCGTGATGAGATCGACGGTCTCCGCCAGCCCTGATTGGTTAAGGTCTGTAACAACCACCCGTGCCCCGTGCTCGGCCATCATCACCGCGGTTGCGCGGCCGATGCCCGAGGCGGCTCCGGTTACGATGGCAATTTTCTCCATGAGATTCATTACATACTCCTGAATTTCCGATGACATTCGATCTGCCATAGCTTGCGTAAAGTAATTGGAGTTAGTGGGTTGTTTTAGCGTGTATAAATACTACTGTTTCAATGTCTGAAAGTCAAAGGAATCATGTGCCGCTTTATCCGGATACCAACCCGAGGAATACTTTGACATTCTGTGCATTAACCGGTATTGTCCTCTTACCTTTTTTAGAATACAACAAGTCTTTTAGAACCTTCGGGCAGGAAACTAGCCGGAATGGAGGATACCCATGGAGGAGACGAGGTGTAATCGGATACTGGTCATCGGAGTAACGATCGTCTGCCTGTCCATTGCAGGGCAGGCCAGGGCTCAAGAGGGAACGACCGACTTCTCTGCATCAGTTCCGCTGTCGCTGGTCAGAAAACCTGCGGCCGGTGAGGTTGCCTATTTTCGTGTCTCCCGTGAGGATGTCACCGTGAATGGTATGGGGGAACACACCAGCCGTGCGGTCAGTACGGGGCGTTTCAAACGTGAAGTGATTCATGGTGACGAGTCCGGGTCGCATATGGAGCAGTATAGCTGGAAGGAGTATTTTTATTCACGATCAGAAGATGCGGAGACTCGGATAGAACCGGTGGAGATCCCTGCTATCAGGGGATTTTCATACGGACTGGATTCCCGAGACCGGTATAGTGTACCGCCAATCCTCATCGGTGGATTGGCTAAAACCACGGAGACGTATTCTTTCTTCTCGGTTGCCTGGGATGTAGCGGCTATTACCGAAGCAGCCAAAGATCGGCCGGACTACCCCGTCCGGTCCCTCAGGCAGATCGGTGATCATATAACGGGACAGGAAGCCTATCTGCCTGCATCATTTGATTTTACCCCTATCGTCTCCGATTTTTTCTACGTTCGTCAACCGTTTTCGGCAACGCTCGCCGGGCTGTCCAGCGTGAATGAATCCTCTACCGCATTGATTCGATTCGAATCACATGCCAGCCCAGTCGCGTACCGTTTCAACGAAGGTCGCGCCACCGTTCGTCTAAAGGGGCGAGAATGGACATTCGGGCTGGTGCATCTGAAATTATCTGACAACACCATCAGCCGTGGAGAACTGAGGAATACGACTGTTATCTCCCAGGAAGCGATGATGCCGGGCAAACAGTTGCAATATGCTATGACCGTGTTCCAGAGCGTGTTACTGGAAAGGATTACTGCACTGGAATATGAGCAATGAGGGCAGGTGGAGAATGCAAGATATGTCGGTGGCAATTAGGTATGGTTTGTCACGGCATGACAACCTTGGGGTGAAAAATGAGCAGATTGATGGACCGATTCAGGCTGGATGACAAGGTCGCGATGGTGACCGGGGCGAGTTTTGGTCTCGGATATGGGATGGCTGAAGGCTTCGCCGAGGCAGGCGCTCGTATCGTGGCGGTGAGCCGTAATCTGGAGAACCTGTCGGATATCGAGTCGGCGGTGCAGATGCAGGGGAGGGATTGCCTTCCACTGGCCTGTGATGTTGCAGATAGATCCCAAGTCCGTGCCACGGTGAAAAAGGCGCTCGATCGGTTCGGACGGATCGATATTCTGGTCAACAATGCCGGCATAATTAAGCGGGCACCTGCAGTAGACTTCAGCGAAACCGACTGGCATACGGTACTGGATGTCAATCTGAACGGTCTCTGGTACTGCTGCCAGGAGGTTGGTCGTGGCATGGTGGCGCAGAAGCGAGGCAAGATCATTAACGTCGGATCCGTGTTGAGCTTTCAGGGGGGAATCCTGGTGCCTTCCTACGCCGCCGCAAAAGGCGCGCTGGGGCAACTTACCCAGGCCCTCGCCAACGAGTGGGCTGCGAGTGGTGTAAATGTGAACGGCATCGCGCCGGGCTATTGTGCCACCGCGAACACAGAAGCGCTCCGCAATGACCCTGACCGATCCCAGTCCATCCTCTCCCGAATACCTGCAGGACGGTGGGGCACCCCGGACGACCTGAAGGGAGCCGCCGTCTTTCTCGCCTCCGACGCCTCCGACTATGTACATGGGCATTTGATGGTGGTAGATGGAGGCTGGCTGGGCAGATGAGTGTAGGCGTGACGGATTTTAGTAATGCCTGTCAGATCACTCGCAATTGCCTTTAAACCACGACCTCCTGTGCCATCTGTACCTGGGTCATGGCGTGGACGTCCCCGTCCTGGAGAGAGGCCAAAGACTGGGTTTCCAGGATGGCGTGTTCGTGCATCTCGTCGATGGTGCTGCAGCCGGCTGTGGCGAATGAGGCGCGCACCATCTGCATCATGGGCGGCAACTTGTCGTATATGGATCCCTCGTGAGGCACATGGCCGTTGACCCCCTCTTCGAAAAACGTTTTTTCGAGCTGGGCGTAGCGCCGGTAGTTTCGGGCCTTCATGCTACCTTCCATCCAGTATTCCTTAACGATTTCGCCATCCGCATTACGTATTACACTTCCGGGACTTTCCGTAAAACGCGCCAGAAGATTGCCGGCCATGATCGCGTCAGCGCCGAGCGCCAGAGCGATGGTCATGGCGCCCGCCCCATTGATGCCGCCATCTGCAATAACTGGGATGTAGGCCTCGGCAGCCATTTCGTCCCGTGCGCTGCATACGTCCATAAGAGTTGAAGCCTGTCCGCGGCCCGTGGCTTTCACCACCTGTGTGATGCAGCCCGAACCTATACCCATGCCTACCTTCACAGCATCGGCCCCCGCATCTGCCAGAAAACGAAAACCGTCCCCCGTAACGATGTTTCCGCCTATTACCGGTACGTCGTATCGTGATTTGATCCAGGTGATCAAATCCTGTTGGAACTGTGTGTGTCCGTCCGATGCGTCGATCACGATCACGTCCACTTCATGCTCAACGAGAGCAGATACCCGTTTTCGGTCCTCTGGATGAGTCGATACCGCGGCCCCGATGCAAAGTCGCTTTTGATCGTCTACCGTGGCGTAAGGATGCTGTATGTGTTTGTCCAGGTCCTTTTTGAAAACGACGGACAGGAGCACTCCTTCGTTCGATACGATCGGAAGAAACCCCCGGCCATACTGGATCATCAGGGTATTGGCCTCCTTAAGGTTGTCCAGTTCCACGCCTACCTGAACATCTGTCTTCATCCGATCCCCCACCCTGCAATGCCTGTCATAGCGTTCATCGAAGTCCTTGTCCGTGATGATCCCTACCAGATTGCCGTGGAACAGCCCGTTATCCGTAACAGGAAATGTCGAATACCCGTTTTCGGACATGATTTCAATGACATCGCCGATCGCCTGTTCGGGGGCCAGCGTTACGATGTTAGTCTGGAAACCTGCCTTGAATCGTTTGACCGCGTCGATGCTGGAACACTGCTTTTCTGATGCCTGGCTGACTGGGAGGATCCCAATTCCGCCGAGCTGCGCAATAGCGATGGCCATGTCGGCGTCCGTTACCGCCTGCATGGCGGCGCTCAAAATGGGAGCGTGCAGCCTTAGGTAACCGTCGTTCCGGCGGCAGAGCCTGGTCTCTAGGGAAACAGTGTCCGGCCGGAGACTCTCCGGGGTGTATCGGGGCAAAAGTCGAAATTCCTTTAAACTCCTGCCCTGGTTGGGAACAATGTGAGCCATGAGCGATGCCTCCTTCTAATTATGGTTGTTCTTTGCCTTGGTATCGGTCTTTAATTACCAAATATATGCAAGTGGGATATATTGAACAAATTAATACTATCGATAGGATGTATTGTGGATTTCAATAAATGAACCCTTCCGTATGATCAGATGGCTGCGTTTCACGCAGTGGCCCGCCACGGAAGTTTTACAGAAGCCTCAGTTTCTCTGTTTCGGTCTCGGTCGGCAGTCAGCATCCAGATGACGAAATTGGAGGTGACATTGGGACGGCGGCTGTTCGACCGCACTACCAGAAATTTTGTACTAACAGAGGCGGCAGAAGTGTTGCAGCGGTACATTTCGAAGATCTAGGAATTGATGCAACAGGCGGAGTGGGAGATGGTGGATCTCGATTACACGGAACAGGGGCGGCTGGCCCTCTGTACGTCGGATACCAACGGGTGCTACCGGCGCCCTGTCATGCTTTGCCAGTACAGGCCCTGCCATGCTTCGCCAGTAAAACGGGAGGTACCGAGGCATCGATATCGTGGTCCGAATGCTATCTCCCCTCGAACCATTCAGGCAGTTTGCGAGCATGAGGTCGAATTCGGAATCGTAACACTTGCCTCTCTGGAAACGGGTCTTTCAGTGCTGCTGTTTCGACGGCGTGATGTGTTGATCCGGCTCCCTCAGGATGCCCTGGTAAACCGTAAAGAGATGTGATTAAAGGATGTGAAAGACTATGTTCGACCAGAATGGTTCTTCCCGACGTATTATCGACGAATTATGCGAGCGCGCCGAGCTCGGATTGCCCATCACCATGAAACTCGGCTCCTTAAAGATCATTAAGCGGCTTGACCGGATCGATGCCGGGCTGTCGATCGTACCTAAATCTCGATTCTGGAGGAAGTGGCATCCGGTACCCTGGGCACGTATCGAGGATCAGATTCAAGCCCTTAACCTATCAAAGCGAAATTGGACTACCATTGTCCTTGTCTTAATCGATTTGTGTTCGTTGTACGGAGGTTTTTATTGAACCAGATTGTGAGTATGATTAGAAGTTTAATTCTGCTCGTTTGCCGCGATGTATTCCAGTCAGGATGCGGAGCCCGCCTGTTTCGGGTCGGAACGCACGACCCCGGCTACAGCCATGCCGGAAATGAAACCGGCATGGTGCATCAAAAGTTTTCTGACTTTGCCGGTAGTATTCTGTTATATTTTCCCGATGACCTAATTCGGTTGGCATATCGTACCGCCGGTCTCCGGATCATTTCCATGGTGGGCTGGCGGTCCGAACAGCCTACTATATTAATCCTTTGAAATTAGATCGGAGGAAACAGGAATGGAATTCAGTTTTCCGACTCGGATTGTCTTCGGCGCAGGTACGCTGAATCAACTGCCGGAACTGGTCACAGAACTTGGCATGAAACATCCTATGATCGTCACGGATCCGGGACTGGTTAAGGCCGGTCTCATAAATCAGGTAACGGATAGGTTGACAAATTTTTCCGTTTTTGACCGCGTGGTACCGAATCCGACGGAAGACAATGTTTTCGAGGGAGTTAGGTGCTATAATCGGGAGAGGTGTGACGGCATTCTCGGTGTGGGAGGGGGCAGTGCACTCGATGCCGGTAAGATCATCGGGTTGATGACCACGCACGTTCGGCCTCTGGCAGATTACGATGATAATACCGGCGGCGATCGTTTAATTGGTCCGGACATCCCTCCGATCATTGCTATTCCCACCACCGCGGGTACCGGCAGTGAGGTGGGCCGCAGCGGCGTGATTACACTGAAGGAAACCGGTCGAAAAACAGTCATTTTCAGCCCGTACCTGATGCCTTCCGTGGCACTCTGCGACCCCGAACTTACCAGAAGCCTTCCGAGACACATCACCGCCGCTACCGGGGCTGATGCCCTGACGCATAATATCGAGGCTTATCTGGCCAAGGGATTTAATCCCATGTGCGATGGGATCGCGTTGCATGGCACGGCCCTGGTCTATCGCTATCTGCCGACCGCGGTCTGGAATGGAGAAGGGGATATCGACGCCCGAGGGCAGATGATGATCGCGGCGAGTATGGGTGCCACCGCGTTCCAGAAGGGGCTCGGCGCCACACATTCTCTGGCACATCCGCTTTCGACCATAGCTGGCGTCCCCCATGGCCTCGCCAATGCCATCTTGCTGCCGCATGTCCTGCGATTCAACGCCGAAACCGTACCGGAACGCCTGAGAGATGTCGGCATTGCAATGGGACTCGATATCGTCTCGCAATCTGCACAGGAGGCATCCTCTACGACGGTTGATGTCATCGAACGGTTTCTAAAAGATATCGGCATCCCCACTCATCTCTCCGAGGCAGGGGTCGATCCTGAATTGCTCCCGATGCTTGTTCCAAAAGCATTGGAGGACGGCTGTCATCTCCTTAACCCCAGACCCTGTACTGGGGATGATTTTCGGAGGTTGTACGAAGAGGCCATGTAGGTCACCTCAAATCCACGGCCTTTACACCGTACCGTCCCGGTTTTTCTTCGACAATCTGACCAGCAGTGGTCAGCGGGTCATGATCCCACACTATGATCCATCCATGTGCAGACGCCTGCGCTAGGAGTTGCAGTTTCTGGAGCATGGTGTTGTGCGGAAACAGATCATAGGCCATGCTGTAGGGACCTTTGATATGGGAGTGAGTCGGGATGATATCGCCGGCATATACCACCGTCTCTCCGCCGGAATCGAACTTTACAAGCTGGTGGTGGCGCGTGTGACCTCCGGTTATAGCCACCCGGACACCGTCGCATATTTCGCGGTCGCCGTCCACGAGCGTCAGCATTCCGGCGTCCATCAACGGTTTGTAGTTTTCTTCCAGATAGGAAGCGGTCATGGTGGCGAATCCGTTCATCGCATCGTTCCACTCTCCCTTCTGGACGAAATACCGAGCCCTCGGAAAAGTGGGGTACATCTGCCCCACCAGATCCGCGACCGTAGCACCGCCCGCGTGGTCGAAATGCAGGTGAGACAGGATTACAATATCGATATCTTCCGGCTGCACGCCCTGTGCTGCCAGAGACGCCGTTAGCGTGTGCCCCGACATGCCATATATAGCCCGTTCCTTGTCTGACATCTTGGTGCCGTAGCCGGTATCTATGAGGATCAAATACTGTGGTGTACGGACCAGCAGACAGTTGGTGGCCATATCGATCCGATTGTCTTCGTCAGGGGTGCGAAGTCTTTCCCACAGGGTTTTCGGAACGATCCCAAACATGGCGCCGCCGTCGAGTTTAAAATCACCGCCGCTTACCACGCGGTATTCATAGTTGCCGATTGTCATTATGTAATCCCCGGTATGGTTTATGCTGTTTGGTTAACAGTGACCTATTATATAATCAGTATTTGAAAAATGAAAAATGAAAATTCAACAACTCGGTTAGAATCACTGCAGACACCCTGTAGAAAGCGCTTGTTCACACAACGGGATGCTGTATTTTACATTTAATCATACAAATACCCAATTACAATGTCGCATAGCGGCATCCAACACCCTGTCGCTACCATGTCTCTCACCGACTACATAAAGGCTGCGCCCAAGGCCGAGTTGCACGTACATCTGGAGGGTACCATCCAGCCGGAGACTCTTCTGACACTGGCTGAGCGTAACCGGGTCGAATTGCCTTGCCAGTCACTGGAGGAATTGAGGGAATGGTTCCGGTTCAGCGATTTCCATCACTTTATCGAAGTATATGTAGCTATTACCAGAAGTATGTTAACCGTGGACGATTTTGAGCTGATTGTCCATGAATACGGTGCGGAAATGGCCCGCCAGAATATCCGGTATGCGGAGGTGACGTTCTCACCGAGCAACCACAAATGGCTCAACGATGTCTCGGAGGAGATTTTTTTTACTGGTATTACCAACGGCCGTGAAGCGGTAAAAAAAGAATTCGGTGTGGAAATCAATTGGGTATTCGATCTGGTAAGGAACGGGTATCCAAACAAGGAGAAGATGGATTATGTGACGCAGGTGGCGATCGACGGCATGCAGGATGGTGTCGTGGCGATTGGCCTTGGTGGACTGGAACCAGGCTTTCCTCCGGAACCTTTCAAGCCCTGGTTCGACCGTGCGCTCGCGGCAGGTCTGCATAGTACGCCTCATGCCGGAGAGCTTGGTGGCCCGGAGAGCATATGGGGCGCGATCCGGGCGTTAAAGGCGGAGCGTATCGGGCACGGCGTTCGAGCTATCGAGGATAGTGGGCTCGTTGCCTATCTCGCGGAACACCGAATACCGATAGAGGTCAATCCCACAAGCAACATCTGTCTGGGTGTTTTCGATTCCATCGAAAACCATCCGTTACGCAGGCTGCACGATGCGGGCGTTGTTGTGATTGTAAACTCGGACGACCCCACACTCTTCAACACCACGCTCAACGATGAAACCACCCTATTGCACACCGCAATCGGCTTCCCTTTGGAAGCGATCGATTCAGTTCTGCTCAACGGGGTACGCTACAGTTTTTTATCAGCGGAACAGAAACAAGTTCTTGAGGATTCATTCCTGGGAGAGATGGCAGACTTGAAGGAAGGTACGAACGTGGTTCAATCTTCTCAACTTCCCGCAAAATGACACGCAGCCATATGGCCCCCGCTCTTATCTTCCAATGCTGGCGGTTCCGTCCGACAACGATCTTCCGCTCTGGGGCATCGTGGGTGGAATGGGCACCCCGGCGGAGGTGCTGTGGGATTGGGCACGTCACCGCCCAGGATACTCCTGCCGCGTTCCCTTGTGGGGTCGGGCACCGGTACTGCGGAGAGCAAGGCCTGGGTATACGGATGGAGCGGGTTGGCATAGAGGTTGTTTTTGTCGGCGATCTCAACGATTCTGCCCAGGTACATCACCGCCACTCGGTCGCTAATGTGGCGGACCACGCGCAGGTCATGGGAGATAAACAGGTAGCTGAGCTGGAACTGTTCCTGCAATGCTTTCAACAGGTTGACGATCTGCGCCTGGATCGATACGTCCAGAGCGGAGACCGGTTCGTCCGCGATAATCAGGTCCGGCTGGACTGCCAGCGCCCGTGCGATTCCGATCCTCTGGCGTTGCCCTCCGCTGAATTCATGCGGATAGCGCCGTGCATGGGCGGGATTGAGGCCAACCGTTGTGAGCAATTCGGCGATTCGGTCCTGCATATCATCTCTGGTCGCGAGACCGTGGATCGAAAGCGGCTCACGGAGCAGGGATCCGATCGTCATTCGGGGGTTGAGCGATCCATAGGGGTCCTGGAAAACGATCTGCATTCGCCTCCGTATTCGGCGCAGTTCGTCTTTTGTCAGTCTGAAAATATCGTACTTTTCCCGGGATGCCCCGTCCTCTATGCCCGTTGTCATATGTGCTGATCCGTCTGTGGGCTCTATCAGCCGCAGGATGACCCGCCCCGTCGTCGTCTTACCGCAGCCGCTTTCTCCCACCAGCCCAAGTGTTTCACCACGGTTTAGCGTAAAGCTGACGCCGTCCACCGCCTTCAGGACCGTTTTTCGGCTGTTGAATACACCGCCACCCAGCGGGAAGTGTTTTTTAAGATCAACCACCTCAAGCAGAGGTTCTGACATGCCTGATTCCTTTGATAAAGTTACACGTCCTGTTGTACGGACTGTTCTACCTGATCCCATTGTGTGCATCTGACATAATGACTGGATGCTGTTTCCGCGAGATTCTGTGCGTTTTGACGGCAACTATCCACTACGAAACTGCAGCGGTCGGCGAAGCGGCAGCCATCAGGATATCGGGCGGGATCCGGTACCACACCTTCAATGGTGGAAAGCTGTTCGGTTTCGGTAGTCAGTGTGGGAACCGAGTGTAGAAGACCACGGGTGTACGGGTGCAGTGGCCGCGTAAACAGGGAACGCACATCCGCCTGCTCCACCACCTGGCCGGCGTACATGACCACCACTTCGTGGGCCATCTCGGCCACTACACCCAGATCGTGTGTGATCAGGATGAGCGCCATGCCGAGTTCTTCCTGCAATCGCCGCAGTACATCCAGGATCTGGGCTTGGATGGTGACGTCCAGCGCGGTCGTGGGCTCGTCCGCGATGAGCACCGCCGGGTCACAGGAGATGGCCATGGCGATCATAGCGCGCTGCCGCATGCCGCCGCTGAGTTCATGTGGATAGCTTCGGGCCCGTTCAGCCGGCAGGGGAATTCCCACGACATCCAATAACTCCACACTACGTTTCCAAGCTGTTTTGCGATCGGCGTTCTGATGAAGCCGCACAGCCTCGGCGATCTGCTCTCCTATGGTGAAGACCGGGTTGAGGGACGTCATAGGCTCCTGGAAGATCATCGCGATTTCATTGCCGCGTATACCGCGTATCTGCGGATCGGAAAGTGTTAGGAGATTCTGATCCCGGTACCAAATCTCACCGGACACGATACGCCCGGGCGGTTGTGGAATTAACCGAAGAATGGAGAAAGCGGTCATGCTCTTCCCGCAGCCCGATTCACCCACAATTCCGAGGGTCTCACCCCTTTTAACCTGGAAGCTAACCCCATCTACCGCATGTACTTCCCCGTCGTCTGTATCGAAGTACGTCTTCAGGTCGTTGACCCGAAGCAATATATCATGGTCGACCATATCACCCTCTATTCCAATTTACTCCAAAATAAACTGAGCCTGATTCACCCTCACTCAAGAGAGGAACTATATAATTCGGCAGGCCAAAACAAATTCCTTTCCCTTTAATACTGTCCCTTGGGGTCCAGGGCGTCCCGCAAACCGTCGCCCAGAAAATTGAAAGCCATGATCGCTGTGAATATAAACACTCCCGGAATCAAAATCCAGGGGGCCTGCTGCATGACGCTTGCGTTCATCGCCACATTCAGCATATTACCCCAGCTTGCCTGGGGTTCACGAATGCCCAGACCGATGACGCTCAGGGCTGATTCTCCTAGAATATACCCGGGTACGCTGAGTGTTGCGGAAATGATGGCGAATGAGAATGTATTCGGAAGAATATGGCGGATAATAATCCGGCTGGTCCCAGCGCCCAGGGCCTCCGCTCCCTGGACGAAATCCTGTGTACGCAGCGACAGCACGATCCCTCGAATTACACGGGCGAAACCCGCCCATCCGATAAAACTCAGGATAATGATGATCATAAGATAGATCTGTACCGATGACATGGACAGCGGGAATGCCGCTCTGAGTGCGAGCATGAGATACAGACCAGGAATCATCATGAACACCTCGCTTATCCGCATCAGGACGTTGTCCAGCTTGCCTCCGAAATATCCGGCTATGCCGCCGATTATGATCCCTATGGAGAAGGTTATGAAAACGCCCACCAGGCCGATCGAGAGAGAGATGCGTCCGCCGTGTAGGATGCGGGTAAAAACGTCGCGCCCCAGCAGATCGCTGCCGAAAAGAAAGATGCGTGCAGGGGCATCCATAGTCAGCGTTTCGACCGGCAGACCGAATAGATGACGTTCCATGGGCAACAGGCCGAACAGGACATAAGGCGTCCCTCTCACGAACAGGGTGACTGGATAACGTCTGGAGATGTCTTCCACAAACGACCTGCTGAACGTTACCGGGTCTATCTTTACCTTGGTGTCGTATACAAAAGGCCTGAAATGCCATCCGCCTTCCGCATCGATAAAATGGATCGATGTGGGGGGATGGTAAGACTTCTTGCTGTTCTGCTCTTCGTAAGAATAGGGCGCTAGAAAATCAGCAAACAAGGCCGAAACATACAGGATTATCAAAATCACGCCGCCTGTCATTGCCAACTTATGCTTCCTAAGCCGATGAAATGCCAGCGCAGTCTGGGACATCGACTTCCCGCTGGCCTCAATGGTATTGGTCATCCTTTTCGACACGATTTCCTCAATCCCTAGCCCTTCGAAGCTTCCCTACGGGGACTATCAACCTGCTAATCTTTCCTAGAATCGATCCATCAACCATACACTCATTCATGCCGTATCCTCGGGTCGGACACGGCCAGAAGGATATCGGCGGTGAGGTTTCCTGCTATCAGCAAAACCGATCCCATCAACAGGTTGCCCATTACCAGGAACAGATCCTGACTGATGACTGCGTCAAGCATCAGACGGCCCAATCCAGGCCACGCGGTGATAATTTCGGTGATGGCCGCGCCGCTGAATATTGTGGAAAACTGGTAGCCGAAGATCGTGATGAACGGATTAATTGCGTTACGCAGCGCGTGTTTGTAGATTACAACCTGCTCAGCGAGACCCTTGGCCCGTGCGGTAGTCACGAATTCCGCCCGCAGCGTTTCCAGCATATTGCCACGCATGAGCCGTACCAGTCCGGCCATACTACCGGTGCCGAGTACGAAGGTTGGAATCATAAGATGGTGTATGCGGTCCCAGAGTTTATCAAGAAAGGACAGCGAATGGTAGTCAATGCTCTGGAGCCCGCCAATCGGGAACCATCCAGTGACCGATGCTAGGTACAGGAGCAGGAACGCCAGGAAAAAGCTTGGTACCGACATCCCGACGAATGCACAGAACGAAAACATTTTGTCCATGGGGGAATACGGGTTTACCGCCGAATAGATTCCTATGGGGATGGCCAGACACCAGGAAAGCACCATCGCCGCGATAGAAAGCTGAAGCGTGTTCCACAGGCGCCCCCCGATAAGATCTATAATAGGAACGTGATACTTGAAAGAATAACCGAAGTTGAGACGAGGCCGTATGATCGGGATGCCAAACACGGTATCATACTCCGGCGCTACCACCTCTACGAGCCAGTGCAGGTACTGATTGTCCCAGTGAAAGCTCACATCCCAGTCGTGTTCAACATCTACGGCTACAAAAAACGCGGGTTTGTCCAGATGGAATTCCTCCCGCATCTGGTTTAGTGTCTCCCGGCTGATTTCCGGATTCAACTCCATAGTGCTGAAGTAATCCCCCGGCGCGAGCTGCATGATCCAGAATGAGATCAGCGAAATACCGAGCAGCAGCGGAATCATATTGAGTAGACGTTTGAGGATGTATTGAAGCATAGGCGCTAATTCGTTGACTCCGCCGTCTCAGAAAGGTCCTTCCTGAACACCTCATCCATGCTGTGGAAGCCTCTGGCGTAAGCGGTCGGTTTGGCATTCCCAATGGTGTTACGCACTGCGGTAACGTAGGCGGGAAGCGAGGTGTATATAATCGGCACTTGCTCCGCGACGATAGTCTGCCAGTGTCTGTAGATTTCTTTCCGTCTTTCCAGATCCAATTCCTGGACTCCAGCGTTGAACAACGAGTCGATTGCCGCCTCCCAGTCCGTTTGGGGCGTTTTCTGCTGAGGATGCCAGAGATGGAGGGAACCACTGGAAACCCATACGTTCCGGCCGCTCTCCGGCTCCGTTCCCCCCGTCAGTCCGAGCAAGAGGGCTTCCCAGTCGTAGCTCTTGTTCAGTCTGGTGACCAGTGTGTTAAAATCCATAGGCGCAAAGTTGACCTCTATACCGACTTTCTTGAGGTCTGCCTGGATGATCAACCCCATGTTTTCGCGGGTGGAATTGCCGGAATTTGTGATAAGGTCAAATGAGATGGTATTCCCCTGCGGGTCCTCCAGTATACCGTCGCCGTCCCGGTCCTTGTAACCGGCATCAGCAAGTAAACTCCGAGACATGTCCAGGTCGTATTCGTAAGTCGGCACATCCGGATTGTAGAAAGTCATGGCGGCCGGGGACATGGCGGCGATCTGCGGGTATCCCAGGCCGTTCATCACGTTGTTAATGATGGTCTCTTTATCGATCGCATGCGCCACCGCCCGACGGAAGCGCACATCCTTGAACCAGGCCAGTTTGATCGGATCCAGGAAGGGCTTGCCTGAATCACCTTTTCCGGGATTCTGGTTGAAAGCGACGAAGTTCGTGCCGAATGCCGGTCCATCGTTCATAATGGTAAAGTTGTTTTTCCGTTCCATAGGTTTAAGGATCGGATAGTCTTGGCCTCGAACGCCTATAACGTCCAGTTCGCCCGCGTGGAATTTCAGAAGTATAACTTCCTGATTGGGAACGATCACCATCCTTATCTCGTCCAGGTACGGCAATGAATTGCCGGCGCTATCTTTTTTCCAGTAGCGGGAATTCCGTTCCAGAACCACCATCTGGGCTGGTAGGAATTGCGATATTTTGAACGGTCCTGTGCCTATGATCTGATCCGGCGGGGTGTTGATGCCCCAGGTCTCGTTAAATCTCCCTGCCGAAACCGCGTCCTCGAGCGCATGTCTGGGCAGGATTGGTACACCGACCTGTGTCAGGAAAGGAGCGTACGGAACCGGTGTGGTGATGCGCACGGTATGATCGTCGATCTTTTCAACAGCGAACTGTTCTCCTTCGATCGTCAACGCGTCTTTAGAACTTGAGGTGATCGCGGGGTTGTAGATGACATTGTTGAAGGTAAAAGTGACGTCGTCCGCGGTAAAGGGCTGGCCGTCGAACCACTGAACATTCCTACGGAGCTTGAAAGTCCAGGTTTTTTTATCCCCAGCTACTTCCCAGGATTCGGCGAGCGCCGGAATCACTTCCGTGGTAATGCCGTGTGTTGCCGTCAGCCCTTCGAACGTATACTGAAGTACATCCGTGGTAGTAGTTTCCTGGGCGATCATGATGTTAAACGATTTCGGGTCGGAAAGTTGGGCTATGGTTATTGAGCCGCCGTGGTTTCCAATTTCAGATGCGAACACCGCATCATTTGTCGTCTGCTGCCCGTCCTGCTGCTGTATTTCGTTGGAACATCCGAGCAACAGGGTACAGGCGAAAAGCAGGGAGTAGCCACCTGATATGGATCGCACTCTATTCATATACACGGGATCCTTCCTCGTAATCTACTATGACTTTGATCGCTTCATGCTTTCTTTTAGTTGCCAGTTCAAACGCCTCCTGGACTCTGGCGAACGGGACCGTGTGGGTGATCAGTGGAAAAACATTGATGCGGCCCTCGGCGATCATGCGCATGCCACTTCCGTAGTCGATATGTACATCCGGACCTACGGAGGTCGTCAGCCTCAGATTTTTACGAAACAACTCTCCGATATCGATTGAGTAACGGGACTTTCGAGGCACGCCGAAATTGATAAAATCGGCTTTATGGCGCGCGAGTTTGATACAGGTGTTGAACGTATCTTCCTCTCCCACCACCTCGACGACCAGGTCCGCCAGCCGTCCTTCCGTTATATCGGTTACCGCTTCAATCGGGTCGACCTCCGAAGCATCCACTGTATGGGTGGCGCCCATCTCGAGCGCAGCTTCGAGGCGATTTTTGTGTTGGTCGATACCTATGATCTTCTCGGCCCCAAGGTTTTTGAGCATGCCGGTAAACAGCAGTCCCATCGGTCCCTGTCCCAGAATGGCGACCTCCCTGTTGAACAGGTGCCCCATTTTTCTAAGGCAGTAGATAACAGTGCCAAGGGGCTGAGCCATCAGAAGCTGTTCTTTGGGCAAGCCGTCCGGCACCTGAACCACCGACTGTCCCTGGCCGAGAAAATACTCCGCCATGGCGCCGTAACCCCCTGGTACCGCCAGAACCAGATCACCTTCCTTGCAGGTGTCGGACCAGGTTTTTTCCACAAGCCCGATACATTCATGCAGCGTGCCGCCGGGTGCGGAGGGAAACGAACTCCAGTGTCCGTCGCCGAGAAAGGAAGGGTGGTCACTGCCGCAAACCGCGGTAATGAGCGTACGAATAAGTACTTTGTCCCTGAGCCCGTCCGGATTCGTGGCTTCGAGCGCCACATCGGGCCGATCTGTCTGAATAATTTCAATCGTTTCGGGCGCTATTATCCGTCCTGCTTTCATTATGTTTCCCTTCGGTGGTTTCCTGCTGTTTTTTAAGGATGCAAATGGTTCTGCAATCTACAGTAAACGATCGGGCTTTGTCAATTCGATTTTCTACCTCCCGTTTTCAGTATGACCACGTACTGTGATGATACAAACTGGCATTAAAATCACAACGCCTTAGGACATTCCTCGTTATACGAATGTGTTGAGGGTAAAAGGTCGCGACGCGCTGGTGTCACTAACATTGTAGCTTAATTGAGTAGTCGGTGGATGTTAAGACGGCAGCATAGACAGAATGACACCATGAATCCTAAAATCGCGATGGACCTCCCATCCGAGCAAATCAATTCGTCATTGTCCGAATGAGGCCCATGTCGTTGTTCTGCCATGTCAAGGGCGTCGTTGGGTAGACGACGTTGGTAGGTGGTCCCACATCCTGCACTCTGATTACTGGTGCGTAACCGATTTTCCCTTCAAGACTGTCTCTCTGGAAGGGCGTCGAGGTCGTCAATCAGACTTACCACGCCATTGCCCAAATTTCCAATCGAGTAGTCAGTCTGTCCGGCCTCTGATCGCTACCGTCGGTGATCGTTTTACCTTTGACAGGAATATCAAGCACAGAATTGAGAGTTAATTGTATCATAAGGCGATCCCAAAGGAAGGGATGCCTGTCGAAAGATCATATCCGAACACGTGCCGCAATTCCGGGAGCAGATGGGCGTCCGCCGGTCCCGTGCAGGAATCGATAAAACAACGCCGGGATGCGTGTCACGCACATTACCGAACCAAATCGTTCCTGGTGCCACTGCAGAACGAGGTCTCATGCACTCTAAAACCGTTCCTAATACGGAACAGCCGCGCAATCGGTTCCATATGCAAGGTGCGATGGGTGAGTGAGTTGGTTAGGTTGTGAAAGGAATGTTAAAAGCAGACAATCAAGAATAAATGGTTCAAACGCCGAATGCCGCCACCGTCCGCACATACCCTTCCGGTACACCGATATCATAAGGCGTACCGTCTATCTCACATGCGTAGTAAGTTTCTTTTGCCACGAGCATAGCCTGGGCGGCCGTGAACTGAATCTCTCTGCTCTCGCGAAGGTTGTCCGCCTTGATTTTCTCGAGACAATCGAAAATGTCGGATGTCAACACATGCAATCCGAAAAAGCACAGATACGCAGACGCCGGCATGGCTTCGATGTGCAGGTGTTTTCGTGCATAAGTGATGGCCGGTTTCTCCACCATACGCGTTAACTCATACACCGGAGGTCGGTTGCTTTTCAGCGATCCATACACGGTCCCGAACAGTTTGAGATCGTTCTCGTGCTTGCGGATAACGCCTGAAACAGGCGCGTGATGCGTCTCGAACACGTCTATCAGTTGCCGGGCGCATCGCGATGTCGCGCCGCTGATGTAGACGTGATCCCCCAGCATGACAAGCACAGGTTCTTCGCCCGTCCACGAACGGGCACGGAGCACGGCATCCCCATACCCATCTTGCTTGTCCTGGACGACATAAGTGATACGACTACCCAGTTCCGACAACCGCCCGATTGCCGCCTGCATATCCGGATTGCCCTCGGTAATCCCATGGAGCCATGATTCGGGTTCTGAGAAATACGATCGGAAAACCGTATCCCCACCCGGCGGCACTACAATACATACCTCTTCGATGCCGGAGTCGACAGCTTCCTCGACGATCAACTGAATCACGGGCTTAACGAAACCGTCCCGGTCCACGATCGGAAACAATTCTTTTCGAACCACCCGGCTGGCCGGCATCATACGGGTACCGTACCCGGCGGCGGGTATTATAGCTTTACGCACAGGTTGAGATTGTGACATGGGATTTACTGACGGACTGACGGATTGATGCATTGGTAGAATATCCAGGAGCGGCTTTCCGTCAAACGGCCAACTGTCAATTCCTCCTATAAACTCCATGTCCGAACTGCAGGCCACCCGGGGAGGTGCCGGTAAACAGGTCCGCCGTAAGACCGGTGGCATTGGTGTAGCGGACCATCAGGTGGTCCAGGTGATCGAACATGCGGCTGTTACCTGCGATTGCGACCGTGCCGCCCGCACCTCCGCCTGTTATCTTAGCACCGTAGAACCCTGCTTTCGGTCCCAGTTTCTTGACTTCACGCACGATCCAGGCAGTTTCCGGAGCGCCCAGGCCGCAGCGGTGGGTGTAACTCCAGTCCGAAGCGTACATCAGTTTACCTGCCATTTCCAGAAAAACGCCGAGCCCGGTGCGATGAGAGGATTCCAGGTGGCCTATAAATTTCTGTACGCGGGCATGCTCGTATATCGGGTGTTCAACGCGGCTGCGCACCATATAGGACTGCTTCGACTGAACTGTCGTAACGGGATCGGGTGTTTCACCGAATCGCTTGAGGAACGTGCGTCCAGTGATAGATTTCGGCAGGTTCAGACGGTAGGCGTTATCAAATTCCTGCGGAGGGATGTTACAGAGATATCCGCCAAAAGGTACCTCTTGCTTGCGGAATCCAGCTGTCTTGCGAAGTTGTGTCAGAATCATCGCGAGCCCCATAAACGCGCCTATCCGCACATCGGTGTACTGTGCTCCTCCCACATGGTGTTTCACTTTGGAGTTCATACCGATCACGTGAAAGTCAGTAGGAAGTGGCAAATGCTGTCTGATTTCGTGAGGCTGGCAATCGAGGCACAGGAATTCACCTTTTCTCCCGAGTACCGAGGTAACCTGGTCCATGATGCCGCAAGGAGCACCCACAATTTGATTTTCCACAATCTGCGCCAGGCGCGCCAGTTCAAGGCCTTGCAAACGTAGATCATAAAGCAGATTCACACCAAGCACGGTGGCTATTTCCACAGCGGCGGATGAAGAGATGCCCGAACCCAGCGGTATGTTGCTGGTAAATACAATCGTGGCGCCGTGTGGCAATTTGTCGAGGACACCCTCTTTTAACAGAACGGGGAAGATACCGGCCGCGTAGCCCGCCCACGAAGCACCTGGATTTTCCAAGAAGGCCTCACGGGTCGTCTCATACCGGACCGTGCGTTTGCAGGATCCCTGGGCGTCAAGCGATAGCGTTACGTCCGTTAACAGTCCCTCCCGATCGATGCCGTGGCTGTGGATGACAACCTGCCGGTCCTGTCGGCCCTGGATCGCGAGCACCACCGCCCTATCCAGCGGTAACTCGCACACGGTGGCGCCGCTGTAGTCGGCGATACCGCCCATGCAATCCAACCGGGCCGGGGCCCGGACGACGAAGATAGGGCGGTTATCGTCGAAATAGTCACCCAGCGGTCCGTACATACTGTCCGGGCTGTTAGCCAGTGCTTTTTCGAAGTCGATGACATCGGGGAGATCGGATACGGATGGAGAAACGATACGTTCAAGAGACATTATTCCAACCGGAGAAACTGATTTGTCATATCGGGTAATTGGTGAAGATAGATCGTAGGTTGACTGACCGTGGATGTCAAGCGAAAATCGGGTCGAGGCAGGCGAGAGAGGCGTTGGTCTTGACAAGGCCCTGCAAGAGAATGTATTTTGAGACGTTCCAACTTGCGAACAATGACCAACATCTTATCGGTATTTCACTCCTTTTATATTTATAAGAACGAGGCAAATCATGATACGACTCCGTTGGATCACGTATTCCATCTGCGCCGCTGCTGTGATCGTTGCGTTTTCCTTCGCGCATGCCCAGGATATTTACCGGAGTCATGCGCTTTCCCTGCATAACGACATCAAGTATGGCTCCGATTTCAAGCATTTCGACTATGTGAACCCGAACGCGCCGAAAGGTGGCGAGGCAAGAATGGCCGAACTGGGGACGTTCGACAGCCTGAATCCCTTTATACTCAAAGGTGTACCCGCCGCGGGACTGGGATTGTTTTACAGTACACTTCTGACAGCGTCTCTTGATGAAGCGAACACGGCATACGGTAACCTGGTGGAATTCATAGAAATGCCGGAAGACCGCTCATGGGTGGTCTTCACACTGTATGCTAATGCCCGTTGGCACGACGGTAAGGCTGTAACCCCTGAGGATGTCGTCTTCTCTCTCGACATAATTAAATCAAAAGGCCATCCGTTTTTCAGATCCTATTACGCAGATGTGTTAAAGGCGGAAAAAACAGGACCTCGAAAAGTGAAATTTTCGTTTGGAAGTAAAGGAAACCGGGAGTTGCCGGTCATTATAGGGCAGTTGCCCGTCTTCCCCAAACACTACTGGGAAGAGCGGACCTTCGAGGCAACGACACTCGAACCGCCGCTGGGCTGTGGTCCTTACCGAATCGAATCGCTCGAAGCCGGTAGATATATCACATACCACCTGGTTGAGGATTACTGGGGTAAAGATCTGCCGGTCCACGTCGGCCAGAACAACTTTGAGTCAATCAGATTCGACTATTATCGTGATGCTACGGTCGCCGTCGAGGCTCTCAAAGCCAATGAGTTTGACTTTCGCCTGGAGAACGGTTCTAAAGACTGGGCGACTGCCTATGAGGTGCCCGCCCTAAAAGACGGCAGGCTGGTCAAGGAACTGGCTGCGGACGGTAACGGCACTGGCATGCAGGCATTCTGGTTCAACACCCGTCGGAGCAAGTTTGCCGATTCTAAAGTACGTGAGGCGCTGAGTTATACGTTTGATTTCGAATGGGCAAACAAGAATCTGTTCTACGGTCAATACAGCAGGACCGACAGCTATTTCTCCAATAGTGAACTGGCGGCAACCGGTTTGCCGGTCGGGCAGGAACTGGCGATCCTCGAACCCTATAGAGGCCGGGTTCCGGATGCGGTGTTCACAGAACGATTCGTCTTGCCTACCACCGACGGTTCCGGGAATAGTCGAAACAATCTGAGGACTGCCCGGAACTTGCTCACCGAAGCTGGCTGGAGCGTACAGGACGGCAGACTCACAAATGACAAGACCGGCGAGGTGATGACCATCGAGTTCCTACTCGTCTCTCCAGCGTTCGAGCGTATTGTCGGTCCAGTAGTGCAGAACATGGAACGGTTGGGAATAGAAGCGAAAATCCGTACAGTAGATGCATCCCAGTATCAGAACCGGATGAATTCCTATGACTTCGACACGGTCGTATTCTGGGCCCGCCAGTCAACGAGTCCGGGGAACGAGCAGAGAGATTTCTTTTCGTCTTCGGCCGCGAAGACGGATGGTTCCCGTAATGTTGCCGGTGTCAACGATCAGGTAGTGGATGAACTAATTGAAAAACTCATTGTCGCCCCCGACCGAAACACGTTGGTCGCCACCACCCGGGCCCTGGACCGCGTGCTGCTTTGGGGCCACTATGTGATTCCGAACTGGCATTCCAAGAATTTCCGCCTCATATACTGGAATAAATTCGGCAAACCCGCTAAACTCCCAGCTTACAGCCACGGCTTTCCAAGTGTCTGGTGGTACGACAGCGCCAAAGCCGCGACCCTCAAATAAGATTGACGATGGCCGTACCAAAGAAATAATAACCTATGCTTGCTTACATCATCCGTCGCCTGCTCCTTATCGTCCCGACTCTGTTCGGCGTGATGCTGATTAATTTTGTCATTATCCAGGCGGCGCCCGGCGGTCCTGTCGAGCAAGTGATCGCCATGCTCAAGGGGCATAATATGGATGCCACCTCCCGGTTCAGTGGGACAGGGCAGGGCGATAACCTGAGCAACCGATCGGGTAACACAAGCGACATGGTGTATCGCGGTGCGCAGGGCCTCGACCCCGACTTTGTTGCTGAGCTGGAGAAGATGTACGGATTTGACAAACCGGCCCACGAGCGTTTCTTCATGATGCTCTGGCAGTATGTCCGATTCGATTTTGGCGAGAGCTTCTACAAAGATCAGCGGGTGATTGACATCGTCCTCGACAAGATGCCGGTTTCGATTTCTCTTGGAATCTGGACCACGCTTCTTGTGTATCTGATATCCATACCCCTGGGCATCATTAAAGCGATACGGGACGGCTCCAAATTTGACCTCTGGACATCGGGTGCGGTGGTCGTCGGCAATGCCATCCCCAGCTTCCTTTTTGCGATCCTTCTAATCGTCGTTTTCGCCGGTGGTCGGTATGTCGACTGGTTTCCACTCAGAGGACTGACCTCCCTGGAATGGGAAAGCTTTTCCTGGCCTGCCAGGATCATTGACTACCTGTGGCACATCATTCTGCCAGTTCTGGCGATGGTCATGGGCGGGTTCGCCGGATTGACACTACTCACTAAGAACTCCTTTCTCGAAGAGATCAACAAACAATACGTTATGACGGCCCGGGCAAAAGGCCTTAAGGAGCAGCGCGTGCTGTACGGACACGTATTCCGGAATGCCATGTTGATCGTGATCGCGGGGTTTCCTTCCGCATTTGTGGGCATTCTTTTCACCGGTTCGTTGCTAATCGAGGTTATCTTCTCTCTCGACGGTCTCGGTCTGCTGGGCTACGAAGCGGCACTTGGTAGGGATTACCCCGTGATGTTCGCAACCTTGTATTTCTTTTCTCTGCTCGGCCTTCTGATGAATCTTATAGGAGATGTCACCTACACCATCATCGATCCGCGTATCGATTTCGAAAGCCGGGAGCTGTAGGATGACCTCTGGCACAGCGCAGATGCATGAGGTACCCGCACAACCGCACCCGGGGCCTGATCACATTCTCGGCATGCCCATCTCCCGCCTGACCCGGCGGCGACTGGATAACTTTAGCGCCAACCGCCGGGGCTATTGGAGCTGGTGGGTATTCATGGCACTCTTTCTGCTGACTCTGCCTGCTGAATTCATTGCCAACGAAAACCCGCTGCTGGTCAGCTATGATGGGAGCTACTATTTCCCAGTGCTGGTTACCTATCCGGAAACAACCTTTGGCGGCGACTTTGAAACCGAAGCGGAATACCGGGATGAATTTATACAGGACCTGGTAAATGCGAAAGGCTGGATGCTCTGGCCGCCGGTGCGGTACAGCTATCGTACCATCAACTATGATCTCAAAGAGCCGGCACCATCCTCGCCGTCCGACGAAAACTGGCTGGGCACGGATGATCAGGGGCGAGACGTCGTGGCCCGCCTGATTTACGGATTCCGGATTTCCCTGCTGTTCGGACTGACCCTGACTTTTTTCAGCTCAATCGTCGGTGTCACAGCCGGCGCAGTACAGGGTTATTTCGGCGGCTGGGTAGATCTGATGTTTCAGCGATTTATTGAAATCTGGGCCGGTCTGCCTACGCTGTTCCTTTTGATAATACTTGCGAGTGTAGTAGAACCTACCTTCTGGCGGCTGCTGGGTTTGTTACTCCTGTTCAGTTGGCTGAGCCTGGTGGGCGTGGTGCGGGCCGAAGTATTGCGGGCGCGGAACCTGGATTTTGTCCGCGCAGCCCGGGCACTTGGAGTCGGAGAGTTGCAGATCATCAGGCGCCATGTGCTGCCCAATGCCATGGTTTCCACGTTTACCTTTCTCCCGTTTATCTTGACCGGCTCCGTCACCGCGCTTACTTCTCTCGATTTCCTCGGTCTCGGTTTGCCACCCGGATCTCCGTCGCTCGGTGAACTGCTCAATCAGGGGAAGCAGAATCTGCAGGCACCTTGGCTGGCGTTCACCTCTTTCATCACGCTGGCGGTTATGCTTTCTCTACTGGTTTTCATAGGTGAAGGGGTGCGAGACGCGTTTGATCCGCGGAAGACTTCGCTTCAGACTGGAGAACCAAGTTGAGTCTGCTTCAGATCCATAACCTGGCCGTATCCTTCACGATGGAGGATGGCGTTGTCGAGGCGGTGCGCGGGGTCGATCTAAGCATTGATCGGGGAGAAACGGTCGCGCTGGTGGGCGAATCCGGTTCAGGGAAATCGGTCACTGCACTGTCCGTGTTGCAGCTGCTGCCCTATCCACGGGCGTTCCATCCGCATGGCAGTATCCTGTTCGAAGGCTCCGAGATGATTGATGCGCCTGATGAAGGGATCCATGAGATTCGGGGTTCGCGCATTTCCATGATTTTCCAGGAACCGATGACTTCGCTCAACCCGCTGCACACCATAGAGAAACAGATTAGTGAGACATTGATTCTGCACAAAGGCATGAGCAGGCAGAAGGCCCGAAAACGTACCATAGAGTTGCTGCATCTGGTACAACTCACGGATGTAGAGCAGCGCCTCGATGCTTGGCCTCACCAGTTTTCGGGCGGCCAGCGCCAGCGGGTGATGATCGCTATGGCGCTGGCCAACGAACCGGACCTGCTAATCGCCGATGAACCCACCACTGCTTTGGATGTGACGATTCAGACACAAATCCTTCAGCTTCTCAAAGACATCCAGCAACGCCTTGGGTTGGCGATACTCCTGATTACCCACGATCTCAATATAGTGAGGAACATGGCGGGCCGGGTGTACGTGATGACTGAGGGGAAAATCGTTGAAGAAGGTCCAGTTGATCGCCTGTTCGGATCGCCGCAACACCTGTACACGCAGAAGCTGCTTTCCGCGGAACCCCGTCCGCGTTCAATGGACCAGGATCCCACTGCCCCGGCGGTCATGTCGGCCGATCATCTGAAGATCTGGTTTCCGATCCGTCGCGGCGTTTTGCGAAAGACAGTCGGTTACGTGAAAGCCGTGGATGATATACAGGTTACGATCCGTGCCGGTCATACGGTCGGCGTCTTGGGGGAATCCGGGTCCGGAAAGACCACCCTGGCACTGGCGCTACTCCGTCTGATCCAGAGCCAAGGGGGTATTCGTTTCGAGGATGAATCGATCGATGGACTCAAAAAAGGAAGGGTACGACCGCTGCGCCGTCACATGCAGATGGTATTTCAGGATCCGTTCGGGTCCCTGAGTCCTCGTATGTCGGTTTTTCAGATCGTCGAAGAGGGACTGCTGGTTCACCACCGGGAGATGCTGCTCGAAGGACGGCGTCAGGTGGTGTCACGGGCACTGGATGAGGTGGGCCTCGATCCTGCAATGATGGACCGGTATCCTCATGAATTTTCTGGCGGACAGCGTCAGCGGATCGCTATCGCCCGTGCCATGGCGCTAAAGCCGAAATTCGTTGTGCTCGACGAACCTACCAGCGCGCTTGATATGACGGTTCAGGCGCAGATAATAGACCTGCTCCGCCGCCTCCAGGAACGCCATCGACTGGCCTATCTGTTCATCAGTCACGATCTGCGGGTGGTTCGCGCCATGGCCAGCGAAATCATCGTAATGAAAGAGGGTAAAGTGATCGAGCAGGGGGCCTCCGAAGACATTTTCAATAATCCCAAAACCGAATATACCAGGACATTAATTGCCTCCGTTATCTCTCCGTATAACCCCATAAAGTAACGGCCTATCGATAACCAAGAAATCGTTGACAGCCCCTCCAGACCCTCTTATACTAACCAAACTTGGGCCACCGTATACGTCACTATTCAACATTCAATTTTCAAGACCGTAATGAACCTTAAAGAATCGCTCAATCCCGATCAGTTCGAGGCCGCGGAGCATATAGATGGGCCGCTTCTCATCCTCGCAGGCGCCGGCAGTGGCAAGACCCGGGTACTGACCTACCGTATCGCCCGACTGATCGACGATGTAGGTCTCGACCCGGAACAAATCCTAGCGCTGACGTTTACCAACAAAGCGGCTAAAGAAATGCGAGAGCGTATCGACGCTCTGCTTGGTGGCGGGCGGGCCCCCAACTGGGTCGGAACGTTTCACGCCATATCGGCTCGAATATTGAGGCGCGAAGCAGAGAATTTTGGGCTGGACCGGTATTTTGTTATTTACGACGGTGATGACCAGCTTACTTTGATAAAACGGGTCATGAAAGAACTGAATATGTCGGACAAACAGTTCGCGCCCCAAGCCATCCGAAGCTATATAAGCGGCGCTAAAGATCAGCTCATCAATCCGGAAGATTATGAGAATAGAGGTAACAATTACTTCGAGCAGAACGTCTCCAGGGTCTATACCACCTATCAGAAAGCGTTGTCCGACAACAATGCTCTGGATTTCGATGATCTGATTATGCAGCTGGTTGTTGGATTCGAAAATGTGCCGTCCATCCTGGAGCATTACCAGGAGCGGTTTCAATTCATCAATGTGGATGAATACCAGGATACTAACCATGCTCAGTACCGATTGATAAACCTGCTGGCCAAGAAATACCGGAACCTGTGTGTGGTCGGTGATGACGACCAATCCATCTATGCCTGGCGTGGGGCGGATATAAAGAATATCCTTGAATTCGAGAAGGACTATCCGGAATCCAAAGTGGTTCGGCTGGAACAGAATTACCGGTCCACGAAAGCAATCCTTGAGGTGAGCAACACCGTCATAAAGAACAACAAAGGCCGCACCGGAAAAGAGCTGTGGACCGAAAATCCACCGGGAGACCAGGTAGTGGTCATGGAAACTATGGATGAGCGGGATGAAGGCCGGGAGGTGACAAAGAAGATTCGCGAGGAGATGGATTTGAGCAACCGTCCGCTACGTGATTTTACGGTTCTCTACCGCACCAATGCACAATCCCGTGCGCTTGAAGACGAGCTCCGCCGAGCTTCGATGCCGTATGTGATTGTGGGCGGCTTGCGGTTCTTTGAGCGGAAAGAGGTGAAAGACATCCTGAGCTACCTGAAAGTGATTGTGAATCCGCGGGACAGTGTGAGTTTCCGGCGAATTGTTAACACACCTCCACGGGGATTGGGCAACGTGAGCGTAGAGAAAATCGAAACGTTTGCCTTGGCGCAGGGGCTGAACCCCATTGAGGGGCTGGTACACAGTCAAGAGGCAGGGCTGACACCATCCGCCACCCGATCTGCGCAGGCGCTGGGTGCTTTTCTTGCGGATTTGGCCGAGCGACAGGAAACGGTGGCGGCATCCGAAATCACGGAGCAGGTCATTAAAGAAACGGGTTATCTCCGCGAACTGGAAATGGAAGCCGCCCGGTCCGTCGAAGCCGAAACTCGTGCTCAGAACGTGCGAGAGTTGCTGGCCGCCGTCGAGGAATTCTCAGAGCGTACCGATCCTCCGCTGGTCCGTATGTTCCTTGAGGAAGCCGCGCTGGTTAGTGATTTCGACCGGTGGGATGAATCGGTGGACCGGGTAACGCTGATGACACTGCACAGCGCCAAGGGGTTGGAGTTTCCATTCGTATTTATCGCCGGTATGGAAGACGGCCTGTTTCCTATCTCCCGGGCCATGGAGAGTCAGAACGATCTGGAGGAGGAACGCCGCTTGTTCTACGTAGGTATCACGCGGGCCCGGGAGCGTCTGTACATTTCTTATGCAAACCTACGACGGCGTTTCGGCGGCGCTATGCCGGGGATCCAGTCGCGCTTCCTTTCGGAGATACCAGAGGAATTCGTGGAGAAGTCGAGCACCGTGCGGCATTCGGCTTCTTCCTGGGGCGGTGATGGCAAAGACAGTTTCGGTTCCCAACAGGAGCAACCGTTGCAACGGGAGGCCAGTACGCCATTCGGTCCCCTGCGACTTACGGAGGGAAAGAGGGTCCGTCATCCGGTTTGGGGAGACGGCCAGATTATGCAGATTAATGGTAGCGGATCCAACATGCGCGCCACCATACGGTTCGGTGGTGTCACCAAGAAGGTCATGGTGAAGTACGCAGCGCTGGAAACGATTAAATAGGAGAGATTCATGTCGGTATCACTCGAGGATGTAGACCACGTGGCCACGTTGGCCCGGTTGAGGTTCAGTGATGAAGAGCGTGAACAACTGGTGGGTCAGCTCAACGAAATCCTGAATTATGTGGAGCATCTGAAACAGATCGATACAACCGACGTTCCTCCTACATCCCATGTGTTGGATCTGCGAAACGTTTTGCGGGAAGACGTGGTAGACGAATCGCTTCCGCACGACGAAGCTCTGGCCAACGCCCCGGAGAAAGATCGGGGACACTTTATGGTCCCTAAGGTCCTGTAGGCCTCATGATGTCCGTCCTCGGTATCATACCTGCACGCTACGCTTCCTCGCGGTTTCCGGGCAAACCGCTGGCATTGCTGTATGGAAAACCCATGATACAGCACACCTATGAACGGGCCCGGCAGGCCACTTGCCTGACACACCTGTTGGTGGCCACGGACGATGCCCGTATCGCCGAGACGGTAACCGGTTTCGGAGGCGAGGTGGCGATGACATCACCGGACCATGCCAGCGGAACGGATCGGGCGGCGGAAGTGGTCAGGGGGCGGTCGGATGATATCATCGTGAATATCCAGGGGGATGAACCTCTGATTACGCCGGAGGCCATAGAATCAGTGGTGCAGCCTCTTCTGGATGACTCGGTATTGCCTATGACTACGCTGGCCCACCGGATCGATCAGTCCGCGCACTTGATGAACCGTCATATGGGAAAAGTCGTAATGGATCGTCAGGGCAATGCGTTGTATTTTACGCGGGCGCCGATTCCCTATCCGCCAGAGGACAGCCCCGATTCCTCTATATTTGAACAAACCGCTTATTTTAATACCGTAGGTCTGTATGGTTACCGGCGTGATTTCCTACTCATATTCGCGGGCTTGGAGCCCACGCCTCTGGAACAGGCCGAAGGGCTGGAGCAGTTGCGTGCACTGGAGCACGGCTACACCATCCGTGTCGTCGAAACTGATTATGCGCCGCTGGGAGTGGATGTGCCGGATGACCTCTATTTGGCGGAAAAGCGGCTGCGGGACGGAGATCTGATTCCATGAACGAAGTAAAGATAGGGAACATACATATCGGCGCCGGGCATCCGCTTGCATTGATCGCTGGTCCGTGCGTTATTGAAAGTGAAGAAGTGGTGATGAAGACCGCTGGCCACCTGATGGATATCGCCGGCCGTCTGAACATACCCCTGATATACAAATCCTCCTATTTTAAAGCCAACCGCTCGTCCGCCTCTTTTTACACGGGGCCAGGACAGAAAGAAGGCTTGCGCATCCTGCAGGGCGTGCGAGCTATGGGTATTCCTGTGCTGTCGGATGTACATACAACCGCCGAGGTAGAAGCCGCTGCGTTAGGACTGGATGCGCTGCAGTTGCCGGCGCACCTGTCCATGCAGACCGAACTGACGCTGGCACTGGCCCGAACCGGTAAACCGGTAAACGTAAAGAAAGGCCAGTTTCTAGCGCCGACGGATATGCAGGCCATCGTGGACAAAATGGAGGGCGTCGGTCACCGTCGGATCCTGCTGACCGAAAGGGGTACCAGTTTCGGCCATCACGACTTGGTGACGGATTACCGCTCCCTGCACATCATGCGCAGAACGGGCTATCCGGTCGTGTTCGATGCCACCCATGTGGTCCGTCTGTACGGTCGTCCGAGCAGTGATCCCTCGGGAGGCACACCCGAGTTTATCTACCCCCTCGCCCGCGCCGGTGTGGCTGCCGGTTGCGATGCCGTTTTTATCGAGACCCATCCGAACGTTGGAGAAGCGTTGTGTGATGCGGCCAGTATGCTCCCGCTCGAGTTGCTCGAACCGCTTCTTGAACAACTGATCGACATCAGCGAAGTGGTAAGACGGCACAACGTCCTCTAGGTCAAAGGCCATGTGGCGCAAACGTCTCAAGAACCAAACCATATTTTATGTGGTTCGAATCTTCCTGGCGTTCATAAACGCCATACCACGAACCACCGCACTTTCAGTCTGTGATACGCTGGGGCGGCTCGCGTATTTTTGTGCAGCTGGCACGCGTCGACGTACGATCGATAATCTGAACAGGGCTTACGGCGCAGAGCGCACCGCCACTGAGATTCACAGCATGGCCGTGCAGGTGTTCCGGGACCTCGGACGCAATGCCGTAGATGCCATACGCCTGTCGCAGATCACGCCGGAAACAGTGGGCAGCCTGGTCGCTGTTGAGGGCATGGAGAATCTGGAACCCGCCTATGCGGAAGGCAACGGTGTCCTCGCTGTGAGCGGACACATGGGAAACTTTGAACTGCTGGGTGCGTACCTTGCCATGAAGGGCTTCCGGCTCACTGTGGTAGCCGCAGCCCTGTATGATGAACGCCTGGATGCGCTGCTTGGCGCAAACAGGTTCCGGGGCGGTCTCAACGTGGTTCAGCGTGCGCATGCCACATCCGAGGTGTTGCGCGCGTTGCGCCGTGGTGAAGTGGTAGGCCTACTGGTCGACCAGGACACCCGGGTACCCGGCACCTTCGTACGGTTTTTCGATCATCCGGCGTACACACCGGTCGGCCCGGCGGTGATCGCCGGTAGGACCGGTGTACCAATCGTGCCCATGGGGATCTGGCGTCGGGAAGACGACACGCATCTGATTACCATTAAACCACCGATATTCGTCGAAGACCGGCCATCCGAAGAAGTCGTTAACGGGGTGGTTCAGGAATACACGGCGGAAATAGAATCGTTGATACGTCAATCGCCCACCCAATGGGTCTGGATGCACGATCGATGGAAAACAAAGCCACCGGCTTCATAATACTGTTGTTATGGCCGTTTATCGGCTGTGCTTCAGCCCCTGAACCTGCTGGGTCACCGGTGATCCACGCAGAAGAACGGGTTCCGGACCAGGAGTCTTGGAAAGCAACCGTCTATCTCTTTCAGGACGCCCGAAACCGGATTGTCTTAGATGCAAACCACCGCCTATACTATCAGGCCGATCAGGAGACCATCTTCGATGAAGGCCTGACGGTAAGATTCTTCGATGAAAACGGCCGCTTGTCTTCAACACTTACGGCCGACCGCGGCCGGATTTTAGAATCATCCCGGAACATGACGGTACACGGAAACGTCCTGATCGTCAGTAGCGAGCACGGGAGATTAGAGACGGACTCCCTGAAATGGGTCGAGCAGGAAAACCGGATAACGACGGGAGCCGTTGTGCGCTTGTCGACTGCGCGGGACGTCGTCACGGGTGTGGGGTTTGAGGCGGATCCAAATCTGGATGAGTGGCGGATATTCCGAGATATAAAAGGACGATTCGACCGGGGTGATGAACTTGAAGAACAATTCAGTGAAACCAAGGATCCATAGTCGCAAGCACAAAACGTGCCACAATGGCCATAAGGCATCATTATTATGGGAAAAAATTGGTATACCCTCTTGACGGTTTGGGGTGTCCACATTATATTAACGGGATCCAAGTGTTGTGTTAGCTACCGATTAAGCGTTGGTGTTTTGATGCTTTGCGGGCAGCTAGCCGTGCCAGTTACACTGCTGGGTCAATCTGATCCCATCGATGTTCGGCACGCAGACACATGGCGCGGTACCGGTGTCGATGACGTGTCGCATCTGGTGGGGAACGTATGGATCGTTCACGGTGAAACGACGCTGAAGAGCGATTACGTGCAATACAGGAAAAAGAAAGGTCAATTGATCCTGGACGGCAAAGTGGAGATAGAAAGGGATCAGACGACACTTTTCGCGGAGCATGTAGTTTATTATAAGAAAGACCGTCATGCGGAGGCAAGTGGTGGCGTCCGCATAGTCGATACAGAGGAAGGCATCACGCTGACGGGAACGGACGGCGATTATTTTCACCGGGCCCATTATGCGGAAATTACCGGTTCTCCCAGGCTGACGCGTTACAAGGAGGATGAGGAAGTCCTCATTACCGGGCAGCGCCTGGAGTATTATTTCGCGGATTCGGATACGGCGATTCGGGCGGTGGTTCAGGATTCTGTGACGGTAACCGACATGTCTGAACAGATCACGGTAACCTGCGATCGGGTAGACTATTCCAGGGTGCCGGAGCAGGCACTGATTACCGGGTCTCCCCGTCTTGTAAAACAACAGGCGCACGGGGAGGAAAAAATTGTCGTCACGGGGAAACGAATGGTATACTCCTTTGCTGAGAAACATGTGGACGTATATGCCTCGGTGACCATAACCCGTGGACCGCTGGAGGGAGTCTGTGACACGCTTACCTATGTCCGGGAAGAGGCGCATCTGATCGGTCGGCCGGTACTTCGTGAGGGTAATAACGATATCGCAGGAGATGATATACTGCTGACCCTCAAGGAAGACTCTGTAACGCAGGCAGTTGTAACCGGCCGTGCAAAAGCGACCTACGCGCCTGAAGGCGGCACAGAGGTAGCGCAGAAACGGCCGGCGCAGCAGAAGAGTACCCTTGAGGGGCGTACCCTTACTGTAGCCTTCGACGGTGAGACGATTAAAGAAATCATCGCATCGCAGAATGCGAGGAGTAAATATCAGCCCTCGGAGACCGTCTCCGAAGGTCCGCCGGGGCACAACAGGATCAGCGCGTCGGAGATCACGGTCACACTGGACCGGGGACAGCTGATCAAAGTATCCGCACGTGGCGGTGTCATCGGAACGTATACGACACCTGCGGAAGGCAGCATACCCTAGAGATCAGGATATCAAGTGCGGTGTCTGACGGCGGAACAATTGGTTAAATCGTATCAGAGGCGATGCGTCGTTAACGACGTAAGTATCCGTGTCGAAGAGGGCGAAGTGGTCGGTCTTCTGGGTCCCAACGGGGCTGGGAAGACGACTACTTTCTACATGATCGTCGGTATGATAAGACCGCAATCCGGTAAGATCATAATTGAGGATTCGGAAAGCGGCGAGCGGGAGGATATCACCGCGTGGCCTATGTATCGCCGGGCCCGTCGCGGTATCGGATATCTGGCCCAGGAGCCGTCGATCTTCAGGAAGATGACGGTTGAAGAAAATCTGATGGCTATTCTGGAGACGATGCCCCTGTCAAAAAAAGAACGGCGGGAGCGGATGGCCTCTTATCTGGAGGACTTCGGTATCTCCCACCTGGCCCGGAAGAAAGCCTATACCCTGTCCGGCGGGGAGCGCCGCCGGACGGAAATCAGCCGGGTGCTGGTGACCGATCCCAGCTTTATCCTGCTGGATGAACCGTTTGCAGGTATCGACCCTATAGCGGTAGAGGACATCCAAGAAATGATTCGGCGTTTGAAGGACCGGCGGCTGGGGATTCTGATTACCGATCATACGGTGAGGGAAACACTGCAAATTACCGATCGGGCCTACATAATGGCGGATGGCGCAATATTGAAGTCCGGAACGGCGGAGTTTCTGGCCAATGATCCGGAGGCACGCCGTATTTACCTTGGAGAACGATTCCGCTTGGATTAGTCTACTCAAGAGAACGCTGATCCACTAAGAACAGAATAGACATGGACCTAGGATTACGACAGGAATTATCCCAGAAATTATCTCCTCAATTGATGTACTCGCTTAAGCTGCTGCAGTACACCGCGCTGGAGCTTGAGACCGAATTGAAGCAGAAACTCGAAGATAATCCGCTACTTGAAGTCATCGAAGAAGACGAAGAGGATGAAGAGGGCGAGAACACAGCAAGTGCGGAAGAGGATGAGGCGGCGGAAGAGCATGCAGAATCCGAAGCGGAGAAAAAAGAAGACGATCAAGAGATCGACTGGGACGAATACCTGAGAGACGGCAATGCCGCCGAAGAGAAAGAACTCAAAAACGAAGATAGCAATGAAATAGACTGGGACGAATATCTGAGGGACGGTGCCGTATACGAAAAGGAATACCACGAGCAGTACGAAAAAGATGAAGATCAGAATTTACTGGATCGCGAAGGTAAATCGGGTATAAGCCTCGAAGAGCATCTGTTAGAACAATTCCATCTGCTCGATATGTCCGCCCGGGAACGGGAAATCGGCGAATACCTTATCGGTAATCTCGAGGATGACGGTCTGTTGAGGATATCTCTCGAAGAAATCGCCGTGGTCTTCAATATGGCTGTGCAGCGAATAGAGCGGATATTGCTGATGATACAGAGCCTAGAGCCTGTAGGCGTCGGCGCTCGGGATCTTCAAGAGTGCCTCCTGCTCCAGCTGGAGTCTATCGGTCAGGCGGATTCTCTTTCTGCCATTATGGTACGGGATCACTGGGATGATCTTCGGAATCGCCGCCTGGCGATCATGAAAAAATCGCTGAAGACACCGCTAAAAGCAATACAGGGAGCTATCGAAATCATTGCCGGGCTCAATCCCAAACCAGGTCTTTCCATCAGTGATGAGGCTGCCATCCCGATCATACCGGATCTATTAGTTGAACTAGTGGACGGCGAATACGTTGTTCTGCTCAACGAAAAAAACCTGCCCCGGCTTCGGGTCAGCAAGCTGTATCACAAACTCTTGAACCGGAATTCCAACGAGCCGGTCGAAGTGCGTCAGTACGTTCGTAAAAAACTCAACGACGCAAACTGGCTGGTACACTCGATCGAACAGCGTCGGACGACCATGCGGAGAGTCATGAACTATATTGTCGACGCGCAACGTGAGTTTCTAGACAAAGGTCTTTCCTACCTTCGCCCCATGATCCTCCAGGATGCCGCAGACGCGATCGGCATCCACCCCGCCACTGTCAGTCGCGTAACCCAGGGAAAATATGTTCAGACTCCACGTGGTGTGTTCTCACTCAGATATTTTTTTGACGGGACGATCGACACCCAGGACGGACACCAACTGGCGACGAAGAGCGTCAAGGATCGTATCGGCCAGCTTATTAAAAACGAAGATCCGCTATCTCCTATGAGCGATCAGAAGGTGGTGGGCATCCTTCATGGCGAGGGCGTGGATATCGCACGGAGAACCGTGGCTAAATATAGGGACCAGCTGCATATTCCTACCGCCCGTATGAGAAAACGGGTGTGAATTTCTCTTACTCACAGGAAAAAATGTAATGGATGTTTCCATCCCTGCCCGGCATATTGAATCGGGCGAGAGTCACAGAACACACGGCGAAGATCGACTTCAGAGATGAGGCTGGTGAGTTGAGGACATCATCGATATGGATTTGACCCCTACGTTTACGAGATACTGAAATACGGACGAATTCAAATAGGAAATTGAATGGCACCGTGCTTGTCAGTAAAGAAGAACCTGCCGAAAGGTTTCTAGCGATCGATCATGCGTCGGAAGATCTTTTGCCAGAACAAGAAATACAATGCGAAATAGTATAACCATAAGGCAAAAGGCCGTAAGTCTTTTCACATTCCCAAGAACAGATAAAGAATGGTTCGGGCCAGTTCCGTGCCGTCAAAGTAGAGGGTTGTGATGAAAATTCAGCCTATTTCGATCCGGGAACTTCAGGAACGGAAGGATCTCCGGCTCTCTTCAAGCAACGGCGAGACCGGTGGGGATAAGGAAATAACCAACAGCTCCATTAACCGGCCCGGTATGGCCCTCTCCGGATTTACAGGCCGGTTTGCGCCCAACCGTATTCAGATACTGGGAGAGACGGAGTACGGGTATCTGCTGAGCCTGTCCTCCGAAGCGCGCCTGTTAGCGGTAGAGAACGTTCTGTCATTTGATGTGCCATGTATTGTGGTTACCAAGAACCTGACGCCGCCGGATGAATTGCTGAACGCCGCCAGCCAGCATAACACGGCTGTACTCGTTTCCGGGCTGACAACGGATGAATTTACTCATTCTATCGTGGAGTATCTTGAGCCTCATTTCGCTCCCCGTGAATCGGTTCACGGTTCCCTGGTGGATGTGTATGGCATAGGACTTCTGTTTACGGGTAGAAGCGGTATCGGAAAGAGTGAGACTGCGCTTGACCTTGTGGAACGCGGCCATCGTCTGGTTGCGGATGATGCAGTCACGGTGTATCGGATGCGCAGAGGAGTGCTCATGGGCGCTGGGGATGAGCACATGCAACACTACATGGAAATCCGGGGCATCGGTATCATAGACGTCCCGGCTCTTTTCGGCATCCGGGCAATTCGAATCCGAAAACGTGTGGAAGTGGTCGTAAGGCTGGAGGAATGGGATCGCAACACCGAATACGAACGTGTGGGCATTGAAGAGCAGACAACCACACTGCTGGGCGTGGAACTGCCTTATGTTCTGCTACCGATCGTGCCAGGCAAGAACTTGACGGTCATCGCCGAGGTGATCGCCTTGAATCACCTGCTCAAAGTCGTTGGAGAGCACCCGGCGGCCCAGTTGAACGAACGGCTTATCGAAGCAATGCGCAAACATTCAGCGGGCTCTATCTACGATCGCGAAGATTTCGAATAAGAAACGGAATGACCATGGAAGAACGGATCGTAACCATACGGAACAAAACAGGACTGCATATGCGTCCGGCTGGCGAGATGGTGCGAATAGCGTCCAGATTTGTCTCCGAGATTTCGATCACAAAGGACGAGTTGAGTGTGAACGGCAAGAGCATTATTGCGGTCCTTTCTCTGGCGGCGGAGCCCGGATGTTCCATCACTATCCAGGCTGACGGCACCGATGCGCAGGAAGCAGTAAACGCCCTTGTGAAAATGGTAGAAAACAATTTCGGAGAGGATGAATGAACGAACACGATCGCATTATAACCGGCATCGCCGCCTCTCCGGGTATCGCTATCGGTCGTGCCTTCATCTTCGATCGTACCGGTTTCAAAGTCACGGAACATACGGTCGCCGATTCGGAAATTGACAGGGAAATCGCCCGGTTCCGTAAAGCCATCGATGAAGCCCTCGATGAAGTAGTCGCCCTCCAGAAACGCATCGCCATGAAAGCGGATGAGGAGATCTCCGGTATTTTTCGGTCGCACAGGGCGGTTCTGGAAGACCCCGAAATCGTGGATGTAACCGTCGTCAGAATCCGCCGGGAGGCTCGAAACGCAGAATACATTTTTGACGATATCATGCAGGGCTGGATCGCCAGTATGTCCGCCGTCGAGAATCCGTTTTTCCGGGAGCGGACCGCCGATTTCGAGGATGTCCGCTACCGCGTTCTCGCCCGTCTCGCGGGCATGGCGCGGACACCACTGCAGGAAATGGATGAGCCGGTCATCGTTGTCGCCCATAATCTGTCTCCTACCGATACCGCTGAAATAGATCGTTCCCACGTCTGCGGCTTTGTCACGGATGTGGGAGGACAGGCTTCCCACACCTCCATCGTGGCGAGAGGTCTGGCGGTGCCAGCCGTGGTCGGCACCAACGTCGCGACCAGCGAGATAGAAGAAGGGACACGCTTGATCGTAGATGGCACCGCGGGACGGCTGTTCGTCGATCCTTCGCCGGGAACTATCGATCGCTATGAGCAAGCACAGACCGAAATTTCCATTGTCGAACATGAACTGCTCCAGTTTCTGGATGCCCCGGCCACCACCGAAGACGGACATACCGTCGAACTGTCTGGGAATATTGAACTTCCCAGTGAAGTGGAGACCGTTCTCTCCCACGGTGCAGACAGCATCGGTCTGTACAGAACAGAGTTCCTTTATCTGCTCCGGCATGGTCTTCCGTCAGAAGAAGAGCAATACCAGGCTTATCGTAAAATAGCGGAACAGATGTCGCCGAGACCGGTGGTCATCCGTACCCTGGATCTGGGGACGGATAAGATGCCGGATCGCGTGTCCTTGAATTCGGAAGCCAATCCGGCCCTCGGGTTCAGGGGGATTCGGTTGTGTCTGGCAAATCCTGAGATCTTCAAGGTACAACTGCGCGCTATACTGCGCGCCAGCACGGTGGGCAATCTGAGTATCATGTTCCCGATGATCTCAAGAGTATCGGAAATTCGCCAGGCTAAAGAGGTGCTCAACGAAGTTCGTCGGGAACTCACCGCGGAGGGAACACCGTTCGACGAGTCGATGCAGGTAGGCATTATGATTGAGGTTCCTTCCGCAGCCATTACCGCCTCCAACCTGGCACTGGAGGCGGATTTTTTCAGTATAGGGACTAACGATCTTATTCAGTATACCCTTGCCGTCGACCGAGGTAATCCCGGGGTTGCGTCGATTTATGACGCATATGATCCGGCCGTTCTGCATCTTATCAGCCGTGTAGTCAAGGCGGCGCATGACAATAACATCTGGGTCGGTGTATGCGGCATGATGGCCGGGGACCCATACACGGCCTGTCTTCTTCTCGGTCTGGGTTTGGATGTACTGAGCATGAGCCCCATAGATATTCCCGAGGTCAAAAGAACCATTCGCTCCGCTTGCTATTCAGATCTCAAAGAAATCGCCGACCACGTCCTGTCTCTTCCGAATTCCGATGAAATCCACGAGTACGTCAAGGACAGACTCGCAGGTTGATTCCCTCCTATTCACCTCCAATAAATTAAGCGCGCTCCCCAGTTTTCTGTTGCTTTTTATAGGTGCATGTTGTTTTTTGATAAGACCTTTTATATTACGGTATGTCGAGTTCTGAAGGTATGTCGGGTTCTGAAATTAAGTTGTATAAGATCGAAGAACTATCATGAAATCTGGGATTCCTGTAGCCGGCATTGGCGGCTGATTCGTTCTGCTACCAAAGCCTCGTTTCCCGTTGCGGAAAATCGATTGTGGCGTATAATATCTCAAGTTCTACTTTAGCCGACGAACGGTACGTCTGCAGTACACCGGAAACTTTACTGGCTACAAACCGTCGGTTGCTGAGTTTTAACCGTCCGCCCACGGAATCTTAAGCCGCTCTGTCGGTGATTCCGCCGGTCGCGATACCGGACGATGATCATATTGCCGACCTCGTTTTCAGGCCCCGCGGAACGGTAACATCTCGGGCATCGATCGAGCCGTGCGCGTTCATGGTTCCTAAAGTCAACCTCGGCGGGTATTTTTGAAAGTATCCGTATGAGGTTCAATGAATGGTCTTAACGGTACACTTCACTTTTATTTTTATTCGAGGAGTTTTGCATGGCACCGAGTTTTCTGTTCACCTCTGAATCTGTAACGGAAGGTCATCCCGATAAAATTGCGGATCAGGTATCCGATGCTATTCTCGACGCTATCCTGAGTCAGGACGCCCAAGCCCGGGTTGCCTGTGAGACGTTTGTTACAACAGGAATGGTCGTCATCGGAGGCGAGATTACGACGAACGGCTACGTGGATATGCCAGGCGCCGTGCGCGGCACCTTAAAATCTATCGGGTACACTGACTCCAGCTACGGTCTGGACTGGGAAACCTGTGCGGTCCTTACCTCGATCGACCGTCAGTCCGCCGATATCGCGATGGGCGTCGATACCCAGGGCGCTGGAGATCAGGGTATGATGTTTGGTTACGCCTGTGACGAAACCCCCGAACTGATGCCCTTGCCCATCTCCTTGGCTCATAAATTAACCCGGGGTCTGTCGGATGTGCGCAAAAACGGTACGATTCCGTATCTGCGTCCGGACGGCAAGTCTCAAGTAACGGTGGAATATGTGGACGGCAAGCCAGAGCGGATCGATACGGTGGTCATCGCGGCGCAGCACGATCCGGATGTGTCCAGTGAACAGATTCGTGAGGACATCATCGAAAAAGTAATTGGACCCGCCCTGCCGCAGAACCTCGTGGATCAAGGACACATTAAGTATCATATCAATGCAACCGGTCGCTTTGTGGTCGGAGGCCCACACGGCGACGCCGGGTTGACCGGCCGTAAGATAATCGTGGACACGTACGGTGGGACCTGTCGTCATGGCGGCGGGGCATACTCCGGCAAGGATCCCACAAAGGTGGATCGCTCCGCTTCCTATGCCGCACGTTATGTGGCAAAGAACGTGGTTGCAGCGGGTCTTGCCAGCCAGTGTGAAATTCAGCTTGCGTACGTAATCGGTGTGGCGGATCCCGTGTCGATCATGGTGCATACTTTTGGGACCAACACGGTGCCGGAGGATGAGATTGCAGGCCGTATTCGAAACCATTTCGATCTCACACCGAAAGGTATCATCGAGACACTCGATCTCCAGAGGCCGGTGTACCTGCCGACTGCCGCATACGGGCACTTCGGGCGGAACGAACCCGGGTTTACATGGGAAAACACGGATAAAGTGGATCTGTTGAAGTGAGGGCGAGCAGTCCTTTTAACAGTCAAACGGCTAGGTGCCAAATAGGGGGTTGTCTATGAATCGAAGAATACTTCCGCAGTGGGTCGGTTTATTTGTTCTGACTGCTGTTATATGCGTGAGTGGATGTGAGGGGGCAAATATCTTCAGTTCGCGCGCCGGCGATGATAACGTCGATGATCTCATCCTCGAAGGCCAAGGACTGTTGAGAGAGACTAAATACACCGAGGCGCTCGCGAAATTTAACCAGGCCATCACTGCGAGCCCGCTCAACAGTGACGCACTGTTCTTCGGCGCCAAAGCCGAGTTCCTCGCGTCCGGATTCAGCGCCGTGGAACTGCTGCGAGACATCACCACGGACCTGACAACGCCGGGCACCGTGCCGATTTTTACGACCACACGGGTCATCGGCTTCAAGCCGACGTTGAACCGGGATGAGCAATCGAGACTATATTACACGACGACAAGAATACTGGCTCTGCTGCAGCCGATTGTCGATGGGCGCACCACTGGCTCCTTTGATGCAGAGGGTGTGTCGCTCGAGGCGGCGGTAGCGAGAATGGTCAATTCTCTCCTAACCCTGAAAGACACCAACAAGGACGGAGCAATCGACGACAATGATTTTGATTTCGTCCTGGTCAAGGACGGGGATGACTATGAATTCGAACTGACCTCAGTCAATACTCCGGAAAAAGGTAACCAGTTCAATGATGTCCTCAATGATTTTACCGAGGGAAACGCGTCCCTTCTTAATCAAGTTCTTAATGACCTGGATAGATCCGGTCTGCTTGGTAACCTGGGTGATACCTCTATCGATCTCACAACATTGGAGAGCGAGATTGAAAAATTAGGCATCGATCTCAAAGAATATTATGTCAATACCGGCACGCCGGGCAATCTGGGTGAAGGTGACAACGACAATGACGGCAGTATCGATGAAGAAATCCTTAACGGCATCGACGATGACAATGACGGAAAGGTCGATGAAGACGCCAGGCTGATCTAAGCCTCCTACTGACAATCGTATGGACTAGGATTCAATAGAGCAGGTTTGAAAAGGAGCAGGTTTATGAAACAGTCTGGATTATGGACAGCGCGCCTGGTGACACTGTCCGCACTCTGTGTAATAGCCGTGGGTGTTGAAGCACAGACCTTGCGAACCACAGGGGTGCCGTTTCGGCCCGATATCCGGGCACTAGGGATGGGCGGTGCTTATCTGGCCGCGGGTAGCAACGGAGGCGCCTTTATATACAACCCGGCGCTGCTCAATCAATCTCACACCGATATATCCCTTTCTAATATGTTAGGTGTGGCACACAATGTGACCAACGTATACAGCTTTTTGAGCGACAATCAAGCCAAGCTGGAGGACTTCGACAATCTTACGCAGGCACAGGAAACGGAGCTGTACAACGACCTGGCACCGATCGACGGCGAGAAGGTCAACTTTCGTTTTTCCAGTATGCTTAATTTCGTCACACACAACTTCGGGGTAGCTGCCTACTTTTCGGGACGGGCGGGGGCCGGCGTGGATCGAGGTATCTTTGAACCACGTGTACTCGCGGATGGAACGGGGGATTTCGTCCTGATGCTTGGTTTAGCCAGGAGCATATCCGAGAATACGGCGGTTGGGGTAAATGTCAAAGCCGTCAATCGCCGTTCGGCTGATTTTCGTGTTGGCGTTACCAAGGTGGGCAACGTATACGATTCTACGATTGACTCCCTTAAAATCGGTAAAACCGGTTATGCGCTGGACGTAGGACTGCTTCACCGCCTCGGCCGCCACACCAATGTAGGAGTGGTGGTGCAGGACCTAAAGGGGCAAGTAGGGGATGACAAGTTTCCGATGAACCTCAAACTCGGTATCGCTACGAATCCAATTTCCAGGCTGACTCTGGCTATGGATATAGTAGATCTTTTAAATAAAGACGATGTTTCCATCTTCAACAGGATCTTTATGGGTGGAGAATTCAGGATTCCATTCATTAGTTTACGAGGCGGGGTTTACCAGGGCTATCCTAGTTTGGGCGCCGGCCTGAACCTAAAGATTTTCAAGGTCGATTATGCGTTCTACCAAGTAGAAAACGGGCGACAGCCCGGCATCTCGGGCATGAGCCAGCACGAGGTCCAGCTAAAATTAGGCTGGGGATGGTAAACTTTATCCGGCGATGCAGGGGTCTGCCTTTAGCGCCCTGCATCGCCGGATAAAGGTTTATCTGCTACATTGCCGCTTGATCCCGTTTCCCCTTTGTTGTAAAATAACCTCCACTTTTGCGGGTCTTTTTACAATCACACGGCCTATGGCATAACACGTGCCCAGGTTGTTTTGCCCTACTGGATTTCCTCTGTGAAGGATCCGGTCGTGTTCTGACACGGAAACCGACCGATTTTAACCCGGCTTCAGGCCTTAGCTGGTATAAGACGTGCTGCTGGATTACACCCTCCGACATCACCAATCCGTATGTACTGACCGACTCGATCTCGATAAGCTTTTCAAATATAAGGCCCCCAAGCGGAAGAGTAGATGGTCATAGGGTGCGATTTGGTTGGGTGTTATGGTGCACCGAGGTGAAGGCGCAAGATTGGATTGAGGGAGCGCAGGCGCCTTCCGCCAGACGGACCTTGGGATTCAAAATCCTGGTGTAAAGATCAAGGTATGGATGCCGTGGGCGATCGATATTTCTCCGAAGTTCAGACTCCGTTGCGCCACTGAATCCGGCCTGGGCTTCTCAATGGTTGGTGTGACGGTATTAATTAAGGGGTTGATCTGTAATCCCTCGCCAAAAGGAGGCGATCATGGCAGAGCAATCTAAGGGAAGTCTCTGGCGTAGCATACAAGATATCCGTCGTGACGAACTGCCGATGGCACTGTTGATGTTCTTCTACTTTTTCCTGGTCATCACCAGCTTCTGGATCCTCAAGCCGATCAAAAAAGGCCTGTTCATTGAGTACTACGAGACGAGCGGATTTGATCTGTTCGCCTGGCACCTGGATGCTTCCCAGGCCGAACTGATCGCTAAAGTCATGAACATGGTGATCGCCTTTATCGCTGTGACGGTGTTCACGCTTCTTGCCCGAAAGCTGCGGCGCCAGCAGCTTACCTGTGTCTTCTCCGGTTTTTTTATTGCAAGCTTTCTTGCGTACAGCCTGATCCTTGACAAGCCAGGTGACTGGACCGTGTGGTCCTTCTATTTCTTTGGTGATCTGTTCAGCACCGTTATGGTCGCCACGTTTTTCGCATTTCTGAACGACAGCGTCAGCCCGGGCGCAGCCAAGCGTTTGTACGGACTGATTGGACTGGGTGGCACAGCAGGCGGGGCATTCGGCAGTATGGTGGTGGCCGGCTTTGTCGATACACTGTCCAAAGCGGAATGGTTGTGGCTCTGCTCGCTTGTGGCTGCGGTTATTATTGTTCTGGCTATGGCTGCCGCACGGAAACTGCCCATGCGGCAGGAAGAACAGGCGTCCGATCCGGAACCCGAAACCAAAAAGGCGAGCGAAGGAAACCCGGCGTTGGAAGGTGCCAAACTGGCGCTCCGGTCCCGCTATCTTCTGTCGGTTGCCGCGATCGTCGGGCTATATGAAATGGTATCCACGATCATGGACTTCCAGTTCACTTCCACGATCATATACTATCTTGACGGTGAAGCTATCGGTGCCCAGTTCGCCAGAGTGTTCATGATAACCAATTTTGTTGCCATGGGCGTTCAGCTGTTCCTGACCAGCCTGGTGATGACCCGTTTCGGTGTCGGCACGGCCCTTCTTGTCCTGCCCTGTGCGGCGCTGCTCGGTTCGACCGGATTCATGATAGCGCCCATATTGCTGATCGGCAGTGCTCTTAATACCTGCGACAACGGGTTCAGTTATTCCGTCAATCAGTCGGCCAAAGAAGTGCTGTATGTGCCTACCACACGGGATGAAAAATATAAGGCCAAGGCGTTCATAGACATGTTCGTTCAGCGCTTTGCCAAGGCGCTGGCGGTCGGTCTGAGCCTGATTATCACGCTGGCGTTCACCGGCTTTGAAAGCCTGCGTTGGCTCTCGCTGGTGACTATCGTCATTCTGGTTCTTTGGATCTTGGCAGTCCGTTACGTGGGGGGACAATTCCGGTCCGTGAACGAGGTGGCTGAAGAAGAGAATGAAGCGGGACCAGAGGTGGAAAAAGTGAGATAGGAATATGTGTTATTTGCAATGATGAGCGTTACCTATTCGTCCCTTCATGACACAGTCCGATCGGCCCGATAGTCCTATAGCGGTTTCATTCCTGACAAGTGAGAATTAATGGCAAGAACCTATCCATTTTCTACATTATTTAGGTGCCCGGAGAATGAGACCCAGCGCCACCATGCCGAATACCAAATTCGGGCCCCAGGCGGCCAGATCCGGCGGGAGGGAGCCGGCGTGGCCGAACGCCTGTGAGACACGGAGCATGCCCCAGTAGGTAAAACAGATACCGATGCTCATGGCGAACCCCAACGCTGCGCCGCTTTTCTTTACGTGTGAGGCCAGGGCGGCCCCGAACAGAACGATGATAATGTTAGCGCACGGAAAAGCGATCTTCAGGTTGAGGTCCACCAGGTAGCCTTGTACGTCCCCGCCGCCGCGGCGCACGTTGCGGATGTATTGCTGCAATTCGCCGTAATTCATGGCCTCCGGCTTCTTCTGTCCCTTTTGAAAATCCTCCGGCCGTTCCTTCCATTCGGGCCGTGGCAGGCGTTCAAATTCACTGAATGCTACCAGCCTCCCTCTTGGCTCGAATCGGCGGAGTATGCCCCGGTTCAACACCCACACGCCATCCTTCCACTGCATCTCATCCGCATGGATCGTCTGGACGATCGAGCCTTCCCGGAATTCCACGATAAACACATTCGTGGCCTGCTGGCCGATACCGTTGTAGAGCCGCAGAAGAAACTGCCGCCCGTCATGCCCCCGGTACAACACGTTGTTCCGAATGGACCGCGAGGCTTTGAACTGTTTGTCCACATCATTATTGTTGATATCCTCCCGCCGCTGGTTGGCTTCCGGGACGATCCATTCTCCGGCTGCGAAGATGCCCAGACTGACGCCCACGCTCGAGAGAATCATAGGCCGGATCAGACGGTACAGGCTCAGCCCGGATGCCTTCATGGCGGTCAGTTCTCCGTACTTTGCGAGCTGGCCGAACGTGAACAGGCAGGCCAGCAGCATGCTGACCGGAATCGTCAGGACAATAATGTATGGCATGAAATTGAGATAATACTCCGCAATCAGTGTTACGGGCACTTCTCGGTCTATAAATTTATCCAGCTGCTGGATCAGGTCGACCACATAGAATATGCCCACAAACGCCATCAGGCTTAGGGCCATTGCAGCGAAGTATTGCTTTAGTATGTATCGTGAGATTAGAGACAAAGAATCCTACTTCCAGTACCGTTCTTTAGCGGTCAGGACTACGAGCAGAAGGCCCGGGATACCGATTGCGATGTTCGCCGCCCACATGGAGAGCCATGGGCTGACCAGGTCCCTGTCCGCCAGCATTTCGCCTCCGATCAGGCACGACCAGTACAATAGGAAGAACCCGAGGCTGACGCCCACGCTGATGCCGATTCCACTTTTCCGGATCCTGATACCGAGCGGTGCCCCGATCAGGATAAACGTCACACAGGCAAACGGGATGGCGTATTTTTTGTAGATCTCCACCAGATAGGCGTTTATCTGGCGCTGTCGGGATGAGATAATCTGCTTTTCGCGTTGCTCGCCTGCCCCCCGGTGTTCTTCAGACGCCTGTGGGTCGCTGAGGACGCCTGCCAGGCGTGCCTGACTCGCATCCAGGTCGCGTTGCAACTGGGCGATCCGGTCTTCCATCATGGCGATAGTCAGTTCCCGGTCGCCCCTGGCACTTCCCTGGGTTTTCTGGACACCGGTGGCATGTCCCTGAATGGTCAGGCGTTGCCGTTCGAACACCTCTTTCATATACCGACCGTTGTCTACTTCGTCCCTCTGGTGCAGTTCGCCGTTGAAAAGAGTGAGTGTTACCTGGCTACCCCTTCCGACAATATCCAGGGTCCCTCTCTGTGCCGTCAGGACCCTGGCTGATTGAGACGGTTTGGTTTCGTAGATAGTAATGCTCGAAACATCGTTGCTGTGTGGATTAATTCGGTCGATCAGGATGCTGTAACCAGGCAGATCGTCCATAAAGATCCCTTCCCGGAAACTCAGGGTGGGACGGGAGCGGTAGACATCGTTCATCAGCGTTCGTACACGGTAATTGGCTTCGGGTAGGACCTTGTCCATAAAGATATAGTCTACCACCGCTATGAGACTGCCGGCGATCAGGACCGGAATGATCATACGATAGAAGCTCATGCCGCCTGCCTTCAATGCTGTAATTTCATTGTCTGCCGACAGGCGTCCGAATCCCATAAGAGCGGCGACCAGAACCGCAGCAGGGATCGCCAGAGCGACGATCCATGCCAGGCTGAACATCAGGATCTCCAGTATGAGTAAAATTCCTAGGCCTTTGCCTACGATACGATTTACGATTTCGAAGATCACCTGCATCATAAGGATGAAGGTGAAAATCGAGAAGCCGAAAAGGAAAGAGGCGATGTGCGCTTTGAGTATATAACGGGAGATGAGTGTCATATGTAATTGAGATATAGATTACGATGTTTTTCATACAAATCCGACTATAGCAATATATTCCCCAAACTTTATATATGACAACCATTTTCTGTGTACACGGGGCGGCGCCAGGAGGTGAGATACACGTCCTGCCCTGAGCGAGTTGAGGATTTTTGTCACGTAAGGGAAAAATGCTTGACTCGTTTGCCTAATCCCACTATACTCGGTTTTTGATACCACAACAAGTTTTGAGAAGGAGACTCGCCGATGGCCAGTGTAAACAAAGTGATCTTAATTGGAAATCTGGGAGCGGATCCTGAACTTCGTTATACACCCGGTGGACGGGCGGTAGCGAATTTTCGAATGGCTACTTCCCGAAGCTGGAACACGAAAGATGGTGAAAAGAAAGAAGAGACAGAATGGCACAGGATTGTCGCCTGGGACAAATTGGCAGAGATTATAGGGGAATATCTCAAAAAGGGCTCTCCCGTATATGTAGAAGGTCGTCTTCAGACTCGGTCATGGGAGGATCAGAGCGGTGTGAAGCGGTATAGCACGGAGATCGTTGCGCTTGAGATGAAGATGCTCGGCCAGCGTCAGGGCACAGGGTCGGAAACCAGAGAAACGACCTCAAACGTGTCACCGCCGCCTGATAATATGCCTTCCACGTTTGAAGCGGATGACGATCTGCCGTTCTAACGTACCAGAGGCGGCTTCCCCTTGAAGCCGCCTCCATCTATCTGCCTATCGTGACAGAGATTTTACATGTCTACTCCGAAAAAACCGGAGACGTCCCAACCGTCCATCTCCCAGATATCCGGCATGGATATTCAATCAAAGGTAATGCTCAATGAAGGTGGCCGGCTCCCCCGAATAACGGTACTGTCCGGGCGGCTCGACCCCGTCGAGTCCGTGATTCGCTGGTTACAGCGGTACGGATACCCGCTTTCATGGTCACATCTTGAAGCTGAGCCGCACACCTTTGAAAAGTTGGATTACGCGGACGTGCTGCTCGTCCACTTGAATTCGCCGGAACAAGAACTTCCGTTTCTGAACGACATCATCCAGAATCAGTACGAACATAGAGTCCCGCTCGTTGTTGTTTTAGCCACTCGAGAAGTCATCGGGCGAACAGATTTTTCATCGACTATTGACGATTTTATAATTGATCCATTTGACCCGCAGGAAATTGATCTACGCATTAAATTTACTCTGTGGCGGCGCCGTGGTGTCAGACTCAACGACATGATCGTCTGTGGGGATTTGACCATTGATCCGGGTAATTACGAGGTCACTGTTCGCGGAGAGCCGGTCACCACCCTGACGCTTAAGGAATATGAGCTTCTGAAATATCTGGCTTCCAACCCGGAACGGGTGTTTACACGCGAGCATCTTCTGACAAAAGTCTGGGATTACGACTATATCGGCGGCGCTCGAACCGTCGACGTCCACGTGCGCCGGTTGCGTATGAAGATAGAGCGGCATGGGATCAGAATCATCTCAACCGTACGTGGTGTTGGTTACAAATTCGGTGAATAAGGAGACGGAGCTTTGACATATGTTCGATGGATTGTGCTGTGTGTAGCGGTGTCCTTATGGACTGGGCAGGCGCATAGTCAAATTCTGACACTGACTGATCCCGGTCTGCCGCACACGCGCGCCAGTGCCGCGGCTTGGGGTGATGTAGATAACGACGGTGATCTCGATCTGGCGCTGGCCGGACTGGATAACGCCGGACAGGCTTTCACGAAAATATTCGAGAACATCGCAGGCGTCCTGACGGAAAATACGGACCATCAGATCACAGGTATCCTATGGGGCGACCTGGACTGGGGAGATTTCAACAACGATGGCTTCCCCGATCTGGCCATCAGTGGCCAGGGACAAAACGGGACTGATGTATTCGGGGTCTCCGAAGTTTACCTGAATGTGAACGGCGTTCTGATCCAGGATCTCACGCAACTGTCCGCACCACCACCGTTCACTACAACCAAAGAGTTGCGCTACAGCTCCGTAGCCTGGGCGGACTATACTAACGACGGCAAACAGGACCTGTTGATAGCCGGTATGGATTTAAACGGGTTTGTGTTCACGAAGTTGTATACAAACCAGTCCAATAATCTGTCGGAAAGTAGCTCCCAAACGGTTGTGGCAATCCGGAATGGCTCCGTGGACTGGGGAGATTTTGACGGTGATGGCGTGCCGGATCTCGTGGCTATGGGGCTGGATGCCAACGGGCTGCAATCCACCAAGGTTTTCAATAATCAGAATGGCCTGTTGATTGAATCCTCCACCATATCCCTGCCGCAACTGTCCCTTGGAGATGTGGCCTGGGGTGATTACGATCAGGACAGCAATTTGGATCTCGCCATTTCCGGTTGGGACGGCGACTGGAACGCGGTCCTCAAGGTCTACCGCAATGACGCCCTGCGAGGTACATTGGAGGAAGCCGCAACTTTAACTGTTGGCGGTCAGGGTGTGGTGGGCGACATAGCCTGGGGTGATTACGACAACGACGGTGACCTTGATCTGGCCATCGCCGGACGCGATGAATTTACCAGCATCTCGACAACAGTTTTTGTGAATACCGGTGGCGTTTTTGCCGCGGCTATAGAACCTTCACTGATCGGTGCGTTAAACGGCACCGTCACCTGGGGTGACGTGAACGGTGATGCCAAGCTCGACCTGCTGGTCACAGGCGAAAAAGCGGACGGCACCCTGCTTACCGCGTTGTATACTAACAGTGGCGCCGCAAACACCGCACCGACAGCTCCCACGCTGGCGAAACCTTTTATCACCAGCAAAGGGATCGAATTTCGGTGGGCTCCCGGAAGCGACGCAGAGACGTCTACCAACATGTTGACATACAATCTGAGGCTGGGCACTACCTCCGGCGGCGGTGATGTCGTTGCGGCGGCTTCTGTGGGGCAGCCCGGCAACGTGGGCCAGACGCTCGTAAAAGAATTTGAATTTCCAGTGGTGATCGATACCCTGTTCTGGAGTGTTCAGACGGTTGATGCGGGCCTTGCTCAATCGGTGTTTACCACTGAGGATACGATCCAGGTACAGCGGCTTGTGAGCTCGAATCATGCGATCACCGGCGTCCGCCAGGATGTTTTGGGACGCGGTGCGGCCTGGGGTGATTATACCGGCGATGGGTTTGTCGATTTGGTGGTAGCCGGGAGAGACATCAACGGCGATACCCAGACGATTTTGTACCACAACGAATCGGGTTCGTTCACCCGCGATGAAATGTCTTCCATAACCGGATTGCAGAACGGTGCGTTGGCCTGGGGTGACTACGACAACGACGGAGACCTTGACCTGTTCCGCTCCGGTGGCGACCGGTTCGGGAATGAGTTCACCTTCCTGTATAAGAATACCAACGGCATTTTTCAAATCGACTCGACTCAGACGGAAATCCTCAACAACCTGAACCTTAAAGAAAGCAGCGCGGCCTGGGGCGATTATAACAACGACGGGCTGCTTGACTTGGCTATCAATGGTAAAGACAGGAGTGGCGCCTTTCAGACTTTCCTTTACAGGAACACGGGTTCCGATCGTCTCTTGATACGGGATTCCGACCAGAGCTTGACTGCCACCGTTAATGGTGATCTGGCTTGGGGCGACATTGACAACGACGGAGATCCAGACCTGGTCATAAGCGGACAGATTGCGGTTGCTCCTTCTCTGGTTCTCGAGGTATATAGGAATGTCAGTGGCCTCTTGGTGGAAGTCCAGAGCCTATCAGGATATCTGTCGAGCGCGATAGCCCTGGCTGATTACGATGATGACGGAGATCTCGACCTGGCGGTCAACGGCGGTAAAGGGGCTACAGTGACACCGACGCTCACCTTGTTTTCCAACGATGGCACGGGCTCGTTCACCGAAGACCAGACATTCGCCGGTGCTTTCGGTGGTTCGACAGCCTGGGGTGACTACGATAACGACGGTGACTATGACCTCGTCATGAGCGGTCAAGACGGCAATAATGAGGTGATCACCCGAATCTTCCGCAACGATTCTGGTACCCTGGTTGAAACAATCATGTCGGTGTTGCCCGGACTTGTGTTCAGTACCACACCTTGGGCCGACTACGATAACGACGGGGACCTTGACCTGGCCATGACCGGTGGCGTAGGCGTTAACTTCACGGAATCTTCCGGTATATTCGATAACTTAACCGACCAGACCAATCCGAATACCGTCCCGAGTGCACCAGTGAGTCTGACGGCTGTACCGGTCGATAGTTCAGTGATCCTTACTTGGAACGACGGTTCCGATGCAGAGACGTCGGCAAACGGTCTTACCTACTCGGTGCGGGTGGGCACTACCCCCGGAGGGAACGATATCGTGTCAGGCGTGCATCCGATCGCCATTGGTGAGCGCGGCCATGCTAACGTCGACACCTTGAAGAGTTTGTCTGACAGTACATACTACTGGGCGGTACAATCCATCGATGCCGGTCTCGCGGTCTCCAATGAAACTTCCGAACGAGAATTCATAATCGACACCACGGCGCCCGTGGTTGCCTCGGTCAGCGCGGACCCCGCCATCGCGGGTATCGGGGCGACCGTGACGCTTGTCATAGTATTTGATGAAAAAGTCGGCATCGCGAACGCCACCGCACCTACGGTCACATTCACGCCACGCCAGGGCGGTACTGCCGTGGCCATAGAACAGCTGGCGTTTAACGGAGCGATTTGGACCGGGAAAGTAACCATTGGCACTACCGTACCGACTGATACGATGCTGATCGCAGTTAGTGGGGTGCAGGATCTGCAGGGTAACACGATGACGCCGGTTACCAATGCCGGTACGTTTCAGGTCGACTCGGATATCCCGGCGGTGGTCAACACCGTACCGGAAGCAGGACAGATTGGTGTGGTATCTACAACGATCCCGAAAGCGGTGTTCAGCAAAGATATCAACACTTCCAACATCGACGAGGTTTTTATACTCCGACGCTCCGATACCGGTGCCACGGTTGAAGGTGGGGCTTTTTTCGACGCGGCTACAAAGACCATGGAATTCAGACCGTCCACCCGTTTGGCAGGGGATACCCAATACGAGGTGACCGCCACTGCCAGTATTTCCGATGAGGTGGGCAACCTTCTTGGTGCGGACTTCAGGTGGTCGTTCACCACCGCGACCCAGTTGAGCAGTAACGACGGTGGCCGGCTTCAGAGCGTAAGCGGCGACGTTATGCTGTACATCCCGCCTAAGTCGATAGGCGAAGGCCAGGAGATCGGTTTGGAAACCATCGACTCTGATTCGATTGCCGTCGCTTCTCCCCGATTCACTACCAAGCAGAATCAGACCATAACCTTTGTGGGCCCCGCATTCCGATTCACACCGGAGGAAACGATTCTGGATCCTGATAAACCAGGCACACTTACCATGAAGTACGGTACCCTGGCCTCGGGGATCAACGAAAACAGCCTGGCCATATTCCGCGAGAGTTCAACGGGCATATGGGAGCGGCTGGGTGGTACGGTAAAGGCTTCATCCCAGACGGTAACAACCACGATTTCACAACTGGGTAAGTATGCCCTGTTCGAGGATACTAATGCCTCCGCGAGCGGTTTGCCACTGTCTAATTTCAGAGCCCAGCCCAGAGTCTTTTCTCCCAAGGGCAACCGGTTTAATACATCTGAAACCGCAATATCCTTCGTTCTCGGTCAATCCTTTCCGGTAACGGTCGAAGTGTACAATATGGCCGGTCGTCTGGAACGGGTGATTTGCAATAATTTGACTATGGGGCCCGGTAACATGGTCGAATTCTGGGACGGAAAGAATAACAATGGAAAGATCTGCACGAGTGGATTGTACATCGTAATCATCGATGCCGGCGGAAACAATGATAGGATCACTGTTTCGGTGTTGAACGACAGTTGATGGACACGTACTGACAAAGAGGAATTCACATGATGAACTGGTTCGGATTGAAACGCGGGATTAAAGGGATCAGTATCTCGCTCATTGGGATGTGGTGTACACAAGTCGCCCCGGCCCTGGCCCAGGCGCCGTCCTTTACGGATATTACCAGTTCCGCGGAGATATCCAACGATCTGCGCAGTCCCGGTATCGCCTGGGGGGATTATAACGGCGATGGTAACCTGGACGTTTTTGTCACCGCCTGGACATTCATCGGCGGTTTTCCACTCAACAAACTGTGGAAGAATGATGGGGACGGCACGTTTACCAACGTCGCATCGTCCGTCAATCTTGCCGGCTTCAACAACTTCAGTTCCAGTGCCTCCTGGTGCGATTTCAACAATGATGGTCGGCTGGACATCTACGTGACGAATTTTTCGAGGGACGAACAGGATTTTCTTTACCAGAATAACGGCGGCTCGTTCAGCATTCTCCTGCCCAACACCGTAAAGGGAAGCCCGCTCTGGGCAGCCTGGGGAGATTTCAATCTGGACGGCAACCTTGATTTCTACGTTGCACGATTCAATAATGAAAATCTTCTGTTCAGAAATAACGGCAACGGAACATTCTCCAATGTTACATCCACGGCCCTGGTAGGGGATGTCCGGGACAGCGAACGAGCGGTTTGGGTCGACTATGATAACGATGGCGATCCCGATCTGTATGTAGTCAACCTGTACCAGGAAAACATCCTGTTTAAAAATAACGGCGACAACACTTTCACCGATGCTACCGGTGAAGCCGGTGTCGGTAGTGCAGGCCTTGGGCGACATGCAACCTGGGCCGACTATGATACGGATGGAGACATGGATCTCTTTGTCGCGAACATAGGTGCGAATATCCTTTACAATAACAATGGCGATGGCACCTTTGCCCGGGTGACCGGTTCCGCGGCGGATCAGACGGTGAATTCCTGGGTATCCTGGATGGCCGGGTGGGCGGATTTTAACCTGGACGGCAACACGGATTTATTTATCGCTTCCGGCGCCGAATCTTCGGCCGGCGAGCGCCGTTCCCTGTTCGCCAATAACGGTGACGGTACGTTCACGGATGTTTCCGCCGCACCGTTCACGACGGCAGACAGCACTTCCGGCGCCGCCTGGGGTGACTTTGACAACGACGGGGATGAAGACTTGTACATGCTGAATTACGGTCCAGACGCATTTTTCCGAAACGACACGACACCGAACGGTACCCGGTCATTCCTGAAGATTCGGCCGCTCCGGCAGGGCTCTGCGCCCAGCGACAGCGCCGCGGAAGGCATCGGAGCCAAAATCACGGTCTTTGATGCCGGAACGTCCACTATAAGAGGATACAAGGAAATCATTTCCGGTTCGGACGCTCTCGAAGCCGTGTTCGGCCTCCCAGCTGCCGGGACATTTGATATACAAGTCTCTTTTACCAGCCGTACGGGATCCCCAGGAGGTTTTGTCCGGATCGATAAAGCGGATAACAACACCAAATACGGATCGGTATCTCTACCGCTGACGATAATCGTTAAAGAAAGTGAAAATGCTGTTTTTCCGTAAGGTTATTTATAGCCACGGATTGGTCCTTTAATTCGTGGCTCCTCAAGGAGTGAGGAGGGTTTGATGATTCGTTGGGTGAATTATGTGTGGGTTGCCGGGGTGTTCCTGGGGCTCACGGTGTTGCCTGCACAGAGTCAGGTTAGCAATCAAGTGCATGTCGGCGCCCGCCCCATGGGAATGGGTGAGACATTTATCGGCATCGCGGATGATGCGAACACGCTGTACTGGAATCCTGCCGGACTGCCCCAATTGCAGCGCCAGGAATTCACCTTCATGTATACGGACCTATACGGGATCGGCCTGGACAATTTCTACGGGGCCTATGTCTATCCGATCACAGATAACAGCGCCATCGGTGCGGATGTATTTCAAACCGGGTTAAACGATTCGGAACTCCAGTTCGGACAGCTTAAATTTAATCTGGGTTATGGATACCGTTGGCGTCGTCTGCTCTCGTTCGGCGCCACGTTCAAGTTTGTCAACACCAGTACTGGTCAGGATAACGTCACTCAGGATTCTGCGACTGGTATCGGTTTTGATGTAGGACTTCTGATCACGCCAACTGCCAAGCTCCGTATCGGCCTCACCGGCCATGATATCACAAACACGCAGGTCAAGCACGATAGTGGCGTATCGGAGACCATCTTCAAACGTAATTTTCGATTGGGTGCGTCCTATAAGCCGTTCGATCAGGCCCTCGTCGCGTTCGACGTAGGTGACCGCCTTCATCTCGGGGCCGAGTACTGGATGTACAACACGCTTGCCGCCCGGGGAGGCCTCCAGCGAGCACTGGTTCCGGAATCAAGTAGCCCGTTCGACGGTGATCTCATTTACACCGGTGGTGTAGGTCTTAAATACCGGCTGTTACAGGTTGATTACGCCTATGAACATCATCCGGTGCTTCCGGCGACGCACCGGTTCTCCTTCTCCCTGATGATTAACCCGTCATACGTATCCATAAAGGACGCCACCTTGCGTCCCAAGACCATCTACCGATCTCTGTACAACGCATATCAGCAGCAGGATTTCGCGGATATCACGCTGAAAAACTCCGCACCGGAAGATCTACCGGTTACGGTGAGCCTCGAAATACCCAGCTTGCTCGATCAACCGTACGAGGCCCAGATGGTTCTGCCACCTCAGAGTACCACCACCCATGCCATGGGTATCGTCTTCCCGGACAGCACACTCTTGACGGAGTCGGCTACCTTCGACCGGTTGGTACAGCCGCGTGTGACGGTGAGCTACGAACAGGACGCCAACGCTAAGCAAACGGACCGCAGTGTCGCTCCGGTCTACGTTCTTGGCCGTGGAAAGATGAGTTGGGACGATCCTGCGCGTATGGGCGCCTTCGTCACTCCGGATGATCCCGCCATTGAAAACTTTGTTGATCCTGTACGGCAGGCGTTTCTCCAGGAACTGTATGACGAATATGGCAATTCGAACCTCGGACAGGCTATGGTGCTGTACAATGCCATCAGTCGTGCCGGTGTCCGGTATCAGCGTGACCCCCAGACTCCTTTCCTGAGTGTCTCGGGCGATCGGACCATCTTCGACAGTATTCGGTATCCGTATGAGATGCTGAAAGCGAAGATCGGCGATTGTGATGACTGTACGGTTCTGTTGAGTTCCATGCTGGAACGTCTTGATATCCAGACTGTTCTTTTGGACGTTAACGCCCCCGGTGCAGGCCATGTTTACATGATGTTCGACAGCGGTATCGACGCGGAAGACGCGGATGACTATTTTCAATCCAATGACTATGTGGAATACCAGGGAAAGGCGTTTATCCCAGTTGAAACCACCTTGTTCGGGCAGGGCGACTTCCGCACCGCCTGGCGCAACGGTGTCCAGGAATACTATCAGCGTAAAGAAGAAGGCCACATTCAGGAAGTGGATCTGCGGGAAGCCCGCCTGGTCGACTACCCGCCTGGCCGCATCGCCTCTGAACCAGTCACACCGCCAACCCGTGCGGAGTTGCTGAACGACATCCAGGTTGACCTGCAGCAGTACGCGCTCTACGTACGTCAACTCGTCGGAGACCCACCCAACGAACCGGGGGCCCTCTACGACGCCGGCGCACACTATCTGCGTATAGGACGTCTCCGGGAAGCGATCGATATGATGGACAGAGCCATAGCACTTAATCCCGATTTTGCAGATGCACACAACAGCAAGGGCGTCATCTATACGAAGATGGGACGGTACGACCGCTCAAATTACGATCTGGCGCTTAACGCATTTAACCAGGCGCTGTCTCTAGATAGTTCCAACAGCGGCACCCGGCTCAATATCGCCATCATATACATTCTGATGGGAGATCAGGCCCGGGCCCGACAGGAATACAACCAGATCGATCCGCAGTTTCAGGATGCACTGCGGGGCATAATAGACGAGCCGTAAATAAATGTAGAAGATGTTTCATCGGAATGTAGAAACAATTTGGAGTTTTCTTACCATGTGATCGTCATAAGTCAGGGGGATCAAGAACGGAGTCAAAAACAGGAAATGTGATCGTCATCATCGCGAATGGGTGTGGACTTATTATACTTCATTCTGTATCTTAATGATTGGGGCAACGTGGGGCCCCTCAAAAGATACTGAGATGGTAGGAGAAAATTAACGAGGTGAAGCAATTATTTTCGAATTGGTTTAACCTGCTGTGATTGTACAGCAGGTAAATTGAGGAGGTTGAATTATGAGGTTTTCTGCTGCGTACCTGATCGCGAGCCTGGTGATCGCCGGTATGATCGGGTCAACCAATCAAGCTGCGTTTGCCCAGGCGCCGGCCCAGAAAAAAGAAGGCGCAAAGACAGATAAAAAGAATGTCGCATTCCTGTCGGCTTGGAAAAATATCTCATCCACGGTGAATAAAAAGCGGACATCCAAAACCGCTAAGGGTGTTGAGACGGCAGGGGTGCGCGGAAAAGAGGCGGAAGATCAGATCATAGATCAAATGTTTTTCCGTGGCGGCACCGCCTATCCCGGACGTTCGAAGATCGAATCTGCTATCTTGACTCTCCAGCAGATGATCGAAGAGTCTGATGCAGGCGAACCTGCCAGCACAGCTGAGTTCCGGTTCTATATTGCACAGTGCTATGAAGAATTGGAACAGAATGATAAAGCGAGCGCATCCTACGACAATGTAGTGAAGGTCGCTCCCAAATCCGAGTGGGCTACAAAAGCGCGTGCCGCGAAAAAACTGATCAAAAAATAGTTCAGAACTCTGATACCAATCTTTCAGCCCGTAATCCCAACAGCAGGTTGTCCTTTCAAGTGATGGGGCGCTACGATCCTAATCGTGCGCCCCATCGCCCCGTTTTACCTCCGGTATGGCCACATGAGCTCTCAAAAGAAGCAAACGTATACGCTGCGGTATTTTACCTTCGGAGTCGGTATCAGCGTTCTCATATCGATTTGGAGTTTCGATGACTCCTACGAACGATTGGAATCGCGGACATACGACGACCGCTTTTTAATACGGGGTGTCATCGAACAGCACCCGGCCCTCGGTACGATCGATATTGATGACGAGACGTATCAGGCCGAAGGACGGTTCGAGGACTGGACCCGGGACAAGCACGCTCTCCTGATTGAGATTCTCGCGGAATTCGGGGTCAAACTGATCGGTTTTGATATTTTCTTTCCGGAGCCGAGCGGCAGTGTCATATCCCGTGAGGATGTGATAGAAGTTATCGACGATGGATTTACACCGGAACAATACCTGGCTCTTTTCGCGGATTATGACGGGCAACTCGCGCGATCTGCGGAGAAGGCCGGCAATGTCGTCTTCTCACACTTTTTTACGAAAGCCGGTCCGGATGCCTCCTGGGAGTTTGTCACCAACAACACGGTAAAACGTGGAGTGGAGAAAGAAGCATCCTTCCGACTGCTCGAGGAGAGGGGATTCTTCTTCGAAGATCCGAGCATTGACGTTTCGAAGTCGGATCTTCCCAAAATGCTCGATTTTCTGCCGCCTCTTCCGCAGTTTGTTGAAGCGGTAAAACACGTAGGATTTGTCCAGCCCTTTACCGATATGGACGGCGTGGTAAGGTGGTACGAGATGTTTCGTGTTTACGACGGGAAACTGTTTCCCGCTATGGCACTCGTAATGGTTTGTGACTATCTCCGCGTTCCATTGACCTCTTTGGATATAAAGCTGGGCGATTCAGTTACACTCCCACAGGCTACCTTCCCGGATGGGTCCGTAAAGGATGTGGTGATACCGATCGACAACACCGGTAAGATGCTCGTTAACTGGACCGGCGACTATCAGGAAACGTTCAGTCACTACCCTTACGAGCGGATTATTCAGCTCAAAGAACTGTATGCGGAAAACGTGGTGCTGCGAGATGTCAAGCGGCTTATATACCGGGAGCCGGAGCTGCTGGAGGATTTGGATGCCTTTGTTGTGAAGGCGAGGGAGTACAATATCCAACCTCCGGAAGCCGCTGTCACCACCTTTCAGACAGTCGGTATTTTTCGTATGTTTGAGGAAGCGATTTTATCTGATAAAGAGATGCTGGCAACGGATTTCTTTGTAGCCCAGGGGATTCCTGAGGAAGCGATCCCTGAGGATATGATTGACAAATACAATGAGTTGAGATATAACGTACTCATGAGTGAATATCTGACCGAAAATCCGGAGCTTACATTAACCGGTATGTCTGAAAAACTGGGCGTCAAGCGCCTGGATCTGATTGAACACGGCTATTATGCGCTGAAGAATCTGGTGGAACATGGTGGCATCAAGCCGGAACACCATCCGCTGATCTTTTTCACAGTGATCCATGAGGGCAAAGAATTGCTGCCGACCGAATTAGAAGGCAAACTTCTGGTCTACGGACTGACCGCTACAGGCACCCAGGATATGAACCCCACGCCGTTCAATCCTCGCTATCAAATGGTGGGTTACCACGTTAACGCAATGAATACCATCCTGATGGATCAGTTCCTAGACCGTATGGATCGTCACTGGCGAATCGCCCTCGTTTTAGCCCTGGGGATTATAATGGGTCTGCTGGTCCCCCGGTTTGGTCCGGCCACCGGCGGAGCCATCGTCGGCGGGTTGCTGGTAGCCCACAGCCTGTCGACTTATTATCTGTTTGCCTACGGTGGGTTGTGGGTCGATGTAATCGGTCCAGTGTGCGTTATCGTAATGTCCTATCTGTCGATCAGTATCAACAACTATTTGATAGAACGGAAAGAGCGTGCGTATATCCAGGATTCGTTCAAAATGTACCTGTCTCCCGCCGTGGTGGATCAGATCGCGGACAACCCGGACCTGCTGTCCCTGGGTGGACGGCGGGAGGTGCTGACGATCCTGTTTACGGATGTGGCCGGATTTTCTACCATCTCAGAACAAATGACGGCGGAAGGCCTGGTGGGACTGCTTAATGAATACCTGGGAACGATGACCGATATCATCATGGAAAACAACGGTACGGTGGATAAGTACGAAGGTGATCTGATCATGGCGTTCTGGGGCGCTCCGCTCGATAATCCCAACCATGCGGTGGATGCGTGTTTATCCAGTATAGCCATGAACAATCGAATCGGGGAATTACGCGAGATGTGGAAGGAGCAGGGTCGTCCTGACTACATCACGAAGATGGATGCGCGCATCGGACTGAACTCCGGTGAAGTGGTCGTCGGAAACATGGGAAGCCAGTCTCGCATGGACTATACCGTGATGGGGGATCATGTTAATTTGGCTTCCCGTCTCGAGGGCGCCAACAAGCCCTACGGCACACACATCATGATCAGTGAATTCACCTATACTCTGGTTAAAGACCATGTAGAGGCCAGAAAACTCGATGTGATTCGTGTGGTGGGACGTGATGAGCCAGTGACCGTCTATGAAGTGCTGGAGAAGAAGGGTAATCTGGAACCTCAGATGGCTGAGGTTGTCGCCTTGTACAACGAAGCCCTCTCACGATACGGGGAACGGGAATGGGACGGTGCCTTGGAGAAATTTTACGAGGCACTCAATGTTTGCCCGGACGACGGACCCTCGAAGACCTACATTGACCGATGTGAACGGTACAAGGTGGAACCGCCGCCTGATGATTGGGATGGCGTGGAGACACTGACAGAGAAATAAGGTTGCCTTTGAAACGGCTCATTGTGCTGGTCCTGGCCAGCGCCCTCGCGTTTGGCTGTCCGTACTACAATACATTCTACAATGCCAAAAGAGCGTTCAGTGAAGCGGAAAGACTCCGGAAAGAAGCGCTGGAACAGGGTGTAACCCAGGTACCTGAACAGGCAAAGCGGCTCTACGATCGAGCGATTGAAAACTCCGCTCTCTTGATGCGTGACCATCCACACAGTGACCTGATCGACGATGCCCTGGTCCTGATCGGCGACGCGTTCACCGTGCAGGGGGAGTATCCCAAGGCCATCCGGAAATACGAAGAGGTTCTGGCCAATTACCCTGACAGCAAATGGTACCCGTACTGTTCCTTCGCCCTCAGCCGAACGACACTCAGCGCCGGTGATACGCTCAGCGCGGAAGCGGCCTTGAGGAATTTTCTCGTACAATACCCCGCCAGTGAATGGGCCTCAGACGCCCATATGCTCCTGGGTTCTATCGACATCAATCGTCAGGATTACAACGCCGCCATTGACGACCTCACCGATTTCCTGACCACCTTTCCTGATCACAGTCGCCGTCCCGAAGCACAATATTTCATAGCGGAATCCCACCTGGAACTTGATCGATACGGTGAGGCGCTTGAACTGTTTGAGCGGGTGGGAAAAACAGCACGTACCCGTGCGCTCGAATTCCAAGCGAAGTTCATGGTAGGTGAATGCCTACGGCGGGATCAATCCTATGAACAGGCGCTCGAAACATTCGGTGACTTAGTGCGCAATTCGTCTTACCTGACGTATCGTCCCCGAATTATGCTCGCCATAGCCGCCTGTCAGGTTTCAATGGATCAAATTGACGATGCACTCGAGATCTACCAGCAGATCCATAATAGATATGAACAGCAGCGAAATTACGATGCAGAGGTGTCCGAGGCGTTATTTGAGACAGGACGTATCTATGAGCGGAGGGGCGACCTGGAACAGGCCGATCAGTATTACAGCAATGCAGGCAGACGCAGCCCCCGGGTATTCTGGGTCGGCGATATCGCGGATCAGAAACAGACCGATATCCGTCTTTTACAGCGTTATAAGGAAGAACTAACGGCAGCAAAGGAGGCATTTAAATCTGCGACGCAGGACACCACTCACCTTGAGAACAGGGAGGGCACAGAGCAGGTCGTGCAGGAGATCGTTCCAAAAGCGCTGGAAAAAGTCATAGAAACTCGTTTTAAACTGGCGGAAGTTTATCTGTTTCAGTTTGACCTGGTAGATTCCGCCCTGGCGCACTACCGTCTTGCTGAAGCAGAAGCCGGGGACGTTGAAATGGCAGCCAAGGCAGCTTACGCCACTGCTTGGGCCATGGATCACATCATGGCGGATACATCATCCAGTCGAATCGGCTACCAGAATGTACTCAGCGAATACGACAGCACGATTTATGCTTCCGCAGCGGCAAGGGCCATATCCGTTCCTGACCCACTGGGATTTTCAGAAAGGGAACTGTTTGCCAGGGCGCAAGACCTTCTTTTCAATGAGGAAGCCCCTGACTCCGCGGTAGTCTACTATCAAAAAATCCTGGATCGGTACCCGGAAGGTGACTATGCCTCTCGGTCCCTGTACGCCCTTGGATGGATCTCGGAGACATACCAGAATGATATAGATTTGGCCCTGAAGACCTATCGAAAAATAAAGGAGTTCTTCCCTCGCTCAGAAGCCTCTGACGCGGCAGACCTGAAGATTAAGTTCTTGGAAGAATGGAGCGGGGAACGAGGGGCGGCAGATGATTTCGGGGTGGCAGACACTGGTGAAGTTGAAGGAAGTACGTTTACGCTATCAATTTCACCTGAGAATCGTCACGGAGATGTGGTGGAGGTAAATCGTGACCGAATCGTTATCTCCCTTCGAGAAGTAGTCCCGGTCAAGAAGGGGGATACGGGGTATTTGTTCACCATGGACGGAGTTGATAGTACCGCCACGCCGGTGCGTGCCGCATTGTTCCAGGTCATGCAAGCGACCCTTCCCGAGGGACCCCGGATAGGTGTAAACACGGCAAATAACACGAATATGTATGCAAACGTGGGTGATAAAACTATCGCCATGATAACACCCTTTAAACAATTTGAGGTGGTCGCCGAAGAAGGCGACTGGATCCAGATACACCTTGATGGACTGGACGGTTACGTACATCGCCAGTTCGTTCAACTGGATTCTCTGGTGAGACCTACCGTAATAGGTCGGATCGAAGAAAGGTTTCCTGCCTGGTCCCCGGATGAATGGCTGGGTGCGGTGATCGAGTTGGATGGGATCACCGAGGAGCGTACGGATTCTAAGGCAGAGGGCAGTGCGTCAAAAATTACCGGAGGACCGGTTGTTTTAGCTATAGATCCTGAGGCCAGGGATGGCGATGTGGTCGGGATTGACGGCGACCAGGTGATAATCAAGTTGCTTAAAACACACCCGGTTAGCGTTGGAGATACGGGCTACCTCTTCGCTATGCAATCAGCAGACGGCGCCGGTCCTAAGGCCGCCAGGTTCCGTGTGCACCAGGTCAGATTGCCGGATCTGGGCCTGGCGACCATTTCTGGCCAGGGTGAATTGCTAACGGCACCGGACGGGGAAGTTTTACTTCCACTTATGAACGGGATAACGGTGGTTGTGCTCGCACAGGAAACCGGATGGTACAGGGTACGGGTCGGAAGCAACGAAGGTTATGTACGCCAGGCAGTGGTGCGCATGATGCCGCCGGCACTCCCTTACAATGGGCGTATCGGTCAATCGGAGTTGAACCTGCACCGATTCCCAGATGGACCGGTAGTGGATACACTGGATCGTGATACGACTGTCAGGGTTCTGGAAGCTCAGGGCCCCTGGCTCAAAGTCACCTTAAACGAACAGGAAGGGTTCGTAAACGCCGGGAGTGTTTCGCCGGAACCTATGTCCGATGCCCTAGTTTTCTGCTTCATCGAAGAACGGTTGGCGACCATGACACCGGAGTCGGTCCTCGGTGCTGTTTTCGATGGAAAATAACATTCGGCAGTTGGCATCCTCCCTTGACAGCTCCGCTTTAACTGTGTATTCTGTAATGTGGAATTGTCGAGTATATTTCCAGACTTAATTGGTTCATGGATCCTTAACGGAATCGCCTTTCCTGCATGACAGATCCGACCTCCTTAAATCCTATCTTCCAGCTCCAGGCGGATATAGTAGCCAACCGTGAGATCGGCCCCGGTCTCTATTGGCTCGACCTGTATGCACCGGAAATCACAAAAAACGCCTGTCCGGGACACTTTGTACACCTGGTAGTTTCGGACACATCCAACGACGATCGACGTTCGCCCTGCCTACGCCATACTCCCCTTCTACGTCGCCCGTTCAGTATCGCGGAGCGTGATCTGGACACTGGGGTTTTCGGCTTGATCTATCGCGTTGTGGGCGGCGGGACTGAGATTCTAGCAACACGGCGAACCGGTGAGTCGCTTGACGTGCTGGGACCTTTGGGCTGCCTGTTTGAACCGGTTTCTGCCGGACGGTCCGCCGTGATGGTCGCCGGTGGTGTCGGAGTGGCGCCATTTTTCTTCCTCGTGCATGAAGCCATCCGCACCGGCCAGGCGGCACCGGAAGATGTCACCGTCCTGTTCGGTGCCGCCACTGCAGGATTACTGAGTGGCCAGGAGAAGTTTCGGGAGATGGGGGTGTCTATCTCTCTGGCCACGGACGATGGCAGCACGGGGCACCATGGTTTCGTAACAGCTCTATTGGAAGACATTCTGGCGCGCGATCCCGACCGCTGTGACTATATTTATTCCTGTGGCCCGACCCCCATGATGAAAGGCACCCAGACGATAGCCCGGAAATGGGGCAGGCCGGGGCAGGTTTCGCTTGAGGGAATCATGCCTTGTGGTATCGGTGTTTGCATGGCGTGTGTGGTGCCTTGCCGAGTGCCCGGCAGCCGCGATAAACCAACTTGGTACGAACGAGTCTGCTACGACGGCCCGGTATTCGATATGTCGGAGGTGATCCTCGTTTGAATCGGACAGATCTATCTGTGAACATAGGACCACTACACCTGAAGAATCCGGTGATGGTGGCTTCCGGGACGTTTGGCTATGGTTCCGAATACGGACGATTCGTCGATGTATCGAAGCTGGGCGGCATTGTTACCAAAACACTGACGCCGGAACCCTGGCCGGGAAACCCGCCGCCGCGTGCTGCGGAAACCGCATCCGGAATGCTGAATTCCATCGGATTACAGAACGTGGGCGTGACCGCATTTATCAAGGAGAAGCTGCCGTATCTGCAAACACTCGATACTGCACTGGTTGTAAACGTAGGTGGCGGTCCGTTGGATGAATTTGTGTATGTTACCGAGCGCTTGGCGGATTGTGAGGGCATTGATGCGATCGAAATCAACATGTCGTGTCCCAACGTGGCCGGTGGTATGGATTTCAGCACCGATCCGATCCAGGCGGCGGCTCTTGTCTCCCGGCTCCGCAAACTGACCGATCTTCCTTTGATCGCCAAACTTACGCCCAACGTAACCGATATTACCGAAGTCGCAGCCACGGTGGAGGATGCTGGGGCGGACGCGGTATCCGCCATCAACACGATCCGTGGTATGGCGATAGATGTCGGCACCCGCAGGCCGAAGCTGGGCGCGAATACAGGGGGGCTATCCGGACCTGCCATCAAACCGGTGGCGGTGGCGGCGGTTTGGCTCATCGCGAATAGGATCAAGATACCGGTTGTCGGAATTGGGGGCATTACAGGTGCGGCCGATGCACTTGAATTTATGATCGCCGGAGCCACCGGCATGCAGGTAGGAACCGCCAACTTTGTGGAGCCTAGCACGGGTGCCACCATCATCGATGATATCTGCGCTTGGTGCCGAGACCACGACGTCCGCGCAATCCGTGATCTCATCGGCAGCGTTGAACTATCGTCACAAGAGGCCATTCGATGTCACAATTCATAGAAAAACTGTCTAACGTCGTACAGAAAAACAACAGCCTGGTATGCATTGGTCTCGACCCGGATCCCGATAAATTCCCGGAACACATCAAGGGCACCGAACACGATATCATCACATTCAACCGGGCCATAATCGAACAGACATCTGATCTGGCGTGTGCTTACAAACTCAATATGGCATTTTACGAGGTGCAGGGCCCCCGTGGTCTGGAAGCGCTCGAGGCCACCATGCACGCCATTCCGGAAGACGTGGTAATCATAGGGGACGCCAAACGGGGCGACATCGGCAATACAGCCCGAATGTACGCGAAGTCTCTATTCGAATATTACCGGTTCGACGCCGTCACCGTCAATCCCTATCAGGGCAGCGACGCTATACAGCCTTTCCTGGACTACGAGGATCACGGCGTCTTCGTTCTGTGCTTAACATCTAATCCCAGCGCCAGTGAATTCCAGATGCTGGATACCACCGACGGACAGTCGGTTTACCTGAAAGTGGCCCAGGCGGCCAATAGCTGGAACAGAAAAGGCAATGTTGGTCTTGTAGTCGGCGCAACGAATGGCGATGCCCTGGGGGATATCCGAGAGGCGGCGGGTGACATGCCGCTTTTGGTCCCTGGTGTCGGTGCTCAGGGTGGAGACCTGAATATGGTCATGGAGCACGCCTTGAACAGCAGGAGAGAGGGAGTCCTCGTGAATTCGTCTCGTGGCGTTTTGTATGCTTCGTCCGGCCTTGATTTCGGGGATGCTGCACGTCGTGCTGCGGATTCTCTTCGGGAACAGATAAATAGGTTAAGATAACCTCCCTATTCCAACAAGGCTATTTTATTTGGAATAGATTCAATGCTCAAAACACAGGGTTTTGTTTTCAGGGATAAATGATATTGACATGAGTAGTTTCAGCGTTTGCAAACTTAAACAGAAAGCTGTTTACACCTGCTTCTCCGCGATGGCGCGAACCATATTACCTATCACCTTCTCACCGATGCCTTTTACACCGGCTATGGTTCCGCCTTCGATGGCTTGTTTTAGAGCTTTCAGACTGTCGATGCCGTAGTCCCGGTAGAGTGTGCCGGCTGTTTTGGCACCGATGCCAGGGATCTCGGTGAGGTCGAGTACCGAACGGGGAGTGTCTGCGCTCCATTCTTCCAGCTTGGAGCAAGTGCCGGTCTCCAGGAATTCAGTGATGATCTGTTCCACAACACCGCCGATGCCGGGAATTTCGGTAAGACGCCCTTCGTCCTTTATGGAATGGATGCTCTCGTGGTGTCTGGAAATGGTATGAGCCAGTTGCGGATATCTCCGGGCATGGGATTCGTCGTAGCCCCCGATTACCAGGATATCGTATAACATTTGAAACTGCCTTGCCAGTTCATCATTGCAATGCCAGCGCAGTCGTCCCTTTGCGTCCACATAAGATCCATCGTCCTGAGACATGGGACTCCTTATTTTAGTAACTGGAGGGTTGCCGGATTGATGTACCGTCCCATTAAGTAGCCGGATAATCCGTCAATAAAACCATGCTGCAAACTGTCACCAGTAATCAGTGCGCTTCCAGCCAATCCTGCCCTATCCCCATCTCCACCTCTATCGGCACCTCCATGGGCAGGGCCGCTCTCATGGCTTGTTCAATCAAGGGCGGGACAACGGTTTCTTCTTCATTGTGAAGATCAAAGACGAGTTCATCGTGGACCTGGAGGAGCATGCGGGTTTTGAAACCGTTTTGCTTCAGTAGGTCGTGAATTCTGTTCATGGCCAGCTTGATAAGATCCGCGGCCGAGCCTTGGATTCTGGAGTTGATGGCGTTGCGTTCTTCGCCGCGACGCTGGGTGGCGTTGCGGGAGTTAATGTCACGGAGGTATCGGCGGCGGCCCGTCATCGTCTCTACATAGCCGTGCTCACGGGCGAATTCGATCGTTTCGTCCATGTATTTTTGGGTGCCGGGATATTTGGCAAAGTACTGTTCGATCAGCTGCTGCCCTTGAGAGCGTGGAATGTTAAGCCGTTCGGAAAGTCCAAAGGCGGAAATGCCGTAAATGATGCCGAAGTTAACCGTCTTAGCCCGGCGGCGCATCTCGGCGGTAACGCCTTCGAAGTCGACACTGTATATCTTCATTGCGGTGGCGGTATGGATGTCCTCATGGTTGCGGAACGTGGCCATCATGCCATCGTCCTTGCTCAGCTCTGCGGCGATACGCAGCTCAATTTGGGAGTAATCTGCCGCCAACAGCCGGTGGTCGTCGCTGCCTCCCACGAACGCCTTCCTTATCTGCTGACCCAGCTCGGTGCGTACCGGAATAGTCTGCAGGTTGGGGCCGTATGACTGGATCCGGCCGGTGGCAATCACTGCCTGTTCGTAATGGGTGTGTACCCGGCCGGTAGGCGTGTAAACGGTTCCTGGCAACTGGCTGACGTAAACAGAATTCAGCTTGGTGCACATCCGGTAATAGAGGATCTGTTCAACGATTTCATGCTTGGGGGCCAGGCGCCTGAGTACCGCCTCAGTAGTTTGATACTGCCCGGTTTTGGCGGTCCGCTTGGCGTTTGGGTCCAGCTTGAGTTTGTCGAACAGGATGATGCCCAGTTGGCGTGAGGAATTCAGATCAACATGTTCGCCTGCCAGCTCGTGGATCCGGCTGGCCGAAGTGTCTATTTCATTGCCAAGGTGCGTGGACAGACGGGTGAGCTGTTGCACGTCCATGCGAATGCCGTGGTATTCCATCTCGACCAGGACAGGAATGAGCGGACATTCGATCTCGGAAAAAACCCTTTCCTGGTTCATCTCTTTGATCCTGGGCAGCAGCACATCCGCCAACTGCAGTGTAATGTCTGCGTCTTCTGCCGCGTATTCGACCACCTTTTCGATCGGCACATCCATCAGACTGAGCTGATCCTCCCCTTTTTCACCGATCAGTGATTCGATCGTTACAGGAGAGTAGCCCAGAAGCGCCTGTGCCAGATAGTCCATGCTTCTCCGCAACTCCGGCACCGCCAGCCAGGCCGCCAGCATGGTATCGAACAACGGTCCTTCTACCAGAATGCCGTGCCAGCGGAGCACTGCCAGATCGAATTTAAGGTTGTGTCCGACGATCTCGATCCCGGGATTATTCAGAACCGTCCGGAACTCTTCGATTACCGCGATGACATTCGTCCGCCCTTTAGGCATGGTCACGTAATATCCGGTCTGCGGTTTGAAGGAGAAAGCCAGGCCCAGGATGTCACACGTTTTCTGATCCAGTCCGGTGGTCTCGATGTCGAAGCAGATTCGCGATTGCTGTTTCAGCTGGTCGATCAAAGCTTTTCTAGTTTCCGCTCCGTCCACATGATGGTATTCATGTGGCACATCGTTGATGGTTTTCAGATGGTTCGCAGTGAAAAGGTCCCCCTGCTCCCCGCCACTACCTGCGAGTTGAGGCACCACAAGGAACTGGTCGCCGAATACGCGCTTCCCGAGCGTATTGAATTCAAGCTCCACAAACAGTTGTTTCAGCTTGTCATCGTCTCGCTCCTTGACTGTCAGATCATTCAGACCTACTTCAAGCGGCACGTTGGTCTCTATTGTTACAAGCTCTTTGGACAATAACGCCATATCTTTGTTTTCTTCGACCCGCTCCTTCTGCTTACCCTTGAGCTGGTCAGTATTTTCCAGGAGGTTTTCGATTGACGCGAACTGCCCTATCAGCTTCTGAGCGGTTTTCTCGCCGATGCCGGGAACTCCGGGGATATTGTCACTGGCATCGCCCATAAGTCCCAGGATGTCGATGACCTGTTCCACCCGTTCGATGTTCCACTTTTTGCAGATCTCGCTGACCCCCATCAGGTCCAGGCTGTCGCCGGAACCACCGGGTTTGGCCATAAACGTGTGTTTGTCCACAAGTTGACCGTAGTCTTTGTCCGGTGTTACCATGTAGGTAATGAAGCCTTCCACTTCGGCCGTAGTGGCCAGCGTTCCGATCACATCATCCGCTTCCCATCCCGGTGCTCTGAGCACCGGGATGTTGAAGCCTTCGAACAGACGGAACACATACGGCAGGGCCTCGCTGAGATCCTCAGGCATAGCGTCCCGTTGGGCTTTGTATTCTGTGTATCTTTTGTGCCTGTGTGTGGGCTCTGGTGTGTCGAACACCGCTGCAAGGTGGGAGGGCTTGGACTTGCTTAGAATACCTAGGATCGTATTGGTAAGAATAAAAACAACCGATGCATTAAGGCCTGTGGAGGTCATCCGGGGATTGCGGATCATACCGAAATGGGCACGATACGCAAGTGCCATGCCATCGAGCAGAAAAAGGGTTTTATCGGTGTCGGACATAGGGGACCGTTCTCCTTGGCGAATTCATTGAGGCACGGATTGGCCGGCGCAAAGACGCGTTTCAATACTATACAAACGTGTATCAGAACGTCAAGAAAAAAGAACCCAATGACCAAGAATGTACCTTGCACGATGATCAAGCGGGATATATCTTTTCAATTCATTTGTATTATCGGAAGTTCGGTAAAGCAAATCACGTAGCCATCCGTAAGGCTCTTACCGTTTCGCATTCATGGAATCTATACAGGACAGCGAATCCCAATTAGTCAATCCATAGGAGGAGCAAATCCATGGAACTTCGGCAGCTCGGAAAATCTGAAATCTCCATCAGTCCCATTGGGCTAGGCTGTGTGACATTCGGGAGGGAGATTGATGAGGAATTGTCGTATCGTATTCTGGACCACGCTATGGAACAAGGGATCAACTGGCTTGATACGGCAGAGGCATACGGCGGCGGGAATGCCCGGAATTATCGGCGTAATGTACTCGGTGTCGATGACGTCCGAGAGGCGACCGGTGACGTAGGGTCCTCTGAACTGATTATAGGCCGATGGATGAAGAATCGTGGCTGTCGCGATGAGGTGATTATTTGCTCTAAAGTCAGTACCGGCAACAGTCCGGGGAATATCGCATCGGCCATGCAGGGCACCCTGGAAAGGCTTCAGATCGACCGGGTTGACATCTATGAGCTTCATTCTCCGGATGACAAGGTGCCCGTGGCAGATTCTCTGGATGCACTGGCGTCTCTGGTAAGTGCAGGGCGGGCCGATGTGATTGGCTGCAGTAATTTTACAGAGCCTCTGCTGCGTGAAGCACTGAATGCTAGTGCGAAGCACGGTTACCCGCGGTTCGAAGTGTTGCAGCCGCCCTACAGCCTGGCAGCGCCGGAGGCTGAAAACGATCTTTTCCCGTTATGCCGGGAAGAACAGATAGCCACGACTACTTATAGCCCACTCGCCGCCGGCTTCTTAACCGGAAAATACACCCCGAACTGGGACGATTTCCCCGATGGATCAAGGTTCCACGTTATACCCGGTCATGCCGACATCTACTTCAACGACGATAATTTCAGGATGGCGGAATCTCTCCGGGCCAAAGCGGAAGAACTCGGTCAACCCATGGTTCGTCTGGCCATGGCCTGGGCCATGACCAATCCGGATGTAACTTCCGTGCTGGTAGGCGCCCGAAAAACTAGCCAGATCGACAATGCCATAGAGGCCTACAATATGGGTCTTTCAACTGAGATACGCGAAGAGATGTCCGGCTGGGGCGGGCGTTCTAATTAAGAAAGGATATGCGATGCCATTCGATCCGGTGGAACTAACCTCCGAGTTTATCAACATAAAGTCTGAAAGCAAGATCAGCAATGAGCCGATCTCGGATCTCGTCGAAGACCGTATGGAGGCGTGCGGGCTTGCGGTCGAGCGGCTTGAGTATGCGGATGAGAACGGAGAACGGAAAGTCAGCCTGGTCGGACAAAAAGGCGAAGGATCGGGAGGCCTGGCGTTCATGTCTCATACCGATACGGTTCCCGGTCAGGAACAGGATTGGGCCGCCTTCCAGGCAGAAGTCAGGGACGACCGCCTGTTCGGCCGTGGCAGTTGTGATATGAAAGGTCCGCTTGCTGCCACCATGATCGCTGCTGCAGCCTACGATGCCTCCCAGCTGAAACATCCGATATTCGTGACCGCCACAGCCGATGAAGAGGTAGGCGGCAGGGGCGCGCGGCAGGTCGCGGTGGAGTCAAAGATGTTCAACGAGGCGAAACCTCCTATGGGAGTTGTAGCGGAGCCCACGAGTCTGACTCCGGTATATGCCCACAAGGGGGGCTCCCACGTACTGGTCGAGGCTACCGGCGAGGCGGCCCACACCAGTACGGAGCTGGGTGTGTCCGCGAACTTTCTGATCGCGCCATTCCTGGCCGAAATGGCGGAACTGAATCAGGCGGTAAAGACCGATAATCGGTTTATAAACCATGATTTTATTCCGCCTACCAACGGCTTCAACATAACCATCAACGATTTCGGCACCAAGCAGAACGTGTTCGCCGCCCGTTCCTCCTGTTACATCAGTTTCCGGACAATGCCGGGTGACAAGAGCGAGGAGCTGGTGGCCTTCATTGTAGAAAAAGCCCGTCAATACAACTTGAAGGTAGTGAGCACGAAGATCACGCAACCGTTTTATGTGGATCCTTCTTCGGAAGTGGTGCGTTTAGCATCAGAGTGCTCCCAAAACCGGGGGCCGAAGACTGTTCCGTATGGTACAGATGCACTGCAGTTTCACGACAAACCCATAGACCTGGTGGTCCTGGGGCCAGGCAGCATCGAACAGGCCCATACAGTGGGTGAGTACGTGGATATCGTCCAGCTCTACGAAGCGGTGGAGGTATACAAACGGATGATCGACAGAGTGTGCCTGTAGATTGTGCAGGAATTAAGGTTGCGGGTCCTGGTCAGACGAGACTCCGGCATACGCGGTCCATCCTGCTTACCCTAGGAACTCCAATGGCCGGAAGGACCACCAATGGTTTATTCATTCGGGCTGAACCTGAGCGCCGGACGATATGGGAGGCCCGGTCGCGGTAACGGTATCCTAATCAATCAGCGCATCCGCGTGGTAAGAAAAGCAACAGTATCGGAAGAATTTGATGACCCTACAATCAGCATGTACGACCCCGTACCGTAGATGGTACCCGGGATCACCCGTACCGACGAACGCACCTCTTACACTTGAAGCGGCGCTGAACGAACAGTTCAGCTTTCAGGTCGTAGTGCGGCTCGGGGTAGGAACACGGCAGAAAATACAGGCGGAAATCAACTGTCCCGCGGGTTGGTTTGTCCGGCTGCGTCGAGTGGGTTATGTGCCGGTGAGGCATTACAACACGCCAATCGAACCCGATACGGCGGATGTAGAAGGGGTCGGGCATATTCCGGGGTATGTGCCCGATCCGCTGTTCGACGAGAATGAGATTTTCCTTCCGGAGGGCGAGACGCATGCCTTCTGGATCACTGTCCGCCCGGGGGCGGACGCTGCCCCCGGCACTCATGCAATCACAGCGTCTCTGCGACCCGAAAACGGTTCGAAGGTCGTCCATTCCGTCCACGTGATGCTACATAATGTGGCTCTGAAACCCCGTGAATCGTTCGCGATCACGCACTGGTTTTACAACGACGCATTGATGGATTATTACCGGACGGATGGCTTCGACCCATCGTTCTGGCGCGTCCTGCCGGCCTATATACGAAATGTTGTGGACCACGGTCAGGATACGCTCTATGTGCCCGTATTCACCCCACCGCTGGATGGCGTCAAACGACCGAGTCAGTTACTTCACGTAACCCGCATCGGTGGCCAACACTACCGGTTCGACTGGCGGGATGTGGAACGATACATACGGATCGCACTGGAATGCGGCATCCGGAATTTTGAATGGTGCCACCTGTTTTCTCAGTGGGGCGTGCAGCATGCGCTTCGGATCTATGAAGGCCAGGGGAAAGATGAAGCACTCCTGTGGGATCCTGACACCGGAGCTACCTCTGAAACCTACCGGACATTCCTATCGCAGTTTCTACCGGAGTTGCAGCGATTTCTGTCGGAACACGACCTCCGGGACCGTTCGTTTTTCCACGTCTCCGACGAACCGCACGGATCAGAGCACCTCGCCAACTACCGCAGAGCCCGGGCACTCCTGAAAGAGCTGGCCCCCTGGATGCTAACCATGGACGCGCTCACCGAGATTGAATTTGGAAGACAGGGTTTGACCGACATGCCGATTCCCAGCATCACCACCGCCTTGGAGTTCCAGACCGCGAATATCCCAAGCTGGTGTTACTACTGCTGCGGTCCGCGTGGCCGATTTCTCAACCGGTTACTCGATACGCCTCTGGCCAAAATCGCCATGCACGGCCTTCTGTTTTACCGGTGGCCGTTCCATGGTTTTCTGCACTGGGGATACAATTACTGGTACGAAAGTCAGACCAATAATCTGATCGATCCGTTCTCAGTGCAGGACGGTCTGGCCTGGGATCGAGCCTGGGCATACGGTGATCCATTCGTGGTCTATCCGGGCAAAGCTGAGCCGATCGATTCCATTCGCTGGGAGGTATTCGGTGAATCCTTGCAGGATTACAGGTTGCTGCAGACGCTCGGTACGGACCGCCATGATGAACGGTTGGAAAAGTTGATGGGATTCGAAGACTTTCCAAAGGGAGAATCCTGGCGAACCGCGTTTCGAAAACGTATTTTCTCGGAGTTAAGATAATCCTCTGTACCCTTTCCGAAGGAGCAAAACAATGGCTGAAGGACAGTCCCCCGTAGGTTACGACGATACCCCGTTCATCCCGGATTCCAAATGGCGCGTACATGACATCGACCGACCTCAACCGACCGTCATCACCGCAGGGACGAACGTGGTCAATGATGCTCCGTCCGATGCGACCGTTCTGTTTGACGGTTCTGACTTTTCAATGTGGACAGGTCGCGACGGGGACGTGCAGTGGAAGGTGGAAAACGGATATGCGGAAGTCAATAATTCCGGGGATATCGAAACGAAGGAGCTCTTCGGTGACTGCCAGCTTCATGTGGAGTGGGCTGCGCCGGTGGAGGTCAAAGGAAACAGCCAGGGACGCGGCAACAGCGGCGTGTTTTTAATGGGCCTTTACGAGATCCAGGTACTCGACGGCTATAACAATCGAACCTATTCTGACGGAATTACCGCCGCGATTTACGGGCAATACCCACCACTGGTTAATGCCTGTCGCGAGCCGGGCGCCTGGCAAACCTACGATGTTGTGTTTAACGTACCGCACTGGTCCGATGACGGCAAGCTTGTCAGCCCGGCTTTTATGACCGTGATACACAACGGTGTGGTGGTCCACAACCACCAGTCGGTCCAGGGACCCACGGGGCATCGGACCGTATCCAGCTACGACAGCCCACATGCCGCTACCGGTCCTCTCAAACTCCAGGACCATGGCGACAAGGTCCGGTACCGGAATATCTGGATACGAAGCATCTGAAAAGAAGTATGGAATAGGAACTGATCGACGTATGTTTCAATCTTCAAATAAACCAAATCGATCTAGTTGTCTTTTATGAGTTTGGATGTGGAAATGGTGAAGGTGTGGTTATAAAAAACCACCCGCTGGTTTAAGATTAGTCCAGCGGGTGGTTTTTTATAACGAGGTCCTGCACGATCTTTACCTAATTACATCGGTCCATCCGGAGGGGGTGGATTGCCAGGGGCGGCTGATGTAATCAAAGGCGGTAATGACAAGCATGATAAGCAGAAAAAACAGGCCCATGACCATGGCCAGTTTGATTTGACCAGGGCTGAATTTCAGATGCATAAAATACAGAACCACCAATGACGCTTTCAAGATGGCTATAGCGATGGCGAGGACAAAGTTCCATATACCGGGAAGGTGAAATGTAGCTACCCAGACTGTTAGGAAGGTAAGCACCATCAGCAAGAGAAATATGCCGATGTACATTCCGGGTGACGCAACGTGGTGTTCGGTTTGAGCGTGTTCGGACATGATAACCCTGCTTTTGATGTTACGTTTACCGGTAAACATCGGAACGGAGATAACTAATACGCTATACCGCCGATCAGATATAGTAAAGGAAATAGAAAAATCCAGACCAGATCGACAAAATGCCAGTAAAGACCGAAATTTTCAATCGGCGAGTAATACCCCGGGTCGATTATATTCTGATTTACCCGTATTAGTAGCCAGATCAGAAGGCCTGCACCGATGATCATATGCAACGCATGCATTCCGGTCATGCCGAAGTAGAATCCATAAAACAGTTGTGCACTCCTGGCAGTGCCGCCCCATGCGGCTTCATCCCACACAAATCCGAGCCCCGGTATCAGGTTGTCTTCCCATTTGTGGGAGTATTCTATATACTTAACGCCCAGAAATGCGAGTCCGAGAATCAACGTTAGCACAAGGAACAGGTTAAGATGCGCCTTGTTGCCCAACTGAGCTGCACGGACGGCGAAGGCCATGGTAACGCTACTGATAATAAGCACAACCGTATTGAAACCACCCCAGAATATATCCAGGTGATGGCTCCCAGCCACGAATGATTCGAAGTGCATGTTACGGTAAATTGCGTAGCCCAGAAAGAATCCGCCGAAAAACATAATCTCAGTCAGCAGAAATAGCCACATCCCCATGTTGGAGGCACTATTCTGCTGACCCATGTCATCGAACTGATGATTATGCTTCGGATGATGGGCATGATGTTCGTGTGCATGTTCTTCTTCTGGAACGACCACGCTCGCATCAGCAGACAAAGTCAAACTCCCTTCTCATTTCCCATAACGTAATGGTTACTAACTTCCAACTTCAGCTTCTTCTACCTTCGACTCCACCGCTCCATCCGTATAATCCAAATTATGGTATGAATAAGCGTCTTCATTGATGACCGGTGTTTCATCAAAGTTATGCGGCGGCGGCGGAGAGGTCAATTTCCATTCGAGGCCGTAGGCCTTCCATGGGTCGTTGCCGGCTGGTTTGCCGTTCTTGTATGACCAGACCAGATAAATTGCAGGAATTATGAAAGCGACCGCCAGAATGGATGCTCCAAGGGTAGATAGTATGTTAAGAATTTGAAAATCCGGCGGATAAATATGGTACCGACGTGGCATACCTAAATATCCAAGGATGAATTGGGGAAAAAATGTCAAGTTGAATCCCACGAACACCAGAAAAGCCGCTAGCCGGGCCCAGCTTTCAGGATACATACGGCCGGTAATCTTGGGCCACCAGAAATGTACGGCTCCCAGAAAGGCAGTCACGGCACCACCCACCATCACGTAGTGAAAATGGGCTACCACAAAATAGGTATCGTGCATGTGTATATCCAGTGCCAGAAGGGCTAGAAATACCCCGGTCAACCCGCCTACCGAGAAAAGTCCTATGAACGCAAGCGCATACAACATCGGCGTATTAAGCGAAACAGAACCTTTATACATGGTGGCAATCCAGTTAAACACTTTAATGGCTGAGGGGGCCGCTACCAACATGGTGATGAACGAAAACACCATACCTGAATATATAGACTGTCCGGCAATGAAAAGGTGGTGCCCCCATACGAAGAAACCAAGCACCGCGATGGCGACACTGGACAGAGCTATGAACTCATAACCGAAAACGCGTTTACGGGAAAAACAGGTGATGATTTCCGAAATCACACCCATTCCTGGCAGGATCATGATATAAACGGCTGGGTGGGAGTAAAACCAGAACAGATGTTGGAATAAAACTGGATCACCACCCAGCGCCGGGTCAAATATGCCGATGTGCAGAGCCCGTTCGAGTATCAGAAGTACCAGGGTGATAGCGATGACAGGCGTACCCAGCACCATAAGGAGACTGGTGGCGTACATGCCCCACACGAAGAGCGGCATACGAAACCAGGTCATACCTGGTGCCCGCATCTTATGAATGGTGACCATGAAATTCAGACCTGTCAAAATTGACGAGAATCCCACGATAAAGGCAGCCGTGCATACGAGTGTCACGGCTCCGTTAGAGTAGGTACTACTGTAAGGCGTATAGAACGTCCAACCGGTATCAACCCCGCCGAGCAAGGTGGCCATCACCGCTAAAATGCCTGCAGAGATAAACAGGTACCAACTTGCAAGATTGAGTTTTGGAAAGGCCACGTCCTTGGCACCGATCATGATTGGCATTATGAAGTTACCGAACACGGCCGGGATGGAGGGGATTAGAAAGAGGAAAATCATCACCACACCATGCATCGTAAAAGCGGTGTTGTACGAATCTGCTTCCAGAAGATCCGCTTCGGGCGTCATCAATTCCAGCCGAACCAACGATGCGTTAACACCACCGACCAGAAAGAAAAAACAGATCGCCAGCAAATACAAGAGCCCCACCCGCTTATGGTCCATCGTCAGAAGCCAGGATTTAATTGAGTAAGCATGGTTCAGATAGTGCTCATGCGGCATCTGGGGGGCGGATACTTTATTTTGTGCCACAGTGCTCATTGATGATTACCCCTTGTGATTTACTCTTGTGCGGTTGTAGGTGTCCGCAGAGACTTTATATACGCAACAATATTAAGCAGATTCGCTTCGGTTATCTGTCCCTGATAAGTGGGCATGATGGACGGATAACCTGCGACGATCTTAGCCCTGGGCGACAGGACGGATTCACGGATGTATTCTTCATTCATTATCACGCGTTGACCGGTGGTGAGACTGATCTCTTCACCGAACAAACCGGTAAGTGCAGGTCCGCGTGCATTGGCCACATCACCATGACAGGTGACACAGTTGAGTGCCGAGAACAGCCTGGCACCAGCTTCTTCCGGGGTTTCATCAGATACCCCACCGGCCAGCCAGTCCTGATATTCTCTATCTTCCAGAACGATGATACGGCCGACCATACGGGAATGTTCGGTACCGCAGTATTCGGCGCAGAACAGGTAGAATTCGCCGGTCTTGGATGCTTCAAAGGTCATAGTGGTGTAGCGCCCGGGAATCACATCATTTTTAACTCTGAATTCCGGGATATAGAAATCATGAATTACATCTTCGGACGCCATGGTCAGCTTAATGGGGCGTCCAATCGGCATATGCATCTCGTTTATTTCACGTTGACCGGTGGGATGTTGTATATGCCACATCCACTGTTTTCCGACTACGTTGATTTCCAGGGCTCCCTCCGGTACCTGGAACACTTTGAAAAAGAGCCAAGTACCCCAACCGAACATGATCATCATAAGTGCAAGCGGAATCACCGACCAGGCGATCTCAAGAGGCAAGCTACCGTGTATCAGGGCAGGGCGTTCGTCATCCGACCGCCGTCTGTATTTCACGGCAAACGCGTAGATCAATACTGCAATCAGTACCAAAAAGAAGATGCTGACTATAACCACGAAAAAGTAGAGCAGGTCAAGTTCTGGAGCAAATGTTGAAGCCTGATCCGGATGTAGCTGAAATCCCTTGTTCATAGCGCCTCTCGTAGTTCCTATTCCTTGTAGCACGTTAGGGTGGGTATGCTAATATTCTAGGTGCTTTCTGTAGTTGTAGACGTGCCTTTTTTACGCCGGTCCCGCCGAATCATTACGAACATGAACGCCCCCATGACCACAACCGTGGCGATGCCGCTCAAGCGTATGACGTTCATGATCACCATGCCGTACTTACCGGTCTTCGGGTCATAATGGAAACAATAAAGGGCGACCTGGTCGTATAGGCTGCCGAGTTTTTCTTCAGATGCTTCAATCAAAGCTAACCGCAAATGATTAGGAGGATATTCAATCCCGAAAAAATAGTGTGAAACAACACCGATGGGCGTAGTAACCATAATACTGCTGCCATGGGCGAACTGCTCAGCGTCGTCATCGTATGTATAACGGAAGCCCACCGCATCTGTCAACGCATTGATAGACTCCGGTTCGCCGGTAAGAAAGCGCCATCCTTCCGTCGTCCCGTCCCGTCCATAGCTGGTTACGTACTGGTGTTTTTTCTCCGATGCGAGCGTCGGTGTCTCCCTGGGGTCGAAACTGACTGTAATGATGTCAAACTCTTCACCGGCACTGAAGTCCAAGGGACGCAGGCTCCTGTTCAACCCGTTGAGGACATCGGTACACAACATTGGACAATCGTAGTATACGAGCGTTAGTATAACGGGTTTACCACGATAGAGTTCTTTGAGTGTTACTTGGTTGCCGCTTTCATCTCTGAACGACAGATCGAGCGGAATCTGTTTGCCGATATTCTGATCAATGCCCACATCGTTAAGGATAGCGAGGGCGGCATTTGCCTCCATGGCGGCTGGGCCAGCGGTTGTTCCGGTCCACCCACCCGATGGGGGTTGGCCCCCGAAGCCGCCGCCCTGTCCGTAAAGATAGGCCGGAAAAGCCAATACCGTAAGGCATACTGAGAGATATATAATATATGTGCCGTTATGTTTCAACATACTACTCATCGTATCCTATTTTGTCCCGGTTGACGGCCGTATAGGAAAAACCTGCTCTCTGCGTTCCAGGGACAGATCAATGGCCCGGTCGATCGGGAGTCGGACGATCTCAGCGGTTCGAAAAACCCAACCGTAATTATCCAGCACTTCCTGCTCAGCGGCCTTCATCTTGATCAGATCATCTTCCGGGATAATCTGTAGACGGGGCGCTGGTGGCAGTTGACTGGTTTCGGTCAGCGGGTCAGTCGCATCAAACTGGGCGGTCTGGTAATCGTCGAGGATCACGAACATACCCCACATCAGCACCATCGATATGATGGCCATCAATACCAGTCCAATACCAAATTTCGTGACCAGGCCGATGTTGGTTTCATATACTTCGTGACCGTGTTGAAGGGCTGCCGGATCAACGGGTTTATGTTCGTGTTCGTTCATATTCAGAACCTTCGAATCTCAAAATGTTAGCTGACAGGTGACGATGCCTCGACATATTCCGTAAAACGCGGATCTTTCTGTGGCATCAGGGGTCTAGATTTTAGCCGCTTGAGAAACACGGCAAACCAGATACCGCCGATCCCGATAGGCAGTGCTATATTCAACAGGCTGAAATGGATACCGTGTTCCGAAAAATTCGGAATGATGTGCCAGTACAGATCGGCCAGGTGCATAATAAGAATAAAGACGGCCACGCGCACCAGGCGTTTGGGGTTCTTCTTCCGTGGTATCGACAGCAACATGCAGAACGGAATCACAAACCGCAACAGCACCAGGAAAAAGCTGTATACCTCCCATCCACCAGTCGAGCGATGGATATACCACGGATTTTCTTCGGGCAAATTTGCGGCCCAGATGATCAGGAACTGCGAGAGCATCATATAGAACCACAACAGGATAAACGCCAGTTCGATCTTGCCCCATTCATAGAAGCGGTTGGCGTCCGCAAATCTGGTAAAGGGCTCATGGTTTCTTAAATACGTCATCATGATGATGACAAAGGCCATGGTCGCGCCGCTGAAGCTGACGATTGTCATGACGCCGTACAGGGTTGAGAACCAGTGGGGATCCAGGGACATCAACCAGTCAAAAGATGCGAATGTCACCGAAAGGCCAAACAGAGGTATTCCGGGACCACTGAGTGCTTGAAGGCGATTCGAGAGCGCCGGATCACCGGTTTCATCCTGTGCATTGGACCATTTGATAAGGAGGAAGGACGTTCCGATCCAAATGGCGAAATACAGTACGGCACGGCTGACGAAGGCCCCATAATTGAGATAGGACGCTTTGTGTTGCAGTATGGGATCACTTGCGGCTTCCGGTCGGGCCCAGGGATATAGATCCTCCATGCCCATGAACAGGACTGGAAGAAACAGTATAAACAAGAGGGGAAAGGTGCTCATGCCAGCTTCCAGTATTCGCTGAATTAGAAATCCCCAGCGTCCGGTAACCAAGTGGTGCAGCATGCAAAGAACCCAGCATCCCAAGGCTATGCCCGTCCAGAAGAAAAAACCTAGGAGGTAGGACTGGAAGAACTCGGCACGTTGTTCCATACTAAATGCCACCCACCCAGCTGCTATCAAAATCACCAGGCCGACAATTAAAGAGGTTTTCTGTAATTGATCGAGTTGGGGACGAAGCGTCCCTGTTGTCGTTGTCATTGTTCTCCCATTATCAGGCGCTGTCGCTGAGAGGCCGGCACGTCATCCAGCGTCGCGTTCTGGCTCAACTGCAGGACCCTGATATAGGCTGCAATCGCCCAGCGGTCTCTTACGGAAACCCGTTCGGCGGAACTGTACATGGAGCCGAATCCATTTGTCATCACATCGAAAAAGTGGCCGACGGGCATATCGCGCAGTTGCTGGCTGTGGTAGTTCCCAGGCTGCTTCATGGTGTTGCCGCCACGTTGTGCGATCATTCCATTACCGTTACCGAGTCTGCTGTGACACGGAGCGCAATAGATGTTGAATCGATCCTGGCCACGTTCGACCACTTCCCTTGTAATTTGGAAAGGGAATGTGGATACCAGCTCACCGTTAACTTTTCCGGTAAAAAAGTGTTCATCTGTCAGTATGTTGTTGCCTCGGGCGATCGTTCCCTCGACTGGTGCCCGGGAAGCACGCCGATCGTCGAAGAAGCTGCTCATTTCATACGGTTCAAATTTCGGCTGGTCGTGCATATCCTGTCGGCAGGCCGTAACGGCAGTGATACAGAAGAGGCAGATAAGACCCAGGCCGGTATGTTTGAGTGGGTTACGCTTCAACTTCAGATACCTCATGCGGGTTCAGGTTTTCCAAAAATTGTTTGGTTTCGTCCGTGTCGAATTTGGGGTCATCCGCTTCGATACACAGGAAAAAACGATCCTGCGTTGCATACTTGAACCGCGCCACATTGAAGACCGGATGATAGGGGCGTGGAAGGCCGTTCATCAGTAACATCCCCACGAAGGCTGAAATTCCGGCAAACAGGATGGTGCATTCGAACATGACCGGTACGAACGCAGGCCAGCTATTCAACGGTCGGCCACCTACATTGATCGGATAATGGATAACTGATGCGAAGTACTGCATCCCGAATCCAACACAACACCCCACAATACCACCAATTAATATAACAAGGGCTATTTTATTCTTATGCAGATGAAGAATATCTATCAATTCTTCAAGCGGATACGGTGTATAGGCCTCCATCTTTTTATATCCGGCATCCACCGCCCGCTGCGTAGCATTGATTATGGCTTCTTCATCTTCGAACTCGGCGATGATACCATGTAATGGGGATTCTGCACTCATACCAGGTGCATGACTCATCTCACTACTCCGCTTTTTTGGATCTTGGAAGGATCATTTTCATTTCAGACATAGGGATGATGGGCAGGAACCGGATAAACAGGAACATCATCATTACAAAGAAGCTGATGGTACCTATAAACAACGACCAATCCCAGATGGTTCCGGAATACAAATCCCAGGACGACGGCAAAAAGTCTCTCGCTAGGCTGGTTACCACGATGACGAACCGTTCCAGCCACATCCCCACACCGATGATGAGTGAGAGCAGCCAGAGAAATAATGGACTCCTGCGAAGCCGTTTGATCCACAGGAACTGAATACTGAACGCATTGCAGAACAAAAGGATCCAGTATGTCCACCAGTACGGTCCGGTCCACATGCGATTCCACATCATGAAACCCTCGTACGGACTGGCGCTATACCAGGAAGTGAACGCTTCCATGGCATATCCGTAGATCACGACAAAACCAGTCGCCAAGGTTACTTTGGCCATGTTTTCCAGATGACGAATGGTAATCAAACCTTCGAGGCCATAGAATTTCCGGACCGGTATGGTAAACGTCAGCACCATCGCGAAACCGGCATAGACGGCGCCAGCAACGAAGTAAGGCGGAAATACGGTCGTATGCCATCCGGGAATCAGTGAGACTGCAAAGTCAAAACTCACCACCGTGTGTACCGAGAGCACCAGCGGGGTGGAAAGGCCAGCGAGTATCAAGTAAGCTTTTTCGTATCTAGCCCAGTGCGACGTGGCGCCACGCCATCCCATGGAAAAAAATCCGAACAGTTTTTTCAGGTACGGATTCGTTGTCCTGTCGCGGAGCGTGCCGAGATCGGGAATCATTCCCATATACCAGAATATCAGAGAAATCGTAATATATGTGGACACCGCGAATACGTCCCACACTAACGGACTGCGCCACTGCGGCCAAAGAGACATGGTGTTGGGCACCGGCATCAGCCAGTAGGCCAACCATGGGCGTCCCACATGAAGCAGCGGGAACATGCCAGCGCACATCACGGCGAAAATGGTCATCGCTTCCGCAAACCGATTGATGGAATTACGCCAAGACTGTTGCATCAAATGCAGAATGGCCGAAATCAATGTTCCGGCGTGGCCGATTCCGATCCACCAGACAAAGTTGATGATTGCGAATCCCCAGCTGACGGGAACATTCAATCCCCAAATACCGGTGCCGACCAAGATCAGGTAGACTACCGACACGGTTAAAATAGCTATGCCACCGCCAGCAATGGCCAGGCCGGCGACCCAAGGCAACTCAATATCTTTTCGGAGTACCAGGTTTGAGATTTTTTCGGTGACGGTGGTATTGTTGTATTCTGGAGCGACTACGCCTTCACCAAGGAATTCTTCGCCACCTTCAATCGTTCTTACTTGTTGCGACAAAGTACAACTCCCTTTAAGCCTCCAGGACCGGATTCGGGTTGCGAATCCGGCCGAGGTAGGTTGTACGTGGTTTCGTATTAAGATCCGTCAACATACCGTAATTCAAATCGCTGGCTTTCTGCTTGAATACCTTACTGCTGCGGTCTTTGATGTTTCCGAACGCAATGGCCTGCGTCGGACATACCTGCTGACACGCAGTGACCACGTCACCATCTTTAATAGGTTGATCCGATTTCTTCGATTCGATCCGGGCAGCGCTGATCCGTTGTGTACAATAGGTGCACTTTTCCATTACGCCGCGGCTTCTCACTGTTACATCCGGATTATACGCCATCTGCCGAACAGGAACATGTGACGCGTTAATTTCATTTTCGATATAGAGATAGAAATTGAACCGGCGGACTTTATAGGGGCAGTTGTTCGAGCAATAGCGTGTCCCCACGCACCGGTTGTACACCATATCGTTCAGGCCTTCTTTACTGTGAACCGTGGCGCCCACCGGGCAGACCAGTTCACAGGGGGCGTTTTCGCACTGCATACAGGGTACCGGTTGGTTGAACGTCCTCGGGTCATCCAGATCGTTACCCGCATAGTATCTGTCTATACGAATCCAGTGCATCTCCCGGCCATTACCGACTTCATCTTTACCTACGACAGAGATGTTGTTCTCCGCCTGACAGGCGATAGTACAGGCGTTGCATCCGTTACACTTATTCAGATCGATCACCATGCCCCATGCATTAGGACCGCCGTATACATGGTCATCCGGATACATGGTCAATTCCGGTGGGGGGTCATGGCCCATTTCGTGGATAATATCATGGTCATTTTCATAATCTTTCAAGTCAGTCTCGCGGGCCAGGTGCCGCTCAACGTGCATCTGGCCGAGTCCTTCCAAGTCCATCACATGATGGTCCTGGGTGCTGTACAGAGGATATTTTTCGCCGGTTTTAGTGACCTGTACCCCAAGGCCGAACCAGGAAGTATTGGGATTACGGAGTGCGTAGGCATTAAATCCAGTCCCATTTCCGATACGCCCGGAGCCGGTTCTTCCGTACCCGAGATGCAGCGTCACCGAATTCTTCGCATGTCCCGGTAGAATCCAGATAGGCGCGTCGATCGTGTTTCCACCAAAGGTGATCGAAACCACGTCTCCGTTGGACGCATCGAGTGATATCGCTGTACTGGGTGCAACCAGGGCCGCGTTGTCCCATGTTAATTTGGTTAGTGGCTTGGGGAGCTCCTGAAGCCATCCGCTGTTGGCATGACGGCCGTCCCATACGGTGGGATCCGCTGCAAAAACAACTTCCATATCGGAAGAGTCTACGGGTGCCTGTCCGAAGGCGGCGACTGTCTGCAGACTGAAATTCTTTGCCGGCAGCGCGCTGTTCGCCACAAAACCATTGTGCACGGTGTTCTGCCAGAAGGTCTCGAAGGCACCGGATACCATGCCGCTGCCCTGCCAGTATTCACGGACCAGGTCATAGCTCTTCTTGCCAGCCTGTCCATCGACCACCGCCAGCAGCTCACTGTCTGTCTTTCCGCCGTACAGCGGGGCGATCATCGGCTGGATCGTCGTCACCGTGCCGTCGTAAGCTCTCGCATCGCCCCAGGATTCCAGCGGGTGGTTCTGCGGGAGATGCCAATGGCACAGTGTGCCAGTTTCGTCCCGGTACAGGCCTTGATGTACACGCAGGGCGACTTTTTCCAGATGTGTCTGAAAGTTGAGGCCGGCGGGAGAGGTATACACCGGGTTGGCGCCCAGGATAATGAGCAGTTCTACCTTCTCCTCGGACATGTCCTGCACGAGTTCGCGCAGCGATTGGGTCTGGTCTATGGGCTGTGCTTCAATGGAATCAGTGTATTCGACGGTGTTGCCTGCGTTGCCGAGCGCGGCGTTCATAGCGTGGGCCAATGTGTGTACCACCGGCGGCTGATTGTCCCCAGCCACCACGAGACTGGCACCGCTGTTCTGTTTAAGGTCCGCCACGATGGCCGATACCCACCGGTCAGCCGTTTCGTCGGATGACGAACTGATGGCCACCTGAATGCCGAGCCCGGTTGCGATCTGGCGTGCGAAGCCTTCAATATCACTGGCGCGCTGTGGCAGCCTGTGGTCCGCGATTGACCCGGTAGCCGTTGGGGTGCTTTCCACCTGGTACAGCCGGTTCATATTCATATTGCCGGTTCCAACATCCCGTCGAGATGCGAAATCCCGAGCATATCGCAAGGCGCCGGGACCTGTGGTCAGGAAGTCCGAATCGAGTGAAAGGATCACGTTCGCTTTGTTGACATGGTATCTGACGGATGCATCCTGGCCGAAAGCCATTCGGGCGCCTGCCCTGGCGTTGTCTCTATGGATGGGGTCGTACTGGTGCCATTTGGCCTTAGGATAGGTGGAGAGGATACGCTGTATCTGTGCACCTACCGTAGGCGATGTGACCGTCTCGGTCAGTATGCGAAGTCCGGCACCCTGTTTTTCAGTCTGCTCACCGAGGGCCAAGGACATTTCATTTATGAATATGTCCCAAGTGCTGATGCGTCCCCGGCGGATGACCACCTGCGAACGATCCGGATCGTACAGAGACAGCACGGAAGCCTGCGCGAATACATCCGTAGCGCCCAGACTTCCCGGATGTCCGGGATTGCCTTCTACCTTGGTGGGGCGGGCCATGTGGCTTTCCACCAGAATACCGCTCGCTACCCCTCCGGTACAATGGGCCGAGGCATAAAACAGGGGCTTATTACCAGGAATGACTTCCTCAGGACGCTCGACATACGGTACGATTTTTTCCGATGGCTGCCGGGTACAGGCGGAGGCGCCGGCTAAAGCTATTGATGCGCTCATAAGCTTCAGGAAATTGCGCCTACTGACAGGATTGGCCTTTACCTCTTCGATATGCTGAGGAAATTCTTTATTCATGAATGTCTGAAATTCATCCGTATCAGCGAGTTCTTCGAGGCTCTGCCAGTACTGCGGTCCTTTGCTGTCTTCCAGACGTTGACGAATTGCTTCGAGGTCAGGCTGTGAGCTGGTTGGTTTCATAAGGTAGTTCTTCCGTATCTGCGCCGTTCTTAACGGTGGCAGATGGAGCAGTCTTGTAATTGGGATTTATTTACTTTGTAGCTACGGACAAGTTGCTCTCCGAGCGCCAGTTGATCGGCGGGCGGATCGTAGTCGGGCATGGATTCAAATTTGTAAACATCGGTTCGATCGCGGATGAATGCCTCCGGGTTGCGGTGGCATTCCAGACACCACATCATCTGCAGGGATTCTTCCTGCCAGGTCAGCGGCATCTCATTGACCGGTCCGTGGCAGGACTCGCATCCGATTCCCTTTGTCACATGGATACTATGGTTAAAATAAACATAATCAGGCAGATCATTGACCCGGACCCATTCCAGCGATTCCCCGGTGGCGTAACTTTCCCGGACCGGCTCAAGAATTGGTGCCTCGGTCCAGACCATCGAATGGCAAGTCATGCATGTTTTGGTTTGGGGTATACCGGCGAAATTGCTTTCCTCAACGGACGTATGGCAGAACCGGCAGTCAATACCCAGCTGGTTTACATGATGCCGATGACTGAAGGGAACCGGTTGCGGTCTGACGTCTTGTTGCCGTGTTACGTATGAACTTGATCCGAGGAATAAAACTGACGAAAGTAGGGAACCGACCAGGAGAAATCCACCCACGATGCTAGCCTTGGCGATGGTGTTCGCAGCGGGAGTAAAAATTTGGGGCATAGTGGTGTTTCTTCAATTGTGGATGATGTTAGATTCTCGTTTACTATCTGGCTTATGGACTTTCTTCACAACAGACGCAATGCAATTAATACAGCGTGTTTCTTTTGTCAAGATTTTTTGGGAATTTTTTCTGATGTTGTACACCCTGTTTATAACTATATAAAACAATAACAATACTTTATCATTTAAATTTTTTTCAAAAACATTAACCGGTCAGGGAATGTCTACATATCTAGAGCCTTTCATCGGAGTGGGTGCTAAGGGTAGAGGAGGTCCTTTCACCTGCCCAGGTTGGACGAGAGCCGGCACGCACCCTTTGACGCTGAACGATGTGGTATCCAGTGGGCGGAACAATGACCCGGCGCAGTTGCCGTAAATCCGTATGGACCCGGGCCCGGTTGGTCCTGTACGGGAGCGTTTTCGGGGTTGAAGCCATGGTTTTAATCCAGGGGAACAACCAACCTGGAATAACGCTTGACATGCTGCTCCGATCATCGATATTAACCGACAGGTTAATGATTCGATCAGATAAAAAAACTAGAGGGCCAGCCACAGGAGACCGTAATGAGTGATCAGCAGCTGCCATCTGAAAAAAGCATGGCGCGCATGGACAAATACGTTGAGAAATACCTGGAAAAGACCGGAACCTCCCGCCATCCCAATCCGGATGTTACTGAATCGGTGATCAAAGGACTTGCGAATCACGTGGACGAACTGGGGCGGCCGTTGTGCCCGTGTGTATTTTACCCGGATAAAAAAGAAGAGCTGGAGCGCAGCCGGGAGTGGGTGTGCGCCTGTGATGAGATGAAGATCTTCAAGTACTGCCACTGCTTGCTGTTCGTTCGTCCGGACGGACTGCCGATTACCGAGTATTTGCCGGAAAATCATGAGGGCAAGCAGATCTACGGTGTGATCGAGGACCCCACCCCGGAACAGGGCCGGGAGTTGCGGCACAAAGCAGAGGATTATGAGGGGAGTCATTGACGGCGGCCCGGCAGTGTGAGTTTAAAGTGTCAGTCCATTACAAGTCCTCCGGATTCCACGCGGAGGACTTTTCTATAACTCCACGTCTGCGGGACCCTTGTTTTCGATGGACACTTCCAGCGCCTGAAGAACTGCTACCGGACCCAATATGGAAGCGTCCGTCTCGGACACCTCGCGGGTTCTGAACATATGCACGAATTCCTGAATCCCCGATAAATAGTTGTTCTGATCGTATGTGATCTCCGCATCCAATCGGCCGTTTTCACCTATTACTGATACGTGGAACGCCGGGCTTCCACCCCTAATCAGGTTCATGGCAGCCACCATACCGCTGCTGAATCGGATCGTAGCAATGTGGTTATCTCCTGACCCTCGATTTACATTGGCCTCCACGGCATCGTAGCCGGTCAACCTGAGCAGCATGTCAACCTGGTGTATACCATAAAAGAACACTCCGCCGTAAGGGGAGTGGACGTCGCAAGGACCGGTGGTCACCACGGAGGAGATCGTGCCCAGCGCTTCCGCCTGTTTTTTTAACTTCAGAAACGATGCCTGCTTCGGAAGCACGGAAAACGAGGTAATTGGCACATCCAGTTCTTTCGCCCGGCTCAGGAACGCCTTGCCTTCCCCCACGCGGTAGCAGAACGGTTTGTCGATAAACAGTGGTATTTTCGCCTCCAGCAGGGGCATCGCCGCCGGGAGATGTTCGACGGGATGGCGGTGGTCCACCACCACACCGTCTACTTCTCCGATGAAATCCTCCGGTTGGCCGACGATCTGAAGGATCTGTCCCTTATCCGCTGCGGCCTGCGCAAACTCCGGCATCTCACCCCAGACGCCCGTGACCTGTGCATCCGGAATCAAACCGTCGATATTGATGGTTTTTGCAATAGCGGCGGTGTGGCTGTTCTCCGCACCGACAATTCCGATTTTCAACATTGGGTCTCCTAGTTAACCACATTCTGAGGTTGGCCATCCAGGTAGGCCAGGACGTTGTTCACTGCGCCTTCATTGAGCAGATCTACCCCTTCCGGTGTCATGTCGGCGCAATGGGGGGTGAGGACGACCTGCTCCATTTCGAGCAGGGGGTGTCCGGCCGGGACCGGTTCCGGGTCGAACACGTCGATGCCTGCGCCGCCCAGGTGACCGCTGTTGAGGGCTTCGACGAGTGCGTCTGCATCGACTAGGCCGTCGCGGCCGCAGTTGATAAACAGGGTGTCCTGCTTCATAAGTCCGAACTCCCGTGTGCTGATCATGCGCCGGGTGTCGTCGGTCAGGCTTACATGCAGGCTGATAACGTCGGCAGTCCGGAGCAGTTCATCCAGTTCTACGTACTTCAGACCGTATTGTGAGGCTTTCTCATCCGAAGGGTGGTATGTCCACGCTATCACATTCATGCCGATGGCGTTCGCGAGCCGCGCTACCTCTGCACCGATGTGTCCGGTACCGATGATGCCCAGGGTCTTAGTCTGCAGGTAGAAGCTATCGAGCCGTGGCCAGCGACCGGCTTTGATTTCTCCGGTGAAATAGGCGGCCCGTTTCGACAGGGCGAAAATGAGTCCGATCGTATGTTCCGCCACCACCGGCGCGGTACGTCCGGGCTGGTTACAGATGACGATCCCACATTCCCTGGCCACTTCCAGGTCGAACATATCTGTACCGATGGAACAGGTGGAAGCCATCCTCAATTTAGGCAATTGACGAAGTGCCTCGGCCGGCCATTTTACGATTCCGCGGGAGTTGATCAATACATCTGCCTCGGCCACTCGTCTGATCTTCTCGGCTTCTGTTTCCGGTCGTTCGGTATACAGGATAACCTCCCCGGCCTCTTCCAGCCTCTTTAAATGGGGAGACCCCTGCATTTGGGGCGGATCGTCACCGGGTATGACAATGGTTGTTTTTTTCGACTGACTCATATGAACTCCAGATATATAGATTAGACGTTGAAAATTGGATGGATTCCAATTTGCATTCTATCTCGCTCCCAGTAATCTCATGACGGACAGGGCGATTACCTTGCTGCTCTGTACCATGTGTTCTATCTCGCAGTATTCATCTGGTTGGTGCGCGAGATCAAGCATGCCCGGACCGTAGGCAATGCACTGTGAAACCTGGCCGATGCTGGCCACGTGTTTGTGATCGTAGGTTCCGGGGCTGGCGATATAGGAAGGGACGGTGTGAAGCACGTCTTCAATCGCCGTGGTGGTAGTTTTTACCAAATCAGTCTCGCGGTGGGTTTCCACCGGCTCAACGATCATCAGGTCCGTAAGCTCCGCTTCAAAGTCAGGATAGGAGATTCGCAGACGATCTAAAATATCCGCGACCTCATTTCTGACATCGCTGATTTGCTCTTCCTTCAAAAACCGGCGATCGAACACGGTGGTGCATCGGTCCGCCACACAGGGCGATCCTACACCGGACTGCATCTGACCTCCAAATATGCCGTTTATGTTGAGGGATGCCTGGCGTGCCTCCGGCGGTTCCACCGGCATGGAAGTGCGGCGCTTCGCGAGTTCCGGGCGCAAATTCTCGCGGACACTGTTTAGGACTGCGCCCATCATATCCACCGCATTGGACCCGAGGAAGGGCATGCTTCCGTGGGCGATGCGCCCCAGTGTTTCGATCTGAAACCAGTAGACTCCGCGATGGCCCAGGCAGATGCGGTCTACGTTAAGGGGTTCCGGTATGATCACGTATGAAGTTCTATCCGGAGCTATCAGACGTTTTTCGGCAAGATAAGCCATTCCAGCGAAGCCACCGGTCTCCTCGTCCACCGTGCCGCTGATTTCGAGCGTGCCGCCCAACGAAACACCCGAGTCCCGCAGGGCCACCGCCGCGAAGAGCGCGGAGGCGATACCGCCTTTCATATCGCATGCCCCGCGGCCGTACACCCGTCCATCCCGCACCTCACCGCCGAAGGGATCGTATGTCCACCCCTCACCGGGGGGAACCACATCCGTATGGCCGTTCAGATGCACAGCCGGCATCGGTTCATCGCCGGCAAGTGTTCCGATGACATTGACACGGGGACAGGCGTCAGAATGATCTGGATGATCTTCCGCGATGAGGTATTCAACGCCGAAACCCAACTCCTGCAACAGGTTTCCTATCACGCGGGCGCACGGGTCGTAAGCTTCTCCGGGGGGATTGACCGTGGGAATACGGATAAGCGTCTGTAGAAAAGACACCATGTCACCTGAAAGCAGCTCGATACGATCCAGTACCCTTTGTTCTCTGGATGTCAGCATCTCTTAATAGATGTGTTGTGCATCTGGCTCCTGCCTGATCTTCCTGCCGAGTTTGGGTGTGGTAGAAGGTTTTACCGGTTCATGGATTTCTGATTCGGTCATGGATTTCTGCACGACCGGGTAATCGTTGTGGCCAGTGATACATCGTACTTTCTTTCAAAGGTATTGTTAAACCGCTCCCAATTCCCATCCTGCAGAGCCGTCATCCAGAAATCCCAACCAATATAGAGTCGGACTATCAACTGTCCTGACATCTTCTTTAAGGAAGGGTGTCGGCGACGAGGAAGTATGCCAGCCGCATGACGTGCAGAAGCACCACCATGCGCCCGTTCGGATCCGTCTGCGGCTGTTTCGCTTTTATACCAGATAGACAACGATGTACAAAATCGGCCAGATAAGGACAACGAAAAACCAGAATAACGCACACATGGAAACGCCCGTATGATGGGCACTGGAATAGACCTTTCTGGCGGATTTACGCCAGACGAAAAGCACCGCGGTTACAGCGATTAGCACGTGCAGTGCGTGCATGCCGATGATCACATAGAACGCGGCGCCGTAGAGGTTGGCTGTTGCGGTCAGCCCGTACTGGATCAGCCGAACCCATTCAACACCCTGTACGATGAGGAATGTGGTGCCGAGAACTGTGGTGCCAAAGAGCCACTGGCTCAGCTTACGGCATCTGTCCTGACGGATATGACGCCACGCCCGGAACATGGTGCAGCCGCTGATCATTAAAACGATTGTGTTGAGCCCTGTGATCTGGAGCGGCAGGCGGGGTTGCCCGGGGGGCGGCCACTCGATCTGCCCGGCCCGAGCCCAGGCGAAAGCGAAGACCAGCACAGCGAACAGGACCACTTCGCTCACGATAAACATCACCATTCCGAATACATCCGGACTCATTCCGGATCGGGGTCTCGATGCGGGTTCGGGATAGGGGTCGCCTCCATCGCCGCCGCCACGCCCTCTCCCGGTGGTATTGCCGTTGAAACTACCGCCGTTGTGCGTAATTCTGGGTGTATGCACGGGCCGCTCTTTTACTTCCGGTTCAGGAATCAACGTCATGGGGTTGCTACCCTGTAGAAGTGCGCCGCCGTTGAATAAAACAACTTTTGCTGATCCGATTCATCCGCATCCTGTACGGCCCACTGTAGGGCATCGAACCATCGACCGTAATCACCGGCCAACGTACACACCGGCCAGTCGCTACCGAACATGAGCCGGTCGAAGCCGAACGCGGTAACGAGGTGGTCTATATATGGTTTCAGGTCTTCCCGTGTCCATCCTTCCGCCGCGCGGGTTATAATACCGGAAACTTTGCAGGTGGTGTTGGAAAATGATGCCATCTCGGACATGGCGTCCGCCCAGGGTTCGAAATTATTTCCCGCGATATCCGGACCGCCGCAGTGGTTGACGGCGATCGGAACATCCGGCGTTTCCCGAACCAATGCAAGGGCGGCTGGCATCTGTCCGGCATGGGCGCACAGGTCGAAACCCAATCCGTAGGACTGGAGAGCCTGAACCCCTTCAATCAGAGACGGTGTTCGGTAAAAGTTTGGATCTTGCCTATGCCATGCCATACGTCGGACCGCCACAACCAGCGGGTAATCGGAAAACTGTTTCAATGTATCTTCCGCATTGTCCTCTTCAAGCGCCGCCGCCGCGACGATCGCACCAATAAGCCCTTCCCGTTCGGAAATACTGGTTAAACGTTTTACCTCCGCGACCTCACTGCCCGGTGCGGGATTCGCCTCCACATGAACCGTAGCTGATACGTCGACACCGCTGGTGGCCCGACGGTAATCGTCGAGGGAATAGCGCCGGTCGAGTGCGTCAAACCCGTCCAGCCATGGATAATTCAGGGCGGACGTATCCCAGAGATGTTGGTGAGTATCGATGATGCGCACGAATCGCCTCCTCATGCTGTTTATTTTAGAGTTACAGGTAGGAACAAAATATAATATTCGTATGACATAATGCAATACATTATGACAGGTATGATTCTACTGCCGTGGACCGCATAAAATAATGAAGGCCGGATTCTGTAGCTTAACAGGAGGTGCCCGCAACTTCATGTTCCGTCAATAATGTGCGGAACCTTACCCATGAACCCCAGACCTTCAAAGTTTCTGTAACCTCATTTAACGCCATCTAACGCGAAAAGGATGGCGCGTGAATTCCGCCGGTCTGTTCCTACTTCAAATTCGTAATTCAGGTTTTGTTCTCCGTTGGCTTTTTTCCGATCGGGATATCGCCTGTTTTGCCATCATGGCGCTAAAGACCTTATACTCTATCATTCCGGCTCTTAATCAAAAAAGGTACTACGGTGCGGGCCAAACCGACCGCGTGATGCCCGGATAGATTTATCCGCCTATCCCGTGAAAGAGAGCGTTGGTGCGGAAGCGGCAACCTGTTCGGGAAGTTTGATTACAGTATGACTGCCATCTGTAAATGTGTAAAAACGTTCGGAGAATAACAGAGAGGATGATCAGGGCAGGTTTTCTACGATCGGTGGTTTACGATCCTGCCAGGGTCTTACGCCCTCAAACGCCGCAGAGACGCGTAGCACTGTGGCATCATGGTATCGCCTTCCTATGATCTGTAGTCCGACCGGAAGACCGTCGCTGGTCCATCCGCAGGGAACGGTAGCGGCGGGTTGACCGGTCAGGTTGAACGGGTAGGTGAAAGGCGTCCAGTCGGTCCAGGGCACGCCTGTCTCCGGCGCGTCCATCGGTGTTACTATCCCTGTTTTGAAGGCAGGAACGGACAGGGTGGGGGTGAGCAGGATATCGTAGGTTTCGAAGATCGGCTGTATGGTCTGCCAGTAATGGGTTCGGCGGAAGGTAGCATCTACATAGTCCCTGAGATCGAGTTTTTCGCCCTGCAACATGAACGCGGCCAGGCCGGGGTCGGTACGGTCCTTCCATTCCTCCAGATCCGGCCCAAGTGCTGTCCAGAGTCCGCCGAGCCACAGATTTGTGAAAATTTCTATCGGATCCTCGAGGTCGGGCTGTATAGTCTCTACGTGAGCACCGCACGCTTCGAAGACTTGCGCTGCCTGAGCGGTAATATTCGCCACATCGGAGTCAACGGTGGCATATCCGAGGTCCGGACTCCACGCAATCTTTAAACCATTTATGTTTTCACCAACCGCTGCGGTATAGTCATTAATATCGTTAGGGAGGGTGTTTCTATCCTTTTCGTACGGTCCGGCCATTACTGACAGCATCAAGGCTGCGTCTCGGACGGTGCGGGTCATAGGACCGGCATGGGACAGGGGTTCTACAGCGCTGGGCGGGTAGTACGGTACACGGCCGAACGAAGGTTTGAGGCCGTAAATGCCGCAGAAACTCGCTGGAATTCGTATGGAGCCACCACCGTCCGTCCCGACGGCCAGGGGAGCCAGTCCGGAAGCCACCGCCGCTGCCGCGCCGCCGCTGGAACCTCCCGGTGTGCGCTCGGTATTCCAGGGATTGCGGGTGATACCGAAGAGCAGGCTGTCGGTCGTGGCCTTCCAGCCCAGTTCGGGCGTTGTTGTTTTGCCCACCATGATGGCGCCGGCGTTCTTTAGCCGCTTTACCACAGGAGCATCCTCATCCGGCACATACCATTCATACCGCATCGAACCCCGGGTTGTGCGAACGCCGTTAGTGATGACGATGTCCTTGATGGAAACTGGGACGCCGTGCAGGGGGCCGAGCGGTTCTCCATTCATTACGGCAGCTTCGGCCATACGGGCCATCTCGCGGGCATACTCTCCGGTCACGGTACAGTAGGCATTAAGCGACGGGTTGAGTTGGTCTATCCCCTTCAGGACGGCGTCCATGGATTCTACAGGAGACACCCGCCCGTCTCTTATTGCTTCTGCAAGATCAGTGGCGGACATGAAAAGAAGGTCGGTGTTCATTGTATATTTTCCATTGGGGTGTTTCGACTGTCGGGACTGTTCAAGGAAGCATATTTTATTGCTCAGGGAGCGTCAAGGTATTTCTCTTTTACCCGGGATTCAGCGGCATATTGACAAACATATTTATATTATCTACCTTTCTGAATCAATTATGTTTTTAATCCAATACAATCTGCAGGTATTAAGTTAAAATCCTCAAAGTGAAAATACGGCAGTGCAAAGGGATCAGCGTACTAAATGGAAACCATTTTCCCCTCGATTGTTGATTACGGTTACGCATGGGTCATACAGTATGGCTACCTAGGAATCTTTGTTTTATTGTTCCTGGGAGTGTTTGGTCTTCCTATTCCTGACGAGATAATCCTGGCGTATGCGGGTTACCTTGTTTTCAAGGGCGACCTGGAATTTTCACCCACAATTCTGTCGGCCTTTGTAGGTGCCATGGGTGGAATTTCGTTAAGCTACGGACTGGGCCATACTGCCGGTATGTACCTGGTGGAACGTTACGGCCCGCGAATCAATCTCACCATCACTAAGATGGAACGTACCCATGACTGGTTCGAACGTATGGGGCGTTGGGCGCTGATGTTCGGATACTTTTTTCCTGGGATTCGTCACCTGACTGCGCTCATAGCAGGTTCTTCCGGACTTCAGTATCCAATTTTTGCGGTTTACGCCTACATTGGTGCGCTTTTCTGGACCGGCGCTTACATCCTGATCGGATACTTCCTCGGCGAACGCTGGTCCCATGTTTCGGAACAGATGCACGACCAGTTAATGATAGCAGCTGGTATCATGACTATTTTAGCAACTGTGTATTATTTCTACAGGCAGTGGAAGCAGAAGCGAATATGACTTCCTCTTATTCATCGATTCGTAACAAAAAAGCATACAGACGCGTGGCCGTCCTGCTGGCCGCCTGTTGCGCCGTGTTTTCATGGTCGGTCTATGTTTTTGGCGGAGAGCCGAAACTATCCGCACAGGAGATCATAAACCGAATGGTGGTTCATGCGGATGACTACTGGGATCTGACAAGGGGATACACGTTTCTCGTCGATATCATGGTTGAAGACTATGAGGGTGACGGCAGTCTGAAAAAGCAAGTGTCCGTAACCGAACGCCTTTACCACTATTACGGCAGGCGTTTCTTCAGGCTTGTCAAGGAGAACGGTAAGCCGTTAATGGGGGAAGCACTAAAAGAAGAAAATATCCGGGAAACCAAGTTCCGTGAACGCACGCTGGAGGCGTTCGCCAAAAAGGACTCCAGTGACCTGTACGGCCGAATGGATACAAACGCCATTTTGATCGCAGACTTGGCCGAGCGGTATACCTATGATGTTGTCGGAACGGACACGTTGGAGGGCCGCGACGTCTACGTAATCAACTTTGTGCCTAAACCTGGCTTGAAGGCTCAAACGCGGCGTGATAAAATATTCAACGAACTTGGCGGTACGGCCTGGATTGATACGGAACAATTTTACATCGTGAAGGCGGTCGGCAGGTTGATCGATAACGTCCGCGTCGGGTGGATCGCGGCGAATATTACGGATGTTGAAATTAACTACGAACAGCAGGAAGTCTCGGATGGCGTCTGGATGCCCAGATACGTGGATGCGACCGTAACAGGCAAAATATTTTTCTTCAAGAAAATAAACCGATATACATCGGCCCATTTTTACGAGTACATGAAAACGGACGAGGCGCCGCCAGGTTTCTTCGAATTTACCGAGGACCCGGCCGGAGACAGCAGTGAATGAGAGATAGGCATTTTCCTTATGGAGCGCATGCCCGGAGAGGAACGCGGTAGAAAAAAATAATAACGAGGCATGGTTCCGCATTCGGTCACCAGGACAGTTCGCCGTTAAAAGGTGTTGCCAGATCGAGCATTCGAACGAATCCGGCCATCAGGAGGGTGCTGTAATCGAGAAACACGAGGTCTTGCGGAATCGTCGTTTTTTACAGGGGTGCTGGCAGTTAGATGAACACCGGTCCTCGGAATGCGAAAATTATGAGAAAGTGTTTCTGCTACGGCACACCTCCGTCATCGCGGAACGAGATGGTTCCATGCCCTGGTTTGGCAAATCATTCAATGTGGAACGTCATTTTCGACGGTTGTTATTTAAAAGACCATCCTCATGCCTGTTTAAGGACAGTTGCTTTCCTTGAGGCTAACTTTTTTCGACCCACGGTATTTATTCATTTTCAATGGTAACCTTTTTACTTTCCACAATTTAATTATGCCCGCATTCGACCTTGTGAGAATGGCAATTTGAATAAGTTACTTTTCTTGACAAATTCTGCTTGCCATTACTATTTCAAAATGACATAATAAAAATCGGTAGAAGACAGACTTTCCTTACCGGTTTACCTCCAGATCCATCATCGACGTAAATCGGCATGCACCTATCTTATGCCAGCCATTTAATACGTAAACCAGCTATCCCAATATCTGGCATTTATGCCACAGTCTATTAGAGTCGCTAAGGCATATGACATCCCTCCGGGTGAGGGGGCCACGGTCTATGCGGGCAGTGTTCGTATTGCTGTTTTTAATGTCGATGGTGTTTACCATGCTATTTCTGATGCCTGCATCCATGCAGGCGCCTCACTCGGGGAAGGGCGGCTGGAAGGTGAGATGGTGGTCTGCCCGCTTCATGGATGGCGTTTTAATGTAAAGACGGGTATATCAGATTTTCACGGCGGCATCTGCCTTGATCGGTACGATGTTCGCATATCTGGAATGGATCTCTACATTTCACTTTAAAGGGATTACATGGCGGTACGTACATTTGCCACAACCACAGATATGGACCGGTGTACATACGACCATTACGTTGAACTGGTCGACAACCGTGCTCGGTTAAAGTCCCGTTTTCTCATCGCTGATGATGTCGGCTCCGTAACCAGTCGTACCTATGAGTTGATCCAGGGAAACATAAAAGCCAGAAAAACTTTCAACCTGGGCTTCGCGGATATGAAAACCGCGGAACTGGTTCTTCGAATTGAACCCTTGGATTCCGATCCGCGGCAGGAAATTCCTGAACGGACACTGGTCATCCAGGTGAACAGAAAGACCATCGTTCACATTTGTAGGAAGGAAAACCAATCTTTCCAGGGCAATGTCGATGCCTATTGGTCAACCGGGTGGGAAGTAATTCCGATTCCCCCGAAGGCGCTCAAAGCGGGTTTTAACAATATCGTCATTGCAGACGGCAGTGGGGAAGGATGGCGACTGTTTATAGACACCATGCGGTGTTTCGGCCGCAGCGCAAAATCCATAGACGGCGGTAATACATGGGTCCACGAGACGATCGGTGCCGGTGATTTCTGTACCGGCGAATACGTGGTTCGTCTCAACCTCGAGCGGCACCCTACAACTGGTACGATTACCTCACCAGAAATAGATATGGCCGTCACTGCCAGTGAAAACGAAATCGCTGACCGGCTGATCGTGAAGAGCGCGTGCCTCAAGCCGAAACTGACCCGTCCGAAAAACACCGGCATCATCATACAGTGGCGCAGCGGAAGCACACCGTCCTACCGCCCAGAGACCTGGGGGCACTGGCACGACACCAATGGCGCTGTCTGTGTACCGAAGAGCCACCGCTTCATCCAGTGGCAAGGAACTCTGACGACTGCCCGCGGTGATTCCACTCCGATCCTGCGTGGCGTCGACGTAGAGATTAGCGCGACGGTGTCCAAGAAAGCCAACAGGTATCTCAATGTGACAGATTCGAACAATGACCACCTGGTACGCAGCAGCTATCCCTTCGCGCATCAATCAAAAGACGAACCGCGTCTTGAAATACTTAGAGAACGCTATCAGCTGGACAAAGTGGTGGCCGGCGCCACATCGGAATTCGACACGTTTTTGCTCCTCAAACGGTGGGTGCGTGACCAGTGGGAGGACGGTTGGAACCGGGGAGAACTCCAGTGGGTGCCTCCCTGGGATGCATTGGTGGTGCTCGATCTGGCGAGCCGGCAGATGTCATTGGGTATGTGTACCCACTATGCGAGTACGTTTGTCCAATGCTGCCTCGCGCTCGGATTGCAGGCTCGGGTATGCATCACCACTGCCCACTGCGTAGCGGAGATCTGGTCCAAGGAGTACCGCAAATGGGTGATGATGGATCCCGGTTGCGATGCGGACGACACCCGGAAGGCCACCCGTCATTTTGAACGGAGCGGGGTTCCGATGAGTGCCGTAGACCTGCATCACGCCTACGTGGAAAAAGACTTTGAAGATATTGTTGAGATCTGCGATCCGGCGCCGATCAGCGGCACCATGGAGGAAAACGTTTCCCGCTATTACCAGTTCTGCACCACCACTCGAAATAATTTCCTCACGTCTCTGTACCCGGAAGAGACGGAGCACGGCGCTGTATCTTACACCTACGACGGCCACATCTGGTATGGTTCGGAGACGATGCCGCTGCCACAGTTCTCCAAAACCTCCCGTCGAGATGGCGACTTCGACTGGTCACTCAACCAGACCCACATATCGCTCCAACAAGGCTCCGAGCCAAACGCCGTCACCGTACTGCTTGACACTGTCACTCCTAATTTCGATACCTACATGCTCAAGATAGACGACGGCAGGTGGAAGAAATCCAAGGAACGGTTCGTGTGGAAACTTGCGCCGGGCGAGAATACCCTACAGGTCAAATCACGCAACAGCTTCGGGGTCGACGGTATCGAAAGCAGTCTGGTGATCAGGCGGGGAAGGCCGGTTTGAATAGGGGGAGAGATGGCGCCTGAAGCAGGCTGACCGTCAACTTGATTAAAATGTCCACTGGTGCGTTTCGGGGAAACTTCGGTGGAAAAAATGCCTTGATTAACGGTTCCCCATTCCCTGATAATTCGATACCCTCCCGTTCAACGGTTGTCCCCGGTTCTTTTGTACCCATAAGAAGTTTGCCAGTGCGGTATCCCTGTGGACACGGCGGCTAAGCGGTCGCGTGCCCGAAACGGTCGTAAAAGCTATCGATCCCGTTCAGTAGAGAGCGGAATTGTCCCATTGACTTTCATGCTTTCACCGGAGTCCCGGCGAGTCCTTGTATCCGCTGTTTCGGACGGATGGCAATACAATCGAACGCTGCCGTTCGTACAGACGAAGACCTTTTACGGTTCAATATACAGAAGACCGTCCGCAGTGTGACTGCGGTATCCCCGATCAATTCGGTGGGTGAGGATGCCCAGCCGCGGTGCACATCCCGGTTGGAGTTGGAGATGGCTTTTTACCCTATGGCGATCAGTTCACTGGCCGGAATCCCGTGCTCCTTTATTCTTGATTTTATGATGCCAAAATCCATCCTATTGTGAAATTCCCCACTGATCCAGCATGAACGCGTAGTCAAGCGCCATTTCGTGAAGCCGGTCGTATCGTCCCGATGCGCCGCCATGTCCGGCGTCCATATTGGTGACAAGAAGCAGTGGATTCGAATCCGTCTTAAGTGTCCGAAGTTTGGCGACATATTTAGCCGGTTCCCAGTACATCACTTGACTGTCGTTGAGTGATGTCTTTACCAGCATGGGAGGGTAATTCATCTCCTCCAAATTGGAATAGGGACAGTACTGCCGCATGTAATAATAGGTTTCTGCTTCGTTCGGATTGCCCCATTCCTCGTATTCACCTACGGTCAAGGGCAAGGAAGCATCGAGCATGGTATTGAGCACATCCACGAATGGGACATGGGACACCACTGCTTTGAACAGGTCCGGCCGCATGTTTGTAACAGCGCCCATGAGCATCCCTCCGGCACTTCCACCTTCGACAATGAGGCGTTCTTTCGAGGTATAGTTTTCCCTGATCAGGTATTCCGCTGTGTCAATGAAGTCCGTGAACGTATTCATCTTATGGCTCATACGTCCCAGATCATGCCAGGGTTTGCCCATTTCACCACCGCCGCGAATGTGGGCGACTGCGAAGGTCACTCCCCGATCGATCAGGCTGAGCCGGGTTGAGTTGAAAGTAACGGGGTATGCCCATCCGTAG
>CAYYIS010000001.1:0-229823 GCA_964470965.1 uncultured Gemmatimonadota bacterium | reverse complement strand
TGTTCACATGAGGCTTTGTTCGTTCAAACTTTTCCTTCGCCATGACTTCCTCTCCTGATGAGGTAGAATCCTTAATCTAATGATATAGTATTTGTTAATTATCCCAACTAACCACAAGAACGGTTCTTGAAACAAGCCCTCGGTCGGACTCGAACCGACGACCTACACCTTACCATGGTGTTGCTCTACCAACTGAGCTACAAGGGCATTTTAAACTCGGGGTCGTACAATCCCAGAGCGGGAAACGGGACTCGAACCCGCGACCCTCAGCTTGGAAGGCTGATGCTCTGGCCAACTGAGCTATTCCCGCGTATATTTTAACCCGATTCCTATACCCGACCTGCGAACTTAAATCCCGTCCCGTGTCGTGAAAGCTAGTGGGGAGGGCAGGGTTCGAACCTGCGAAGGCTGAGCCAACGGATTTACAGTCCGTCCCATTTGACCACTCTGGAACCTCCCCCATATCGAAAATCTGGCCACCTCGCAAAGCCACCTCCCGGAATCGAACCGAGAACCTACTGATTACAAATCAGTTGCTCTGCCAGTTGAGCTAAGGTGGCATGACTCAACCGCATAAGGGTTTCTAACTAAATTTCAAGCATTCGCACACAGACTCCTAAATATAGAGGTAAAACATGATTTTGTCAAGTCCAAAACAGAAAAAAATAAGGCCTCCCCTCTGCCGTTCAGGGAGGCCCCAGCAACGCAACGCCTCACTAAAGGCGATGAATCGTCTTACGATGCGGGTTTTCGTTGCGAACGCAACTGGATGTGGAGCATTCTCAATTGCTGCTCCGTCACCGGTGCCGGTGCGCCCATCAGCAGGTCCTGGGCCTTCTGATTCATTGGAAATGCGATGACTTCACGAATGTTTGGCTCATCCGCCAGAAGCATTACGATCCGATCGATACCCGGCGCGATACCGCCATGGGGCGGTGCACCATACTGGAATGCACGGATCATGCCGCCGAATTGGTCGTCCACCTCCTCGTTGGAATAACCGGCTATCTCGAATGCCCTATACATAATATCCGGCCGGTGATTCCTGATGGCACCACTAGACAGCTCGATACCGTTGCACACGATATCGTACTGATAGGCCAGGATCTCGAGTGCTGGTGTATTCTCCAGGGCTTGCAGACCGCCCTGAGGCATCGAGAACGGATTGTGGGAGAAGATGACATCCTGTGTTTCTTCATCCAGTTCGAACATCGGAAAGTCCACGATCCAGCAGAACCGGTAGGCATTCGGTTCCCGGAGATCTAGGACATCACCGAAATGCAGACGAAGCTGGCCGGCGATGTTTGCGGCGTTGTTCTCGGTATCCGCGACGAAGAACCAGGCGGAATCCGGTTCCGGTGCTATCTGTCCCCGTAAGGCATCCAGTGTGTTTTCGTCCAACGCTCGGGCGATCGATCCCTTCAGCTCACCGCCGGGGAAGGATAGGTAGGCCAGACCTTTACCGCCTAATTCTTCTTTGACCTTTCGATCCAGGTTATCAAAGAAACTGCGTGACTGGTGTGCTACCCCCGGGACTTCAAGGAGACGCACCACTCCGCCCTTTTCGACGACGCGGCGGAACGCGTTGAACTGGGAGGTCCGAAACACTTCGGTAACATCCCGGATCTCCAGCTCGAACCTGAGATCGGGTTTGTCGGAGCCGTAGCGCAGCATAGCTTCGGCATACGGAATCCTGGGAAATGGCGGCGGCGTGGTATTCCAGTCGCTGAATTCTTGAAACAGGCCGTAGAAAAGCGACTCCAGTGCCTCGAACACATCGTCCTGCTCTACGAAAGACATCTCGAGGTCAAGCTGATAGAATTCACCCGGGGAACGATCCGCCCGGGCGTCTTCATCCCGGAAGCAGGGAGCGATCTGAAAATACCTATCGAACCCGGCTACCATCAGTAGTTGCTTGAACTGCTGGGGCGCCTGGGGCAGCGCATAAAACTCACCGGCATGTACTCGGCTTGGCACCAGGTAATCCCGGGCGCCTTCCGGTGAGCTGCTGGTAAGTATTGGCGTCTGAAATTCCATGAATCCAAGATCTACCATACGCCTTCTGATGCTCGAGATCACCTGGGATCGCAGCACGATGTTACGGTGCAGTTTATCGCGCCTCAGGTCAAGAAAACGGTATTTCAGGCGGGTCTCTTCGGGATAGGGCTTCTCATCCGCCACGGTGATGGGGAGCGTTTCCGCCGGCCCTAGCACAGTCATCTCCTCCGCTGCTAATTCGATATGGCCGGTGCTGAGCCTGTCGTTTACGGTCTCATCCGACCGGGGGACCACCGTGCCCGTGAATGAGACAACAGACTCCGTACGCAGGCTCTCGCCCCGTTCCATCAAGCCGGATTCCGGGGTTATGACGACCTGAGTGATGCCGTAATGATCCCTCAGGTCGACAAACAGCAGGCTGCCGTGATCCCGTCTTCGGTGGACCCATCCGGAGAGACGTACCGTAGTTCCTTCATCAGTTCGGCGCAACGCGTCACAGGTATGCGTCCGATATGGATGTTCATTCATTGAGCGTTTCCTTTCAGGTAATTCGGCGAACGATGTTACCGTTCGATGCCTAATCCTTTCAGAATTTCAAACGTGTTTTCAAAGCAGATTCGCGACGCCTCCTCACCCATCTCGGAAAAAGCGCGTCCGCCTGGCCGATCCAGAAGATCTTTTTCGATCTGGTCGGGTTTCGGTCGCCAGTGAGTTTCCAATGAAACACACCCGGTATATCCATCATCGCGCAATGCAGCGAACTGTCCCTTGTAATCGATCTCGCCGTCTCCCATGGGCACACATACTGCGCCCGCCGGACTCTTCTGGACCGCATCCTTGATATGCACGTGTGCGATCTGATCTTTCACATGATTGTATCCATGGGGATACGGCGCTTCACCACGGTCGTCGTGGAATTCATTACACGGATCCCAGATTACCTGCACCGCGGGCGAGTCAAGCCGTTTGACCAGCTGATGGGTGTCCCGTCCGGTCCCAATCATCGTGGAGGATTCGTTTTCCATCCCCAAGACGACCCCTTCCGATTCGGCGATCTGGATCGGTTCCTTGTATTTTTCGACGATTTGGTCCATATACAGCTCAAACGGATCCAGCCGCCAAAACGCAAAAACGCGTATCAGGTTGGTACCGAGAGCCTGAGCGAGCTTTATGCTTGTTCGCAGAATATCCAGATGTTCGCGGTATTCTTCGTCGTTATCTATATTACACTTCAAAAACGGTGTGGCGATGCCGAATACTTTCAGACCCGCATCCTGAATTTTGCCTTTGATCAGGTCAATTTCATCATTGTCAAGCTGGTGTGGTGGTTTGTCCCAAATGGAACGAATTTCGATACCGTCCAGTTGGAACTCTTGCCCGAACTTTATGATTACGTCCAGGTCCTGAGATACCTCGTCTGTAATGATTGCATAGGAGAACATACCCGCTCCTTACTCTAGGTTTCGCTTTAATTCAACATTCCTTAAGATGCCCACCATATACACCTGTTCGCCACCATAACTTTATACATAATCCGTTCCCCAGTATACTGGGTAGGCGCGCGGAAAAAGCATTGCCAGCAAACTCACGGTATGGTTGGGCAATGACGTAGGACTGATTCGCCGGATTTCCTGAAAAGACCGGTTACCGAGAAACAAATGGACCAGGTCTTCGGATGACAGCACAATCTCCACATCTGCCTTGGGTTCTTCTCCGACACAGATCCGATTGCCCTGGACGATCAGAACCGCCCGGTCACCCCGTTCGGTGGTGAAAGCGATGCTGCCCTGCCAGGTCTGGTGCAACTTGGATTCCAGTTCGGGAACGATCTTCTGAAGAAACCGGCTCAAATTGAATATCTGGATCATTACATTCCCGAAAACCGGCACATCGTCCAGCAATCTGACTGATACGCCTGCCTGCTTAAGATTCATCAAAGAAGTATCATCGTACGGAACCAAACCACGATATCGCTGCACGTCCGCCTCGATGGCCATACGGCCGGCGGCCGCAATTAGGGCCGCCACTTCTCCATTGTCCGGCGGTAGGCAGGCCACTTCGAGAATCCGCCACTCGGTTGCATCCTGATCAAGCAGCAGATAACCTACGAGCCGGTCTTCACGGTATGCACCCAGTAAAAGCGATCGATCGTTGTGCCAGGATGTACGATATCGCAGAAGCCATGCCCAGTACTCAGAACAGCGATCGACGGTACAGGACCTGGTCTCGTTAAATCGATCGTACAATCCCCGAACTTCCTCATACACATCCGAAAATTCAATGGATCTGATCGTGCAGGAGGGATTTTCAATTTCAGGAGGCACGATACAGCTCAGTTCGAAGCAACGCTCATTGAAAGTATGCCACCCGAACCGGCTGTAAAATTCCGGCCTGCCGGTGAGCCACGCGATATCGAATGCCTCTTTCGGCAGAGACTCCACCGTACTGCGCAGTAATCGGGAGCCATGGCCTTGGCCCTGATACTCAGGGGCCGTGGCCACGTCTCCCACACCGGCGCAGCGGACGAGACTGCGCCCTATGCGGACCATTCGATCGTAGATCCGCAACGCGGATACGATCGTACCGTCGATGGCCAGTACCCTGTTCGACACAAATGCACCATCGGGGTCACTCGTGACACGCCGCTCGAAGTCAGCTCGGCGGTCGTATCCTGCAGTCGCTGAGAACGCGGCGGCCATGACATCGACGACCTGCTCCAACTCGCGGCTAACCGCAGGGCGCACCTCTCCTTCTGGCCGCTCCGCTCCACCCCCGTCTCCCGGCTCGGCCTGCGACCCGGGAGTGCCCTGAACCTGAGCGGCGAAATTTATCACCGCCCATTCTTGATCGGCAGTTTCGATGGAGCCTGGGCGATTCTGGCGGATCAGGGCGATAGCCTGCTCTGCCGCCATGCCGGACCATACCAGGTAGCAGGCCAGCATGGTTCCGGTACGCCCGACGCCCGCTGTGCAATGAACGGCTATTCCGCCTGCCGTGCCCTCGACGAATGCGATAAACTGATGGATCTGACTGATCGTAGGCGGCGTCATATCTTCTACGGGAAGATGCAGCGGTTGCATTCCGCAACGAACCAGGGTTTTACCGGGAAGCGGACGGTTTGTAAGCGACACCACAGCCGTTATACCACGTCCATGGAGGTCCTGGAGGTCCTGCTCCAGATCATTCCGGCGCTTTCCTTTCGAACTACCGTATGCCCCGCTCGGCAGCGCCATGCCTGCCAATCGGCCATCGATGACCCAGCTGAAATTACGCAGCATCAACGTTTCTCGCGGTCCGATATCTGTTTGAATTCGCCATCTACGATGTTGTCGGGGTCGATCTGTATTCTGGGGGATCGGGTAGGGGGCTGCGGGGGATCCGCCCTGGACGGTTCGGGCTGCCTGGCAGCGTAGCGCTGACCTCTCATAAAAATCAGCCGCATCGCTTCCCTCAAGATATAACCTATAAGGAACCCTCCAACCGTGCGGAAAATGTAGGCAAGCATGCTACTGACTCCTTCAGGAGATAAAACGGCTTATTAGCGTGTTATTCCTGGCCTGGAAACTGGGCCTGTACAATCGACCTTATATCGTCAAACACCTCATCCTGCGTGCGGTTCCCGTCGACTACTTCGATTCGCTCTTTTTCGCTTCGCGGACCGCGGGCCAGCATCCGATAGTTTTCTCTCACCAAATGCTGGCGTTCGAGTTTTTCGAACAGTTCGGTATGCCAGCGCCCAGCCTCGATTCGCTTCATCCCCACATCCGCGGGTACGTCGATCAATATCGTCAGATCCGGTGGAAGCGCACGGGAATTAAGCTGCTTCAGCCATTCCAGATCCTCCGAACGGTCGACCATCTGATAGGCAAAGGAGGAAAGATAGTACCGGTCACAAATAACGGTGATGCCTTCATCTATCCGCATTTGTATCTCATGATCCAGATGGTCGAGACGATCCGCAGCGAACAGAAGTGCCATCACTTTCGGGTGAAATCTGACCCGTTCACGGAGCGCCTGTGACAGCAGGGAGCCCACCGGCCCGCCAGACGGTTCCTGGGTGAGGAACACGCGCTTACCGCTCCGATCCTCCAGCCAGTTTTTCAGCGCTTTTGCCTGAGTCGTCGTACCGGACCCGTCTATTCCCTCAAAAACTATAAAGGGCGCACTCATCATGCAAGGGCCTTTGGAAGAATGAAGATAGCGAGGCAAACCATTTTCTCTGGGGCACGTTCATTTCCGCCGGAGCAAAAATTAGCAAATAACCTGTTGTCTTTATTCATCCTTCTGCCTTCACACCCTACTGATCGTAATCCCACGGCCTGAATAGATCCCGCCATCCGCGGACCTCCTCGGGATCCTCATCTACAGTAGCAACGTATTTCTTCTGCAGTTCCCTGAGGCCGGTGCTGCACAACATGCCTGCGACAGATACCGCACCAAAAACCAGGCCCACTCCTGTTGCTGCACCGACAAGCAGTACGATGAGAAAGGCCACAAAGAGTATGGCGGCTATCCCCATGTTATCGATGACCAGCAGTACGCCTTTTTTGATGACCAGTCTTACCGGGTCCGTTGATTCAATTAAAAGAGGGAATGTCATCAGGCCGGTAACCAGCACAAAAATCGTAAGCCAGGACAATCCGCCTGCCAACACTGCGGCGCTCCAGGACCACTGCTCGATCATTCTTACATAAAACAGTATATTAACTGCCAGAAGAGTCAGAGAGACAGCATACACAAAACACAATCTGACGCTACGCCAGGTATACAGGCGCACTCCTGTGAAAAAATCGCCGATGCCGGTTTCCTGCATAGCCGCGATACGGGTTGTCACATGAAACAATCCTGCCATAGAAACGGGCAGGGTAATTACGGGTAGCGCGCACAGGACCCAGAGCACATTGACGACTATAAGGGTACCGAGATAATCATAGGTATACCAGAACCATTTTTTACAGGTAACTCGTAAATGACCCGGCATCTAACCTCCAGTACGTGTTCACCGCCTGCATAGTATAACCGATCGGTTGAAAATGGCAACTGTTTTCTTGGTCGCATAGCCGGTCATTTCACCTCGGACAAAAAGGCGATACGCCGATTTTTCTGTTGACTTTCATCAAACCCTCCTATATTTTTTTTACACCTTTTTTAGAGTGAACGTTTTTGATGCTTTTAATGATTAAAGAGAGTAAACCCTGTTTTGAATAGTACTGCGTCCCACTTTCCCCCATATCCGTTTGATCGGTTTCAAGCCTGGTTTTGGCAGGCATTTCCGTTTTCCCGTTGGTTTTTTTACGGGTTTATGGTGAGGCGGGAAGTCACGCGCGGTACCGAATGCGGATAGCCTACATCCGAGTTCTCGTGTTGACAAGCCCGGCCTCTACCGCATGATGGTAGTGGCCTTTTTTAATGCCTTTTCAGGAAGGCGCAGCGCTTATGTATACGCCGACTATCGAACAATTCGAGCATCTTAGATCGATATCAGACGCGAATCTGATACCGGTCTGGAATTCGCGACCGATTGGATCGGAGACCCCCGATTCGGCTTTTCTGAAAATTCGGCAGGAGTGTCCGTTTGCGTTCCTGCTCGAGAGCCTTGAAGGGGATGAAAAAACCGCCCGCTATTCATTCGTAGGTACAGACCCGATCGAGCGATTGGTCGGGACGGACACCGGGCTGGACAGAATCCGTAAAGGTGGAACGCAGCATCTTTCCGGCGATCCGGTGGCTTTGATGCGTGGGATAATGAGCGACTACAGGGCACAAATTCCTGCCGGCCTTCCGAGGTTTCCAGGCGGCGCCGTCGGTTATTTCGCTTACGACATTGCCAGGCGCTTCGAAGAGATACCCGATGAGAATGCCGATGAGATGGGGCTCCCGGATCTACATTTCATAATCGTAGACACAGTGGTAGTGTTCGACCATCTGCAGGGACAGCTCTTTATCATCGCCAATGCGTTTTGTGATGATGATCCGGCAGCCGGATACTGTCAGGCCACTCGGCACATAGTAGATATCCTGAATCGCCTGGACCAGCAAGTACCCGTAACGGATCCGAATCCTGTCGCCTCCACCCCATCATCGATTGCACCGGAGGCGCTTTCGGGCACATCGAACGTGGCGCCGGAAGTCTACCAGGAGGCTGTTCGACGGGCAAAGGAATACATCGCATCCGGAGACATTTTCCAAGTGGTTCTTTCGCAGCGGATCGGTATCGATACACAGAGCGATCCGTTCGACATTTACCGTGCACTCACCCACCTGAACCCATCACCCTACCTGTTTTACCTGCAACTGGATGACGTTCACATCGTGGGGGCTTCCCCGGAGACGATGGTGCTGGTAGAAGACGGCCAGGCATTGGTGCGCCCAATTGCCGGCACCAGAAGGCGCGGGGCGACGGACGAAGAGGATGAACGATTGACTGAAGACCTGCTTCAGGATCCCAAAGAACGGGCGGAGCATGTGATGCTCGTGGACCTGGGGCGCAACGATCTGGGACGCGTCTGCGAGTATGGAACGGTGCATACAACCGAGTTGATGTCCATCGAAAAATTCTCACACGTGATTCACATAGTATCGACCGTCATCGGACGTCTGAGAGAAGGCGTGGACGGATTTGATGTGCTCCGGGCCACATTCCCGGCGGGCACGCTGTCCGGCGCGCCGAAAATCCGGGCCATGGAAATCATCGATGAGCTGGAAACCACGCGTCGCGGTGTGTACGGCGGGGCATTAGGATATATCGGGTTTTCCGGCAATCTCGATCTGTGCATAACGATCCGTACGCTGGTGGTCAAGGGCGGCAGGGCATATATTCAGGCCGGCGCGGGCATCGTAGCGGATTCCGATCCGGAAACCGAACATTTGGAATGTAAGAACAAGGCCGCGGCCCCCATGCGTGCGATTCAGCAGGCACTTCCACTCCCGGTGAACCTGTGATTCTCGTTATCGATAATTACGATTCATTTACCTACAACCTGGTCCAGTATCTGGGTGAACTAGGCCAGGACCTGGAGATTCACCGCAATGACCGGATAACCATCGAGCAGATCGAGCAGCGGCAACCCGACCGTATCGTGATTTCGCCTGGTCCATGTACGCCGGATCAGGCGGGCATATCGGTCGATGCGGTACGGTATTTCACAGGCAAACTACCGATTCTCGGCGTATGCCTGGGGCATCAGTCTATCGCCCAGGCTTTCGGAGGACGCATTGTCAAGGCGGCGCAGCAGGTCCATGGGAAAACGTCGGATATCACGCACGACGATCGATCGGTGTTTACCGGACTAAAGAGTCCGTTCGCTGCTACGCGGTACCATTCGCTTATCGTGGAAGAAGCCTCTCTCCCTGATTGTCTGGAAGTCAGCGCCCGTTCACCGGACGGTCTGATCATGGGGCTGCGACACCGATTTTGTCCGATCGACGGTGTACAGTTTCACCCTGAGTCGATCCTGACTGGACCGGGTAAAGATCTGTTGCTTAATTTCATAGAGATGTGAGGGTTTCACTATGATACGGGAAGCATTGGAAAAAGTCGTCTCGCGCCAGTCCCTCACGGAGCAGGAGGCTGTGGGTGTTATGGAGACGATCATGACCGGCGAAGCGACGCCGGCGCAGATTGGCGCGTTGATGGCGGCACTCCGGATGAAAGGAGAAACAGCGGACGAGATCACTGGCTTCGCGCGGGTAATGCGAGCAAAGGCCACCCGAGTCGAATGTAAATCCTATCCCCTCGTCGACACCTGCGGTACGGGTGGAGACGGTCGCAACACGTTCAACATCTCGACCGTCGGCGCCTTCGTGGCCGCCGGGGCCGGCGCACACGTCGCCAAACACGGCGGCAGTGCGGTGTCCAGCAAATCCGGCAGCGCGGATGTGCTCAAGGCGCTGCAAATCGGTGTTGAGATTCCACCGGAGCGTATCGCCGCCTGCATAGATGAAATCGGCATCGGCTTCCTGTTCGCCGCCCATCTTCAGAAGGCTATGCGGTTCGCCGCCGGTCCGCGGAGGGAAGTGGCGTTCCGGGCCTTCTTTAACATGCTCGGTCCTCTTACCCACCCTGCCGGTGCAACCCGGCAGGTGATGGGTGTGTATTCTGCGGACGTAATCGAGCTGGTGGCAGAGGCATTGAACAATTTCGGAACGGAGCATGCCTATGTCTTTCACAGCGAAGACGGCCTGGACGAACTGACCACCACCGCGCCGACCCAGGTAGCAGAAATAAAAGACGGAAAGATCCGAATGTTCCGCATTACGCCCGACGAAATGGGGCTGCCCACTGCATCGTTGAGTGATCTTCAGGGCGGTGACATTGAAGAAAGCGCGGAAATCGTTGGCTCCATACTTCGGGGAGAGTCAGGGGCCCGCCGAGATATTGTTCTGTTAAACGCGGGTGCCGCACTGGTGGTCGCCGGATGTGCCGGTGATTTCAAAGAGGGCATCGCGATGGCCGCTCAATCAATCGATTCCGGCGCTGCAATGGGTAAACTAGAGGCGTTGGTTAAAGCGACCACATCATGAACATTCTCGACCGCATCATTACACACAAACGGGAGGTAGTGGCCGAACGCAAGCGCGTTTCTCCGGATCCGATAGCGACCGCACAGCAGCGAACACCGCGACCATTCGGTGCCGTGCTCCGGAAGAAAAATCGTATCAGTGTTATCGCAGAATTTAAGAAAGCATCACCCTCCAAAGGTGTTATTCGCGATGATGTGGAGCCGGTCGATGTCGCCCATATCTATGAAACGAACGGGGCATCCGCGATGTCGGTTCTGACGGATGAGAAGTTTTTCCATGGGCACGCCGATTTCCTGAGCGCCATCCATGATCGGATCGCGCTTCCGGTCCTGCGCAAGGATTTCATGATCGACCCATATCAGATTCATGAAGCCTATGCCATGGGCGCCGACGCGATCCTGTTGATCGTCTCCGTCCTGACCGATGACGAACTGGTACAGTTTCAGCAGATCGCCCGTGACTTCGGCATGGCCAGTCTGGTGGAAGTGCATCACGAAGATGAATTGACCAGAGCACTGGATACAGAAGCCCGGATCGTCGGCATCAACAATCGTGACCTGACCGACTTCAGCGTTGACCTAAACACCTCGTTAACACTCAAAACCCGGATTCCGGAGGATGTCATCACCATCAGTGAGAGCGGGATATACGGATACAAAGACGTGGAGACATTACGTAATGCCGGATTCGACGCGATCCTCGTGGGCGAATCTCTGATGCGGTCAGAGGATATCGGCGCGAAGTTGAGAGAATTGACAGGCGCATCATGACCCGAATCAAGATTTGCGGTATCACGACCCGCGACGATGCGGATGCGGCGGTTGCGGCTGGCGCCGATGCGCTCGGATTCATCCTGTTCGAGAAGAGCCCCCGGTATACGTCTCCGGAGCGGGTTCAGGATATCGTTGCAGGGCTGCCGCCGTTCGTCACCACGGTCGGTGTTTTCGTGAACACTCCGGCGGAACAGGTGAATGCGGTGTCACGAAACTGCGGATTGCATGCCGTTCAGCTGCACGGCGATGAAACGCCGCAGTTCTGCGAACAGATCGAGGGAACAGTCATCAAAGTTTTTCGAGTTCAGGACGCCAGGTGGCGGGAAGCTGCGGCGCCATACAGAGTGCACGCGCTTCTGTTCGACACCTTCGAACCGGATCGTTACGGTGGCACCGGCAAGACATTCGACTGGAATCTGATTTCACATACGCCACACCGTCTGATCCTGAGCGGCGGTCTCAATCCTGAAAACGTCCAGGAAGCGATCCGCCATGTGCGGCCATACGGGGTGGACACCAGTAGTGGAGTTGAAGCGGAGCCCGGTAGAAAAGACCATCGTAAAGTTCAAGATTTTGTTGACGCTGTAAAACAGGTTGATCTGGATTAATAATGAGCATTTCACATTCTACCATATCTGGCGCTACTCACGTGGTCGGTGTCTGTGGCCACGGGATCAGTTACACACTGTCGCCAGCAATGCATAACGCTGCTTTTCAGGCGTGTGGACTCGATTATGTTTACGTTACGTTCGAAGTGGCGCCCGGATCCGCGGAAGCCGCATTAGGAGGTATTCGGAGTCTCGGGCTGGCAGGCGTAAATGTCACCAAGCCGCTGAAGACCGAGATGATCCCATTCCTGGATGAAATCACTGAAGAGGCACAGCGAATCGGCTCGATAAACACTATAATAAACCGGGACGGCCTGGTGTCCGGCGCGTCCACGGACGGAGTCGGCCTTCAACGTGCACTCGGTGCGATGGACACGCCGGTCGCTGGGAAGCGAGTGGTGATTCTCGGCGCGGGCGGGGCCGCCAGGGCAGCCTGCGCCATGTGCCTCTCGGCGGGCGCTGCACATACGACCATCGCCGCCCGGCATCACGAGCGGGCGCAGGACACCGCCTCGGCCGGTGAAGCTGCGGTGGTGTCACTGGAACCGGGAGAACTGGGGAAAGCAATACGGACGGCGGACTTGATTGTCAATGCAGTCCCCACCGACCTCGCAGTGGAGTCCTCCTGGTTTTCTGCTCACCAGACGGTCTATGACATGAGATATGATGTGGCAGATACGATTCTCATGAAGCGAGCAGGAGAAAACGGTGCCCGTACCGCCAACGGGATCGATATGCTCCTGTTCCAGGGTGCAGCATCGTTTGAGATGTGGACCGGCCACGAGGCGCCGACAGATGCCATGCGAAACGCGCTCGTGAAGGGATTGAATAACAGATAGCGGATTAAAACACCCGTTTTTTCGGAGATAGAGATATATGCTACGATATTTAACAGCCGGAGAATCACATGGCCCTGCAATCACGGCCATCCTCGAGGGATTGCCGGCGGACCTGGCTGTTTCGGCGGAAGATATAAACGTGGACCTGAAGCGTCGTCAGGGGGGCTACGGCCGCGGCCGTCGGATGCAGATCGAAACGGACACGATTGAGATTAACGGCGGGATCCGCCACGGCAAAACCATGGGCAGTCCGGTTTCGTTGCTCGTTCATAATAATGACTGGAAGAACTGGACCGACGTCATGGGCATTGAGCCTACCGAGAACCCGACCACGCGGCGGCGTGTCACCAAACCACGTCCGGGCCATGCGGATCTGGCGGGCGGACTGAAGTACAACCAGCGGGACTTGCGCAATATTCTTGAACGCGCCAGCGCCAGGGAAACGACCATGCGCGTGGCGGTCGGAGCCATTGCTAAACGCCTACTGGCCGAATTCCACATCGGTGTTCTCAGTCACGTAACGCGGATTGGGCGGGTGGATGCCGCACTCGACGGGATTTCCAATGACGAGATCCGGGAACGGGCGGAAAAATCACCTGTTCGGTGTGCGGATGAAAATGCGGCAAAGGGAATGATATCGGAAATTGACCGGGCCAAGGATTTGAAGGATACCGTCGGCGGTGTTTTCGAAGTGCGGGTTACCAATGTTCCACCCGGATTAGGCAGCCATGTGCAGTGGGACCGCAAACTGGACGCCCGTCTTGCTCAGGCCATCATGAGTGTCCAGGCGGTAAAAGGTGTCGAAATAGGCATGGGGTTCGGTGTGACGCAGGTCCTCGGTTCGGAAGTACATGATGAAATATACTACGGGGACGGGAAGTTCTACCGTGAAACCAACCGTGCCGGCGGAATAGAAGGTGGGATGGCCGAAGGCGAAGACATCGTCGTACGGGGTGCCCTGAAGCCGATCGCTACCCTGATGAGGACCATCATGTCGGTCGATATCGAAACCAAGGAGCCGTTCGATTCTGCGAAGGAGCGGTCCGACGTCTGCACCGTTCCGGCGGCCGGCGTAATCGGTGAAGCCGTGGTGGCGTTCGTGATCGCCGACGCGCTCTGTGAAAAGATAGGCGGCGACAGCATGGATGAGATGCGACGGAACTACGAAGGCCATATGAAACAGGTCGGTGATTATTGATGAACAATAGCGGCAATATCGTCCTCGTGGGTTTTATGGGGACCGGCAAATCCGAGGTGGGTCAGATTCTTGCGGAGGGACTTGGCAAAACGTTTGTGGATACTGATGCAATGATAGAAGCTCAGACCGGCCAGACGATTCCCAACCTCTTCAAGGAAAAGGGAGAAATCGGCTTTCGTGCCATCGAAAAAGAAGTAGTGCTCAGCCTGTCGGAATTTAAGGAACATGTGGTAGCTACGGGCGGAGGATCGGTGATCGATCCTGAGAATATGGCGGTGCTCCGCTCGCTCGGTCCGGTGGTGCACCTGTCCGCCGACCCGGAGGTGATCCTATCACGGACGGACGGCGATGCGGGTGGGCGACCGATGCTGAAAAATCTGAAGGGCCACGACACCCTACACCGCATCAAAAACTTGTTGGACGCGCGAGCGCCCCATTACGGAAAAGCGGATATCACGGTTGACACCTCCACTGTGGATACGTTCGATGTAGCCCGTCAGGTCATTCAACAGATCGACAATGTTTCACGGACGATCCATGTGGATTTGGATGAGAAGAGCTATGATATTGTTATCGGGGATTCGGTTCTACCGCGGATCGGGCTTATGCTCCGGCAATTCAACTTGACGTCACGCACTCTGATCATCACCAATCCGGGGCTCGGAGACCTGTACGGCAACGTCATTAGGACCTCTCTGCGCAGTGCCGGATTCGAACCGGCGATCGCGGAAGTGCCGGACGGGGAAGCGTACAAAACGCTCGAATCGGCAAGCAAGATTTACGATGCTATGCTGAACCATCAGATGGACCGTCAGTCACCTGTCGTAGCACTCGGTGGCGGTGTGATCGGCGACCTGGCTGGATATGCGGCAGCCACATTCATGCGTGGTGTCCCATTCATTCAGGTACCTACCTCGCTCCTGGCACAGGTGGACGCCAGTGTAGGTGGTAAGGTGGCGGTTGATCTTCCACGGGGTAAAAACCTGATCGGCGCTTTTTATCAGCCGAAGCTGGTGCTTATCAGCCTCGACACCCTGGAGACGCTGTCGGATCGGGAACTGCGTGCCGGGATGGCGGAGGTGATCAAATACGGCGTGATCGATGATGTGGACCTGTTCACATATCTGGAAAAAAACATGGAGGCGATCCTCAACCGGGATACGGAAATGCTATCGCATCTCGTTGCGAGGTGCTGCGAGATCAAAGCGGAAGTGGTTTCCGCAGACGAGCGGGAGGAAGGACGGCGTGCGATTCTGAACTTCGGCCACACCATAGGCCACGCCATCGAATCGCGCACCGGTGTCCTTCACGGCGAAGCCATAGCCTCCGGTATGGTGTACGCCGCCAAGATCGCTCAAGAAATGGATATGTTCGATGAAGGTTCGGTAGCAAGATTGATTGAACTTGTGGAACGCGCCGATCTGCCGGCGGGCTGCATGGGATTGGATAGTGAAAAAATCATGGGGACGATGAAACACGACAAAAAGACCGTCGGAGGGCAATACCGGTTTGTGCTGCCGACCTGTCTGGGTGGTGTGACGATACGGGGTGATGTGCCGACAGAATTAATTAAAAGTGTATTGAAGGATTGACAGATCACCTGTAAAATATAAATCCATCAACCGAATAATCCGGGAGTCAGGAATTTAACTATGAAAATCCTCGTGCTACATGGGCCTAATTTAAACCTGCTTGGGCTTCGGGAACCGGAAATTTACGGGCATACTACGCTTGATGATATCAATCGGTCAATCGAGACAACGGCAGAGAAAGAGGGAGTTGAAGTCAGGGCGATTCAGTCGAACCATGAAGGCACGCTGGTGGACGAGATCCAACAGGCGCGGGAATGGGCGGACGGAATTCTTATCAATCCGGGCGGCTACACGCACACCAGCGTAGCTATCAGGGACGCCATCGCGGCGGTGGGACTGCCGACAGTGGAGGCACATCTGTCTAACGTCCATGCCAGAGAAGAGCTGCGGCATCACTCCTACATCGCGCCGGTGGCTCTCGGACAGATCAGCGGCTTCGGTCCCAGCAGTTATTTGCTGGGATTGCAGGCACTGATCTATCATATCAGAGGAAAATAAATCATGTCGCGTACAAATTTTCCGGACCAGAGGGGACATTTCGGCATTTTTGGGGGACGGTACGTGCCGGAAACCTTGATGGGGGCGCTCGATGAGTTACTGGCGGAATACGAGCGTGCCAGGCAGGATCAGGCGTTTTTGGATAAACTCAATTACTTCCTCAAAGACTACGTGGGCAGACCGACTCCGTTGTACTATGCCGAAAGTCTTACCGAAATGCTGGGCGGAGCGAAAATCTACCTAAAGAGGGAAGACCTCAACCATACCGGCGCCCATAAAATCAACAACACCATGGGGCAGATCCTCCTGACCAGGCGCATGGGCAAGCCACGTGTTATTGCCGAAACCGGCGCCGGGCAACACGGCGTGGCAACCGCAACGGTAGCTGCACGGTTCGGACTTGAATGTGACGTGTACATGGGAACCGAAGACATGGAGCGGCAGGCGCTTAATGTCTTCCGCATGGAGCTCATGGGATCCCGTGTTATCGGCGTGGACTCCGGCAGCTGTACACTTAAGGACGCCCTGAATGAGGCACTCCGGGACTGGGCCACCAACGTTCGACATACCCATTACATCATCGGATCTGTAGCTGGCCCGCATCCGTTTCCTATGATGGTACGGGATTTCCAGTCGATTATAGGGCATGAGACGCGATCACAGATCCTCGAAATGGAGGAGCGCCTGCCGGATGCGGTTGTCGCCTGCGTGGGTGGCGGCAGCAACGCCATGGGTATCTTCTACCCGTTCGTGGACGACAAGCAAGTCCAGCTGATCGGCGTGGAAGGTGGTGGATTAGGGGTGGACACGGAACACCATGCCGCCACGCTCGGCAAAGGGTTTCCGGGTGTGCTGCACGGCTCTATGAGCTACGTGGGGCAGGACACCCACGGCCAGATAGAGATCGCTCATTCCATCTCCGCTGGTCTCGATTATCCAGGTGTTGGTCCGGAACACAGCTACCTGAAAGAAGCGAAGCGTGCCACCTACACCCATGCGACAGACGATGAGGCTCTGGATGCACTTCAGGTGCTGTCACGCGCCGAAGGCATCATTCCAGCGCTTGAGAGCGCTCATGCAGTGGCTCACACCATGAAGCTGGCACCCACCATGAGTAAAAATGAGTTGATCGTAATATGCCTCTCCGGCAGGGGCGACAAGGATGTTCAAACAGTATCGAAGCATCTTGAAGAAAGGGTACCCGGTAACAGCATTTCCGGATAAAGGTATACTATGAACCGCATAGCTGAAAAATTTGAATTACTACGAAATGAAGGGCGAAAGGCACTGATTCCCTACATATCGTCAGGGTACCCAGACCTTGACACTACGCGGCGTTTCGTCCTGGAGATGGAGCGGTGCGGTGCGAATATCGTCGAACTGGGCGTACCGTTTTCAGATCCAGTGGCCGATGGTCCGACCATTCAGCGCGCCTCCCTCGGGGCTTTGCAAAACGGCACCACGCTTAAGGGAATCGTAGAGATGGTCACTGCCATCCGGAAAGACTCGCTCATTCCGATCGCGTTGATGACCTATTACAACCCGGTGCTGGCGTTTGGCGTGCGGAAGTTTTGCCGGGAAGCCGCACGGGCGGGCGTGGACGGGTTAATTATACCCGATCTTCCGCCTGAGGAGGCCAGTGACCTGATTGCCTCGTGCCGAGAGCAGAACATCGCGACCGTGTTTCTCGTGGCACCGACCAGTTCGGAAGACCGGATCGCGAAGATCGATTCGTATACCACCGGCTTTCTGTACTGCGTGTCTCTAACCGGCGTCACCGGCGCACGTACCAGCATGGGTGACGACGTGCCGATGTTCATGGAGACGGTCCGTCGCCGTTCCAGTAATCCACTGGCCATCGGTTTCGGCATATCAACACCGGAACAAGCATACGAGGCGGCAAATCTGGCAGATGGCATCATCGTAGGCAGCGCGGTGATCAACGTGATAGAACAGTGTGAGTCAACGGATGAGATGGTGTCAGGTGTAGGGAAATTCATAAAATCCTTGCGTGACGGAATCGATCGTTAAGAGATGCCGATGACGGACGATATATTCAGCGAAAAAATAGAACTGCACGGCCACATTATCGACTCCCTGATTTTGCCGCGGGTATTCGAAACGATCATGGCAGACGGGAATAGCAATTTCGAAGTAGAAGAATTCACCATCGGCCGTCACAAAACCGACCCCAGTTACGCCCGTATACGCATCACGTCTCCGAGCCAGGGTCGACTCGATGAGCTCCTCGATGAGTTGCGTCCCGAAGGGGTTGAAGTAGTTGAAGATACGCCCGTGGCGTTCGTCCAGGCGGATATGGACGGTGTATTTCCAGAGAATTTCTATGCGACGACCAACCTGAAGACCACCGTCCGCCTCAACGATGGGTGGGTGTCGGTAGACCGGCCGGAAATGGACTGCGGACTACGGTTTAATAAAGACGGGGACACGGTCCATTGCGTACCCATGCATCAGGTGAAGCAGGGTGACTGGATCGCTGTGGGAAATCACGGCATCCGAATCACACCGCTGGAACGGGCCCGTCAGCGGGACATTTTCGAATTCATGGGCAGCGCTGTTTCATCTGAAAAACCGAAGAAGCTGCTGATCGACGGCATCGCGGAAGAAATACGCGAGATAAATAAAAGAGGTGACAAAGTCCTCCTTGTGGGTGGTCCTGCGATCATCCATACGGGCGCAGGACTTTATTTGGCGGACATCATTTCCCACGGATTTGTCGATGTGCTGTTCGCCGGCAATGCCCTAGCGGTGCATGATCTTGAAAACGCACTATACGGCACCTCGCTGGGTGTATCTCTTCAGCGGGGAGAGAGTATCGAAGGGGGTCACGAGCATCATCTTCGCACCGTAAATCTGATCCGGCGACATGGTTCCATCCGTAATGCGGTGGAACAAGGTCTGATAACCCGGGGCGTGATGTACCAATGCGTGAAACACAACGTCGATTTTGTGCTGGCCGGATCGGTGCGGGACGACGGACCGCTGCCCGATGTTATTACGGACATGATCGTTGCCCAGGATACGATGCGGTCACATCTGGGGGGGGTGCACATGGCCATCATGATTTCGACCATGCTGCATTCCATCGCAACTGGCAATGTTCTACCGGCAGATGTCAAAACGGTGTGCGTGGATATCAATCCGGCCACCGTCACGAAACTGGCGGACCGAGGCAGTCATCAGGCGCTTGGCCTGGTGACGGATGTAGAGTCGTTTTTACGGGAACTTAAGAACGCCCTTGTAGGATGAAAGGGAAATGAGCGATTGGATAGCGGGGGCAAGGGGAAATACTCCCTGACGACCACCGAATAAAATATAACCGCGGGTTCGATACGGAACCCACACTGCCAATCATCCGGAGGTCTGTATGGTTCGGGGTATCCGTGGCGCTATAACGGTGGATTCGAACACGAAAGCCGCAATACGAGACGCGACAAAGTGTCTTCTGTCAGCTATTGTAGAACGGAATCAGATACCTCTCGAAGACATCTCGAGCGTGTTCTTTACCGGCACCACTGACCTGGATAAAGAGGTACCGGCCCGGGCTGCACGGGATATGGGCTGGACGTCGATCCCCATGTTCTGCATGCAGGAGATGATGATTAAAGACAGTCTGCCGTTCTGTATCAGAGTGATGATTCATGTGAATACAAACCTACATCAATCGGAAATTCAGCATGTCTATCTGGGAGGAGCCGCGCGCCTGCGACCGGATCTGACGTAAGGAGGAAAAGATGGTTGTTGTCATGGAACGCCATGCAACAGAGGAGCAAAAACACCATGTTCGGCAAACGGTCCAGTCCCTTGGGTGCGAAACAAGGGACATCCAGGGAGCCGAAATCACGATTATCTGTCTGATCGGCAACACAAGGGCGTTGCAGACCGAGCAGTTCGAGATGCTGCCAGGAGTGGATCAGGTGCAGCGGATTCAGCGTCCCTTCAAACTGGTAAGCAAGGAAGTCCAGCCTGGAAAATCCAGCTTCGACGTCAAGGGTGTTACTGTGGGCGGCAATGATGTGGTGGTAATCGCCGGTCCATGTACGGTTGAATCAAGCGAACAGTTCCGGGAAGTGGGCCAGTCGGTGAAATCAGCCGGCGCCAATATGATCCGAGGCGGTGCATTTAAGCCGCGGACCTCACCGTACAGTTTCCAAGGAATGGGTGAGGAGGGGCTAAAAATTATGGCGGAAGTCAGCGAAGAGACTGGCCTGCCCATCATTTCCGAAGTGATGCAAGTCGATACCGTCCCCATGGTGGCCGAATACGTCGACATTCTCCAGATTGGCGCCCGAAACATGCAGAACTACCCGCTATTGACCGCCATCGGAAAAAGCCACCGACCCGCCATGCTGAAGCGGGGACTGTCCGCCACATTTGAGGAGATGCTGCTGGCGGCCGAGTACATCCTGGCCGGTGGTAACGAACATGTCATCCTCTGTGAACGTGGTATTCGTACATTCGAGACATGGACCCGCAACACGCTGGATATCTCCGCCGTGCCCGTGCTGCAGACCTACTCACATCTGCCGGTCTTCATCGATCCGAGTCATGGTGTGGGACATTCAGAGTATGTGGCACCGGTTGCCAAGGCCGCCGTGGCTGCGGGTGCCGATGGCCTTATCATCGAAGTGCATCAGGATCCAGAGAAGGCGGTGTCGGATGGAGAACAGTCGCTCACACCCGCGGCGTTTGAGGCGCTCATGCCTCAATTAAATGCCGTAGCTATGGCGATTGGCAGAAACATTGCTTAAAATAACTTAAGGAGAATGCATGTCCAATCCGCCCAATAAGGTCATTTACTCCATGATCGGCGTTGGGAAGAACTACAACAAACAGCCGGTCCTGAAAGATATTTATCTATCATATTTCTACGGCGCGAAGATCGGGGTCATCGGTCTTAACGGTTCCGGTAAGAGTACGCTTCTCAGAATTCTGGCAGGTGTTGACACGGATTTTATCGGGCAAACCTCCATTTCTTCCGGGTACACGATCGGGCATCTCGAGCAGGAACCGCTGGTGGACAGCACGAAGACGGTTCGGGAGATCGTTGAGGAAGGGGCCCAGGAGGTCTCCGATCTTCTCAAAGAGTACGACGAAATCAATGAACTATTCGCCGCGCCGATGTCGGATACGGAGATGGATCTACTGCTTCAGCGCCAGGGCGAGGTACAGGAAAAGCTGGACAGCATGAATGCCTGGGACCTGGAAAGTCGTCTTGAGATGGCGATGGATGCGCTGCGTTGCCCGCCCGGTGACAAACAGGTGAACGTGATATCCGGTGGTGAGCGCCGCCGTGTTGCTCTGTGTCGGCTACTGTTGAAGCAACCCGATATCCTCCTGCTCGATGAGCCGACCAATCACTTGGACGCTGAGTCAGTAACGTGGCTCGAGCACCACCTGAAACAGTATCCAGGTACGGTAATCGCAGTTACTCACGACCGGTATTTCCTGGACAACGTAGCCGGCTGGATTCTCGAACTCGACCGGGGCAAAGGCATACCCTGGGAAGGCAACTATTCCTCGTGGCTGGATCAGAAAAGGACGCGACTGGGACAGGAAGAGAAAGCCGAATCGGACCGGCAGAAAACCCTCGAGCGAGAACTGGAATGGATCAGGATGACGCCCAGGGCACGTCAGACCAAAAGCAAAGCCCGCATAAACGCGTATGAGGAACTGCTGAATCAGGGAAAGAGACAGCAGGAACGGGAATTGGAGCTTTACATACCTCCCGGCCCCCGACTCGGGAATGTGGTGATCCAGGCAGACCACGTGAGCAAGTCCTATGACAACAGTATTTTATTCGAAGGGATGTCTTTTTCGCTGCCGCCGGGCGGTATCGTAGGAGTTGTCGGTCCTAACGGTGCCGGTAAGACGACCCTGTTCCGCATAATCACTGGGCAGGAGAAATCGGATAGCGGTGTCCTCCGGCTGGGAGACACGGTAACACTGGCTTATGTGGATCAGAGTCGGGATGTACTGAATGGGGACAAGACTGTCTGGGAAGAGATCTCGGACAAGATGGATACATTGATACTCGGCGACCGGGAGATAAATTCGCGTGCTTATGTGGCCCGATTCAACTTCGGCGGCACCGACCAGCAAAAACTGGTCGGTGAGTTGTCGGGCGGTGAACGCAATCGTGTGCATCTGGCCAGGATGCTCAAGTCCGGTGCCAATGTACTCCTTCTGGATGAGCCTACCAACGATCTGGATGTCAACACCATGCGGGCGCTGGAGGATGCACTTGAGCGCTTTGCAGGATGTGCGGTCATCATCAGTCACGACCGCTGGTTCCTGGATCGCCTGGCGACGCATATCCTCGCATTCGAAGGTGACAGCCAGGTCTACTGGTTCGAAGGCAACTATACCGAGTACGAGGAAAACCGACGGAACCGCCTGGGTGATGAAGCCGAACAGCCGCGCCGCATCAAGTACCGTCACTTGACGAGAATTTAGGAGATCATCATGGCAGTCGAAACGGTTGCAATCATGAGTCCGGGTGATATGGGCCATGCTGTAGGCCGAGTATTGCGGGAAAGCGGCCTGGATGTGATCACCTGCCTGGGCGGCCGCAGCGCAAGGACGCGGGATCTCTCGGAAGAGGCCGGACTGCGGAAAGTGCCGGACCTGGAAACGTTGGTTCAGGAAGCAGATCTTGTCCTGTCTATTCTCGTACCTTCCGAATCTGTACCGGCTGCCGATATGGTTGCGGCCGCGATGAGAACCACCGGCACAGCACCAGCCTATGCGGACTGCAATGCGATATCTCCGGGCACGGCGCGGCAGGTGGAGGCTGTCATAACCGGAGCCGGTAGTCGATATATCGATGCCGGAATAATCGGCGGACCGCCGGGACCTGACGAAGTGACCAGATTCTACGCCTCCGGCCCCCATGAATCCGTCCTCAGCGTCCTGGACGGGCGTGGGATTATTGTGAGGCAGTTAGGCGGCGAAACCGGCCGAGCTTCCGGAATCAAGATGTGCTATGCGTCCCTGACCAAGGGCACTGCGGCTCTCCATGCGGCTGCTCTTCTAACTGCCGAATCTCTGGGATTGTCGCAGAATCTGAACACCGAGCTAGGAGAAAGTCAGGCGGCGATGCTGAAAGCCATGCAGAGTGTGCGGGGTCTGTCCGCCAAGGCGTTCCGGTGGGTCGGTGAAATGGAAGAAATCGCCAAAACCTACGAAGAAGCCGGTGTCACGCCGCACATCCATCTCGGCGCAGCGGAAATATGCCGGAAAATCGCGGAGAGTTCGATCGGTCACGAAAGGCCTGAAACAATCGACAGAAATCGCACTCTGGAACAGACCGTCAAGCTGCTGGTGGCAGGCTTACGCCTTTGAACAGCTAAAGCCCCGAATTGATGGATCCAGATATATTTTTAGTTTTTTCTTGTGATTGAACTTTAGGAAAATTAGTCAATGGCCTCAGTAATTACTATGCCAAAAGTATTCATAATCGGGTTTAATAAAACAGGAACGAGAACCCTGCATCATTTTTTTAAGGAAAACAACATCCCTTCCATTCATTATGATACCGGCAACTTAGTAGAGACATTCGAAAACAATATCAAAAATGGCAACAGGCTGCTGGCATTTGGTAAAACGACGATAGGGTTAAAGAAGGGTATCCGCCGCCTGTGGAGAAGGAGATCGGTGAATTGGCCGCTTCGGCTCGATTTCTGGGCGACTGGGATTTCTTCTCTATTAAATCAGAGATTGAATTATGAAGATGCTACTGTTTTCTCAGATATGACTAAGTGCACTGACAACAAAGATGCTAAAGATTACTACAAGTTATTAGACATTCAATATCCTGGTTCCAAATTTATCTTAAACATAAGGGACGTTGACAATTGGATTCTATCCAGAATGAACCATGGCAAAGGGAGATTATTGAAAAGACATTTGAATTACCACAACTGTGATAAAGACGAAATTATTTCTATATGGAAACAAATATATTTTACACATATCAAAGAAGTTAAAAACTATTTTAAAAATAGAAACAGTGATTTATTAATATTTGATATCGAAAAAGACAATGTAGATAAAATTATAGATTTTTTAAAACCCTATTACAAATTAGATAAAGAAAAATATGTGATTCGAGGTGTCACAAAACAACCTAAACAATAGTTGGTTAATCGTCTTGTTACTAACCTTACAGCCGCCGTTTAAAATGTGCGAAGTGTAAGACCAGCAGATGGTGATTTTAGACGTTAGTCGGCCATATTCCTATTCCTGAAATTTGAACTTAGCTCCAGATCAAACGAATAACACGGGATTACCGGGCCGGAGAATTACCCTATTCCTGCCTCGCTTTACCAGCCAATACCTTTAAACCGCCTTCTGTGAACCAAAATCCACGAATCGATTCAATCCTGCGGAATCCATGCTTCCTGTTCCTTTATACTGTTGATTTCACGGACCCCAAATAGAATTAGCTGTAACCTGGGGGGCCGTATCGAGCCATTCCGTTTCCGGGCATATCAAGCCTCATCATCTCCCTTACTGAATCATCGTTTGCCTTCCGGCGCATTACCGGTTATATTTCATCAAACAAAATCACATTACCGTCAACACAGCAACGTGAGAAAGGATCGACAACCATGGCGATTGTTGATTTCCATAACCATGTGTATCCCCCTGAATACGTGAAGGAAATAGAGAAAGGCCCCAGCGCCTATTCCGTGACCTATGACGACGACGGAAATCCGGTGCTCCATTCCCCAGGTGATTATAATATACTGGTACCGGGTCACCGCCTTATGGACGTTCGGCAGCAGGTGATCGCAGACGCCGGCGTCGATACCCAGATCATCAGTTTCACGGCGCCAGGCACGCTCATTGAGACACCAGACCGATCAGCAGTACTGGCAGGCAAGGTAAACGATATCTTCGCGGACATACAACGGGAGCGCCCGAACCAGTTTCCCGCACTGGCCACGCTGCCCCTGAACAAGCCGGAAGCCTGTGCGGACGAGATGGAACGGGCGGTGACCGAGTTGGGCCTCAAGGGGGTCTGCATCTTCAGCAACGCCAATGGCACGGCCATAAGCGATCCTTGCTTCTGGCCCATGTTCGAACGGGCCAACGACCTCGACGTGGTGTTCTTCGTGCATCCGACCTTCCCGGCCGGCGTCGAAGCCATGGAAGAGTATATGCTAATGCCGCTGGTCGGATTTCTGATGGATACGACGCTGGCGGCGGCCAGCCTCGTATTCAGTGGTGTGGTCGAACGGTTCCCTAACCTGAAATGGGTGCTGGGGCATCTGGGCGGCGCCGTGCCGTATCTTTCAGAGCGCTTCGACCGCGTCTACGAGGCGTTTCCACAATGCCGGGAGAATCTCAGCCAGCTGCCAACCACATATTTGAAAGAGAAATTTTACTATGACACCGTGAATTTCGACCTCAATGCACTGGATTTCGCCATCAAGTTCGCCGGTGTGGATCACATAGTGGCCGGGAGCGATTATCCTCATCAGATCGGTAGCATCCCGAAAATGCTGTCCAGCCTCCGGTCCCTGGATATCTCAGAGGAAGAAAGGGCGGCAATCATGGGCGGCAATGCGACGAAACTCCTGAACTTGTAATTGGCATCGCGCCCGTTTGATTGATGGATGAAAGGACCGAATGAAACACCTCTCCCTGTACCTGTTTTGTTGCACTCTGTTGGTTTTTTCGGCCTGCGAAGGTACCGATGAATACCCGACGATGCTCGTGTCAGGCGGCACGATCATAACCATGGATCCAGCAGCTCCTGAGGTAGAGGCCATGATAGTCAGAGACGGTGACATCGTAGCCGTGGGTGACCGTTCGGAGCTGGAAGGCCTATATCCCAATGCAATTTCGTTCGACCTGGAGGGACGTGCTGTCATCCCCGGTGTGGTCGACTCCCATGTACACGTCCATGAGCTGGGCTTTGACCGACGCAAGGCGGATCTGACAGGTGTTGAGACCGTAGAGGAAATGGTCGAAAGACTGACGGCCTTCTATCCCGTCCCCGAGCCTGAAAAATGGCTGTCCGGCCAGGGCTGGGACGAAGGGGTTTGGGCCACAACGGGATATCCGGACCGTGCCTTGCTGGACGAAGCGTTCCCTGACAACCCGGTACGTTTGGAATCGCTTCACGGTTTTGCCGGTTTCTACAACGGGAAGGCGCTGGAGCTGGCGGGTATTGATCGGGACACCGCTGAACCGGAAGGTGGAAAAATCATCCGGCGGCACAATGGAGAACCCTCAGGGGTGATGGAAGTGCTGGCGCAGGGGCTGGTCAACAAGCATGTTCCCCCACCCTCGAAAAAAGATATCCAAGAAAATATCATCGTCGGCCTGAAGACCATGGCGGCAGCCGGTGTGACCCAGATCCACGAGGCTGGTATGGGTCCGGATCGCTTGGCAGCGTTTCAATCGCTTGCACAGGAAGGACGCCTGCCCATACGGGTCTACGGTATGCTGGACGGAAACAACGAGACGTTGATGTCGCAGTGGTTCGAAAGCGGTCCTCAGGTCAATGAGGACCTTATGTTCACGGTCCGGTCGATCAAGGTGTTCTATGACGGGTCCCTCGGTTCCCGTACAGCGCTGCTGGCGGCCCCATATTCGGATAAACCGGAACAGGCGAACATGACCGAACGCATCTCACCTGAAAGGGTTATGTCGCTGAGCACACGGGCGGCGGACCACGGTTTTCAAATGTCGGTGCACGCGATCGGCGATGAGGGCAACAACCGTACGTTACACATCTACGAAGACGCACTGGCGCGACATGCTGGCAAGGACCACCGCTGGCGCATAGAACATGCCCAGGTGGTTCTGCCCGATTTCTACAGACGCACTTCGAAACTCGGTGTCATTTCCAGCATGCAACCCAGCCATGCTGTCGGCGACAGCAAATGGGCCGAGGACCGTGTTGGTAATGACCGTATCCGCCATGCTTATGCCTGGCGCCGTATTCTTGATGCCGGCGGACGGCTTCTGATGAATTCCGATCTCCCGGGAGAACCCTGGGAACCGGTGCAGACGCTGTACTTTGCGGTGACGCGGAAAACGCTGGAGGGAACGATGGAAAATGGGTGGTATTCAGATCAGGCGCTGACGGTCGACGAAGCACTCGAGGCCATGACTTCAGCAGGCGCCCATGCCGCATTCCAGGAAGCACGTCTCGGGTCGCTCGCCCCAGGAAAACTGGCCGACTTCGTTGAGATAGATCGGAATCCACGGACAACGCCGGCAGATGAATTAAAAAACATCAGGGTTATACGCACCTGGGTGGCTGGCGTAGTGGTTGCAGAAGACGGCTTGGCGAAATAGTACCTATTCTTTATCTCTTCTTTTCTTTATCGTTGGGATTTGGACCGGGAGGTGTCTTAGCCCCACCTTCCAACTCGGGCCGTACGATCGTTTCGTAGCAATTCGGGCAGATGCCGTGACTGAATTGTGCTTCTGAATGGTCCATGATGTATTTTTCGAGTTGCTGCCAGGAGTCTTCATCACTACGAATATTCTTACAATATGTACATATGGGAATGAATCCCTGCAATGTGCGGACATGCGAAATCGCTTCTTCCAATGCCCCCACACGATCTGCCAGCTCCGACTGCAGTCGTATCACCCGCTCACCTGATTTGATACGAGCTCTCAGTTCCTCGGGATCGTACGGTTTGGTCAGATAATCATCGGCTCCTGCCTCGAGTCCTTTGACTGTATCGTCTTTACCCTCCCGGATGGTGAGAAGCAGGACATACAGGGATTTCTGCCTCTCAGAGGCCCGTATGTTTCTGCAGATATTTACACCGTCCATGCCTGGCATCATCCAGTCTAGAATTACCATGGACCCCATCTCCAAGTTTTGTATCGCGTCCCAAGCCTCGCTACCGGAATTCGTCACCAAAACATCGTAGTTCCAGCTCTCCAAGGTGACCCGTAACAGATTGCGCGCGATCGGGTCGTCTTCCCCTATCAGAATTCGCATTCGGCACGCCTCCTCACTCCGAATCATCTGTTTCTATTACCTCGCCTACGGCTCTCAACTCTCCATCACATTCTTCGCACTTCAGTTCCGCGGCTACCTCGAGATTCCATTCCTCGCCACATTGGATACAGATAAAGATACCGCTATATCGTTTAGCCAAAACAGCCCCCGAATTCTAAATTATGTTAATTGGCGAATACAACATATTGTGGAATGTAATACCATCGCGTGATACATTTCAAATATAGCATTTGACAACCTGAAACTATAGGTCCAGTAAAACCTGTTATTTATTTAAACTATGGATTTCGCCTTTCCATCTAAGATTTTAACATAGATATGGACCGCAATCTTGTGATACAGTTCACATCTTCTGACTTAATATGTAAAATTACGTCGAGGTGCAAGAAAAAAAACGTGCCGTAGTGCCGGTGTCGGTAATATAGAGGAACTGGGCAAACGGAACGACGGCCAGCCAAGAAAACCTATCTACATTTGCTGGTCACAGCCTCATTTCCCAGTGTAGAATCGATGAAGATCCATGCGGCGGGAACGCAACGTAAATAGAACCTGTATGTCAAAAAGTTCTATGCCTCAACCTGCTATGTTGACAAGTCACCTCCATACCGCGTATTATAGCTGTTGTAGTCCATAGGGCGAGGATTACTACCGGTACCTCCTTGGACGGGACAGGTCGAGTGTTTTCTAACTGTGACGCATATTAAATTCGTTACCTACGACCGAAAATTGTATTACACTGATTACTCCAAATAACGGAACCTATGTTAACAAAATCATACGGCGAATTTAATCTGATCCACCGCATCCTCGAACGGATCCAGGTTACCTCCCCGGACGTAGTAATCGGCCCCGGCGACGATACTGCTGCCGTTCGCACTACACCGGATATGCTCACACTCATGAGTACGGACACGTTTGTGGAAGGATTGGATTTCACCAAGGACTATTCTACATGGACACAGATCGGCTGGAAGAGTATGGCCGCAAACGTAAGCGATATTGCGGCCATGGGAGGCCTCCCGAAATACGCGCTGGTGACGTTCTGTCTGCCGGAGGATCTTAGGATCGAAGCGGTCGATAATCTTTGCGACGGCATGGCGGACCTGGCACAACGGTTCGGCGTCCTGATCGTTGGGGGTGACCTGAGCGGCACCCCCGGCCCGGTTACTATATCGGTCACCATAACCGGCGAGATTCCCCCGCACCAGTTAATTAAGAGGTCAGGCGCACAAGTTGGTGATCGCATCTGCGTCACCGGCCATCTCGGGGGTGCCGAAGCCGGATTGCGCCTGCTTATGCAGAGTCTAAATCATCCTTCCCACAATCTATCGGCGGCGTTGGATTCCGTGGCCCGGCATAGAACCCCGATCCCACGTGTCCAGGAAGCACGCTTGCTGGCCGAATCAGGTCATGTCCATTCAATGATTGACATTAGTGATGGATTAAGCGCGGATGTACTCCACATCGGCGAAGACAGCGGTGCCGGCATCGTACTGTACGCCGATGCGTTGCCTGTAGATCCGGCGACCTTGGAAGCTGCCCGCGCGCTCCAGGATGACCCGATACAACTCGCCATGAACAGCGGTGAGGAATTCGAGCTTGTTTGTACCGTCTCGGAAAAGGAAACGGACGGGCTCTGTCGGCGAATCACAGATGCCACCGGCACACCGATGACCGTAATAGGGGAAGTCGTTCCATCAGATTCCGGCAACACATGGCGGGATGAATCAGGAACGCATGCACTGGTATCAGGCGGATACGATCATTTTTAAAAGTAACCCGAAGGCATTACCGATTACAGGAGTCTAACAATGCCTGATTTTCTTTTCGTCCGTTCCCCGGATCTTGATCAACGGTGGCCCTATTCCACCGACCAGGCGTTAACCCGTCTGTCCGACCTGGGCGAAGTGTCGGTGATCAACAACGATGTGCGGACACCGCTACATGAGCAGCGGGACCTGTCGAACGTGAACGGAATGATCTACTTTCACGGCGGTCCGGAGCTTACCAGTGCCAGCATTGCTGCTGCACCCTGTCTGCGCATGGTAGGTGCGGTGTCGGATAACGCCGGGCTTGGAATGCCGCTGGAAGCCATGTTCGCACGCGACATCCCGTTTATCGACGGTACACGCGGCTGGGCCCAGTCGGTAGCAGAAATCGCCCTGGCACTGGCGCTGGCATCCCTGCGGCGTATTCCCTGGTGGCACCGCCGCATGGCCACCGAAACACCGGAGACCGTCTGGCAGTACGAGGCAGACCAGTTTTGTGATGATAAGCGATTCGTCAACGGTACATTGGGGTCGAAACGTGTTGGCATCGTGGGGCTAGGACAGATCGGTCGCCGGGTAGCATCCTGGTGCAGCACTATGGGAGCGGAGGTACTCGGATACGATCCGTTTCTACCGTCAGACGTAGCCCATGAATTCGGTGCAGAGTTGCGTGAACTGAATCGAATCGCGGAAGAGGTGGACATACTGTTTGTCACGGTACCCCCTACCCCGTCCGCCAGGCACATCGTATCCCGGGACCGGGTGGACAGGTTGAAAAAAGGCGCCATCGTGGTAGTCGTTACAAGAGCCCACGGCATCGATATGGAAGCATTAAGAGAACGGGTTTACGCCGATGAGATCATGGGAGCTTTTGATGTGTACGATATCGAACCTATTCCTGCGGATGACCCGCTGAGAGACAGGGACAACGTGATCCACCTTCCTCACATCGCTGGAAGGACGCATGATTCAAACGTGGAAGCGATCGATATAATTGTGGATGATTTCGCACGCCTGTTACGGGGTGAAGCACCGGTGGCAAGGGTGACGCGGGAGATGGTGGATATCAGGTTGCACAGAAAGGATGTGCCGGCGGAGTAGAGACCGGATGATCCAATGTGAAAATCATAGGCGGTCGATCCCGAAGCCATTAAGCGGGAACCCATCTTTGGCGGTGCTGGCGATTATCTTGTACCATCTTATACGCCGCGAACTTGCCGGAATTGGCTGTATCGATGGATGCCCGCTCAAAACCCCGGGCATAACAGCCGGCGATGCCCTTTCCGTTCAAAATGGTACCTACTCGACCTCTATCTCGATCCCCTCATCCGTGGTTCGAACCTGGAAGCAATGCAGGTTTTCATAGGCCGGCGGAGAGAGTACTTCACCAGAGGTGACGTCGAACGAGGCGCCGTGAAAGGGACACCAAAGGTCCGTACCGTCCAGATCTCCTTCGCAGAGCGGGGCGCCCAGATGGGGACAGATGTTGTCGACGGCATAGTAGCTGCCGTCCACGTTACACAGAACGATCTCCCGCCCTTCCCTTTCAACCAGCTTCATCTCGCCCGGTTTTACTTCGTCCGCATCCGCCGCCTTGACAAAATTACCCATGTACTAAAACCTCCTTATTCAGGTGATATCGGTGACCTGCGTGCGTTCTGTTTTTAAACTGAGATTCTGCAATTTAGTATTTGCGATTGATTTATCAAGTATTTTCTGATTGGGCGGCAACTGTCAACATTTATTCCGCATTTCGAGAGACATTTGCCGGATGATCCGCTCTACGGTTCTAGGGGGTGTTTTCAGGCATCAGTATTCCCTAAGGTCGCACATAGTGGTGATGCCTTTCCCGTGCCCGCCCCTGACCACCTTACCTTTCCCAAACCCCGTCTGTTCGGCCGGCCGCCCCCCCCCCCCCCTCGAAGGTCGCCACTAATCTACGAAACTCACGGAATTCAACCCAGTCGGAGGCACGGCCTGTGTCCTCGATCTGCGTAGATCCTCCACTGGAGAGTGTTCCGATGATTGTGCGGGACACCCTCTGCGCCTTTGGATGTAAACCGAAGGCCGATCCACTGTTCCGGTATAGACAGGCTTATGAACTTGCATCGATCTGGCTCCGTAGTTGGCAATGATGACAAGGTTCCCAGCGTGGAAAGATCCTATTTGCACTTGAAATCCGAATTAGCCGTCTTCTCGGCACAATCGTTGTTAATTGGGGAATACCTGGCAGCCCGTGGGATGGCAACGTGAGATGCCAATCGATTTATTCCCGTTTATAGCTTCTCACACATTGCGACGCATTCGATATGGTAGGTATGCGGGAACATATCGACTGGCCGAATCCCGGTAGTCTGGTAACCCAGTTCCCGGAGCAGTGCCAGATCCCTGGCAAGAGTCTTCACGTTACAGGATATGTAGATCATTCGTTCCGGTTCGCAGCTACTGATAGTTCGCAGCACATCGGGATCACAGCCTGATCGAGGCGGATCCACTATGACCAGATCGATCCCCTCTTCCGTTTCGGTGACGGTCGGCAGTTCATCCTCAGCTTTCCCACGGATAAATCGAATGTTTGAGATTCTGTTAGCCGCCGCGTTGTGTTCGGCGTCCGCGATGGCGGTATGAGACTCTTCGATGCCGTACACCTGCTCGGCCCGGTCCGCAAGAAACAGAGTGAACAGGCCCACACCACAGTAAAGATCTACGGCGGTTCGTATGCGTAGGTCCGGCAGCATGTCCATGACTGTCTGAACCAAAGTGCCGGTCTGAGCCGTGTTGGCCTGGAAAAATGAGGGCGAAGTTACGCGAAAACGGTGGCCGCCGACCACGTAATGTACGAAAGGAGCCTGTGTGCCGATATCCTGGAGATCCGCGGAGATGGCGGTTGTCAACTTACGGTCGAGGTCGAGAGTAACCTCGTCCGATTCGGATGTGCGGACGGTGGCGGATTTCAGAGGAAGCCGTTCACGCGTTAGCGATTCCGCCAAGCCGCGGCCGATGCGGTTGTTCAGCTCATTCTGTATGTGGCACTGGCCATCCGTCTTGTTAAACACATTGATGACCCATTTGGTCCTGGAGGTGTGAAAACCGACCCGAAGGTTGTCCCGCGGCCCACGCATGCGAACCACCATTTTGTTCCTGTAGAAGAACGGATGATCCATGCCCGCCACATCCCCCACAGGAGTGTTTTTGAGTTCGTCGTATTCTCCCATGACCTCCTGGACGACTCGTTTCTTCCAGCGCAACTGTTCCCGGTAATCCACCTGGAGCCATTGGCACCCACCACATCCATCGTGGTAACCGGGACATTCCGGTTGCACCCGTGATGGAGAGGGAGAGACGATCTCTTCGATTTCCGCACGAAGCACGCTATCAAGGATTCCTATGATACGCACTGAAACCCGGTCGCCGGGAACGCCGCGCGGCACCAGCACATCGTACCCTTCATAATGTGCCAACGCTTCACCACCGTAGACCAAACTTTCCACATCGACCGTGATGCACTGTTCTTTCTGGAGTGGGGGCATGTTATTGTGAAACTATGCGGAGGATCTGGCCGGGTTTGATGAAGTCATCCTGCTTCAGATCGTTGAGTTGCAGAATTCGCGCAACGCTCTGTTCGTAGCGCCGTGCGATGGACCACAGGGATTCCCCGCGCTTGACGATGTGGGTGGTACCCACGACAGCCATCCTTTCCTGGGCACCAGGAATCGCCAGCACATGTCCGATTCTGAGAAGCCTTGGGCTGACAGATGGGTTGGCGCGATAAATTGCGGAAAGGGAAATGCTGTAGCGCTGTGCGATATCCGAGAGCGTGTCTCCGCGGCGAACCTTGTGGGAGCGTGTTGATCGGGGCGCGGGAGCCTGTGTATTCGAGGCTACGGCGGGTGCATCTGGTTCGTTACCGGGTATCTTTACCACCTGTCCGACACGCAAATGATCGTTCCGCATTCCGTTCAACTGTCTGAGTGTTGATACGGTCGTACCGTAACTACGGGCCAGCCCGGAAAGTGTATCCCCCATGCGTATCGTATAAGAGCCGCTGTTCCGTGACGAGGGTGACGTCTGTGAATCTTTGGTCGCTACCGTAGACGAGGACCTCTGGGTTGATGCGTAAACCGTATTGTTGTAACGTTTACCTGGTACATTAAGTACCCGACCGATACGAATCCGGTCGCTCCGGAGCTGGTTCATGGATTTGAGCCTACGGACTGATGTCCGGTACCGCAGGGCGATATGTCCGAGTGTATCGCCCCGGCGCACCCGGTATTTCAGTGTCTCGGGCGGCGGTGTGAATTTCGCTTCCGGAATTTTATCTGCAGCAGCCAGCAACGTTCCACCGAGACCGAGCGGCACCCTGATCGAGTAACCTTCCGGCGGCGTGACACCGTACCGGATGCCGGGATTTAGTTCTTTGAGCTGTTCAGGCGCGATGTCTAATGACTCAGCCACATCAACAAGAGCCACGGACTTTTGAATCATGGTTTCTTCGAACACGAAAGTGGGTTTAAGGTCCGGAAATGTCACGTTATACTGCTCCGGATTTTCAAAAAGGTAAACTGCAGCCAGAAAGCGAGGAACGTACCGCAAGGTCTCCCTCGGCAGACTGAGCCGCCAAAAATCGGACGTTCCCTGCCGGTTAACAGCCCGCAGAACCCGGGATTCTCCGCAATTATAAGCAGCCAGCGCCAGATGCCAATCTCCGAACATATCGTATAGGTCACTCAGATAATCGAGCGCAGCACCGGTGGCCTTATACGGGTCCATTCGGTCATCCACAAAACCGCTTCGGCTGAGGCCGTATCGTTTTCCTGTATCCATGATAAACTGCCACATACCAGCCGCATCCGCCCAGGAATAGGCACGCGGTTTAAAATTGCTTTCGACCGCAGGGAGCCATTGCAGTTCCTGCGGCATGCCACGTGCCGCCAGTTCGTTGCGAATCAGATTCCCGTACAGACCCGACCGGGCATAGGATAGTTTAAGCGCCTCCTGGCTGTACCGAAGCCACCAATTCACCTGTTTGCTGACCCGTGGGTTATAATCCCGGGCAACATTACCACGGAGTTTAGATTCCGGTGGCGGACGCCCTTCATGCATGTTGATGACTAGGCGGGACAGATCCCGAAGCAGATCCTGACATCCGCCAACTACCCAGAACTGTTGAAGAACGGACAGTGTCACCAACCGCCTGAGCGCCTCGTCGATAGCCGTTTGAGCGACTGCCAGATCCTGTTTTTTAGCAGCTGTCAGGGCGACGTCATAATGATTGCGGGCGTCCTCGAGTGTCTGTAACGGATCTCTGACAAAAAGGAGAGAATCCGAAAATGAAATCTTGTCCATGCTGAGAAGCGGGCGGGATATGAGTTCCGGTTCAGGCGGAGACGGTTCAGGCACTGGAACAGCTACGGTTCGCTGCTGCTGCACGACTTGCGGCCCGGCGCAGGCCAGAACCGCCAGCCCCAAACATATGATCCACCGTGTTGCTCTCATGATAATTCTGCCCCGTATATATATCTAATGATGGGTTTTCAATCTGTTTCGGGCAATATATGAAAACCGTAATTTATTTACAAGTTGTTTGCCGAGTTCTTTTCACGGTTTCCCCATCTCGGCAGAAATTTTCCGGTACGCCTGACATATGCTGCGTAGGGATCTCCCAACTCCTCGCAGAGCATTCGTTCTTCACGTGCGGCCATGAGTGAAAATCCAGCCAGTGCCATCACCAACAGGACCGGCACCGAGTAGTGAGGTAGAAAAAACATCGTAGACGCGATCCAGGACAAATAGATCGTGTACAGGGGATGCCGGATGTAAGCATACGGCCCCACATCGACCACCTTGTGTGATTCTTTGACAAATAGTTTAAACGTGTAGAATTCCCCGAGGGCGCTATGCGCCTTCAGGAAGGGCCACAGGGAAACCGCAAGCCCGGCGATTCCGACGAGTTTTAGGACTATCGGCACTGGATGAAATATCATAAACCGTTCATTTAGAAGAACCTCTGGCATGACCGTGAAAGCCACAATCAGGATAACCCACAGGGCCATTGAGCCGACAACGAGAGGATGGGGATTAATCGCGGTGCCGCCTTCCTGTGCTTTTCTACGTACCCCGTGCCGAACAAAAAAGGTTCGTACTGCCACCGTGAGGCAACCCCACAACAAGAGGAATATGCGTAACGTCATTAATTCCGACATTCTTCATATTCTGTCTTAGTATCCAGCGCCCGGTCGATTGCCTCCCGGACACATGGATCTAGCTCCGACTTGGTGGCATGCACCAGCGCGTGCTCTGCCTCGATGCCGCCCAGCCGTCCGAGTGCCCAAGCGGCGTGTTCGCGTACAAGAGGTTCTTCATCACCGAGTGCGTCGACCAGCGCCGGAACGGCACGGGGATCGCCGGAATTTCCAAGCGCCACCGCCACATTTCTCAGGAATCCACGGCGTTTAGATCGCTTGATAGGGCTATTCTTGAACTGTGTACGGAAATCTTCCGGGGTCATACGCATCAGGTCGACGAGAGAAAGCGTATTCGGCCGAGGTAGGAACGCAGGTTCTCTTGTTTCCGGAGCACGGCGGTTCCAGGGGCAGACATCCTGGCAGTCATCGCACCCAAAGATCCGATTGCCGATTTCCGGTCGCCACCGGTCGGGAATGCTGCCTTTGAGCTCGATAGTCAGGTAGGAGATACAGGCACGCGCATCCACTACGTAGGGCTCCACGATCGCCTCGGTAGGGCACGCCTCGATACACCGGGTGCAGGTACCGCAGTGGGCGGTGGCTGGTTGGTCATACGCCAACTCGACATCAACAAGAATCTCACCCAGCAACAGCCAGGAGCCCATGCGTTTGTGGATCAGGTTCGTATGCTTGCCGTACCAGCCGAGTCCGGCGAGAGTGGCAAATTCACGCTCCAGGATAGGACCGGTATCCACATACGCCTTGCCTCGGACCGGGCCCACTGCCTGTTCCTGCACGAACGTCAGCAAGGATTTCAGTTTGTCGAGCATGATGTCGTGGTAATCGGTACCGCGGGCATACTGTGCGACAACGCCGGAGGGGCGTTCATCGGTAAAGGCGGGCGTTTCCGGTTGGCGGTAGTTCATTGCGACCGCAATCAGCGATTTTGCGCCCGATAGAATACGGCCCGGATGCCTTCGTTTGTCGACATTCCGGGCCAAATATGCCATCCCGCCAGCAAAACCCCGTGCCACCCAATCTTCGTAATTCTGACCGTGGGGCGCCGATGCCACTGGCGTTACACCTACCAGATCAAATCCTAACGCAAACGCCCGGTCCTTTAACCGGTCCGTCAGTCTGTTTAAGTCTTCTTTTTCGTCGCTCGTCACGCGTCACTCGTCGTCGGTTCTATCCCGCCGCCGCATGTCCACCGGATGACCTGTGATGACGGGACGAACGGTTGCGTCCGTGGTGCTTCTTGCGGTCCTGACGCTTGCCTTCCGTCTGGTTCGTCCAGCCATGGGCGATTTTACCCCGGATCACCACGACTTTTATCTGTCCAGGATAGGTCAGTTCATTGCGGATTTTCTGGGCGATATCGTAGGCGAGTACATGGGCCGTGGCGTCATCCACCTCGTCCGGTTTGACCATGACTCTGACTTCTCGACCCGCATTGATCGCGTAAGAATCGGCCACGCCAGGGAACGACCTGGCCAGTTCTTCCAGTTCGACCACCCGCTTGATATAATCTTCGGGATCGTTTCGCCGTGCGCCAGGCCGTGCGCCTGATATGGCGTCGGCCGCGGCCACCAGGAATGTGATTGGCGAGGTGACCTCAGTCTCTTCGTCGTGATGATGCGCTTCGATGGCGTTCTGTACTTCCATTGGTTCATCGCACCGCTTGGCATAGGCCAGCCCGATTTCCGGATGGGAGCCTTCCATCTCATGATCCACCGCTTTGCCGATATCATGCAATAGACCGCATCGCCTGGCCAGGGACTGGTCGATGCCGATTTCAACTGCCATCATCCCGGTCAGATAGGCGACCTCTTTCGAATGAAGCAGCGCATTCTGACCGTAGCTCGTCCGGAACCGGAGTCTGCCTACCAGTTTTATTAGGTCCGTGTGCATCGGCGCCAGACCGAGTTCCTTTATCGCTGCGGTACCCTCTTTTAGAACACGCTCCTCGATCTGTTTTCTCGCGTGTGCGATGACTTCTTCGATGCGATTCTGTGTGATTTTCCCACTGGAAACCAGCTCCTCCATAGACACCCGAGCGACCTCTCGTTGGATTGGGTCGAAGCAGGAGATGACTACCGCCTCGGGTGTATCGTCCACCATGACTTTCACTCCGCTCGTGGATTCAAACGTCCGAATATTTCGGCCGTCTTTACCGATGATTCGGGCTTTGATCTGTTCGTTGGGCAACGGCACTACCGCCACACTCGACTGCGTAGACTGATCGGCTGCACAACGGTTTATAGCAAGGGCAATGACTTTCTTCGCTTCCCGGGAGGCATTCTCCTTGGCCTGATCAATCAGTTCTCTGTGCTTACGAACAGCCTGCTGCTTGACTTCCCTCATCAGCTCATCATGAAGCTGCTGTCTCGCTTCATCTGCCGTCAGTTTAGCGATATTTTCAAGCCGCCGCCGGTATTCTTCTGTGGACTCGGTCAACTGTTGTTGCTGGACCTTTATCCGGGCATCTTGCGAATTCAGGTCATCTTCAAGGATGGAAAGACGTTCTTCCTTGATGTTAACGGCTTCGTTGCGCTGATCGAATTCCTTTTCCCTTATGATAAGCGTTTGTTCGTTTTCTTCTGTCACCGCCTGCTTATCACTGAGTCCCTGCTCAAGCGAAGCACGGGTCCGATGCCACTCGCGTTTCTCGTCCAGGAGCGCCGTTTTCCCCTGAGCTTCCAGCTCCTTTACCATACGCATAGTACGTTTCTCGGCGCGTGCTTCCAGTTCTCCGGCTTTGCTGCGGGCCCAATAGATGCAGAAAACCAGGCTCAGAACGCCCAGCATCGCAACTATGGCCAGAATAGGCAGCCAGAGCTGGTTGATATTTTCTACAAAAAACGTCATCATGGTATACTCCTGTCAACATCCTGAATAGCTTCATTTCATATCTTTATTAGGTAACACTTTTTAGGTAACACATTGAGTATATACGAATATAACCAGCCCTGAAAATTATGGCAACCGATAATCTCTATATGGCTGTCACAGATCATCAGCATCGATCGTTTTCACAGGTGTTGGTCAAAAAAAAGGCTGATTCCGTTAAGAATCAGCCTTGGACCTACAGGGTTTTTGAGGAATCACATCCGGACGCCGGTACCCCCTCATCGGCCTTTTTCGTCGTTCCTTCAACCAAAGGCTCTATTTCAAGCAGCACGCACTATTTAAATTAAAGGCGCCCCGAACAGATTTACCATGTCTTTTCTGTAGGATGGTTGAGATCCATATGGTTTTGCCTTTTACGCACACGGTGCTATCATACCAGGATCAGAGTCCAATTCATCATGAAAAAAATGTCGGTCAACGTACAATCTTAATCGGCGCTCACGCGGTCGGACATGGTAGATGTTACCGTCCGAGCAATCCGTGGTTTCCTGTCACCCCGTACTGAAGCTCGCCGGCCGAGACCATCCGGCAGAAACAGAATCCCTGTGCCGATGACCAACATGATGGTGCCGAACCACACCCAGTTGATTAGCGGGTTGATATAAATTTTAAAGGTGACTCGGTCCAGTGTTTCATTGAGATCCGCAAGTACCAGGTACAGGTCTTCGCTTAACAGCGAGCGGACAGCCACTTCGGTAGTCGGGGTTTCCTGAACCGGGTAGAATCGTTTTTCGGGAAGCATTTCCACTGTCGGCTGTCCCTCCTCGAACAGGACGACAGACGCCATGTAGGAGATGTATTCGCCCATATTAGTCTCTGTCAGGTTATCAAACCGTAAGGTATATTTCTTGATGGCCATCGATTCACCCTTTGACAGGGTAAAATCCTCTTCAATCGTAAATGCCGAGCCTGCGAACCCTACGAACATCATGACCACACCGAGATGAACGACGTAACCGCCGTACCGTCTTTTGTATCCCAGAATCAATTTAACGAAAGCCACGAGATACGATTCTCCGTTCGTGGACCGGCGAGCCCGGGTACCGCGATAGAACTCCAGGAACATGGCGCCGGCTACGAAGGCACACATGCTGAGCGCGAGCAGCGCATAGATATGCGTGATTCCGCTCGCGAGCAGTACAACCAGCGTAACGGCAAAAGCGATCAAGGGAATCGTGAAATGCTTCTTAAGACTCTGCACCGACGTCCTGCGCCAGGCGAAAAGAGGCCCCGCACCCGTCAGGAAGAGGAGGAAAATACCAAGTGGCACGTTGATTTCATTGAAGTACGGCGCGCTCACCGAAATCTTAACACCACGCACCCATTCGGAAATAACAGGAAAGATGGTACCCCAGAGAATCGCAAAACAGGCTCCTACCAGCGCCAGATTGTTGAGCAGAAAACTGCTCTCCCTTGATACGAACGAGTCGAGTTCGCTGCGGGCTTTAAGTGCTTCTCTTCGGATGTACAGCAGTACAAAGGAGAACACCATCGTTACAATTACAAAAGTCAAAAACATCGGACCGAGACCGGAGGCTGAAAAGGAATGAACCGATGACACCACGCCGCTTCGCGTCAAGAATGTCCCGAAAATCGACAGACCGAACGTCAGGATGACCAGTGTCATGTTCCAGACTTTCAACATGCCTTTCTTTTCCTGGATCATCGCGGAGTGCAGGAACGCAGTGATGGTCAGCCACGGCATCAGGGCCGCATTTTCAACGGGGTCCCAGGCCCAATAGCCGCCCCAACCAAGTTCCATATAAGCCCAGCGCCCCCCCAGCATCAGGCCGAAGCCGAGAAAAAACCAGGCGTACAGCGTCCATCGTCGTATGGTCCGTACCCAGGTGTCTCCCAATTCCCGTGTGATCAGCGCTGCGATGGCGAAGGCAAACGGGACAGTAACCCCCACATACCCCTGATAAAGAATCGGAGGATGGATCATCATCAACGGCATCTGCAGGATCGGATTAAGCCCGGAGCCTTCGGCTGGCGTAAACGGAAGCAGCGTGAAGGGATCGGCGTAGAAAACGTTTACCGAAATAAAGAAGAGCGTAACTGTCATCATGGTAGCATGCACGTAGGGCATCAGGACGCGATTGCGCGTCCGGTTCTGCAAGAGCACCACTACCGCAAAGGTAGCCAGCGTCCAACCCCACAGTAGCAGCGAACCTTCAGACCCGGCCCACAAGGCTGAAATCCGGTATATCGTCGGCAGGGTCGTACTGGTGAATGATGCGACATATTCAAGCTGCATATTGCCTATCAACAGGTTGTAAACGAGTATTCCCGCCGCAAGCGAAAGCATGCCCCAAGTGGCCAGAACGCCGTGCTCCCCGCTGGCGATAAGCTGCGCATTCCGCGACCGGGCGCCGAGTACTGAAGCGACAATCGCGTACGCTGCGGAAAGAAAAGCGAGCATCATACTGAAATATCCGAGGTCCACCATCATAATGATTTTTACCCTCAATATTGTGTTGTTAACTTTCAGGCAATACCCTGTAGGCCAGAGTCATCTTAACATAAGGAAGATCCTGTGTGTGTGCAAGGGAGAATTGTGATGGTTGTGATGGTTTGGAATAACCTTACTACAGTAAGTTATATATAATGCCGGAATTTTAATAAAATCCATCATTTGTCGACAATATTGATCGTTACCAAGGGATCGGACACTCTCGGTTCAGGTGATTTATCACCTTACCACCGACATGGGATTCAATTTGTGGCAGTCGACCCCGAGTCCGGCCACCTGTTCCTTAACAACTACCGAATCACGATTGCCAGGATCGGGGCGGCAGCCGCCTGCATCCTAAGTATGCCATCTCCCCCTTCCAGATCGATGAAACTGTCAAATCCGCCGAATGATCGGATTGCCGTCCGGACCCAGTTCTCCAACCAGGACGTCGGTTGCCAGATCAACAAAGAGTCCGTTGTCGAGTACGCCCGGGATATTGTTGATGGCGGATTCCAGTCCTCCCGGATCGTCGATGCGATCAAATCGGACATCGATGACCATATTGCCTTGGTCGGTGATCACGGGTCCCACTTTTTTCCCACCGCCGGTACGTAGTTCGGGAATGCCACCCAGAGCGGCAAGTTTCCGAATCACCGGATTGAGCGCCAGAGGGAGCACCTCCACCGGTACCGGAAATATTGTACCGAGCCGGTCCACCAACTTGGAACCGTCGACCACGACCACGAACCGCTCTGCTATACCGTCGATGATTTTTTCCCTGGTGTGCGCCGCACCGCCACCCTTGATCAACCGCTTCTGAGGATCCACTTCATCGGCGCCATCGATTGCGATGTCGACACGGCCCACATCATCCAGTGTGCGGATTTCTATGCCGCATTGCCGAGCTAAAACATCAGAGTCAAACGATGTGGGAATACCGACTATATGAAGACCTTCCTCCCGTACTCGTCGTCCAAGCTCCTTTATGACGAAGTCCGCCGTAGAACCGGTGCCCATCCCGACCACCGAATCCATCTCCACCATCTGCGCCGCTTCGACGCCGACACATCGCTTTAGCAGTGTTGCCTGATCCATGGGTTTGTCCTTTTTAATCCGAATAGGGCGAGACCAGTACATCATGACTGAACATCATAAAAAGGAATATAATAAAAGTAAACTAAAAACAACACGCACTACACAAGCGCCTTTGGTGTTATTACGTTTCCAAACTTCGCGGTTGCACACTTGTCACGTTGAGTCCTCGTCAGAAACCGTGTCCACCAGCCGATCTTCCATAAGACCGCGCATCATGTTGGGAAATCCCGGTGGAGGATGGTTGCCAGTCCGGTGAACCTGATATCAGGGAGGAATAGACGGATGGGATAAGTTGCCGCAAAACCTAAAATCGATGAAGGGATGCCCGAAGATGTGATTGCGGATCAACAGGCACAGAATAGGGAAAACGGAATCTTCGGTCCTCAGCCGGAACGATTATTCGGTCGGGTAGTCGGCAGTGCTCTTCCGTTCATTCTGGTTTGACCGGTGTGTAAGAAGAATAGCCAGGATAAGACTGTTGGGCATGGTTTCGATAATCAATATGGTATAGATCCAAGTTTTGCGGGACGGCCCTGAAGGTTTCGGCTAACGTTCACCGGAAAGATACTGGCCGCGTGCGCGTGGACGAACGATCTGCAAAGCTATTATGAAATAGTGGATAACCCTTTTCTTCCTTGACATTTACACAGAAAACTATACTTTCTTTAAGCGCACAACGAGGTACAGAAAGGATGATATTGATTTAAGGGCATCTCATCTGTGAGGCGGGATGCCTTTTTTATGTGGTGACGGAAACCGGAAGGAAGCAGATGAAACTGTTTAATAACCTAGGAATCGACACTGCCGTATTAAAGAGTATCGAGGAACTGGGTTTCGAAGAACCCATGCCGGTACAGGAAAAAGTAATCCCTCTCGTGCTGGAGACAGAGAATGATCTGATCGGGCTGGCACAGACAGGCACAGGCAAAACTGCCGCGTTCGGCCTGCCCATCATTCAACTCGTGAATCCGAACGAAACGCACACCCAGGCTTTGATTCTGGCACCCACACGGGAACTCTGTCTCCAGATATCCGGCCATATGAAGAGTTTTGCAAAGCACCTCTCAGGTATAAATATCGTAGCGGTGTATGGAGGTGCGGACATCAGTCGGCAGATCGCAGCGCTGAAACGGGGCGCCCAAATCATCGTTGCCACACCCGGACGCATGAACGATCTGTTGAACAAAAGGGGTAAAATCGACCTCTCGTTCTTGAGCATGGTGGTGCTGGATGAGGCGGATGAGATGTTGAGTATGGGTTTCAAGGAAGAACTGGATGCCATTTTAGATCAGACGCCGGAGCACCGCCGTACGCTCCTGTTCTCGGCCACCATGCCTGCGGAAGTTGAGCGGCTTTCGAATGCCTACCTTTTCGAACCTCAAATAATAACGATTGGAACCCGAAACGCTGGCGCCGAGAAGATCGATCACATTTGCTATGCGGTGCATTCCAAGGATCGCTACCTGGCGCTGAAGCGCATCGTGGATTATAACCCGGATATTTACGGTATCGTCTTCTGCCGGACCAGGGCGGAGACGAAAGAGGTAGCAGAAAAACTGATACACGACGGCTACAACGCCGAACCGCTCCACGGTGAACTATCCCAGCCGCAGCGAGAGTCGATCATGCAGAAATTCCGGGCACGGACGGTACAGCTTCTTGTAGCTACGGACGTTGCCGCGCGCGGCCTGGACGTGAAGGACATCACCCATATCATCAGCTACAACCTACCGGACGACAACGGTGTTTACACGCACCGCAGCGGGCGGACCGGGCGCGCCGGGCAGACCGGTGTATCGATCGCGATCGTGAACATGAGAGAAACGTATAAAATCAAGCAACTTGAATCAAAATTACGAAAGAAATTCGAACGGAAACGCGTACCGGGTGGTCAGGAGATCTGCGAACGACAGCTGCTCCACATGATAGACCGCATGGAAACAATTGAAATCAACCATAAAGAGATCGATAAATTCCTGGCCGTAGCCAGCGAGAAACTTGCCTGGTTGAGCCGGGATGAACTGATCAAACATTTTGTTTCCCTTGAGTTCAACCAACTCCTTGAGTATTATAAAGATACAAAGGATTTAAACCCGCCGGAAGATAATAAAATGCAGAAAAAACGATTCCAGAAAGAAGGCCCGTCATTCCGTAGCGACCGCCATACGGTCGAAAAGGGCTTTGCCCGGTTTCATATCAATCTGGGCTACAAAGACAGTTTCTCTCCACGCGACCTGATCGGCCTGATAAACCGATGCACCCGAACGAGGATAGAAGTCGGGCGGATTAATGTGTTAAAAACATTTTCTATCTTCGAAGTAAAACTGAATGCCGAAGCTGCTATACTTGCCGGCTTTAGAGGTATCGAATACAATCGACGTCCCGTGGTCGTTCGTCCTTTCCAGGAGAAGGACGAACGAACGAGCGAACAGACATCCTTATCAGTACAGGGAGAACGCGGGCGGACGGATGGACGATCCCGGACACAAAAGCATGGCCCTCGTCGCGGGGAGCAGCGAAGTCGGTCAGCCGGACAGGGGAGGGCGGACGGCCGCGGGTATTCAGGTGGTCGCAACCGCTCCCAGACGGGAAATGCAGGGGGAACAACGACCAAGCGCAAACCCGGTCATAAAAGAGCATCGGGCAAAAAGAAATCTGAGAGGTATTGAAGGGGCATCCAATTAAATCAGTTTGATCGGCATGATATTCCGCCATTGCCGTCAATTTCCTATATGCTACCTGATTTGTCCGAATACCTCTCAAAGGCAGTCTCCGCGGGACAAGAGTGACTTCGTTGTAGATAAAGATTCGGCTAACTTTTTCTGCCAGAATCTTCCGGGCTGTTCAAACCGCCCCCTTCACGTGCCCGGAATAGTTTGAAACGGGTATCCTCGCGACAAGGCGCTCTGCCTTTGCTTTAGAAATGCAGAGAAAATCATGTGTTACGACCGTGTCGTTATTCAGAAGCAGTATATAATCCGCTCCTTGTGCCAGCCCATGCCGGATGCCGACGTTGCATCCGCCGGTAAACCCCAGGTTCCGTTCGTTGCGGATCAGCGTCAATGACCCCTGGTTTTCGTGCTGCCATGTCTCGATCGCCTCTGCGGAACCATCTGCAGAGGCGTTGTCCACGATGATAATCGAATAGGCCGGATAATCGATTCCGGTCAGAGAATCAAGGCACTCCAGCGTATCCTGGATACCGTTATAGATGGGAATGACGATAGCCACATGCGGCGAATCAGCCATCTATGGCCACCCTGACAGCGTCGATGACCGGGTCCACCGGCAACGTTCTGAGGCAACGGGCGCCTTTGCGGTACGTGGTCAGGATCGATTCATAGCGGCAGGTCATGAAACATCCACTACAGGCGACATAGTCAGGATTGTGTACGGTCTGTAATCCGGTGAAACCGTATATCTCAGGATAAGGAAAAAAATAGCCCAGATTACTGCTCTGTGTCACACAAACCGTCCTCTGTCCGAGTACGGCTGAGATATGACTCAAACCGGAATCGAGACCCATGAAAAAACCTGATCCCCGTATTAATTGTAATGTCTCTGCAAGATTGGTTTGTCCGCACAGATTCCGGAGATTTTCCGCAGTAAATCCTTCCATCCCCTTACGCTCTGCATCCGTTCCCAATGCGACGAATGTCTGCTCGGGGAACGAAGTGAGTACCGCCTGCCATTTATGGAGTGGATAATCCTTTTTGGGGTTGTTGCTGACCGGTTGCCAGGCGGTGAACGCACAGGGCTCCAGACCAAATCGTTCGCAGGTATCTTCAAATCCCGGCTCACAGGATAACTCCGGTCTCGTCTCGTCTGGCACATAGCCGATCTGACAACGATCCAGAATTGTTTTGAAGTAATAATCGGCATCGTGCAAAACATGCCGGTCGGTCAGATCATCGGTTGCCTTGTTGCGAAGGCGCTGTTCTATGATCTCGAAGCCGGTAGGATAGGCACGATGGGGCGCCAGACCGGGATCCAGGCAATAGCCTTCATAGATGAACTTTGAAGGCGCGCTCAATTGTTCCAGCAAGGATCTCATGACAAAGACACCGCCGTAAAACATATGAATATCAGCGATAATGCATATGAACTCCCGGCTGAGCTGAGATATTAGTTCCTGCTGCTCTGGCCCGCCATCCATCCAGGCGTCCTGGCCGAATCCCATAAAAATATCGATATAGGGCCGCACAACTGTAGCGGTTTCGGGACGACCGAGACACCAGATCGGATGGTCGGGGAAGGCGGACCGCAGGTGCTTGAGATGGCCGGTCGCGAGCACCGCGTCACCGATGCGTCCCCAGGAAATGTAGAGCACCGGTGGCTTACCATTATCGATGGAAATATCAAGCGTTACGCCCGTCCGTCTGCTCTTTCCGGCTATCCGACGGCTGCGCAGCCCGTAATACATGGTGTAGGCCGCTGTGTTGATCCGTTTCCAGATACTCATGATGTAGCCAGACGCTCAAATGCCTGCTCGATCCGCCGGCCGGTCCGGTCCCACGTCCATTGTGATTCTACCAGGCTGCGTCCTTCTGCGCCCAGACGTTCGCGCAGATCGGCATCGGATAGAAGTTTGTCCAGGGCATTGGCGCAGGCATGAGGGTGGCGGTCCACCAGAAAGCCGGTTTTTCCATCGACCACGGACTCTCGCACGCCACCTTCACGAATGCCTACCACCGGTGTTGCGCAGGCCATGGCTTCCAAAGGATACTACAATAACTGTTTATTGTTTCAAAGGCTTTCACAAGTGTCGTGCATAGCTGAATCGTTGTCTGTAGGCATGCCATTCCCCCTGGCAGGATCACCACCTTAAAAATCAAAATATACCTACGGTGCACCGGTCACAGCCTTTCTTTCGTCCGGCTGCGCGAATACCTTTATTCCGGCCATCACGCCGCCACCGAACAGCAAGCCTTCGAGAGCGCCCAGGGCGATTTTTGTTGTCATACCGAAATGGCCCTCACCGAAGAACAGGAACAGCGGTTCCGGACGAATCTGGGAGTCGGCGAACGATTGGCGAACGATTTCCAGGCTGCTGCTGAACAGATTGCCACCGATGATCGTCAGTACCGCACCGGCACACATTCCACCCAGGGCGCCACCAAGGATCTGGAGGATGTGGTGCCAGGAGTTTTCAGGGAAGAATCGGTTTACCAGAACGGGTCCCATGGCAACACCTGCACCGACCAGACCACCTTCCAACCCCCCGGCGAGCCCGGTGAGACTCCGTCCGAAAATCATGTTGAGCGCATCCGTGCTGAACAGGTCGACACAGGCCCCGATAAACGCGCCGCCAAGTGCGCCGCCAGCGACCCGCCACCAGCCGCTGTGGCGGTAGGCTATTTCATCAGCCGCGATCATTCCGAAGCTCACGGCCGAACCGCCGAAGGCGCCGACGAACATACCGAGGCAGCTCAAGAGGAAAATAGCCGACGTCACCTCGAATCCGGCGGGATGCCGTGCCAGTGCCAGACCGATACCCAGCAGCAATCCACCAAGAAGCCCTGACATGGCGCCACCACCCGTGCCGCCTACTCCCTGCCGGATGATGGACATACCATCTCGTCTCAACCGCACCAGGATTAACCCCAGCATCACCATGAAACTGACCGCTATGGAAAGGTGGGGCATCTGCACCAGACGGTTGTTGTGTTCCCGCACGATGGCCAGGCTGATGGCCCGCCTGATGCGCCCGACTCGCTTTTCGTCCGCGGCCCGCACGATCACTGCTTCCACCGCTGAGCCAAACCAGTCCGCCAGCTCTATACTGGCCGCCTTCCGGATGCCAAGATCCTCGTCCCACAGCGCCAGCGTTCGGAGTCGGGCGTTGAGCTGGGAACCGCGAACCGGTCGGGAGGACACAACTGCGGACAACCGAACAGCGGTATCGTCTTCCTGCGTAGCATCGAGGATGATATCGGGAGCTGAGGGTGCCAGGCGTGCCAGCCAGTCCGGCACATCGCGTCCCCGGCGGAGCAGGCTGAGTGTCAACAGGTCCGCCTCCTCGCCGGCGAGGCCGAGCTGGTCCATGAACGGCAGGAGCAGATCAAGACTCTCCCGGTCAAGGATCAGACTGTGTGCCCGATAGTTCTCCACGGATCGTTCCAGCAGGCTTCGGGCCTGTTTAACCTCGTACACATTGGCGGTCAGCCAGCGAGAAACTTCCGGAATCAGACATTCGTGGGCCAGCTCCAGCCAGCTTTCCCCGTCCTGACTGCGACGGCGCACCACCCGGGCGGCCACCAGTTCCTCAATAAGATTGCCCGGAGGCGTAGTACTCTGCACCGGTGAGCGGGTAAACCGACTTTCAAGTTCGGCCGTGCGGAGTACCAGCCGTTGGCCGTCCGCTGAAATCAGTCCCAGTAGAATGTTTTGTACTGCGGTGAGATCCGACGAGGTAAAGCGCCGCAGAACACGGGTCAGATATTCCGCCAAGATATGGGAAGCGCCACCGAAACGCTCGTAGGCGTAAGTGGCGATGGTGCCCTTTTCGTCACGGGCATCGTAGAGTGTGTCGCACACGATCTGGAGATGCGGCGGATCGACACCGTCCTGCTCACTCAGATCGTCGAGGAGCATCTCTACCAGTTTCGGCTCGTAGGTGCACCCCACTGCCAAAGCCGGTCCGGTAATGGCCAGTGAAGCCTGTGTCCGGTCGAGTCTCTTGAGGCGGTATTCATGATGAAAAATCTCTGGGAGTGTTTGCTTGAACTGATTCATCTCTGCCAGAACGTCTTCCCTGAGAACAAAAACGAAACGAATGGGAGAATACTCATCCGCCAACAGTGTACCGACCGCATCGATAAACGGCTGGCGCTGATCTTCATTCAGAAGCAGAAAAAACTCCTCAAACTGATCCAGAAGAACAATGACGGCGTGCTCGGTGTTCTGATTGTAAAGGCGTCTTACAAGCGCGTCCAGAGTCGCGGGCATGTCCGTTTCATCAGTCCCCAATCCCAGCTCGAGGGACAGTACGGATTTCATCTGATGTAACGGTTCTGTAAAGCTCCGGAGAGCAAACACCAAGTGCCCTTCGGCGCGCAGACGCGGCATCAGTCCGGCACGCAGGATAGAACTCTTACCCACACCGGAGCGGCCGTACAAAATGTACGACCGATGTGTTAAAATCTGTGAACAGATTGTATCTATCTCCTGTTCACGGCCGAAAAAGAGGGGTGTATCGTTCTGGGTGTAATAATCGAGGAATTTGTAGGGCCGAGAGCCGGTCGCCTCTTCCGTCGGCACCTGTGGGGCCATCACCTGCTCCTGATGGATCTCTACCGCCTCGCCGATAAAGACATAGCCGTGCTTAGGCACCGTTCTGATGTAACGGGGATGCGTGGCGTTGTCATCCAGTTGTTTACGGATTGATTTGATGCATTGTGTCAGCGCCGAGTCGGTAACGAAAACACCATCCCATATTTCATCGAAAATGCGGCGCTTTTCGATCAACTGACCACCGTGGCTGACCAGAAGAACCAAGACATCGAAGTATTTGGAGTTCAACGAAAGCAGGGCATCACCCCGCCACAGTTGACGATTAATAACATCTAAATATATATCGTCAAAGCGGTAAGCAATGGTCTGGGCGTGGGACTGGGGTTGGATCATGATTAAACCAGTAAAATCTCACATCTCACAAAGATATCACATAAATCTCATGTATTTTTTTTTCATGCCTTTTTATTAGTACAGCTCTTATTGTAATTAGGTTCACCCGTCTTGTAAAGAACAGATTAATAAAAACCACTGAAGGATATTAATTTTGGGCATCCCGAATTTAAGTGCTAAAATAAGGAAGGAGTCGCATCTGTTTCCGAAGTCGTCGAGAGAGGTTCTGCCTGTGGCTGGACAGATGGCAGCGGCAGTATTGTACGGCAAGCAGGATGTGCGTATCGAACAGGTGGAAGTACCTGAACTCGGTGACCACGACGTCCTGTTGAGAGTGAAGGTCGCTCTGACCTGCGGTACGGATGCCAAGGTGTACCATCGCGGCTACCACGCCAAAATGATCGTGCCTCCTTCGATTTTCGGGCACGAGTTGGCCGGCGAGATAGTGGCGATAGGAGATAAGGTAACTGGATTTGAACCCGGCATGCGAGTGGTGGCCGCCAACTCGGCCCCGTGCGGGGAGTGTTTTTACTGCCGGAAGGATCAGGAAAACCTCTGCGAAGATCTGATGTTCATCAACGGCGCCTATGCCGAATACATCAAGATCCCCGAACAAATCGTGAAACACAACCTGCATCAGGTCCCCGATCACGTTTCCTACCGCGATGCGGCGCTTGTAGAACCGCTGGCCTGCGTCCTCCATGGTATAGAAGCAACCGGCGTGCAGCGGCATGACACGGTGGCGGTCGTGGGCTCCGGTCCCATCGGTCTCATGTTCATCCGCATGGCAAAACTCCGGGGTGCCCGGGTAGTAGCGGTGGGCAGACGCTCCAATCGGTTGGAGGCGGCTCGAACCATGGGTGCGGATACTGTGATCGACTCGGCATCGGTGACGGATGTGGTTAAAGCGGTTAAGTCGGAGACCGAAGAATCCCGTGGGGCAGACCGAGTGGTCGAAGCAGTCGGGCAGCCTAACAGTTGGGAACAGGCGATCCGAATGGTCCGCCCGGGTGGAGTAATCAATGCGTTTGGGGGCTGTCCGTCGAATACACAGATTCAAATCGATACGGGACTGATTCATTATTCCGAACTGACTATCAAAGGCACCTTCCACCACAAACCCCGATTCGTAAAGCTCGCCTTGAGGCTGATCACGGACGGCGCCATCGATGTGGGTACACTCGTCACCGCCGAAGCCCCGCTGGACCAGCTCCCCAGTGTGCTGGAGGCCATGCTAGGTAAAAACGGAACCATGAAAACTGCGATTGTCCCTTAAAGGCATTGACGCGTGATACCTGGAGCGTGACAGGCAAACAGAAACCCTCACATCAGGCATCACGCGTCACCGTCAACTGCTTTCATGTCTGAATCTCCCTATATCCCCGAAGCGGTTTCACAGTTCCGAGATCTGGCATTGGAAGCGATGCCAGATGAATCCGAACTTTCTCCGGAAACGGCCCGGCAGTACTGCAAGCATCTCGCCACACATCATTATGAAAATTTTTCGGTTGTGTCCTGGTTTTTACCCGGCGAACTGCGGCCGCATTTCTACAATGTTTACGCCTATTGTCGATGGTCAGACGATCTGGCGGACGAAACCGGGGATAGCGCCGTGTCGCTAGAACTGCTGGACTGGTGGAATAAGGAACTGAATGCCTGTTTTCAGGGCAACCCACGGCATCCGGTGTTCGTGGCATTGGCGGATACCATCCGCATGTTCGATATACCGATTACCCCTTTTCAGAATCTGCTGACCGCCTTCCGCCAGGATCAGTGTGTCACCCGCTATGAAACTTATGAGGATTTACAAGGATACTGCCGGAATTCCGCCAATCCGGTGGGACACTTGGTCCTCTATCTTTCCGGGTACCGTGATGAAGAGCGTCGGCGATTGTCAGACGCCACCTGTACGGCGTTGCAACTGGCGAACTTCTGGCAGGATGTCACTTTGGATCTTCAGAAAGGCCGCATCTACCTGCCGCTGGAGGACATGGCTCGGTTCGGTTATTCGGAAGAAGCACTACAAAACAAGGTTTTCAGTGAACAATGCGCGGAGCTCATGCGGTTCGAAGTAGAGCGCACCCGCGCACTGTTCGAAAAGGGATTAAAATTGTGTGATATGGTCAATCCGAATGTCCGTGCGGATCTAGACCTGTTCAACCGCGGTGGCCTGGCTATCCTGGATATGATAAAGCAACAGGGATATGATGTGCTCACTCGGCGACCTTCCCTGTCCAGAACGGGGAAAATCAGCCTGATGCTCAGATATGCAATAAAGCGGCTGTTGCCATAAATAATGACTGTCATCCAGGCCCGCAATTCTGTACCGCCTTTAGATCGTGATCTGGCCTTGCGGTCGAGGCAGATTGATCCCGGCACTGCGCCGGGTCTCACTGGTTAATTAAGTTATTGTCTGCTGTCACTCGATCGTATATCTTCTAAAATTATGCCCGAGCCACACGTTCAAGAATCATACCATTATTGCCGCATCGTTGCCAGGACGCAGGCAGGTAATTTCTACTACTCCTTCATTGTTCTACCTCTCGAACGCCGTCGCGGTATGCATGCGATCTACGCGTTCCTGCGCTACTGTGACGACATCGTCGACGAAGATGGGGGCGCCGCTGAAAAGAAGACACAACTCCAAAATTGGCGCCGAGTGCTGGACAGTGCATATTCTGACCGGAATAGTGCGGAACATCCAATCCTCCCGGCCTTTCAAGACACTATCCGTCGGTTCCAAATCCCCAAAGAATACTTCGACGCCGTGATCGACGGGGCGGCGATGGACTTAACAGAACCACGCTACGATACGTTTGAAGACCTGTACCGATACTGCTACCGCGTTGCCTCCGCTGTCGGCCTGGTCTGCATCAGTGTATTCGGTTTCACGGATGAAAAGGCCAAGGGATATGCTGAATCATGCGGCATTGCATTTCAGCTTACGAATATACTCCGGGACATACGTGAAGATGCGGAAATGGGACGGATCTATCTCCCGCAGGAAGATCTGAAGAATTTTAATTATTCCGAGGCCGACATTCGAAACCGGCTGATTGATGACAGGTTTGTTCGACTGATGACATTCGAAGTGGAACGGGCCAGAGGGTACTACCGTGAAGCGCTTCCCTTGCTGCCCATGGTCCATCCTTCAAGCCGCGCCTGCCTGGCAGCAATGATCAAGATATATTGGGGGCACCTTAACGAGATTGAGCGCAGGGGTTATGATGTCTTCACCCAACGCGTCCGGCTGCCGGCTTGGAAAAAGCTGGCCATCGCGGTCGGAGCACTGATCCGGAAAACGGTATGAAAAGGGTGCTCACAATCGGCGGAGGCTTGGCGGGTCTCGCAGGTGCGGTGGCACTCGCGGAGGCCGGTCATGCAGTAACACTGTACGAGCGCCGAACGCTCCTCGGTGGACGCGCATCGTCGTTCGTCCACCCGACAGGTGGCGAACTGGTCGACAACTGCCAGCACGTGTTGCTGCGCTGCTGTACCAATCTGACCGATTTCTACGACAGACTGGAGGTGTCCGGCGGCGTCGCCTTTCAGGATGAAATACCCTTCCTGGACGAAGCCAACCGGCTCTCTCTCATACGAAAATCCCCCCTTCCCGCGCCTCTCCACCTGTTACCATCATTCTTTCGCTTCAGAGCACTGGCACTCAAAGACAAACTCGCCATCGGATATGCGATGATGCATATGATTTGGGCGGTGCGGAACCCGTCGCGAACCGATTCCCTTTCGATGATGCAATGGATGCGGAGCCATCGTCAGACCGACCGAACAATTGAAGCCTTCTGGCGTCCCATCCTGGTCAGTGCACTCAATGACGAGCCGGAAGACATCACCGCCTCATACGGCATTATGACGATCGTGAGGGCGTTTCTTGTTAACAGACGGGGGTATGAGGTCGGCTTACCGGCGGTACCACTGGGGGATCTCTATGAGCCCTGTGCCGCATTTCTGGAGACGCGAAACGGGATGGTGGAGATGAATCGGAGCGTATCCCGGTTCACCCTCAAAGACGACGCCATCGAATCGGTTACGCTGAGTGACGGTGAGACGGTAACGGCGGATGCCTATCTCTCTGCAGTTCCCTTCGATGTGCTGCTGAAACTGCTACCGGATGATGCCATCGATGCGAATGCCTACTTTTCCGACCTGCGGCGGCTGGAGGTATCACCCATCACGGCAGTGCATATCTGGTTCGATCGGCAGGTGACGGACCTAGACTATGCAGCGATTCTCGGACGGACCATACAGTGGGTATTCAATCAGAGGATTCGGGAAGGACCGTCGAAATCACCTGGTTCCGGTTCGTACCTGGGCCTGGTAATCAGTGCATCGGATGAGCTTATGAAGCTTCCGCAACAGCAGATCATCGATCGTGCCATGAACGATCTTCGGAACCTGTTTCCAGCTGTGCATGACGCCAAGCTCCTCAAGGCCATCGTGGTCAAAGAAGGCCGTGCCACATTCGCTCCAAAACCGGGCTGCGACGTCCGGCGACCGGGTCCGGTCAGTCCGATCCACAACCTGTTCATCGCGGGAGACTGGACTCAGACCGGCTGGCCGGCCACCATGGAGGGCGCGGTTCGTAGCGGATATCAGGCGGCCGAAGCGGTCCTGGCTTTCGTGGACACGCCCCGTGCTGTTGTGCAGCCAGATATGCCCGCGGAAGGGGTGATGAAGTGGATCACAGGTCTCGATTGACAGAGGATTGCGCCTGAGTATATTACGCATACATCTTACAAACCATAATTGAACAGAAAGGAATCCATTCATATGCCAATCAACCTTCTTTCCTGCAGGACCGCAAGTTACGGCATATTCTCAGAAGCCGCGTTCGAGCACCTGCCGTCCATCAATGTTTACAACGTCGAAATACCCACGCCGGCACCCGGTGAAATCGATCAGACCATCGTCAAACTCGAACGTTACGGTCTGACCGCCAGCACACTGCAGGGTAGCATCACCATTGAAAGTGACAACGCCGATTCGGAGTTCATCCCCACCCTCGAAGCGGCAGGAGCGTTGGGCTCGAAAATAGTTTTCGTCAGTGTAAAAGCCGGTGACCTCAGCCGACAGGTGGTCTATGATCGCCTCCGCTCAGTTGGAGATGAAGCCGGTAAGAGAGGGATCACAGTCGGCCTGGAAACCCACCCTGACCTGATTACCAATGCTCAGGTTGCGATAGAAACTATGCAAGGCGTGAATCATCCCAACATCCGGGTGAATTATGATACCGCCAATATCCACTACTACAATCGTGAAGTGGACAGTGTAGAGGAATTGGGGAAAGTCATCGACTATGTGGGCAGCATGCATCTGAAAGACACCAACGGCGAATTCGAGACTTGGTTTTTTCCTACCTTCGGCGAAGGCATCGTCGATTTTAAAGCGGTGTTCGACCTCCTTGCAACCCGCGGATTCTATGGTCCCTATACTATGGAGATCGAGGGGATAGCCGGCGAAGATCTCAACGAAGAAGAAACCTGCAAGCGCGTCGCCGATTCAGTAGACTACCTCCGCAGGATCGGTTGTGATGTGTAACATTGAGCCTAGAGTGCATTGCTACTAAAAAAGAAATTAAGTATGGGATTGGTTATGGATTGGCTGGGTTTTTGAAACTTTTCTAGTATCAGGGTGTTTGATAAAACATAATAATCCCCGTCAGGGCAAGAGGTCCTGTCATCAAACGGGACTTAACAAACATCACTGTCACCTGAAAAGGAAAAAGACACTCATGCAATCCAAATGGCGTTTCTCTACTGTTATTCCAACGCTCCTGATTCTGATTAGTGTCGCCGGACCTGTTTCGGCACAAGATGTCCCATCCAAGGTCCAGGCGGGCGCTGGTTTTGTAGTCGGAGTGCCTTCCGGGGAATTCGGCAATTATGTCACCAACCCGGGAGTCGGGATTACCGGTCATCTGGGCTACCGTATCCCCAACACCCCTGCTATTGTTGGAGTTAGTGTAGGATATATTATCTACGGGCGGGAAACCCGCCGGGAACCGTTTAGCCTTACGGTACCGGATGTAACAGTGCACGTCATCACGGAGAACAACATTCTGCCTGTCAATCTTTTCCTGCGATTCCAACCTCGGGAAGGCAGGCTGCGCCCCTACGTCGAGGGTTTAACCGGCTTCCACTATCTTTTCACCGAAACCACGATCGAGGATATCCCCTTTAGCGCCGAAAATGACATCGCCAGTTCCACCAATTTCGGTGATTTTTCATTTACATACGGCGGCAGCGTGGGTGTTATGCTTCAGGTATATGACGGTACTGAGAAGCGGAGGACGCAAGAAGGAACCGTGAAATCGGTATCTTTGGATTTTAGATTCCGATACCTCAATGGAGGCGACGCTTCCTACCTTGAAAAGGGCGCTATTACTCGTAATGACGGACAGATTACCCTGGACACAACCCGGTCCCGTACAAACATGGCAACGATTTACATTGGCGGTGCCGTTGAATTTTGACCCATGAGGCTACCTCATGGCAAGATCAAGGGAACTGGAAAGGCTAATCGGGCTTGGGTCTCCCCGCCCCTTGGTGCTTCCTGTGGCCATCTCCGAATCGACGATGGAAGACGGCCCGATCGAGACGTTGACTCGTGGTCTGCGGAGGTTGCGCGGCGACCGGTCTCCACCCGGCGGTCTCGATCGGTTTCATGGTCGCGGGATGCGGTGTCACTGGCTGGAAGTTCTATGACCGCACAACACATTTTCATCCCCAAGGGCGCTCTGAGCCTGAACGTAGGTATACTTCTCCTGTTCTTGACCTACGGCTGGCGTCAATAGAACCTTTCCTGTTGACAGAACCCGTGTGTTTTAATTCATTAATTGGGTCCGCGACACTTCGTTGACACCATTGAAAATTGTTGATGCCTGACCAAGAGTATTCCGTTGAAAAATGAAACGATGCAGGGTATACCGCAGACGGTCGGTAGCAGGCGCCCCGCGCCGGTGATGGTCAGCCCAGAAAAGCTGGCTACCATCGGCTAGAAACTTGAATTGATCACTAAAAATATGTTGAACCGGAACGCATTCAAAGCCAAGAAGGCAGAACTCCTTCAGAAGTTAACCTAACGTATGTATAATCTGCCTGTTCCTCGCATCACGATCATCGGTCTCGGCCTATTGGGTGGGTCGTTCGGACTCGCGCTCCGCCAGGCGAATGCTGTGGGGGAAGTGGTGGGAGTGGATGTGTCGCGGGATATTCTGGACCGTGCACAGGAACGGGGGGCGATCGATCGCGGTACGATCGATGTAGAAACCGCATTCCATGAGACGGATCTGGTCGTGCTGGCCATGCCTGTGAGCACCATTATCGAGGCCCTTCCGAATCTGGTCCGCCATCTCTCGAAACGGACACTGCTGTTTGACCTAGGTAGCACCAAAGGCGATATCAGTCGGACGGTCGACGGGCTATCGGAACACATCCGGTACGTGGGCGGCCATCCGATGAGCGGAACCGAACATGCCGGTGTCGATGCGGCGCAAGCGACGCTCTTCGCCGGCGCCACCTTCGCCCTGGTGCCCCACCCGCCAGCCGACGACGAAGGCATGGTTCTGCTGACTGAGCTTATCCGCCGGATAGGCGCCAACCCCACCGTAATCCCGGCGGACCGGCACGACCGCATAGTGGCTATGACGAGTCATGTTCCCTATCTTATATCATCGGCCCTTGTACGCATTGCGGACGAAGCGGCCCAGACAGATCCCCGCCTGTGGGATTTCGCCGCCAGCGGATTCCGGGATACAAGTCGTGTAGCGGCAAGCAACGTACGTGTCATGGCGGATACATGCCTGACGAACCGGACGCATATCCTGGCGGGCATCAAACGGGCACAATCCGAACTCAACAAACTGGCACAATTGATAAATAACAGCGACCGGCAGACACTCGAAGAGGCGCTTGAACAGGCAAAAACCGTACGAACCCGGGTTTTCGGGGAAAGGGGACGAAACGTGAGTACGAAGAAAGTGAGCTTTCAAGGAGAACGGGGCGCGTTCAGTGAGATCGCCGCTCTTGAATATTTTGGGGATATTGCCGAACCGGTACCACAACCCTGGTTCGACGATGCGTTCGACGCAGTGGAGCATGGGCACTGCGACTATGGTATGCTGCCTATCGAAAACTCCCTCGCAGGCAGCATACATGTCAACTATGACCTTCTGCTCAAACACAACCTCCATATCGTGGGTGAAATCAAACTTCGCATCGTCCACAACCTGCTTGTCAACAAGGGGGTCACGGCGGAAAACGTCCGCCAGGTTCATTCCCATCCCAAAGCTTTGGAGCAGTGCGTCGAGTACTTCCGTAAGCACCCCGACGTTAATGCGGTGACGGTGCTCGATACGGCCGGGGCGGCAAAAAAACTCAAGGAAAGCGGCGCCAGGGACATGGCCGTCATCGCCAGCAGCCGTGCCGCATCCCACTACGATCTGAATACCATCGAAAAGAGTATTGAAGACAACCCTCAGAACTATACTCGATTCCTTGTCCTTTCGGCAGAACCCGAACCACCGCAGGGCGAACGAGTAAAAACGACCCTCGTGTTCTCGGTCGCACACGTGCCCGGGAGTCTATTCAAGGCCATGAGCGTCTTCGCCCTGCGTGATATCAGCATACTGAAAATCGAATCCCGTCCCCTGATCGGTTCTCCATGGGAATATCTGTTCTATTTGGATATTGAAGGCAAAGCGGATAATCAGGTTTGCCAGCGGGCGCTGGATCACCTGCAGGAGTTCACGACCTACTTTAAGTTGCTCGGGACATACGCGGAGGGACGAACGGTGGGGTAAGGCAACTGAATCTTGACTAGGGTTTCAAATATTCACCCTTCAATTGCCTCGCTGTCTTCTTCTTTGAGTTCCAGCTTAGGTTCCACGAATAACGTTTTTTCATGTGTAAAAATCACCTTTCCCGGGCCGGCGTCCTTCATTTTTCGCACGTACCTACGCTCGGTATAATCGACCGGGACGGTGGTAGAACCTCGGCCCTTGCTGAAATAGGCGGCCACCCGCGCGGCTTCGTAACAGGTCCACTTGCTGGGCATTTCCTTCTTGTTGCCTCGTTTCAGTATTACGTGTGACCCACCCATATCCCTGGCGTGCAGCCAGATATCGTCGGGCGATGCAGTTTTGGTTAACAACTCATTTTCTCTGTTATTTCGGCCCACAAGCACGAGGGACCCATCCTTCGTGACGAATCGCCGAGGATGAATCTCAGTTCGTTTTTTCTTCTTGGCATTACGATGTTTTCCTGCGTTCTTTTCCGGCTTGATAAGCCCCAGACGGATACAGGCGTAATATGCCTTTTCCATCACGTCCTGATCGGGGTCGTGTGCGATAGTCGCCTGCACCTCACAGACCTTCTCAAAAAGTTCTAAAGTCGCCTGTAACCGCTGCTCGACCACCGCCCTACCGTCCCGTGCCTTCCGTGCCCGCTTGAAGTATCGCTCGGCATTTTGGGACGGGCTGATTGCGGGATTGAGTGAAATCGTAACTGTGCCCTGATCGGGCTGGTACAAATCTCTAACCACCGCCTCGGACTGGCCGTACTTGACGGCTGCTAAATTCGCAGTCAGTAGTTCACCGAATTTACGGAATTCATCTTCCTGATCCGAGACGGCAGCATCCCGCAACAGGTTATCCACCAGCTTTTCCAGCCGCTTGCACTCGTCATTGATTGACCGGCGTACACTGGCTGCCCGCAGCTTGAGTCGCTCCGCCTCCAGGCGCGCTGTATAATACCGCTCGATCGCATCGCTCATGGTGTTGCAGACGACAACCTGCTCCCGGGGCAGAGAGACGATCGGCAGGGCGGAGAGCGTGGACGGTACACCGTCCGCACCCACACCGATACAGGGTGTCCAGTTTTTCGCAGTGATCCGTTCTGTGGCAGCGGTCAGACTCGCCCACAATTTCGAAGACCTTTCTGCGGGTGCGACTTTAAGGTAATCTTCTGGATCGAGAAGACCGGTGCCGGCAACGATTTCGCGTGCAGCTGTCGGACTGAGACCTCCGATGTGTTTCGTCACAAACCGGGTAAACTGCTTTGGATCTTCCGATGCGCCGGCTTCTCTGATAGCATCAGGAGTCACAGCCCCAAGAGAGAGTTTTGAGGGACGAAACGGATACTCATACCGCTCACCCGGAGTAGGGTCCCGATCTCCGGTGCGGATGCGCCGCAGTGTCTGGACGATGGTCAGATCCGGGTCCGTGGTCAGCACCATCATGCTATGTCGGTCTATCATCTCGATTATGATGCGGTAGGCCTGCAGGCCGGTTGGTGTCCTGCCGGTGCAATGGATAATCATAATACGGTCGTCGGGTACCGTTTCGATATGGTCCAATCGTCCGGCGAGAAGATGCTCTCGGAGCGCGTTGAGAAACGCAGACGACCCCTCGCTATTTCGCCCGGGCGCCGTGCCGTAAACACGTGCATATCCCGGTTGCACGGAGACGGTCAGTGCAAACCGACCGTATGTTCCCCGAAGTACGAGACCGATCTCATTTGTACCGTACTGTTCGATAGCAACGATTTTTGATCCGGTAAGATGGGCGCATTCGTCGACCATGGCCTGTAGAACCAGCGTGTCGAGTGACATAAAAACCTCTGTATCCGCTTCTCCATTTGTGGTGCCGATTTGTTGACGAATGTACGGTAAAATCCTGTTAACGTCAACGGCAACAATATAATTGACAAAGTCTTATCTTTTATTTATCTTTTACTGTTCTGTACTTTTACGAATATCCTGCATGGGAAATCGAGGTGATTTCGGAGGCTTTATGATTCGCAGTATGACAGGGTTCGGTGCAGGTGAATCGGATGCAACCGGAGTGCGCACCGCGATTGAAGTACGATCGGTCAATGGGCGCTTCTGTGAGATTTCCATAAAACTTCCCAAGGGTATCGCGCCTCTGGAAGGCAGAATTCGGGAGCAGGTCCAGTCACATGTGAAACGAGGCAACCTCTCGGTGTCTGTCCGCAGGGAAGGAGATTGGAACGGCACACCGGAATATATGGTGGAGATGGACGCCGGAAAAAAATATTACGACTCCCTGCGCCAGTTAAAGGACACCCTGGATTTACCGGGTGACATTACGATTGAAATGATCGCTGCGTGTCCGGGCCTGCTCAAACCCCTTGCGGAAGCTGAAGATCTGGCAGAAGTCTGGAAGGTACTCAAGCCGGCTCTGTCCGATGCGCTGATTGCGCTTACCGCAATGAAAGAACGAGAGGGCAGTCAGCTTGCGAATGATCTGACCGGGCGGGTCGTCCATATTGGGGAGGTTCTCGAAGACATTGCGGAACGGGCGCCGATGCGGGCGGAGTCCACTCGGAAGCGGCTACACGATAAGATCGCGGGGTTGCTCGGCGAGGAGCAGGTGGACCCGCAACGCCTGGCGATGGAGGTTACCCTGTTCGCAGACCGTAGCGATATCACCGAAGAATGTGTAAGATTTCGCAGCCACTGCAAAGAATTCCTCTCGGCACTAGAGGGAGATGAAGTTGTGGGCCGGAGGCTGAACTTCCTGCTGCAAGAGATGAACCGGGAAGCCAATACAATCGGTTCAAAGGCCAATGACACGGACATCAGTCATCGGGTAATCACGATCAAGGAAGAACTTGAAAAAATCCGGGAACAGGTCCAGAACATCGAATGAAGGCGCTCAAGCATACATCCGGATTCTGTATCGTGCTCTCCGCGCCCTCCGGCACCGGTAAGACTACCATAGCCAGGATGTTGCTCGAAGCAGATACAGCGATCGAACGAACGGTTTCACTTACGACCCGGGCCAGACGGTCCCACGAGATCGACGGAGAGGATTACATTTTTACGACGGAGCCGGCGTTCCGCAGCATGATAGAACAGGGCGACTTTCTGGAATGGGCCGAAGTACATTCGAATCTGTACGGCACCTCCCGGGCATCCGTAGAGACTATTGTTGGGAACGGCCGGATTGCCCTGATGGTGATCGATGTGCAGGGCGGTCAGACTATCAAGGCAGTTTTCCCCGATACAGTGTTCGTATTTCTGATGCCGCCATCGATGGAAAGCCTGGCAAACAGACTGCGCAAAAGGGGGACGGAAAATGAATCCGTAATCCGGAGCAGACTGGCGCAGGCCGAACATGAAATACGCTATGCCTCGCAATATACCTATGGTGTCGTAAACGAGGACGGTAAGAGACAGGTGGCAGTTGACAAAATTCAGGCGATCATCGCTGCAGAGCGATGCCGTATCAACCGATGGGAGGCGTCATGAGTAAGAAAAAATCGAAAGTGGCGAAGATGGAACCGGTCGACCCCGACCGGTTCGTATCGCAGGACAAAATGCGTGACAAGACGGAAAATACATATGAAGCCGTGATGGTCAGCGCCCGGGAAGCACGCAGAATGAATCTGCACCTGAAGATGACCGGTTCAGAGATCGACCGGTCGATCAAGGTGACGAGCGAGGCAATGAAACGTCTGCTGAGTGACGAAATCCATTTCGACTACCATAAACTGCCGGATGAAAGCAAATAACCATTGCAGAGGGTAAGGCCGTGAATCTGAAAGACAGACATATAGTCCTAGGCGTAAGCGGGAGTATTTCGGCCTATAAATCCGTCGAAATAGTGCGCGAACTGATCCAGGCCGGTGCGGATGTTCGCGTGGTTATGACCGCCTCGGCCACGGAGTTCGTCGGTCCCATAACCTTCGGCGCCATCACCGGACATCCTGTAGCTTTGGAGCAGTTTCCGGAGCAGAGTGAGGCCGGAGAGGCGCATATAGACCTTGCCGCATGGGCGGATGTCCTGGCCGTGGTCCCGGCTACAGCCGGGATCATTGGCAAAGCTGCCAACGGTCTGGCGGACGACCTGCTGTCTACCATTCTGATGGCCTGCGAAGCGCCCTGCTGTTTCGCGCCCGCCATGAACTTTCGAATGATGCGCCATCCGGCGGTCCTGGCCAATCTGGAGATGCTGCGCAGCCGAGGCAACTTCATAATCGATTCGGAATTCGGACCGCTGGCTAATGGGGAAATCGGTGAAGGACGGCTGGCTGAGCCTGCTCACATCATCCAGGCTATCGCCGCACTTGCCGACCCGCGAAATGATCTGGCGGGCAGAAGGGTACTCATCTCAGCGGGACCGACCGTGGAACCGATCGATCCGGTTCGGTATATCACCAACCGGTCGAGCGGAAAAATGGGCTATGCCATCGCCCGCATGGCCGCACAGCGCGGCGCGGACGTGACTCTGATAGCCGGACCAAACCATTTGGTGTCTCCCCGGAACGTAACGATAGTTCCGGCCCGTACCGCCGCGGATATGCATCAGGCGGTCATACAGCATGCTGCGGATCAGGATGCCATTATCATGGCTGCGGCCGTGGCGGACTACAGGCCAAAGGCGGTGGCGCATCAGAAAATCAAAAAAAGTGCGGCCTGCCTGTCTTTGGAGATGGAGAAGACCACAGACATCCTAAAAGCCCTGTCGGAACGGCGACCGCCAGTGTTGGTGGGTTTTGCGGTGGAGACGATCGATGGCCTGGCCAATGCCCGAAACAAGCTGATCGAAAAAGATTTGGACATGATCGTATACAACGATGTCACTGAGGCAGGCGCCGGGTTCGAATTGGATACGAACATCGTTACAGTGTTGCACAGGGACGGACGCCAGGAAGCCCTGCCCCAGCTGCTCAAAACCGAAGTGGCGGACAACCTGTTGACCGAAGTAGTCGAACTGCTTCACACCCGGGAGACGGTATCGCCATGAGCCTGCGCCGGGAACTGGTAAAAATCATAGAGCAGACGTCGGACGCGGTTGCACAGCAAGCGGAATACGACATCGATGTCACTTTCTTGCCTGCGGGTCTTGAAGAATCCCTCGTACTCCCTGTAGGAAACACCGCACCGACCGCGGCTGCGGATTCTCTACAGACATTGCACGACAGTTACTGTAAGTGCACGGCGTGTCCCCTGGGCCACAAACGGAACCGATTTGTATTCGGATCAGGCAATGAATCCGCCGATCTGATGCTGATCGGCGAGGCGCCGGGTGCGGATGAGGATTCCAAAGGGCTGCCGTTCGTAGGTGCGGCCGGACAACTGCTGACCAAGATTCTCCAGGCGGTCAATTTCAATCGGGAAGAGGTCTACATCGCCAATATCCTCAAATGCCGTCCTCCCAATAACCGGAATCCGGAACCCGCAGAGGTGGAAGCCTGCGAACCGATTCTTCGGGAGCAGATCCGCCTGGTTCAACCTAAACTTATCTGTGCACTGGGACGTGTGGCGGCCCAGGTTCTACTCAATACCACCTGCCCGCTGGGACAGTTACGCGGGCGGTTTCACCAATATGCAGGAACAAAGCTTCTGGTCACATACCACCCATCGGCGCTGTTGCGGAACCCATCCTTCAAGCGGCCGACCTGGGAGGATGTCCAGTTGCTCCGAGAGGAATATGACCGGCTCACCGGCGGTGTGTAGTATCCACCCGGTAATATTGGAAAATCCGGAATCCGGCAGATAATATCCAAGATGCAGGTTTTTTTCCGACTACGTACTTTTGAGGGGTGATGGAAGATGTCAGCGGATTCGAATGGCGCAGATCGCGTCCCACCGCAGGCGGTCGAGGTAGAAGCGGCCGTACTTGGCGCCCTGCTATTGGATCAGGACGCGATATCGCAGGTTGTTGACATCATCGATGATACAGACTTCTATCGCGATGCCCATCGAAAGATATTCCAGGCGATCATTTCGCTCTTCGAACGCAACGAACCGACGGACTTGATCACCCTTACCACCGAGTTGTCCAACCGCAAGCAGTTGAACGATGTGGGCGGTGCGTTCTACCTGGCCGGACTGGCAGACAATGTATCGACCGCTGCGAACGCGGAGTACCATGCCAATATCGTTCATGAGAAGGCTATGAGCCGCAAGTTGATAACCTCGTCCAACCAGATCATCGCCCGGGCCTTCGATCAGTCTGAAAACCCGGACGATCTGCTTGACGAAGCGGAGCAGATGATATTCGCGCTGTCCGAACGGCGCCTCAAACGCGGTTTTACCCATCTTAATCCGATTCTGCACGACACGTTCGAGAATATCGAACGACTACATGAACGCAGCACCGGCGTCACCGGCGTGCCGACCGGCTTCAACAAACTGGATGAGTTGACGGCCGGCTTTCAACCGGGAGAACTAATTATTGTAGCGGCACGACCCGCTATGGGGAAAACGGCACTATGTCTGAACATCGCCCGCCATGCGTCGGTCGAAGGCAAGGTCGGCGTTGGGATCTTCAGCCTTGAAATGGCCAACCATCAACTAGCCCAGCGGATGCTGTGCAGTGAGGCGCGCGTGGATTCACACCTGATGAGAACCGGACGGCTGCCCGGCGATGCATGGTCCAACCTGAGTATTGCAGTGGGGTCTCTGGCAAAGGCGCCAATCTATATTGATGAGACGCCGGCACTGTCGGTTTTAGAGATGCGATCACGGGCCCGGCGGCTCATGGCCGAGCATGAAGACTTGGGCTTGCTGGTCGTGGACTACCTGCAGCTCATGCGTGGACCGAATGGTACAGAAAGCCGTCAGCAGGAAATATCGATTATCTCCCGCTCCCTCAAAGGACTGGCCAAAGAACTCAACCTGCCAATCATAGCCCTGTCACAGCTCTCACGGGCGGTCGAATCGCGCGGTGACGGTAGACCACAGCTCTCCGACCTCCGTGAATCCGGCGCTATCGAACAGGATGCGGATGTGGTGCTTTTCATCTATCGTCCTGTTCGGTACGATCAAGTAGAAGAAGCGGAAATGAATAAAGCGGAAATCATCATCGGAAAGCAGCGTAACGGACCGGTCGGATCGATCGAACTTGTGTTTCTGGATCAGTACGCAACCTTTGAAAACCCGGATTTTTATCACGATCCACTGGACGAATAATCAAACCGTATGATTGAAATTATACATCTAAAAAAGGCATTTGGAAAACCTGTTCTGAATGATATAAACCTGACCATTGAGACCGGTGAGACGATGGTAATCATCGGACGCAGCGGGTGTGGGAAAAGCGTTCTTCTGAAACATATCATAGGCTTATTGCAACCCGATGAAGGATCCCTGCGTATCGATGGCCAGGATATCTCACGACTTAAGGGGGAACAGCTCGATAGCATTCGTCAGCGCTTCGGTATGCTGTTCCAGGGCGGAGCACTATTTGACTACATGACGGTTGGTGAAAATGTAGGCGTCAGCCTGTCGCTCCATACGGATATGGAGGAAGACAAAATCCAGGAACGGGTGTGGGAATGCCTGCGCGTGGTCGGCCTGAAAGGTATCGAAGGTATGAAGCCTGCGGAATTGTCCGGTGGCATGAAGAAACGGGTCGCCCTGGCCAGGGCCATCGCCATGAATCCGGAATATGTGCTCTATGATGAGCCCACCACCGGCCTGGATCCGATCATGGCGGACATCATCAACGATCTGATCCTGACGATGAAGCACGATCTGGCGGTAACCGGCATCGCGGTAACACATGATATGGTCAGCGCCTACAAGATCGCGGACCGGATCGCCATGCTCCACGATGGCAACATACACATCATTGGAACGCCGGACGAAATACGGAACACGGATGACCCATTGGTTCAACAGTTTATCCTGGGTAAGGGAGAAGGGCCGATCAAATCACTGGATTGACCATGGCCAAAGTAGCGAAAATAAAAACCCGGTTTGTTTGTCAGGACTGCGGTGACGTCTCGCCCAAGTGGCAGGGAAAATGCCCGGACTGCGGTGCGTGGAATAAGTATGTAGAAGAGAGGGAACCGGTAGGCAGGTCGGCTGAACGGCCAACCCTGTTCGGTGACTCCGACAAGGTTTCGCGCATTTCGGATGTCGACATATCGAACGACCAGCGCCTTTTGACGCAGATCGGTGAATTCGATCGGGTACTAGGCGGTGGCGTGGTACAGGGGTCGGTGGTGCTGGTAGGTGGCGACCCGGGCATCGGTAAGTCAACCCTGATGCTGCAGGCGCTCCAGCGGCTCGGGGCGAGTATCAGCCCGGTGCTGTATGTCTCAGGCGAAGAATCCTCCCGCCAGGTGCGGCTTAGGGCAGACCGGCTAAAAGTTGTTTCAAAGAACCTGTTCCTGCTGTGTGAAACCAACCTGGATGCCATTTTCGACCAGGTGGAGGAGCTTAAACCAAAAGCGCTCGTACTGGATTCCATTCAGACCATCTATCTGCCCAATGTCGAAAGTGCGCCGGGCAGTATCAGCCAGGTAAGGGAATGTGCGGCCCGGGTGATACAGATGGCGAAAACCAGAGGAGTCCCGGTGTTCCTTGTGGGTCATGTTACCAAGGAAGGCACCATCTCAGGGCCGAAAGCCCTGGAGCATATCGTGGATACGGTTCTGTATTTCGAAGGGGAGCGGCACCAGTCATACCGTATCCTCAGGGCCGTGAAGAACCGATTCGGATCAACCAATGAAATCGGTATCTTCGAGATGCAGGACAGCGGTTTGATCGAAGTAAACAACCCCTCCGAACTGTTCCTATCGGAGCGGCCGGAGAACGTATCCGGCTCTGTGGTGGTGTGCAGTCTGGAAGGCACCCGCCCGCTACTCGTGGAGCTTCAGGCTCTCGTGACACCGGCTAATTACGGATCGCCGCAACGGGTGGTTAACGGGCTGGACAGCCGCCGTGTGTCGCTACTGCTGGCGGTTCTTGAAAAACGAGCCGGCATGCACTTGGGTACTCAGGATGTTTTCGTCAACGTGGCCGGGGGCGTGCGACTGGATGAACCTTCCGTGGACCTGGGTGCTGCGGTGGCAATCGCCTCGAGTCTAAGGGATGTCTCCGTAAAACAGCGGGATGTGGTGATCGGGGAAGTGGGACTGGGTGGCGAAATCCGCAGGGTGAGCCACATAGAGAAACGTATCCGGGAAGCGGAAAAACTCGGTTTTACGCGGTGTGTGGTGTGCGCGCGAAATACCAAAGGATTGCCTGAATCCGCCCGTATGGAGATCATCGGAATCCAGGGCATATATGAGGCGTTGGAAGCACTGGAGATCGTGGGATAGCTGCCTTGTCATTCTCCTTTGAACTCATCGGCCGAAATTCGAATTCCAACGCGCGGGCTGGCCGAATAACCACGCCGCACGGAACAATCGACACACCGGTTTTCATGCCGGTGGGTACGCAAGCGACCGTGAAAACGCTCTCGCCGGAAGACCTAAAGGCGGCAGGGGCGGAGATAATTCTCGGAAACACGTACCATCTGTTTTTAAGGCCGGGGCATGAACTGATACAGCGCATGGGCGGCCTACATGGTTTTATGAGCTGGCCTAGTCCGATCCTGACGGACAGTGGCGGATATCAGGTGTTCAGCCTTTCCGACCTTAAGAAAATTCAGGAGGAAGGCGTCACGTTCCAGTCGCACATTGACGGTGCGCGGCACCTATTCACGCCGGAATCGGTGATGGAGATAGAAACCGCGTTGGGATCGGATATCATCATGCCGCTCGATGAATGTACCCCGTACCCGTGCGAATATGAGTACGCGAAAGAGTCGTACGCCATGACGCTCAGGTGGGCCGAGCGCAGTAAGAAAAGTTTTGATGAGTTTGAGTCGGTACGCCGGACACCGCAGGCACTGTTCGGTATCGTCCAGGGCAGCACGTATGAAGACCTGCGTCTGGACTGTGCTCGAAAGCTGGTGGATATGGGATTCGATGGATACGCCATTGGCGGCCTGTCAATCGGAGAGCCGAAATCCACAATGGGTGATTTGATCGATCTTACGGTAGCCTGTCTGCCGGTAGATCAGCCCCGCTACCTTATGGGAGCAGGCACACCGGAGGATCTCGTCGATGCGGTGGGGCGTGGTCTGGATATGTTCGATTGCGTCATCCCGACCCGTGAAGGCCGTAACGGTGCCCTGTACACGAAAGAGGGTCGAATCAATATCAACAATGCCCGGTTCAGGGAAGATGAAGGACCACTGGAGGAAGACTGCAACTGTTATGCATGCCGGACGTTCAGCCGCGCGTACTTGCGCCATCTTTACCACGCCGGGGAAATTCTCGGCCCAAGGATGGGTACTTTGCATAACGTCCATTTTTTTGTAGGCCTGGCACGTCGTATGCGTCAGGCGATTCTGGATGATACTTTTTTAGATTGGCGAACTGATTTTCTGAATTTGTATCGGGTTTCTCTCTCTAAGGAGTGTGACACGTGATAGATGTGGCTTATGCGATGGGTCCGCAAGCGGGGGCAGATGGTGGTGGTATTATGGGAGCGATGCTGCCATTCCTGCTGATGTTCCTGATCCTCTATTTTCTGCTGATCAGACCGCAACAGAAACGGCAAAAAAACCACCAGGAAATGCTGGATCAGCTCAAGAACGGCGATCGCGTCGTGACATCAGGCGGCATCCTAGGCACGATTACCGGCTTGAAAGCCGATATGGTCGTCGTGAAAATCGCCGAGAATGTGAAGGTCGAGGTGCAGCGGAGTTCCATCTCCAATTTAGTAGGTAAAAAGGGCGAGAAACTGGAAGCCGAATAAACGGGATCGAGATTATGGCGGTACGTCCTATCCGAATGTACGGCGACCCGGTGCTTCGGGAAAAATGCCGGCCTGTCGAAGAAATCACGCCGGAGATTCATACGCTGGTCGAGGATCTGTTCGATACCATGATCGACGCAAGCGGTATCGGACTCGCTGCGCCGCAGGTGGGTGAAACCATCCGCGTTTTCGTGATCGACCTGAGTGCGACTGATGAGGGGTGTGAACCCATGGCTTTCATCAATCCCGAAATTCTCAGTGAAGAGGGTGAGAGGAATGACGATGAAGGCTGCCTGAGTTTTCCGGACTACTTCGACAAAGTCGTACGGGCAGAACGGGTCATAGCAACAGCCATCGGTCTAGACCAAAAACCGTTCGAAGTAGAAGGCACTGGAATCATGGCTCGGGCACTGCTCCATGAGAACGATCATCTGAACGGAGTTCTGTTCATCGATCGCATGAAAAAATTCCGATTGAGACTGGCGCAGGGACGTCTACGCAAGTTAAAGCGAAGTACGGAAGAAGCTTTGAAAGAAGAGGGATAGCGCCGTGCGGATCATATTCATGGGAACGCCGGATTTTGCGTTGCCGAGTCTTCAGGCGTTGATAGACAGCAAGCACGATGTCGTGGGCGTGGTAACGCAACCGGATCGGGCGCGTGGACGAGGTTTGAAGTTGACGGCGACGCCGGTAAAACTACTTGCGAAAGAAACCGGAATCCCGGTCCTGCAGCCTGAACGTTTTAAAACCCCAGCGTTCCGTGAATCGCTGCGTGCATGGGAAGCGGACCTGTTTGTAGTGGTCGCGTTTCGGATTCTTCCGATGTCGGTGTCGTCCATACCGCCGGAGGGCGCCATCAACTTGCATGCATCCCTTCTACCGAAATACAGGGGAGCAGCCCCAATTCAGTGGGCAATAGTAAACGGAGAGGCGGAGACAGGCGTGACCACGTTTTTTATAGAACAGAAGGTGGACACCGGCAGTATACTGCGTCAAGAGCGCATTGCAATCGGCCCTGATGAAACCGCTGGGGAGTTGTATGAACGCCTGATGACCAAAGGAGCGCAGGTTCTCGAAGAAACGGTGGAGATGATCGCAGCGGGCGAAGCGCAGCCGATTCCGCAGCGTGGCGAAGCAACCTCCGCGCCCAAACTGACTAAAACAGATGGATTGATCAATTGGTCCGTGTCAACCGAGGCCATTCATAATCGAATACGAGGATTGAATCCTGTGCCTATGGCGTATACCTACCGGGACGGCCGCTCGTTAAGAGTGATCGGTAGCCGCCGGTGTATCGATAGGCCGAAATCTCCCGGGAGGCCGGGGGAGGTTGTTGCCGTGGACAGCGATCAGGGCCTTATTATTCGTACGGGCGACGGGCTGCTGGCGCTTACCATTGTGCAGCCCAATGGCAAGAAACGGATGACCGCAGACGAATATGTTCGGGGGTATCATATTAAACCTGGAGATCGGCTGACATCCGAACAACGATCGTAGAGGAGTGCTGATGTGGAGTTCGACTGGATATATCCGGTTTTTATTCCTGCGGCAAGTGCCATGATTGGATCGTATGTCCAGGCTATACGCACCTACCGGTGTTTCAACGCCACCGATGCGCGCGACGGCCTGACCGGTGCGCAGATCGCCAGGGCGTTGCCGGATGAAAATGGATTACCGGATATCACGGTCATGGAAGGTGAGGGACGGCTATCGGATCGATACAATTTCAAGGAGACATCCGTAAGTCTTTCCCGTGGAAATTATCGGTCGATCTCTATCGTTGCCTATTGCGACATGCCGGATGAGACTGGCGGGCGGGCGATTGGTATTGCGGGCAGCGGCCTGGCCGTACTTGGCCGCGACAGGAACCACGCCGGTTCGAGCGGTGAGAGATTTGGTACGGCGGTCCGATGACAGTTCGTGAGGTAGCGCTGCGAGCCCTGTACCGCTTTGAAACAGAAGATGCCGATGTCCGGGAAACGCTGAACGCGCTGCTTCGGCAGTCTTCTCTCGACACCCGAGACCGAGCGCTGGCGACGGAACTGGTATACGGCATTGTGCGGCGGCTTGGGAGGATCGACTGGGTATTGCAGCAGTTCGTTCGCCGGTTCGACGAGTTGACGCCCTGGATTAGGAATATCCTGCGGCTGGGAGGATACCAGATATTGATACTGGACCAAGTCCCGGATGCGGCGGCCACCTTCGAATCAGTTGAACTGGCCAAGCGGTTCGGGCATCCCGGCACGGTTCGGTTAACCAACGGGGTGTTGCGGAACCTTATACGAAATCGAGAGGATATTTCGTTTCCGAATAAAGAAAAGGAGCCGGTCGCGCATCTCAGTGCAGTCTACTCCTATCCATCCTGGATCGTCCAGCGGTGGATAGACCGCTACGGTGTTGCCGAAGCTGAGGCGCTATGCAAGGCAGGTAACAGGCCACCGCCGGTGATGGTACGCGTCAACAGGTTGCGAACGGATCCGGAAACGGTGACAAAGACCCTGGAGGAATCGGGGGTTTTAGTAACACCGGGACGGTATTTGGATGTGTTCCTTGTCCTGCGGCATACCGGTAACATACGGTCGCTTAAAGGGTTCCGGGAGGGCTGGTTTCAGGTTCAGGACGAGAGTGCCGGACTTGCTGTCCGAACACTCGACCCGCAGCCGGGGGAAACCATCGTAGATCTCTGTTGCGCTCCGGGAGGCAAAACGGCATATATGGCGGAGTTGATGCGGAACCGGGGTCGCATCATTGGTGTGGATCAGACCCCCGGACGGTTAAAAAAAATGCAGGAGCATCGGAGACGACTGGGACTGAGCAGTATGCTGCCTGTCGTGATGGATGGAAAGACGTGTACACTCCGGCACCAGGTCGACCGGGTACTCGTGGACGCTCCGTGCTCGGGACTTGGCACGATCGCCCGCAGGACGGAATTGCGATGGCGAAGGATGCCCGAGGATATACCGGCACTACAGGAAACACAGAGTGCCTTGTTAGCACAGGGCGCCCGGCTCGTTAAACCGGGTGGTGTGATCGTCTACAGCACTTGTACCATAGAACCGGAGGAGAACGAGGACATCGTCGCGGCATTCTGTGAACGGCATACAGAATTTAGTATCGAAACGCCCTCCGACACTGCGGTATCGGGGCTTTTGGACGATCGTGGCATGGTACAGACGCTGCCATCGACACATGGAGTGGACGGCAGCTTCGCAGTGAAGTTACGAAAGGGATAGGCCGGTGTTTGAAAAATTGAGTGATCGCATGGAGTCGATAGTCAAGCACCTTCGCGGTCAAGGAAAACTCACGGAAAAGAATGTTGACGAAAGCCTGCGCCAGGTACGCCGAGCGCTTTTGGAGGCGGACGTTAACTTTAAGGTAGCCCGTGAGTTTATAGAAAACGTCAGGATAAAAGCACTCGGTAAGGGAGTTTTGAAAAGCCTGACGCCCGGGCAGCAGATGATCGGTTCGGTCCATGAGGAGCTGGTGGCGCTGATGGGAGAGGCTGCGGCACCGCTGGTACTGGTGGAAACGCCCCCCACGATAATCATGATGGTTGGACTCCAGGGATCCGGCAAGACCACAGCATCCGGCAAACTCGCCAGAATGTTCAAACAACAAGGCCGGCATCCGCTTCTGGTGGCGGCAGATGTTTACCGCCCGGCTGCTGTCAAGCAGTTGCAGGTGCTCGGCGATAATCTGGATGTACCGGTGTTCTCCATCGAAGGAAGCAGTGATCCGATCACGATATGTTCCGTGGGACTTCAGAAGGCCAAACAGGCGTATCAGGATGTCGTAATCCTAGATACAGCCGGCCGCCTGCATATAGATGAAGAGATGATGAGCGAATTGGGTGGAATCAAGAAAGCGGTAGGTCCCCATGAAGTCATGCTCGTGGTGGATGGTATGACCGGACAGGACGCTGTGAATGTGGCTGAATCATTCAACGAGCAGCTCGATATCAATGGATGTATCCTGACCAAGATGGATGGTGATGCTCGTGGTGGCGCTGCCTTATCCATACGCGCGGTCACGGATAAACCTATCAAATTCATTGGTACGGGTGAAAAACTCGATGCCCTGGAGCCTTTCCACCCGGATCGCGTGGCCTCCCGTATTCTGGGAATGGGCGATGTGGTTTCACTCGTCGAGAAGGCGCAGGCGACGATCGATGTGGAAACTGCAAAAAATCTGGAAGAAAAACTGCGTAAAGAAACATTCGATCTCGAGGACTTCCGTACCCAGCTTCAGCAAGTCAGCAAGATGGGATCGATGGACGAAATCATGGGCATGATACCTGGCGTAAACAAGAACATGCTTCAGGGTGCAGAAATGGACGAAGGCGCGATGGTGAGACTCGAAGCTATTATCAGTTCCATGACACCAGATGAACGTCGAAAACCGAACATCATCAACGGTAACCGACGTCGCCGCATCGCGAGGGGCAGCGGCACAGCCGTTCAGGATGTGAATCAGTTGCTCAAGCAGTTCAATATGATGCAGAAAATGATGAAACGCTTTGGAAAAATGAGTAAAAGCGGGAAGATGAAAAACATGATGCCGTTTTAAAACCCTGTTCGATCCGGACGGTCCGGATATTTGACCTGGGTGGCGCTTCAGCGCCATAATTACCTCATCGCTTGTTTAAGAGCGATTTATTTCAGGAGGAAAGCCTGTATGGCAGTAGCAATTAGACTCCGCCGGGCGGGAGCTAAAAAACGCCCGTTTTACCGTATTGTCGTCGTCGAGTCTTCGCGTAAGCGGAGCGGTCAGTACATCGAGAGTGTGGGGCATTACAACCCCATCACGGACCCCAAGGAGTTGCAGGTAGACACAGATCGTGCCATATCCTGGATTCAGAAGGGTGCGCAACCGACCCCAACAGTAAAGTCACTGCTTTCAAACGCCGGTGTCTATTCAAAATTGCGGGGCGGGAGTGTTGAAGAAGCAGAGGTAGAAAAAGCTAGCTAGCCGGATTTTAATCGCTGGTCATGCTAATCTGACATGAACACTGAATGGGTCACTATCGGCCAGATTCGGAAGCCGCACGGCCTTCGCGGGAATGTGACAGTGGAGGCGCTTTCGGACGTGCCCGAACGATTTGACGGCCTGTCGCAGGTGTGGCTCGAATTGTCTGATGGACGCAGAGAAGCCAGGACGATCGATAAGTGTGCGATCGAACGCCGCGGTTTTCTCATAAAGTTCAAAGGCATCGATACACCGGAGACGGCAAACAGATTGCGCGGCGCCTACATACAGGTACCGCGCAAGGACACCGCTCCGTTGCCTGAGGGGCAGTTTTACGTATTCGATCTAATCGGAGGCCAGGTGGTCACGGAGAATGGGAGGGATGTTGGCCAGGTCCGGGACATTCTAACCATGCCCGCTAATGATGTGATGGTAGTAGACGGCCCGCGGGGCGAAATCCTGATACCGGTCATAGAGGATGTGGTGATCGACATTAATGCGGACGAACGGTGTATTGTAATCCGTCCGATGCCCGGTTTGCTCACATAGGGTTTCATATGCGCATCGATATCCTGTCTGCCTTTCCAGAGATGTTTGCCGGTCCCTTTGATGAAAGTATCATAAAACGGGCGCGGGAACGGGATCTGGTGGGCATTCACGTGCACGATCTACGGGATTACACGACCGACCGGCACCGTACGATTGATGATTACGCCTACGGCGGCGGTTCAGGCATGATCCTGAAACCGGAGCCGATATTCAAGGGCGTAAGGCATATACGCGAAAACTGTGGATACGGCCGGAACAGCCGGACCATTTTGCTCTCTGCCCGCGGCCGTCCGTATACTCAGGAGATAGCGAAACAGTTCCTGGATGCCGATAATCTGCTGCTGATCTGCGGTCATTACAAAGGTGTGGATGAACGGGTCGTTCAGGGACTTGATGTGGAAGAGTTGTGTGTCGGAGATTATGTGGTCACCGGTGGGGAGTTTCCGGCCATGATAATCACGGATTCGGTCGTGCGATTGATCCCCGGTGTGCTCGGGGACATCGAATCCGCTACCGGCGATTCATTCTACGATGGACTACTGGACAGTCCGTACTATACACGACCGGAATGTTTTGAAAATGTGCCGGTTCCGGACGTGTTACTTTCCGGCCATCATGCCCGTATCGAAGCATGGCGACATCATGAGGCGCTGCGGGCGACGTTCTTTAGACGCCCCGATCTGTTGGAAGGACTCGTGCTATCTGAAGAAGATCGCGGCCTGATTGATTCATGGCGCGATGAAGACAATCGTTAAAATACAAAAAAGGACACAATATCATGAATGTACTTGATACCGTAGGAAGTGATCAAATTAAAACCGATGTACCTGAATTCCGAACCGGTGATACCGTGCGGGTTCAGGTACGGGTGCGTGAAGGCGAAAAAGAGCGGCTCCAGATGTTTCAGGGTGTCGTCATTCAACGCTCGGGTTCCGGGATTGCGGAGACGTTTACGGTCCGCAAGATGTCTCAAGGCATCGGGGTCGAGCGTGTGTTTCCGCTTCATGCTCCCATTGTGGGCGGTATCGATGTCGTCCGGCGTGGCAAGGTCCGGCGCTCCCGGATTTACTACATCCGCGGCCTCAAGGGTAAAGCGGCACGTATCCCCGAACGGAGAAATTGAGTCGGGCCCTGACCCCCGTCGAGCGAAAAAGACTACACGCCTTGCTGGTGTTGGAACGATCCCTGTGGGATAAAGGCATGGTGCACGTAGCCGGTCTCGATGAGGCGGGACGCGGCGCGTTGGCCGGACCGGTGGTCGCCGCCGCTGTCATTCTTCCCCGGTCACAACTGTTAATCCGGGGTTTGAACGACTCCAAACGCCTGTCTCCAGCAGAACGAGAGCGCCTGTTCACGGTGATCTCATCTGCGGCAGTCGCCGTGGGCGTAGGCATATCGGCTTCCGATGTCATCGACCGAGTAAATATCCGCCAGGCCAACCTGATGGCCATGAGGGAGGCCGTCGAAGCGTTGTCGGAAATTCCGGATTACCTGCTCATCGACGGCATAGACACCATCGACTGGGTAGGGCCGCAGGAAGCCGTCGTAAAGGGTGATGCCCAGAGCATGACGGTTGCGGCGGCCTCGGTTATCGCGAAAGTCACCCGGGATCGTATCATGATTGCTTACGGCAACGAACACCCGGAGTACGGGTTTTCCAAACACAAGGGATACGGTACCGCCGATCACATCGCCGCCATTCGCGAATATGGCATGTGCCCACTGCATCGGCGGTCTTTCCATCTGAAAGACAAGCCCGCATCAGAATAAATTCACCGACACCCTTCAGAAAGCACGCATGTCCGAATCCACTCACGTTCGGGGCACACGGGGGGAACAGATGGCCGCCCGTTTTCTCACCCGTAAAGGGTATACCATCCTCCATCGTAACTATCGTGACAAAACGAGCCGTAACGAGATCGACCTGATCGTCCGGCAGGACGATTGTATCGTCTTTGTGGAAGTCAAGACCGGTTGCGCCCAGGCATTCGGTAATCCGGAAACATGGGTGGATACTAGAAAACAGAAGCGTGTGACTCGTGCAGCCTCCCAGTTTATCCACGATTACGACCTTTACGATTCGGATTGCCGGTTCGATGTAATCGGTATAACGCTTGATCGCGGACGTTTTTTAATCAAGCATCTCAAACACGCGTTCAGAGGTACTGAGCAATGAGTTCCCAACGTGTCTCATGGTTTCTTGGATCAGCAGGTTTTCTCCTGTTGATCACGGGTGTCCATATCCAGCAGGATCTCCCTTGGACCGGCGACTACCCCGTCAAGGACGGTGTATACCGATATACCGGAGTCATTCACGTGCACTCCAGATATTCGGATGGCAGCGGCACCATAGAAGACATCGCGGATGCGGCCGACAAAGCGTCAATCGATTTCGTAATCCTCACAGACCACAGCACGATGCAGCCCTCCCTCGATGGAAATGCCGGGTATTATGAAAGCGCACTGGTAATTATAGGAGAGGAAGTGAACACGAGCGCCGGCCACCTAGTGGCGCTCGGAGTCGGTAGGCACGTGGAGCAACACGGACAGGATGGTTTAGCTGCTTTGCTGGACACCATCGGGACATCCGGTGGTATGAATATCATCGCCCATCCGTTCGGCCGTCGTCCCTGGGAGGACTGGTCTCTAGAAGCCATCAATGGCCTGGAAATCCTAAACGCAGACAGCGAATGGCGCAACGATGATCCCTGGGAGTGGTTTCGTGCGCTGCTCTGGTATCCGCTGTTTCCTCAGGCAGCTTTGAACAGCCTCGTCGATCGCCCGGAACAGAGCCTGAATCAGTTGGACCTTCTGTCCCAGCGCGGCCACACGGTCGCCATCGGAAGCGCCGATGCCCATGCCCGAATACCATTATGGGGCGATGGTTTCATACCGTTTCCGTCCTACTATACCATGTTCGGCTGGCTGCGGACTTATGTGAACACCGATGCACCCCTATCAGGCGATGTGTCAGCAGATACAGAAATCATTCTCAAGGCAATTCAGGAAGGTCGCTGCTATACAGTCGTAGAAGGATACGGTCCGTCAACAAACTTCTCTTTCAAATATGTAAGCAGCGATACAACGGTTGCAATGGGAGGACGAACGCGCTTTGATTCGGAAGGGGCTTTACAAGTATCCGTACGCATGGCGGGCGAGGTCACCATACGGCTGTTTAAAAACGGTCTTCCGGCAACCGAAGTTAACCGTCAGGAAGCAAATTTTCCGGTTGAGGGGCCCGGCGTTTACCGCGTCGAGGTATCCCAGACGCGGCGCTACCTGCCAACGTTTGACGAGCAACCCCGCCCCTGGATCTTCTCAAATCCCATTTGGGTCGAGTGAAAACTAGTTAATATCGACTACCGCCCACGCCAGGCGCTTACCCGCGTACATCGGCACCACATCACCGTATTTCTCTGGAACTATATCACCGCTTTTTTCCAATACAATCGTCTTCTTCGGCGGGTCGATGCCATAGATCCGTCGTGCATTATCTGATACGAATGACTGGAGCGTGTTCAGTGAGTCATGCGTCTCGAACAGTTCCACAAGCACCTGCAAGGCAATGGGCGCTGTAAACACACCGGCAGCACATCCGCAGCACTCTTTTTTGTCCTGATAATGGGGCGCCGAATCGCTGCCGAACATGAGCTTTGGATGAGCCTGCAACGCTGCTTCCAGGAGCGAATCCCGGTCTTCAGGACGCTTTGCGATAGGTTTGCAGAACAGATGTGGATTGAGCAAACCTCCGGCGACATCGTCTAGCGTGATGATAAGATGCTGCAGCGTAACGGTAGCATGCAGATTTTCGTACTGATCCATTAGAGCGACCGCGTCTTTCGTGGTAATATGCTCCATCACGATCTTCAGACCGGGATACTGCTGCGCAATCCATTCATATTTTGTTAGGAAATCCCGCTCCCTATCGAGTACGAACCCCTGCGTCTCACCATGAACAAGAAGAGGAATTTGTAATTCCTCCATGATACCCAGTGTACCGGCCACATCCTCTACATTTTTTACCCCCATATCACTATGAGTGGTTATGCCTGCGGGATACAGTTTTACACCGATGATGCGGTCTTTCAGGTGGGTTAGTTCCTTCGCGGTGTAGCGTTTCATGAATAACGTCATGTACGGCTCGAACACAAGGTCGCCCGTACCCAGGCGGACTTCCTTCTCATAGTCATCAAGCCGTTGTGCATTATCGACCGGCGGCACCAGGTTTGGCATTATCACACCACCGGCAAACGTGCGTGCGCTGAGCGGTGCCACCAGGCCGAGCATGGCTCCCTCACGGAAGTGAATATGCATATCGAGGGGGGAGGCTAACTGAAAGGTCATCTCTTGTTCTTTCTCTCCTTGTTAAAACGAATTCCTATCGAATCCGAACTCCGGAGTAGGCGGGCCATGGCCGGGTTTCCAGCCGGCGGGCCATTTCCAGTCTGAGATCTCCACATCTCCATCTCCCTCCGCGCCCGCTTGCGCCCGACGTTGGATACCTTCAGAGCTCCTTCTAATCCCTGAAGTTGGTATGAACCATCAAATACGACCCGGGCAACACAAATATGGCTCCGTACTCAAGCGTCGGCCCATCCACTATGAATCGAACGTTAAGCGTCTCGATTAAATCCGCCAGTTCATGTCCCATGGCCCTGCTCCTTTGCCAATACAAACGGCAAAGGCACGATCTCCGCCTCCTTTGTGACACCGCTCGTTTCAACGGTCAGGCGATCACCCATATTCATGTACTTTCGACGGACAAAGGCGAGCGCCAGTACGCCGTCCACAGCCTTACCATGGACCGTGCTGGTGATCCAACCGGCGTCCTGACCATCCTTCTTCAGCACGGTATCTTTTTCCGGCAGGGAGTCTCCGTCTATCTTCAATCCCGTAAGCATACGATTTGGACGTCCCCGATGCTCCATCATCACTACCGGTTCCTGGCCGACATAGCAACCTTTCTGGAAACTGACGGCCCGTTCTCTGACGGCCTCGTTGGGGATTATCCGTTCATCCAGCTCCGCGCCGTAACGGGGAATGCCGGCTTCAATACGGAGTATTTCCATCACTTCCAATCCGATGCGTTTCCCACCCTGTTCCAGCAAAGCGTTCCAGAACGCCTCGGCCTGATCCGTCTTCACATACACATCATAGCTTGTCTCCGCCGTTCGATGGGATCGGACAGTCATCACCGCCTGCCCTTGGAAATCGAGCAGAACATGTTGTAAGTACGCCAGTTTTCGGATTGATATGGACAGACCACCCAGAACCTCCATTGCCATCGGGCCGACGACGCCAATCAATGCCCATTGTTCCGTGGCATCCTCCATGACGACGTCGTCCATAAGTGCATATCGGTCGAGTGTTTCCATCAGTACTGGCACCATGCCGGACTCGGTGTCAAGCAGCAGGTGATCCTCACTCACATAGACCGTCATATCACTAATGATTTTGCCTTGGGGCGTAAGCATACAGGCATATGTCCCATCCCCCGGGTCCAACGCACGGATTTCGTTGGTGACGATTCGATGCAGAAACGCTTGACGGTCACCACCGGTCATACGAATTTTACCGCGATGGGACAGATCGACAATTCCGGCTCCGCCCCGCACAACCTCATATTCTGCAGCTACATCACCGTAGTGAGCCGGCAGAGACCAATCGAATTCATCGACAAACGTTGCCCCCGCCGACGTATGATTATAATGCAGTGATGATTCAGACATGGCAATCCCCTTCTATGAAACAATGAAACTGTGAACCAATAATCTAATTCCGTCGCAATGGCCGTTTCGGTCCATTTTTTCAGCCCGGCTCACAATCCCCTGGCGACCATGTCGATGGCGCCGATACGATAGCCTTGACCACGGCGGCGCCATCATGTGCGAAGCGGTGATTGTGGCCGTTTTAACCGAGATCTCATTAAAAGACCGCCCCTAGATTTTCCCCATGATTTACGAGAGTGCCAAAATATTAACTTACCCCTTCAAACTTAGCATACGGACCTGCATCATGTCAACCCAATTCAATGCCTCTGAATATGTGTTTAAGTATTGACAGGACAGTGTGTTTCCATTATGGTACCATCTATTCATATGGAAGAAGATTCTCTCTGGAATTACAGAAAGGAACCCTGTGCCGGCCGTATCGTTAGAACAGATCGCATCGTTGTGTAAACGCCGCGGTATCATATACCCCGGCTCCGAAATCTACGGCGGACTTCAGGGCACGTATGATTACGGTCCCGTGGGCGTCGAACTGAAAAATAACATCGTAGATTCCTGGTGGCGCACCAATGTCTATGAACGAGACGACATGGAAGGGCTCGACGCCGCTATCCTGATGAACCCGCTCACCTGGAACCACTCCGGCCATGAAGAAACATTTGTGGACCCCCTGGTGGACTGCCGCGAGTGCAAAAGCCGCTACCGTGCGGACAACATTGGCACCACCTGTCCGACCTGCGGTTCGGAAGATCTGACGGAACCCCGACCGTTTAACCTGATGTTCAAAACACAGGTCGGCCCGGTAGCGGAAGACAATTCCTTTGCCTATTTGCGTCCCGAGACCGCTCAGGGTATCTTCGTGAACTTCGACAACGTGCTCACAACCACCGCGCGAAAGCTACCGTTCGGGATCGCCCAGATCGGTAAGGGGTTCCGGAACGAGATCAATCCCCGCAATTTCCTGTTTCGCGTGCGGGAGTTCGATATGATGGAGATCGAGTTCTTCGTGGCGCCAGGTACAGAGGACGAGTGGCATGAAAAATGGCTGCAGGACCGTCTCGCATGGTGGCAGAGTATCGGCGTCAGAAGGGACCACATCTCAATCTACGATGTGCCGAAAAACGATCTGGCCCACTATTCTAAGCGTACTTACGATCTGATGTATGCCTATCCCACGCTCGGATACGAGGAGATTGAAGGTATCGCCAGTCGGACCGACTTCGATCTTGGATCACACACAAGGTACCAGGAAAAATACGACTTAACCGCCCAGGTTAAGCCGAATGCCGACAGTACCACGCGGCTGTCCTATTTCGATGTGCCTTCCAACAAGCACATCGTCCCATTTGTCGTGGAACCGTCCGCCGGTGTGGGTCGGTGTATGCTCGCTGTTTTGTGCGAGGCATACGACGAGCCGATGGTAAAGGTGCCGGATGAAGGCAGACTTAAAATCGTCTCGGATGGCCTGGATGCATTCAACCAGTCAGTCTCAAAAAATGAGAAACTGCCTACAGATTTACGTGACGGGTTACAGGCGTTCGGTGAATCGATTGCTCAGGATATACTTGAAAAAATGCCTCAAATCAACGCGCTGCTCGCCATGCCGGGGGCAGATCGGATCCAGCTGGGCAAAAAACTACGCGGTCAGTCGCAGAAGGTCATTGAAGATCATTACCGCACCGTGCTGCATCTCAAACCGCATCTGGCCCCGGTCAAAGTTGCTGTCTTCCCCCTCAAGCGTAACGACGATGATCTCGTCTCAACCGCAAAGAACATCCGGAAATCCCTGCAGGTCGGTGGTCGCATCCGCACAGTTTACGATGATACTGGTGCCATCGGCAAGCTGTATCGCCGGCAGGACGAAATCGGCACACCGTTCTGCGTCACAGTTGACTATGAAACACTCGACAATAACACGGTCACGGTACGCGACCGGGACTCTATGGATCAGATCCGTCTTCCGATCGATCAACTGCCAGCCTACGTGGGCGAACATGTAGCGTCGTAACGCGTTTCATATCCTAATTCTCAAGGAGGTCCTGATGCCAAAAAACATCAATGTAGGATTGATCGGCTATTCGTTTATGGGTAAGGCGCACAGCCACGCGTACAAAGATATGCCGTTTTTCTTCCCCGAGGCTGCTGGAGTTCCTGTGATGAAAGCAATATGCGGAAGAAACCGGGCTAACGTTAAGGACGCGGCCAAGACGTTCGGTTGGGATGAATACGAGACCAACTGGAAAGATCTGATTGCTCGGAACGATATCGATATGATAGATATATCCACGCCCGGAGACTCCCACGCCGAAATCGCAATCGCAGCCGCTGAGGCGGGTAAGCACGTCTTCTGCGAGAAGCCGCTGGCCAACAATCTAGAGGAAGCACGTGCCATGGCAAAGGCGGTTAAAAAGGCACGCGTTAAGAGCATGGTGGCTTATAACTACCGCCGGGTGCCGGCAGTCGCCCTGGCCCGTCAGTTGATCGACGAAGGGCGAATCGGTGAAATATATCATTGGCGCGCGGTGTATCTCCAGGACTGGATCATGGATCCCAAGTTTCCACTTGTCTGGAGACTTGAGAAGGACAAAGCGGGTTCAGGACCGCACGGGGACCTGAATGCCCACATCATTGACCTGGCACGTTATCTGGTTGGAGACATTGCCGAAGTGGTCGGCATGGACGAGACATTTATCAAGGAACGCCCACTGGCCAATGATATCGATGCTGCCCTGGGCGCAAGCACCGGGAAATCCGCAAAAAAAGGCAAGGTGACCGTAGACGATGCCACATTGTTCCTGGCCCGTTTTGAAAACGGCGCACTCGGTTCCTTCGAAGCTACCCGGTTCGCGGGTGGAAGGCGGAACGGCAACCGGTTCGAAATCAACGGAAGTAAAGGCTCGATTGCGTTCAATCTGGAAAAAATGAACGAACTCCAGTACTACGACCGCGGAGACAAGGAACACATACAGGGCTACCGGGATATCCTCGTCAATGAAGGATGCCATCCGTACTTGGACCACTGGTGGCCTCCTGGACATATCATCGGCTGGGAACACACGTTCGTACATGAAGTATTCGACCTGATGCAGGCAATCGGTGGCGAGAACAATAACCTACATCCGGATTTCGAAGAAGGTGTGAAGGATCAAGCAGTGCTTGAAGCGGTGTCTACTTCGATTGAAAACCGGAGTTGGGTAAAGGTAAATTATCTGTAAATAACCAAGGGTAAAAGGAGCTATCTATGTCACGACCTGTTACATTATTCACCGGCCAGTGGGCGGACCTTACGCTTGACCAGTTGGCCCAGAAGGCTGCCAGCTGGGGCTTCGACGGATTGGAGTTGGCCTGCTGGGGCGATCATTTCGATGTACAGCAAGGTGCGGCAAGTAAAGAATACTGCAACGGTCAGAGGGAAATCCTCGAGAAATACAACTTGAGTGTCTACTCTATCAGCAACCATCTGGCGGGACAGGCGGTGTGCGACAACATCGACGGGCGGCACCAGGCCATTTTACCCCCGCATGTGTGGGGCGACGGCAATCCGGAAGGTGTCCGCCAGCGGGCGGCAGAGGAGATGAAGCAAACTGCCCGCGCTGCTGCCAACCTAGGCGTCAGTGTGGTCAACGGGTTTACCGGCTCGTCAATCTGGCACCTCCTGTATTCCTTCCCTCCGGTGGATCCTTCCGCGATCGATGCGGGCTTTGAGGACTTCGCCAACCGCTGGAATCCGATTCTCGATGTATTCGATGAGGTAAATGTGAAATTCGGCCTGGAAGTACACCCCACCGAAATAGCATTCGATATCTCTTCGACCCAGCGGGCAATAGACGCGATCGGTGGCCGCGAGGCGTTCGGATTCAATTACGATCCGAGTCATCTCGGCTACCAAGGTGTGGATTATGTAGACTTCATCCGCACGTTCCGCAACCGGATTTACCACGTCCACATGAAAGATGTATACTGGTCCGAAACACCCAAACGCGCCGGCGTGTTCGGCGGGCATACCAGCTTCGGCGACTCGGATCGCTACTGGGATTTCCGATCCCTGGGCCGGGGCACCATAAACTTCGAAGAGATCGTCCGGGTGTTGAATGAAATCGCCTATGCGGGACCGCTTTCCATCGAATGGGAAGATAGCGGTATGGACCGCGAACACGGCGCCGAAGAAGCGTGCGCCTTCACCAAGGCCATCGATTTCCCAGCATCTGAACACGCGTTTGATTCGGCGTTTTCAGACGAGTAAGTCTTTAGGCCGGGCTAACATTATTATGAACCTATCGGTAAAATATCTCCTGACCGCCATTCTCTGTCTGCTGATCACCGCCTGCGGATCCCCCTCGGAAAAGGAGTCCACCGGTAAAAACGAGTCTATGGTGAACAGCGTTGGTAGGCAACTTCCGGCCGATGCGGCGCCACTGGATCAGCAGGTATTTCGCCAACCTCTGGTCGAACCGTCCACGCTCGATGTAGGGATTGCACTCTTCGATGCACAGTTTATAGCGTTTTTGTTTGAACAACTGCTTGTGTTCAACGAGGACCTCGAACTCAAACCGGCGGCAGCCGAATCCTGGAGTGTCAGCGAAGATAATTTAACCTGGACGTTCAAGATGCGCCCAGGTGGTAAATGGAGCGATGGACGGCCGGTCACAGCCTATGACTTTGAGTGGTCGTTTCAGCGTTTGATCGATCCGGAATCCGGCAACATCTTCGCCTACTTTTACTATCCGATCAAGGGTGCCCGGGCTTTCAACACCGGGGAAACCAAAGATCCAACGACGGTGGGCGTTCGGGCCGTCGATGAGATGACGCTCGAGATCGAAACCGAGGCACCCTGCTCCTTCTTCCCATATGTTACTGCCTTCTTCACGTCTGTACCGGCACCGCGCTGGCAGGTGGAGAAATTTGGTCAAAAATGGAGTGAATTGGACAACAATGTGTCCAACTCAACCTGGCGACTCGATACCTGGGACCAGGGTGCCGGCATGACGTTCGCCCTCAATGCCAACTACAACGGTCCTTTCAAGGGGTATCTTGAAAAACTCGATTTTAAATTCGTATTACCAGGATGGCAGGGACTGCCATCCTATGAGAACAACGAGTTCGATAAAATAGGCATCAGCGGGCCGGATTTTCAGCGGGCCAAGAAAGATCCTGTCCTGAGTCAGGAACTGATCACGTTTCCGAATTTCGGTACTATTTATACTATTTTCCAGACGAAGAAGCCGCCATTTGATAATAAAAAACTGCGGCAGGCCATTGCTCATGCCATCGACCGTGAGGCGATCTGCAAGGTGGTTCTGGGCGGCGCGGCGACACCCGCATACGGAATGTTGCCCAAAGGTTTTCCAGCGTACCAGGTCGACCGACTCAAGCCCTTTCAAGCGTTTGATCCCCAACTGGCCGAACGTCTGCTCTCGGAAGCCGGCTACCCGAACGGCCGCGGATTGCCGCCACTTGAACTGTCGATCAGAGGCTCTCCGCCTTCGCCGGATGAGTGGAATGTGGTAGTGGCGATTCAGGAAATGCTGAAAGAACATTTGAACATAAATACCTCACTACGTCAGCAAACGACCATGGTCTTCAACGAACGGATGCGAAACCACAATATTCCATGGGGATTCCTGTGGTTCAACATGGATTATCCGGATCCGAGTGATATGATCGCGGTTCCCTGGCGGTCACAACCGCCAGGATCCGGACGACAGGACTGGCAGAACGATGAGTTCGACCGTCTGGTGGATGCTGCTGCGCAGGAATTTGATGAAGGAAAAAGAATCGCCATGTACCAGAACGCGGAGGAAATTCTGGCGCGAGATGCCGCAGGTGTCTTTCTCTATAACCTTGTCAATTCGAGCCTTAACAAACCCTGGTTGAAGGGTCTGATACCCAACAAATACGGCGACAGACGCTGGAGCGGCCTGACCCCATCCTATGCGATGTATTATATCGGGAACAACAAGCGGTAGAACAAGTAACGATCAGGATTAGTTAGCAGTTCATATAGTACAAAAAAGAAACCCCACTCTGATTTACTTGAGTGGGGTTTGCCATTAACGGTCGGTTCGTCTATATAAATGGATTGAGCGCAAATCCGGATTCGGGTATGGCCGGGACGCATCCCGGTTCCCAATCGGAAGGCCAGTCCCATTCCGGAATTTTCAGGTTCTGCGCCCGGACCCGGTGCGCCGCCGCACAACGGTGGGTGCCAGTAGGCGCTGTACTGATTGAGGAGGCATGAAACGTAGTCGGATAATAGAACGTTACACTACCCTGCCCCGCAGTGCAGTCAATCGCCTCCGCCTCATGGGTGGCCAGGTATTCGTCTTGCCCCCCTTTGAGTTCCATCGGCCCTTCAAGATACGAGCCTGGGATGACGCGCATGCATCCGTTCTGCAGTGTCTGCGGGTCCACGTTAATACGGACGATGATGGTCTTTTTATAATAATCCTCTTCGAATCTCATCTGGTTTGGTCGCACGTTGACATGCCCGAACTGATGCCAGTAATCATCCAGGTTTATGTCCTTCCCTTCCGGCGGTACGAGAATGAAAAACGTATCCTGGTGCCATCCGATTGCCGCATCACCGCCGGCAACCTTATCGAACATAGTGCCCATGCTGGCATGTACTATCGGTTCCCCTAGTGCAGCCTCCAAAAACGCCAGGATCGCAGGGTGACGGGTGAATTTGAGCCCTTCCTCGCAGACGGCATACAAATCCCAAAGCAACCAGATCGTATCGTTCGACCTACCCAGAAGTTTGTCTGTTGGACGGCCTTTGTACATCTCAACCTGAGAGGCTTCGTCGATCGTCTGTCTCAGGTGCCCGCGGAACTGATCCATCTCACTGTCGGTAAACACCCCTTCTACGGTTACTACACCGTCTCTATTCAGCGTGTCCACCACTTCATCCAATGCGCAATTCATACCGTACTCCCGTTTAATCACCATTTCTGGAACTGCAGTAATAAAATGCCAGTATCTTGCGTCCAACATAAAATCATGGGTTTCGATAATGCGAACTAACGCCCTGCAATATGGACTGTCACCCATATGGTGTCAATATTAAAACGGGCCAGTAACCGGAATTTTCATTTCTTCATGGGTCAAATACCAGGTCCACCTGCTCCGTTTCCCAGCCGGACCGAACGAGGATCGTGTCCGCCCGGGCAGTGGTGCGTTCGGCAGGCAGGAAAGGAACCGACCTGCCATGCGATAAACGACCGTTTCCGTCTGAATCACGAAACGCGAAGGCGAGATACAATCCAGGCAGCATCGCATTGAAACGATACGTGCCGGGGAACGGGACTACAGTGCGATACCGATGCCCATCGTCTTCCGCATTTGTTAATGTTATGATAATTTCACCGGTGCTATCCGGAGCTTCATCCGTGACAACACCGGTAACCATACCGAAGTTTTGGGGGTCCACAGTGTAAAACGTTACCTTCAACGTGTCTGGAATTGTCTCAGGAAGGTTCATGGTATTGCCTGCCCGGTCCCGGACAAGCCCTGTGTGCACCTGGGCTGTATACGCCTCGTCCCTAAGAAGCGCGGCTGCAGGAATCAGCCTTACATGCAAGGAATCAACCCACAGTAACGTGGCTTCTATCGATTGCCCATCCCGATCAAACAGTACGATAGCCGCGCTGTCTGCACGCACCGGCTCGTTAAACGTGAAACGGACATCGGACGCGAGCAGCACATCTCCTGCGCTGTCAGCCGGTACGCTACGTACAAGCGAGGGGGGCACCACATCCGGCTCACCGCTCCCGGAAAAAGAAGCCGAAACACTGTCGGATGCGAGCAGATTGACGGATTCGTCCCTCAGGCCCGAGACTGTCACCCTGTATTTCTGTCCGGCTACCTGGGGTGCGGTGACCAGGACGATCGACGAGGAATCCAACGGCATCGGATACGCCGTGATTACTGGCAGCGCGGTTCCGCCATCCAGTGTCCCGATGCGGAAAGAAGCGGGCTTGGGTATATTTTGAAAATCAAGCGGCTTGCTGAAACGCAGGGCGACACGGGACCGGTGGTCGGCCCGGGCGGAGCGCAGGGCCAGGGACGCGGTATGACGAAGTGCCAGCTCTAGACGCCTGTTCTTAACTTTAGTCTGTCCAGGGGTCAGCGTGACATCGGACGTGGGGACGGCGAATGGATCCTCACCGGCGCTGTAGCGTCTGTCGCGCGCCCTGTCCAAAAATGCGAATATTCGATACACTCCAGGAGACAGGTTGGTAAATTTAAACCGCCCACCCTGACCGGTCTGCCCGATATAGTCCGGCAGCCTAATCCGGGGGTTAGGGTCTTCGGGCGTGCGGAGATTATATGCCCACACGTAAGCGCCGGTCACGCTGAGCCCTCCGGTGGCAACCACGCCTGCTATCTCTCCCTGGTCTATCTCTGCACCAGTGGACAAGGCAAGAACAACCGATTCGGTCATAGCGTTGCCACGGACGTCCCGTGCTCCGGATGCCATGGTGATAACGTACGTTCGCTCCTCCAGTAGCGGTTGTTCGAAAAGAAGGGTGAATGCCGTGCCACTCCAGTTGGCGTCCAACTCGAACGGGATCACGGGCGAAATAAAGAGAGACTCCTCCACCGATCGCTCATCCATACGTTCATTGAATACAAACCGCGGTGATACATCAGAGGAGATATTAGTTTTTCCGGTTTCTGGCGTCGTGGAAACTATGTACGGGGGGAAAGTGTCCTGAGGACCACCCGGCGGAATTCCCTCCTGTGCACAGGCAAGGGACAGAGCCAACAGGATCGGGATGAGCGAGGCGTCACGTTGAAGGGACCTATTCATCGGCAGGATCGACCTATAGGATACAACGGCTCAGGTCTTCGTCGGAAACGATATCCTTGAGCGTACTTTGAACCTGAAATTTTGTGATCGGACACGTTTTGGATAGCCGTCGGGAACCGCGAAAAGGATATCCTCCAAAAGAGTCGTCATAATCATATGGGACCGCCGGGCTCTGATATTCTAAGGCGAATCGTTTACCGCCATAACGGTTAACGCGATTTCTTTTATGTTTTCTTTGACGAAGGATATGGTTCTACCGTCCATCTTCTGAAACGCGGTGTACCGCTTAATCAACGGATTTCGCGGCTCGGGCAGGATATGGCTTCCACATCACGGCCGACATAGCCTACTTCGGCGAATTTCGACGCCTCGAGCTTGATAAAAGGTACGGGTGCGACCTCGGTCAGGCGTCAAGAGATTCCGGTTTTCCCGATTCCGGTGGAACCTATTATGAGGAGAGTCTTAGGCATGATTTCTTCACGGTGCTCATCCGGCGCTTGGCCTGCTTCTAACCGATGATATACTTATCAACCGCCTCAACGATTTGTTTTGACGTAAATATCTGCATATAAATCAATTACGTTTTGAAAAATTCTTCTATGGTAAGATTATCGTTGGTAAAGACACAGAGATGGGCATTGATTTTTTGACGTCGCCCCAACCATGGCATGGACACCGCGAGACGTATACGTCTGGAGTGCCCGGGCAGCCGACAACGCACAGGGACCGCCCGACCCGATTGCGACGATTCCGTCATCCGTTTCAATAACATCGCCGCTACCGGATTTTACAAGAGAATGACCCGCGTCCAGTACCACCAGAAGCGCCTCGAGGCGCCACAGGTACCGATCTGATCGCCAGTCTTTGGCTAATTCAAGCCGCCGACCGCACCAAATTTCCACGGTGTTCTTTCAGTTTGGACTCAAACTGTATAAACAATGTCAACCCGTCCCCTGGCGATCCTGCAAACTCTGTCAGCACCCGGTCCTCATATATTCGCTGGATTCTGTTGGCATTCCTCTTCATCACTGTATCCCAAGAGAAACCTGTCCATCTCTCCCGAGCATCAAATGTTCTGCATCCCTTAACCCGATAATCGTCGTATATCGGATTTTATTCATTGGGCCACTGTATTATTGAAGATAAGATGAAAAATACCTTACGATCTCGGATGTGCTTTCTCGTACGTTCGTTTCAGGCGGTCGAGGGCAACGTGTGTGTACACCTGAGTGGTCGACAGCCGCTCGTGACCTAAGATCTCTTTAACCGCGATCAGGTCTGCGCCCGCGTCCAGCAGGTGTGTTGCGGCGGTGTGCCGGAGTGTATGAGGGCTAAGATGTTCCTCGCCAATTTCCATAGCATACCGGTCAAGGATTTTCTGGACTCCACGGCCTGTCAGCCGTTTGCCCTGCTGGTTGACGAAGAGCGATGTTTCCGTTTTACGTCCCTTTTTCAGCAGATTTTCCCTTGTTTGAATGTAGACCTGCAGTGCGGCAAGGGCATGCCCTCCCAGTGGCACGATTCGCTCCTTCTCCCCTTTGCCCAGCACCCGTATCCGTTCACCGGTGAAATCCACGGACTGTACGTTCAGATCAACCAGCTCGGACAGTCTCATTCCGGTTCCATACAGAAGCTCAATGAGTGCGGCGTCCCGCGTGCCGAGTACCGTTGTACGGTCCGGCAGATCCATGAGCGTCTCTATTTGGGACTGGTCCAAAAACTTGGGTAGTCGTTGGTCCAACCGGGGGGAGGTCAGGTACAGCGTCGGATTTGAAGTAATGATACTCTCTCGGTGCAAATAGTGAAACCAGGACCGAATCGCGGCAAAGCGGCGCGCTACGGTCCGTTTGGAATAGCTTTTCTGATTAAGGTAACCTAGAAAACTACGAATGGCTGATTTATCTATCTGCCCGGGATGCACCAGCCCCTCATCATCGGATCGGGCGTGGAGGAATTCCGAAAATTGATTGAGATCGCGCGTATACGCCTGGCGGGTATGCGCTGAATAATTACGTTCGATCTCCAAATGATCCAGAAATCTAACGATAAGATCTTGTATTAACATGTGAACCCCGGAGAAATGGGAGTTTCCTTTTGTCAGACTGACTGGGGCGCTATGGCCGGCTGCGCCTCATTCGCGTCTTCCGCAGTCTCCACTGCCTGAGTTCGGAATTTGCATTGGGGGCACTGATGCGTCGTGTTGCCGGATTTATCGGTCTTTTCGACCATCATCTTCAATCCGCAGGCGGGACAAGTTCCTGCAACCGGCTGATCCCATACGACGAACTTACAGTCAGGATAGTTACTGCATCCGTAGAACGTACGCCCTTTCTGTGAGCGGCGACGCGTCATATAACCGCCGCATCCGTCTTCCGGACACGTTATGCCCAGGCTGATCGGACGAGTACGTTTGCACTCCGGATAGGCGCTGCAGGCCAAAAAGGCGCCGAAACGGCCTTTTTTGACGACCATAGCCGAACTACATTTATCACAGACCTCCTTGGTCTGCTGCATCTCGGGATCGGAGGCTTCGAGGGGTTTGGTGTTCTTACAGGCAGGATAACCGGAACAGGCCAGAAACCGACCGTTGCGTCCCCAGCGGACGATCATCTCTTTATCACATTTCTCACAGACTTCGTCCGTCTTTTCTATCAGCGTCTGCTTCAACTCGGAACGCTGTGCGTTCACCTCCTGCAACCGGATGCTAAAGGGCTCGTAGAAATCGGTCAATGTACCTACCCAGTCCAGTTCCCCGGTCTCTATCCTATCTAGTGCATCTTCCATTTTGGCCGTGAAAGCCACTTCGAATATATTGGGAAATGCCTGCACCAGGATCTTGTTAACCGCCGTTCCCAGCTCTGTAAGCATGAAGCGTCCCCGCTTTATCGTAACATACTTTCGCATGCGCAGGGTGCTGATGATCTGTGCGTAAGTACTGGGCCGACCGATGGACTTGGCCTCGAGCTCTTTTACCAACGTCGCTTCTGTGTAACGAGGCGGCGGCTGTGTGAAATGTTGTTTGGGCGTCAGTTCCTGCAATGAGAGCCGTTCTTTTTCCTGAAGCGGGGGCACTGCGTTGTTGTCCTCCTGCTCTGCATCTTCGTCCGCTACTTCTCCGTAGACTTTCAAAAAGCCGGCGAATCTCGGCGTGGATCCCGTGGCCCGAAACAAGTGGTTTCCGGCGGATGCGTCTACGGTCGTTACGTCGAACACTGCGGACTTCATCTGGGACGCCACGAACCGGCACCAGATAAGCTCGTACAACTTGAGTTGATCATCTGTAAGATCACTCTTGATATTGGAGGGAACAAGTTGAGCCGAAGTCGGCCGGATGGCTTCATGCGCGTCCTGGGCGCCGGCTTTCGTTTTGAAAACCCTGGGTCGGGTCGGCACATAGTCTTTGCCATATTCATCACCTATATAAGACCGAACACCGTTGATCGCTTCATCCGCGATGCGTGTAGAATCTGTCCGCATATAGGTTATCAGGCCGGTACTGCCTTCCTCTCCCACCTCTAAACCTTCATAGAGCTGCTGGGCGATCATCATGGTTTTTTGGGCGGAAAACCGGAGGCGGCGAGCCGCGTCCTGTTGGAGGGTGCTCGTGATGAACGGTGGCGCTGGATGCCGTTGCATTTCTTTTTTCTTGATGCTGTCCACGATAAGCGGTTGCATCCGAATGGCATCGACCAGCGCGGCAGCGGTCTGCTCGTCTGAAATTTCGGCTTTTTTCGAGCCGACCTTAAAAAGCTTCATCGGGAACGGATCACCTTTTTCGCCCTGCACCAAGGCTGTGATCGACCAGTATTCTTCCGCCTCAAAGGCGTTAATCTCGGCTTCCCGATCATTGATACGACGCAGAGCGACTGACTGTACACGCCCTGCGGCCAGCCCTCCGGCGATGGTTTTCCAAAGAAACGGACTTACCTGATACCCTATGATACGATCCATCACCCGCCGAGCTTGCTGGGCGTTTACCTTTTTCTCATCGATCGGCGAAGGTGTTTCGATGGCGGTTCGGACCGCCTGTGCCGTAATCTCATGAAACAGGACCCGGCCCACGGCCTCTTTCCGTTTACCTAGCTGGCTCGCAACATGCCAGGCGATGGCCTCTCCTTCCCGGTCAGGATCCGTTGCCAGAAAGATCTGATCCGCAGATTTTGCAGCGCTGCGCAGATCTTTCAGGACTTTTTCTTTGCCTTTTATGGTGACGTATTCGGGTTTGAAATTATTGTGCAGATCGATGCCAAGGCCTTTTTCCGGAAGGTCGCGTACATGTCCTACGGACGCTTTGATATCAAAATCTTTTCCAAGAAATTTCTTAATGGTCTTGGCCTTGGCCGGGGACTCCACTATTACTAATGATTTTGGCATGATATAAGATTATTCTTAATTAAATGGCATCGCATCATTCATATCGTCCGATGCATCAGGAAGCGGTAACCATGTTGCCCCTTCCGAGTTGAGGAGAATAGAAGCGGCTATGGATTTCATATCGTTCTGTGAGATGTGACGGGCGCCGGTAAGCATGGCGCGCTCGATGAGCATCTCCATCTGTACATCGTCAATCAAACCGAGGCCCCGCAATTGAATCAGAAAGCCGTAGGCTTCCGGGCTGATGACTAATTTTTCAATCGAATGAAGTATGCGATTTGGTTTGGATCGTAACGGTTGGGCGGTGTCGATCAATGGTTCTGCCCGTTCATGGAGTCTTTCAAAAAGCCAGGACAGCGCGGTGGTCACTTCCTGGTGTGTATAACCCTGGCCTGTAAGAATCTGTGAAACATCCGAAATATCGTCAAAGTGTCCCTGCTCCTCCTGCATATGCTGCATCAGTAGCACGAGAATCTCCATGATTTTTTCAGACATATGATGCGCCCTCCCGATGTCTGTATTGTTCAGTTTCAGCCTATTATTACTTAAGGAAATAAACTCGGATAGGCCGACAACCGATTCCCTATGAGCCGCAATCTAACGACCTCCTATTCGTAATGCAAGCGCTTTTTACAACGCCATGGCTGCACAAATCTCCTGGGATAAGGGCCCGTAGGACCACAACTTCCATACAGCGGTACCGATAGAGACGACCCGGTGGTGCGTCTCGAATGATAGCTGTCATTGTATAGATAAGAAATTACCGAACCGCAGTTACTGCTCAAAGATTTTTCCAATCTCATCCCGATTAAACATCGGCAACTCGGTGACTTTTCCGCGGCGTTTCATCTTACAACCGAATTTCGCCTCCTGGATCACTCCGATTTTTTCCGCGGCGATATTTGCCTCCTTCAGCTGTTCGATGATAGAAGAGGTAAAAGACGGATCGGACGTGATCAATAACGCTCCGGAAGCGATGGTTCCCAGTGGATCCAGGCCATATCTCCGACACAGAATCTCGGCTTCCGGAAGGATTCGCACCCGGTCCGCTTCGAGCAGAAGACCGGTGCCGGAGGCTTTGGCCAGTTCGTGAAGACCGCTGGCGAGGCCACCCTCGGTGGGATCATGCATGGCGTGCACACCGCCGGTTTCAACAGCGACACGGGCATCTTTTACCACGCTTATGCCAGGATCCTTGAGGTAGTTGTTACATCGTGAAAGGAAAGATTCCGGATACTCGCCGGCCAGCTGTTCTCCTTTCTCGATCGCTATCAATGCGGTAGCTTCAATCGCGATACCCTTGGTGAGGATGATTTCATCGCCGACCTGTGTGCCGGCGGCGGATACAACCCGGTCTGCGTCGGCTTCACCCAGCATTTGACCTATGATGATGGGACGCGATAACCCGTGGGTGATCTCGGTGTGTCCGCCGCACAATGTGACATTCAGGTCAGCACACGCATCGGTCAGACCGGTGAAGATGGTGTTTACAAGCGAAGGTGTTGTCCTCCCCTCCGGCAGTAGGAGGGTTGCCAGAAACCATTTAGGTACGGCGCCCATGGACGCTATGTCGTTGGCATTGATATGTACGGCGTACCATCCGATATGGTCGGTGGCGAAAGTAATGGGGTCGGTCTTGGCGACCAGCGCAGTGTTCCCAAACGAGATGACTGCCGCATCTTCACCGATACCGGGGCCGACAACAATACGGTCATCCTCTTCACCGGTGAAGCGGGAAAGGAGGCGTTCCAAATCCCTGGCGGGCAGCTTGCCGACCGGATAAACATCATCCATACGGGACGCCCACTTTAGTCTGTATGTTTGCGTTGAGCGCGGAGGGCTTCTTTCAGGATTTTACCGGGTTTAAACTTGGCCTTGCGTCGCGCCGGGACTGCGATCTTGTCTCCAGTGCGGGGATTCCTGGCTGAGGGTTTCGGATTGGTGTCCTTGATCTCAAGAGCACCGAAACCTCTGATTTCGATGCGGTTGCCCTCCACCAGGTTTTCGCGCATGATATCGAACAGACTGTCGATGATCGGATCGATGTGCGTCTTCTTCATACCAAGCGCTTCGCTGATTTCATTCACAAGTTCTTTACGGGTGGTTGTCATGCTAATTCCTCTTAAAAATGGTTATTGTCTAAGACCTTTTCCGTGTCTATTATGCCCACAATTATGGAACGCACCGGACCTCGCGGTACGTCGAGGATTTCTGAGGCTGCTTTACCTTCCGCGGCCACCAGGACGATCTCGCCGATCCCAGCGCCAACGGTATCTACAGCGACCATTGTGTTACCCTGCGGTGACTTTCTATCGGTTTTCAGCGGCTGCACAAGCAGTAATTTCTTGCCCTCGTAGAGCATGTGTTTTACAGTAGAAACTATATTGCCGACTACGCGACCGATCACCATCTCCCGCCTCCTCGCAGCAATTAAGCAACGCCCTGCGCATGTACGCTGTCGACGATGCCAATGATGGTGGCATCAGACGAGATGGTCCGCCCTTCAAACCCGAGGGTGGCTTCGACCCCGGCGACCCAGAACACCATCTCGCCTTCTCCCGCGCCGATAGCATCGACAGCGATCAGCGGCGATCCCTGCGGAACCTGTTGGTGGTCGAGTGGCTGCATGACATAGAGTTTCAGGCCATGCAGGGAGGCCTCTTTTTTCGTTGCCCAGACTTTACCTGTTATTCTCCCGAGCCGCATATGCCATCCTGTATCATGTTCGTCGTATGGTGAGGCCTTTTTCCTTCGCCGTGTCCCGCGCCAGCGGCGTGATCAGTGCGTCCGAGGCCACTTCGAGCTCAATATGGCCAGCCCTGGCGACCTCCAGAACCATCTCAGCGGAAACAACCCTTTTTCGGCTCTTTGCGGTTTCTGTTGCCGCATCTGAAACGGTATTCGATACGCCAGGAGGGTTCGGGCGCCCGGTAGCCTTGATGAAACCCTGACGTGCGAGCTCTTCAACGACCGTCTTCACGATAATAGCGATAAGGCGTTCTATGTCCACGAGAACCCGGTAATCCTGCGCTATACGATCCTGAATGAATCGACCAATACACAACGACGCGGCCGCGTGTAAGTGCGCGGCATGGTCGGACCTTCGCCGGTCGGACTGGCGAGCGTCCACGCGGTCGGGCCTTCACCTCCGAAGCCGAGACCCGCATAGGACGGCCCATTTTTGACAAAAAGGGTAGTGTTCATATACCGAGCCATTTTGCTCAATTTCTCAACGTTGCGGGAATGCATGAGTGCGGTATGATAGCACTGCTGTTCGACTTCTTTCGCAAATTCTATGGCCTGATCTACATCAATTACACGTACGAGCGGCATCACCGGCATCATCTGTTCTTTCCAGACCAGCGGATGGTCTTCCGCCGTCTCTATCAATATCAACCGTGTATCCGGCGGAGCGGGAATTCCGAGTTCTTTCAATATGCTCAATGCCGGTTGACCTATGAATTTTCGGTTCAACACCGCATCCTTACACCCCACACCCTCCCACTCGTCGAATATCAGATTCGTGACAGCCTTGACCTGTCCGCCTGTCAGTTCCACTGTTTTGTAATTCTCTAAATGTCGTTTGAGTTCGTCAGCCACCGAATCGACAACGATAATCTCTTTTTCGGACATGCAGCAGATATTGTTGTCAATCGTTGCGCCATCCACGATCGATTTGGCCGCTTTTTCCAGATCCGCAGTCTCATCCACCACTACAGGAGGATTACCGGGACCGGCGGCGATCACCTTTTTTCCGCTGGCCATCGCCGCCTTGACGACACCGGGACCACCGGTCACCACAAGCAGGCGGATTCTGGGATCCGTCATCAGAACCCGGGCGGTATCGAGCGTCGGATCCGCTACACCGACCAGAATATTATCGGGGCCACCGGCGTTGACGATAGCCCGGTTCATCAGCTCCACGGCCTTCATGGTCACACGTTTGGCGCTCGGGTGCGCGTTGAAGACGACTGCGTTTCCGGCGGCGATCATACAAATACCATTGTTGACAATAGTCTCGGACGGGTTGGTCATCGGTGTGATAGAGCCAATGACGCCGTACGGCGCCCGCTCGGTGACCGTCAGTCCGTGGTCTCCGGTTACGGCTTCCGGGGAGATATCTTCCAATCCCGGCGTCTTGGTCGCTGCGACGATATGTTTGTTGATCTTATCTTCCCAGTTGCCAATGCCGGTTTCTTCTGCGCCCATCTTGGCCAGGGTTTCTTTGTTTTCCAAGATTATCTGACGCATGGCAGCGATCATTTTTTCGCGGATTTCGAGCGATGTTTCCTGCAGAAGGTGAAACGATCGTTCCGCCGCCGCGATAGCATCATCAATCCCCGCGAACTGACCATATCGTCCACCGGAAGGAACAGGCGACACCGATCCGTTTTTCCGTCCGCCAAGTTCCGCGATAACCTCTTGAACAATTGCCTGGATTTGACGTTCATTCATATTCACTACCGACTCCCATAATCGGTGCTTTGATCAATCCCATTCGTCTTTTGATTTCTTGAACCTGACTTTACCTTCCACCTCTATGGAATCGACAATCGCGATGATCGAGGCATCCACCGGAACGGCGGTCATACCTTCCGCCTGGCGTGCGGAACTACCGCGTACGACAATCACCGTCTCCCCCATGCCGGCACCTACCGTGTCCAGCGCCACCAGATTGGTACCGGTGATTTCGCCATCCGTTTTGAGCAGGTCTACGACCAACAGTTTATAGCCGACGAGACCTTCGCTTTTCTGAGTAGCGACAACTGTGCCTGCAATTCGTCCAAGTTCCAAGACTACCTCATAGTGTAGGGCTGTTTGTGATACAATTCCAATATAACATCCGGGGTCTTACTTCAGCAGTACATCGTCCACATCAGAATGAGGACGCGGAATGATATGTGTGGACACAACTTCACCGACTCTTTCCGCTGCCGCTGCGCCGGCATCAACCGACGCCTTGACTGCAGCTACATCGCCACGGCACATGACCGTTACATAACCGCCGCCTACCTTTTCGTATTTCACCAGCTTGACCTCAGCAGCTTTGGCCATCGCGTCCGCGGCTTCGACAAGGGCGACGAGGCCACGGGTTTCAATCATACCTAAGGCTTCCATGGAAAATCCTCTCTAATCCTATTGTCATTCGGTAGAATCCGGAACCAGATAAAATATGCAATCTGGGGAAAATATCAACTCTTTATTATTAAAATAACTACATTTACTGTCTTTTTTATCAGTGGGGTGTCCGTAGTTTCAGAAACCCTTACCCCACAATTGCACGTACGATGTCTCCACATCGAAGGCCGGCAGCATTACCATCGTCGGTATCAATATGCATGGCGGGCGGATCGAAGCCGTCGTTGACGCGGATCCGAACGTGGTTAAACGTCAGTCCTACGGGACCAGGCACTTCAGCACGGAGGTACTGACCGTCGGATACACCATACTGCGCCGCCAGTTTCGGATCGATATGTAGATGCCGATCGGCCCGGATTGCGCCTTGACTGAGCGTCAGTCCCCCCTTGGGACCAATGATGGTGATCGGAGCCGAGCCTTCGATATCCCCGGAGGCACGTAGAGGAAGTGCGATGCCCAGATAGACACCGTCTGTGGGCGCAAGTTCCACCTGTGTGACACTCCTGCACGGCCCCAATATGCGAACGCCCTGCAACGCCCGCATATTCGGTCCTACAAGCGTCACAGTCTCCTCAGCAGCGAATTCACCGGGGCCCTGCAATTCCCGCATTTTCGTCAGTCGATGCCCGGGTCCGTAAATGGCGTCCAAATCCTCTTGCGTAACATGCAAGTGCCGGGCGGATACCCCTACTGGTAGCTCGAAGCCGGGGCTCGGACCGACCTGCTGATCCAGCACTCGAACCACCGTCTCCCGTACAACCGCCTTAATGCGTTCCTCCTCCGACTGATGGCTCACCGCTTCACAGAGCCGACAGTCTTCACACTGGGAACAAGGATTTTCTCTAAATGATTTTATGCTCACCGGTACTCCAGGTTATCATCAAGTTCGCCCCTCCTGTACACGTCACACCTCACCAAGCGCCTTCACCACTTCCCGGGCGACCACCAGTTCCTCATTGGCGGGCACTACAGCGACAGTTACTTGGGCGTGCGCTTCTGAAACAATGGCCTCGCCATCTACCATGTGATTTTTAGTTCTGTCGATGACCACACCGAGAAAGCCGAGGCCGTTACAGATACGTTCACGAATCACTGGGCTCCGTTCGCCGATTCCGCCAGTGAAGATGATGGCGTCTAACCCTCCCATAGCAGCGGCATAGGCGCCAATATGTTTCTTGATCTCATAAACAAAGGCATCCGCCGCCAAATGTGCCCGGGCATCGCCATTCTGTTCGGCTTCCAGTAAGTCGCGCATATCACCGCTGTCCACGCCCGAGAGGCCCTTTAGGCCACTTTGTTTGCACAGAACCGTACGCATCTCATCTGTCGTCATACCGGTTCTATCCATCACGTATAAAACCGCGAACGGGTCCAGTTCGCCATTTCGGGAGGACTGCATCAGGCCTGACTGAGGTGACAGCCCCATGGTGGTGTCTACCGACCTGCCGCTGTCGACGGCGCAGAGGGATGAGCTTCCACCCAGATGGCAGGACACGATCTTGAGCGCATCAGCGGCGCGTCCCAGTAAAACAGGTGTCCGTTCGGCAATGTAACGGTGGGAAGCGCCGTGAAAACCATAGCGCCGAATACCGTATTGCTCGGCCCACTCGTACGGCACACCATATATCTGAGCATGGAGCGGCATGGTCTGGTGAAAGGTCGGTTCAAACAGACCGTACAGCGGCAGAACCGGCATCAATTCGGCGAACAGACGGACTGCCTCGATATAAGGCGGATTGTGCGCCGGAGCCAACGGGTTCGCTGCCTCCATTTTCGTCAGAATATCCTCTGTCAATTCCCGGCAGCCGGTGACCTCCTGGCCGTGTACCGGTTTGAAACCCACGGCCGCAATTTCCGACAGATCGGATAAGACCCCAATATCAGAGTCCGCCATCAATTCCATGCTATATCGGATTGCCGATGCAAAATCAGGCAGATCCACAGTCCTGACAATCTCATCCCCGCCGGTCGTCCGGTACTGCACCGGTGCACATGAAGCTCCGATCCGCTCCAGACGCCCCTGGGCAATTGCTAATAGGCTGACACTGTCGAATAGCTGAAATTTGAATGATGTACTGCCGACATTGGCGATGAGAATGTACATGGAGTTGGCGCCAGTCACCTAACAGGGATAATCTTCGCCTGCCCTCCATCCTCACCGGCACCGCCGTCCGTGTCTCGCAGACGACTCACAACTTCCTGCGTAATGCGTCGGACCAGTTCTTCCTGAGATGGTTCATTCTCCGGATCCGCGCCTTTATTTGAGGGCATGATGGGTACCGAAGAAGGAGAAGGGGGTTGACTGATACTCTGACCTTCCCGAAACTGACAGACCGCTTTGGTCGTCACGCCGAAGCGCTCACGCAGGCCCATCAATTTCTCCGCGTCTTCTTGTCCAAAAACGTTTACGTTACCGAGAAGGCGCGCCGTAAGGGAGATGTTAGCGAAATGTTCCATGGTTTCCATCTTGTGATATGCATTGATCACATTGGGGCCTATGGTCAGGGCACCATGGTTTTCCAGGAGAAAGGCGTCATAGTCGTGGACGTACTTCCGGATCGGCTCTACCAGTTCCATCGAACCGGGCAGGCCGTATTCGACGATCGGTACGGACCCGAGCGTTACGACCACTTCCGGCAACAGACAATCTACGAGCGGTATCCCCGCAACCGAAAATCCGGTAGAAGTAGGTGGATGGGCATGGGCGACACCGTGGACATCCGGCCGTTCCTGATACACCATCAGGTGCATCTTGATCTCGGAGGAGGGTTTGTACTTGCCGGAGACTACATTCCCGTCATAGTCGATGACGATAAGCTGATCGGGTGTAAGGAAGCCTTTACTAACACCGGTCATAGTCACCAGAAGGCGATCATCCGAAAGCCGCACGCTGATATTGCCGTCATTGGACGCAACATAGGCCCGGTCGTACATGCGCCGGCCCACATGGATAATATCAGCTTTGGCCTGCTGCAGAGTCATGGTATTCCCCTTCGTATGTCAGCAGATCCGTTGCATATTTAAAAACACAGACGAGTAATATACGGTACCGTGTTTTTATATACAAGTGTTTTTAAGAACAGATGTTAAGAGACGGCTTACGGTCTCCAACTCTGTGTCTTCAACCGTACGTAGATCTAATATGATACGATCACCCTCGAAGTTCGTGAGAAGGACCGGAGTACATTTATAGAACAGTTTTGAGAGGGATGCCGCCTTTGTCGCGTCGGGACGTATTGAAATTCCATATCCGGGGAGGGATTCGGAAGGGAGGCGCACGCCGGTCAGGTGGGAGGTGGTCTCGATGAGATCCAGCGTTGTTGTATGACCAAGCTCGGCGCAGCATAGATTCATAAGTCGCTCCGCTTTGGCTCTTACATGATCGGAAGATGCCAGAATCATACGACCGGCAGGATGCTGGTCAAGGCCTGCCGTGGCAAAATCGAAAGATTGCAATGCCGCTTCCATACCGGCATAGACCGCCGGACCGCCCCCCTGGAAATGGGCCATAGGGTTTTGCTTCATACGTACTATCATAGCAGATTGCCCGATAGCAATACCGCACGGCGGTGCGCCGGTCAATCCACTGCCGGTTAACGTTATCGACACACCGGATCGGACCGCTTTCTCTAACGTAAGAGCCGGCTGCCAGGATGAAACTGGCGGGGCGGTCAATGTTGTCAGGCCTGCCGCGAGCAACACTGGCACATCATATTTTGTGCCAAGAGCAGCCAGATCTTCCGGAGCAACATCCTGGGCAAAACCCCGGAATGCATAGGTCGCAGGCTGAATACTTACTATGGCGCCGGTACGATCGTTCAGGGCCGCCCGGTAGTCTTTCAGATGGGTCTTGTTCGTAGCGCCGACTTCAATCACATGCACCCCGCAGCGATCGAAGAGATCCATCATGCGTATCGTCCCTTGCGCTCCCATATGGCTGCGGGATATTACAACTTCCATTCCGCGCCCAAACGTATCGATCGCAACCCACAACGCAGCCAGGTCGCTGTGCAGGAGACACGCAGCATCGGCACCGGTAATCTCACAGAGTGCCTTTTCCGCCCGGGTCTCTGTATCTGAAATACCCGGGTGCAGTGCTTCAATCATTGCATTCCGCGCGGCGTCTGTGACCATGGCGGCACGCACCGCATCATGCAATACAATACCAGTAGCGTTTATCACAGGTCGTACAGTCGATGCGCCATGTTTTCCGATGTTAGCTATAACCTTCTGAACAAGTGCCTCTTCTGAAATATCGGCCGGTGGATCCGAGCGCCCAAGGATGCCGGAACGGACTTCGTTCAGTACAAACCGCACCGAGTCGGTTATGAAGGGCCGAGGGTGATCGTCACTGATTGCAGCAAGCACCGGATGTTGCAGGAGAGTGTTGACGGAGGGAAGTCTCGAGAGAATTCGCTTTATTTGGTGATCGTCGTTCATATTGATGCCGTTTCGATTCTAGCGCGGAGGGCGTGAAGCTTGGGCTCCGTATGCATTGCGAATTCCAGATCACCGGCATCCCTGTGCGACCGAATCTGACGGATCAGCCGCAGGAGATCCGCCGGCTGATCCACATCGGAACACTCCGGGAGTTCCATGAGCGAAAGCCTAAGGTCGTCAATGGCCTCGAGTGTCTGCTCATAGACTGTTTCCGTACTCCAGGCGATATCCTTGAATAGCGTTCTATACCGATCGTTTTCGGATCCCTTGTTGGCCAATCCAATTAGATAATAGCCACCGTCCGTGGCAGGTCCCAGCACCACATCCGATCCCGACAGAGCATCGAGAGCCAATGACAGTACGGAAGGCTGTAAGGACGGGCAGTCACTGCCGATCGTCACCACCCGGGAGGCACCATGTTGAAAAGCATGGTGGAATGCTGCCTGAAGCCGAGAGCCTAAAGAATCGCCGGACTGAGGAAACCATTCGATCGCTTTGCTTTCGGCCAGCGACCAGAGGGACGTCTCCGCTTCTTCCGGCGTGAACGCGACCCTGGTTTGCGCCCCGGGCACGCATAATGCTGTCCGAAGCGTGTCCCGGATCAACGCCTTATAGAGATCAGCCGCTTCTTCCGGCGATAGAAACGGCGTGAGGCGCGTCTTAACGGATCCGGGCCGTGGATCCTTTGCAAATACCACTATTGAATTCAAGACAGGCTCCTCATAACGGTCGCATGGTCTAAAAGCTTCTTTACAATAGGGTCTGTAGAGTACCGTGTCAATCCTGACCTGAAAAATCACGGTCGTAAACATAGCATAACCTTTAATCAAATCCTTATGTTATGGTTAAGATTTGACTTGACTGTGGACTGTTTAAATCATATTATTGAGGGCTTTGAGAAGGAATTGGGGTGTGGGCGAGAGGATATATGGCCATGGCAGCAACATATGATTTCACACCGGGTCATGATCCTCGGCGGACGGACCCCCGCGTGTTCGATGCCATGCTGCCCTATTTGACGGATCGATTCGGCAACCCGGCCAGTCTGAACCACTCCTTCGGCTGGGCGGCACAGGACGCCTGTGATTACGCGCGGCAACAAATCGCGGGCATGATCCACGCACGGGCAGGGCGGGAGATAATTTTTTCGAGCGGTGGTGGCGAGTCCAACATTTTGGCTGTCAACGGGGTTGCGGAAACATACGCCCATCGCGGTAATCACATCATAACGACAACCTGCGCCCATCCGTCCATTCTCGAAACATGTCTGGTCCTGGAAGAAGAAGGGAACTATTACGTCACCCGGCTTGAAGCGGATGAAACCGGGTGCCCTGACCCGGATACGTTACGGGCTGCGATTACAGACTGCACCAATTTTATCACCCTTTCGCTCCGGCCAAACGGACACGATATTCCGGAGCGGATCGTGACCACTGGCAGACTGGCGAAGAGCGCGGATGTCTTCTTCCATGTCGATGCCACGGATATCGTAGAGCATCATACGATAGATGTGCAGGCAAATGATATCCATCTACTATCCATTGATGGAAACGGCATAGGCGGACCGCCCGGTGTCGGCGCGTTGTACGTTCGAAGCCGAAAGCCCAGAATAAACCTTGTGCCACTGATCGATGGTGGCGGCCAGGAAAAAGGTTGGCGTTCCGGAACGCTTAACGTTCCCGGTATTGTTGGGCTGGGTGCGGCCTGTGTGTTGATCGGGGAAGGTAAGGACATTCCCGCCGCTTGAGGATCGGGTATTGTCATGAGGGGTGTTTATGTGGACTGAAATTGAACGGGTTATCGAATCGAACCAGACGTTCGTGGTCACCAGTCATGTGAATCCGGATGGCGATTCCGTCGGTTCGGCGCTGGCGCTCTGTGAATTTCTGAAAGCCCGCGGAAAAGAAGCTGTAGTCATGACGAGCGATGCTATACCGATGGTCTACCAGTGGCTCGACCCGGACGGCGAAATGATTGCCCCGGCCACAGAAGACGATTTCAGTACAATCACGTCTGCGGACGCTGTTTTTATTCTGGACGTCAACAGCTGGGAACGTCTCGGCATCATAGGTGAAGTGATACGTGAAGCGGCGGCGGTCAAAGCAGTCATCGATCATCATCCGTTCCGGGACGAGATAACTCCCATAACCATCGTTGACACTGGCGCCTGTTCGACCGCTGAACTAATCTTTAACCTTATCACCGCCCATGGCGGACCACTGTCCCGAAGAGCCGCGGATGGCCTGTATACGGGCATTCTGACGGATACCGGCTCCTTTCGCTTCGCAAATACATCACCGGTCACCCATAAAATCACTTCCAGCTTGCTTTCTGCCGGCGTCGAGCCCGCTGGCGTCTACGATCTCGTGTATAACCAGAATTCAGAAGCACGCACGCGCCTCATGGGGCGCGTGCTGTCAGGAATATCTTTCGCCGGCGATGGTCAGGTTGCCTGGCTTTCGGTATCCCTGGACATGATCGCAGAGGCCGGCGCCACACCGGAAGATACCAGCGGTTTCGTGGATTCTACTATGGCAATTGCGGGTGTCGAAATCGGCATCATATTCGTCGAAGCGTCGGATGACAGAATCCGCATCAGCCTACGGTCCCGGGGCAATAAAGACGTGAACAGAGTAGCGGGAAATCTCGGTGGCGGCGGACATCGCAATGCCTCGGGTGTCGTGTTCAAGGGTTTGCTTTCCGACGCTATTTCCGTCGTGACGGCAGAGGCCGTAAAGGCGTTGTAGGATGAATCTGCTTCGCAAATCTCACCTGGCTTTCTCCACCGCCATCCTCGTTCTTTTTTCCTTCTGCGGGCCGGCCCCTGACAACACACCGAACACCTTCAAGGTTGCCCTGCTGACACCTGGTCCGGTGAGTGACGCAGGTTGGAACGCCGGTGCATATGAAGGCCTGCAATTGATCAAAGCAGAACTCGGTGCAGACATCAGTCAGGTAGAAACCAAAACACCTGCGGAATTCGAACAGGGATTTAGAGACTATGCCAGCGACGGCTACGATTTAGTTTTCGGTCACGGCTTTGAATTTCAGGATGCGGCGGCAACTGTATCCAGGGAATTTCCTGAAACCGTATTCATCACGACTTCAGGCACCACCGTGAGAGATAACGTGGCGGCAATCGTATTCGAAATCGAACAGGCTACCTACCTGCTAGGAATGCTGGCGGCACGACAGTCGAAAACCGGAAAAATCGGTGCAGTAGGTGGTTTGGAAATTCCATCCGTAAAGAGTAGCTTCGACGCATTTAATGCCGGTGCCAAAGCGGTAAACCCGGGGATTCAGTTTGTGGCGTCTTATATCGGTAACTGGGACGATGTAGGCGCCGCGAAAGAAGCCACCCTTGCCCTGATCGACCAGGGAGTGGATTTAATCTTTCATAATGCCGATGCAGCAGGTCTCGGGGTGTTCCAGGCGGCACAGGAACGGGATTCCGTCTTCGTTTTCGGTTCCAATAAAAACCAAAATGAGGTTGCACCGGATGTAATTCTCGCGAGCGCAGTTCTAAACATTCCCAACGCAATGCTCGCAGTGGCAAAAGAGGTCTGGACCGATACTTTCATTGCTGACATACGCCGTCTGGGCATGAAAGAAGGTGTGGTTCATCTGGCAGTCAATGAGAAACTGCACGACCGAATCAACAAAGAAATCCGGGACGAGTTGGAGGCCTACCGTCAACAGATATTGAGCGGCGACCTGGTCGTACCGAAAGAATTTTAAGCCGTGCAAATTTCCATGCGCGGCATACACAAGTATTTCAATGCTGCAGCCGCGGTTGAGGACGTTTCATTAGAATTGCGCCCCGGCCAGATCCATGCGTTACTCGGTGAAAACGGCGCAGGTAAAACCACTCTCATGAATATTCTATACGGTCTGCATCATGCGGATTCTGGCCGTATAACCGTAAGCCGGAAAGCTGTGAATATTCAGTCGCCCAGGGATGCGATCGACCTAGGGATCGGAATGATTCACCAGCATGTCATGCTGACGCCGGACTTTACGGTTGCAGAAAATTTGATTCTGGGAGAACAGCGCGCTGACCGTTGGTGGCTTGATCGGCGAGCCCTTTCCGAGGAAGTCCGGACATTTGCACAACAGCATGGTTTCGATGTAGACCCTGATGTCCCGGTTCGCCAACTTCCGGTTGGCGCGCAGCAGCGCTTGGAGATCCTGAAAGCACTGTGGCGCGGTGCCCGAACGCTAATCCTTGATGAACCAACCGCAGTGCTTTCTCCGCAGGAAACGGAGAACCTGTTTGTTATCCTCCGGAAATTCCGGGAGGACGGAAATTCCGTCATATTCATAAGCCACAAATTGGGCGAGGTTATGGCTCTCTGTGACCGAGTAACCGTGCTGCGCCACGGCAAAGAAGTTGGTGTGATGGATACGGTAGACACCTCACCGGACGATCTGACAAGAATGATGGTGGGACACGAAATAGATAGGGTACGACGCCAGGACAATCCTCCATCGAAAGAAGCGGTGGTTGCCGTGCAAAACCTCTCGGTTAAGGATAAACAGGGGTTGGATGCGTTAGTAGATGTCTCATTTGAAATTCACGCCGGTGAGATTCTTGGTGTTGCGGGTGTTGACGGAAACGGTCAGCGGGAATTGGCCGAAGCATTGACGGGGTTGTGCCGGGTGCATGAGGGGTCTGTGACGCTGCGTGGCAAAGATATCACCGACCAATCAATCAGAGAACGCTACGCACAGCGCGTTTCCTATATTCCACAGGACCGTCAGGCAACGGGCCTCATACTGGGTTTTTCCGTTGAAGAAAACTTGATTCTAAACGAAGAATATCTGAACGCGTACAGTCGTTGCGGAGTACTCGACACCACCGGTATCAGGTCGCACGCCCGGGAACTCATGGAACGATTTGACATACGGAGTCAGGGCAGCGGTGCAGCGGCGTCAACACTATCGGGCGGCAACCAGCAGAAAGTAGTGTTCGCCCGTGAACTTGCCCGGGATCCGGACTTTCTCGTAGCTTTCAATCCCGCGCGAGGCATCGATATCCATGCTACAAACGCCATTCATCGACGATTACTGGAACGACGTGAAGCGGGTGCGAGCATTCTTCTCATTTCCACGGAACTGGACGAAGTGCTAGCCCTGAGCGATCGAATCGCGGTGATGTTCAACGGGCGTCTCGTGCATATTTTTCCATCCGGAACCCCTCGACAGGTGATAGGCAAATTGATGGTTGGGTAATAAGGTGTCATGTCACATACCACCGTCTGGTTCATCCCCCTGATCGCTATTTTCACTGCGCTGACAGCCGGTGGAATGATAATCATTCTGTCCGGATACGATCCCGTGCTTGCAGGCGCCGCGTTTGTCGACGGAGCGTTCGGGAGCCCATACAGCCTGGGCGAAACCTTATTAAGGAGCTGCCCGCTGATCCTCACCGGATTGGCGGTGTCTTTAGCATTCCGGTGCGGAATATGGAATATCGGCGCAGAAGGGCAATTTCTGATGGGAGCCCTGGCGGCCGCGGGTGCGGCGCCTTTTTTGGTCGCCTGGCCGAACTATATAGCAACGCCTGCTCTTCTGCTGACAGGTATTGCCGCGGGGGCTTTATGGGGCGGGCTGGCCGGCTATTTGAAAATCGAAAGGCATGTACAGGAAATCATCAGTACGATCATGTTGAACTTCGTGGCGATCCAACTGGTCGGATATGCGGTACACGGTCCTCTGATGGAAGCTTCCGAGCAGTTCCCTCAGACCGATCCACTGGCAGATGGCTTTCGGCTCTCCCGCTGGTTTCCGCCGTCCCGGTTACACACTGGAATCATATTAGCCGTGTGCTGTGCCGGACTGATCTGGCTAATACTGTTCCGGTCCGTATTCGGATACCGTGTTCGGGCGGTCGGCATGAACATGGAAGCGGCTGACTCGGCAGGTATAGACATCCGAGCCTCTATGGTGCAGACCATGTGCCTGAGCGGTGGTTTGGCCGGATTGGCCGGTGCCGTGGAATTGTCGGGGGTAACCTACAGGTTGTACGAACAGTTTGGCAGCGGCTACGGCTATACTGCCATTGCCGTAGCGTTGCTAGCCCGGCTGCACCCGGTGGCAGTTGTCCCTGCTGCGCTTCTGTTCGGTACACTGGCCACAGGCACGAGCGGCATGCAACGCGTGGCCGGAGTTTCAAGCGGTATGGTCTATATTGTCCAAGCGCTGATTCTGCTTTTCGTGGTGATGGGCGCGGTCTATGAAAAACGATGGAGGAAGGCGGTATGAGTTTGGACCTCATTCTCATAGTCAGCCTCATTCGGGCGGGCATCAAACTGTCTCTACCGCTTTTGGTAACCTCGATCGGTGAAATCTTTGCGGAACGTTCCGGAGTTGTCAATATTGGTCTCGAGGGTATGATGCTTACCGGCGCCCTGGGTGGAATGGTCGGATCATATTTCACCGGCAGCGCGTGGATCGGCTTGATGGTAGGCATGGCTGCCGGTTTGGTACTGGCAGGTGTTTTTTCACTGGTCGCTATATACGTGGGCGCCGATCAGATCGTCGCCGGTGCAGCGATCAACATCCTGGCGCTGGGCCTAACGGGAGTGATTTACCGGCAAATCTTCGGAGTAACCGGCTCCACCCTGGCCGTACAGACATTCGAACCCCTTGCGATCCCGGGTATTGCGTCTGTCCCATTTCTTGGCGATGTTATCTCGGGGCATACAGCACCTGTGTACATTGGCTTCATGCTTGTACCGGTTTCCGCCTGGTTGCTTTACTACACTTCCCTCGGCCTTATCATTCGGGCGGCAGGGGAACAACCGGGGGCGGCAGACAGCGCCGGTATTCCGGTTCAGAAGGTACGCTTCTGCTGCATTCTCGTCAGCGGCGCGCTGGCAGGTGCCGGGGGCGGCTACCTGTCTCTCGCCCATGCCAATACATTCATCGAAGGTATGTCGTCTGGCCGAGGCTTTATCGCCCTGGCCATCGTGATATTCGGACGCTGGCATCCGACAGGTGTCATGGGTGCCGCGCTAGTGTTCGGACTAGCCAACGCGGTGCAATTCCAGTTACAGGCGGTCGGTTCGACGGTTCCGTATCAGTTCTTCCTGATGCTCCCGTATGTTCTGACCCTGGTGGTTCTGGTGATATTCGCCAACCGATCACAACCGCCTAAGGCCCTGGCCCAAGCATTTGAGCGAAAATAAATTAAAATGGGATCTTAATAGACTAAAATGTATCTCACCCGGAAAATCAGGTTCTCCGCAGCCCACGCATGCCGAAACATCCGTTGGACGGAACAGCAGAACCTTCGGCAGTACGGTGCCTGCGCGATGGGATCCGGCCATGGACATGATTATATTTGTGAAGTTACCGTAAAAGGAGTGATTCGGGCAGAGTCCAGTATTGTCGTCAACCTGGTCGACATCAAGCAGATCCTCAACGATACGGTCGGTGTGCTGGATATGACGCACCTGAACCACGATGTCATGGAGTTCCAGGGCTTGGTACCGTCATCGGAGATACTCACCTACGCACTTTGGAACAGGTTGTATCCGGGGGTGAGAGGTTGTACGCTTTTTCGGGTTCGCCTCCATGAAAGCAGAACAAGATACATAGAATATTACGGAGGAGATGATATGATGTATGTAACACGGCAGATTGAATTCAACGCGGCGCACCGGCTTCACAGCCCGATGCTCAGCGATGAAGAAAATGCCCTCCTATTTGGTAAATGCAACAACCCGAACGGGCACGGGCACAACTATCAGCTCGAAGTCACGGTAAGAGGTACGATCGACATGAAGACCGGAACGGTCATGGCGCTGGGGGAACTGGATCGTGTTATCGAATCCGAGGTCCTGAACCGGTTTGATCACAAGAACCTGAACGAAGATCTAGAAGAATTTCGATCGGTAAACCCGACATCGGAAGAGTTCGCCAGGGTTATCTGGAATCGACTGGTGCCGCATTTTACTTCACCGGAACTGTATAAAATCCGGCTTGTGGAGACATCGAACAACGCGTTTGAATACTATGGAGAAATCGATGGCAGACCCTATTGAAGCATTTACCCGTTCACTCCTCACGGAGATAGGGGAAGACCCTGAGCGGGAAGGCCTGAGGAGAACTCCGGACCGAGTGGCGCAATCCATGAGGTTTTTAACCAAAGGTTATCAGGAAGAGCCGAACTCCGTCCTGAACGGCGCGATTTTCGAGGACGAAGGCTATGATGAGATGGTGGTTGTAAAGGATATCGAGTTCTATTCGCTCTGTGAACACCATATGCTACCGTTCTTCGGAAAGTGCCACATCGCCTATCTGCCGGAACGTAAGATCATAGGACTGAGTAAAGTGGCCCGACTTGTGGAGATCTATGCACGTCGCCTTCAAGTTCAGGAGCGGCTGACCACACAGATCGCGCAGACCCTTCAGGAATGGCTGAACCCTAAGGGAGTGGGGGTAGTAATAGAGGCTTCACACCTGTGTATGATGATGCGGGGCGTCCAGAAACAGAACTCGAATGCGACTACGAGCGCCATGCACGGCTGGTTCCGAGAGAACCGCGCGACTCGGGCGGAATTCCTGGAATTGATAAAAAAGAAAGTCTGAGCGTTCCATGTTAAAAACCAGGTCGTATTCGGCGTGTCCCATCACTGATAATCAGTTGAGAGATGCACTCGTAGAGATCTTGGGGCAGGACGGCGTGATCGATGCTCCGGATGAGCTCATCGTTTACGAATGCGATGGACTGACGATCGGAAAAAATATGCCGCACGCAGTGGTGTTTCCCACCTCCACCGAACAGGTATCCGCGGTGGTCCGGCTGCTTCATGGGAAACAGATCCCGTTCGTGGCCCGAGGTGCCGGAACGGGGCTCAGCGGCGGCAGTCTTCCCCCGGACGGCGGGGTCATGATCGCATTGACCCGTATGAACAAAATCGTGGAAATCGATATCGGAAATCGACGTGCGCTGGTGGAACCGGGTGTGGTCAACCTGCATCTGTCTAACGCGGTGACCGACTTCGGATACCACTACGTTCCGGACCCTTCCAGCCAGTATTCTTGTACAATAGGCGGCAACATCGCTGAAAATTCCGGCGGCCCCCATACTCTGAAATACGGCGTGACGACAAACCACACCCTGGGTATGGAAGTGGTTCTGCCAGATGGAGAGGTGGTCTGGTTCGGCGGAAAGTCGGACGATACGCCCGGCTACGACTTGCGCGGCATATTGATCGGCTCGGAAGGCATGCTGGGGATCGTGACCCGCGCCTGGGTCCGTTTGGTAAAACTACCGCAGACGTTCAGAACGTTCCTGGCGGTATTCGACACCATCGAAGACGCCACTAACACGGTATCCGGACTGATCGGGCGGGGTATCGTGCCGGCAGCGCTTGAGATGATCGACCAGGTGGTTATCGGAGCGGTTGAAGAAGCATTTCAGGTCGGTTTTCCCCTCGATGCAGAGGCGGTACTGATTATTGAACTGGATGGATTGGAGGCCGGCATGGAATCGCAGGCAGAGCGGGTGATCGAGGTGTGTAAGCAAAACAATCTGCGTGACCTACGGAAGACTCGGGACAGCAGAGAGCGGGATCTTATCTGGAAGAGTCGGAAACGAGCATTCGGCGCACTCGGGCGATTGAGTCCTAGTTATTACACACAGGACGGTGTTGTACCTCGGACCAGATTGCCTGATATCATGCGGGTTATCAAGTCCGTTCAGGAGAAATACGATCTGATGATCGGCAATGTCTTCCATGCGGGTGACGGCAATATTCATCCCTGTATCTGCTACGATGAAAACAATCCGGAGATGGTGAAGAAGGTCTTGGATGCCAGCACTGAAATCCTAAAAGCCTGCATTGAGATGGGCGGTTCGGTCACGGGGGAGCATGGTATCGGCGCAGAGAAGATGGATTTTATGCCGCTTCTATTTTCGGAAAACGACATACAGGCTATGGAAAATGTAAAACATGCGTTCGACGAAGCCAACCTGTGCAATCCGGGTAAAGTCTTCCCAACCGATCGCTCCTGTATCGGATGCGGCGTTGAGGAACTAAAAGCCATGAAACGTCAGGCGGCTATGTGATCGAGGGTTGACACGAAACGAAAGAGAGCGAAGAATTTATGCCATATAAAATAATGCTCACGGCACAGTTCAGGAATGATGAGTTTGCTTCGGAGGAACGGCAGCGGGGGCTGGCCCACCTGAGTACCCTGGGAGAGCTGATGGATGAGCCGAAAACACTAGGGGCAGAGCACGCCCCCGGCGTTATCGCTTCGATCGCCAGTTCTTCATATTATTCGGATGAATTCTATGAAGCCGCTTCAGATCTGCGCGTCGTGGCTCGCTGGGGCGTAGGATTCGACCAGGTAAACATACCGGCGGCTACACGTTACGGGGTGATCGTCACGGTAACGCCGGTGCATATGGACGCCGTGGCTGAATACACTATCGCCCAGTGGATGGCCACTCTCAAGCGGTTGTATACACTCAACTACCTCTCCCACCGGGGCGATTTCTCCATCATCCGCACCTACGAAGCGCAGCATACGACGCTGGGACTTTACGGTTGCGGCCGCATAGGCCAGGAGGTGGCAATGAGAGCCAGGCCTCTTCTCGGCAAAAAAGGCCGTCTGCTCATGTATGACGTCCGGCCTGATATCGCTGAAGTGGCCGCAAAATACGACGCGGAAGTTGTCGACACGCCGGAGGCACTCTTCCAGGCATGCGACACCGTCTGCCTGCATGTCTCGGGCGATGACACCATCATCCATTATGACCTACTCAGCAGGATGAAACCGCACGCATCCCTGATAAACCCATCGCGTGGCAACCTTGTGGACGATGATGGTGTCAACAGGGCGATAAAAGAAGAGAAACTCCATTATTATGTTGTGGATGATCCCGTTAACGGTAGCCGCGAGGTACACAAGGGTCACCCACGAATTATATGTACCAACCATAACGCCGGCATCACGGTAGAGTCAACCATGCGTCTGGATGCCAAGGGCATCGAACAGGTCACGGATGCTATCCAGGGACGACGCCCGGAGCACATCCTCAATCCGGAAGTAATGCACCATCCCCGAGTCAAATCATGGCTGGAAGAATGATGGTGTTGCGATAATAGATGGCAACCTATATATTGACGGACCGATAATGGTGTAATTTGTCCAGGAGGTGAACGTGCGGATTGCGGTGTTCGGTGCAGGCGGTGTCGGAGGCTACTATGGCGGTCGTCTTGCCGAAGCAGGTGAAGATGTGGTGTTTATAGCCCGTGGAGAGCATCTTCAGACGATGCGGAAACATGGGTTAAAGGTCGAGAGCACCAAAGGTGACTTCGTAGTAAAGCCGGTAGATGCTACCGATGACCCGGTTGAGGCAGGCATCGTCGATGTGGTTATCGTCTGCGTTAAATGCTGGCAGGTATCTGAGGCGGCGGAGGCCATACGCCCGATGATCGGCCCGGATACTTACGTGCTCCCTATGGAAAATGGCGTGGAAGCACCGGGCCAACTGGCCGAGGTGCTGGGATGGAAACACGTGTTGGGCGGCGTATGCGGTATCGTTTCGTTCAAAGCCGGTCCCGGCTATATTCAGCATGTGGCTTATGAACCGTTTGTCAACTTCGGGGAATGGGACAACCGACGGAGCGGTCGGGTCGATAAATTGCATGAGGCATTTTCCCGTGCAAAGGGCCTGATCGTGGATGCACCCCAGGACATCCAGGCGGCTATGTGGCGCAAATACATTCTCATCGCCTCGTGGAGCGGCGTAGGCGGTGTGACCCGGGCACCCATCGGTGCGGTGCGCAGCCAGCCCGGCACGCGCCGTCTGTTGGAGAGGGCTATGGAAGAAATTCATGCGGTGGCGAAGGCCAGGAACATAGCGCTGCCCGAAGATATCGTGGCTAAAACCATGGCTATCCTGGACAGCGTGGAATACGGCGGTACAGCATCCATGCAACGGGACGTGATGGCCGGCCGATACTCGGAACTCGAAAACCAGGTGGGTGCCGTAGTACGGATGGGACAGGAAACTGGCGTAGAGACACCGATCAATACATTCATATATCACAGCCTGCGTCCGATGGAGATGAACGTAAGAGGCGAGATCAATTTTGAAGGACAGGCAACGGCATCATGAAGTCATTCATAGATAGACTAAACGATCCCGATCCGATTATTTTCGACGGGGGATTCGGATCTCAGTTGTTTGCCAGGGGGATCGAACTGGCGAACAGCGCACTTGCGAATGAGCTGCATCCGGAAGCAGTGACGGATATCCATTTTGATTATATCGAAGCGGGATCGGATGCTATAGAAACCAACACGTTCGTGGCGTCTTTCCCACATCTAGAGATGGCCGACAAAGACCCATCGGAGTCGGATAACCTTGTGAGGCGTTCGGTGGAATTGGCCAGGGCAGCCATCGAACGAAGTGAGAAAGAGGTGTATTTGGGCGGTTCGATCGGTCCGCTGCCGGGCGCCATCGAGGCGGATAGCGGCGACACGGTATTCGGCATCCCAAACCAAGTGGCCAGAGACGCCCATGAGAAGGTGGCGGCCATCCTCGCGGAAAGCGGTGTGGATTTTTTCTGCATAGAAACCATGTTTTCTGCCAAAGAGGCGGCCATAGCAGTTGATATGATCCGCCAGTTCGGTCTCCCTATTGCGGTGAACCTGACATACAAATACACAAAGGACCGCGATACCGGAAACGTGATCTACAAGACAGACTGGGGCAATTCCGCGGTGGATCTTCTGGACATTCTCGCCAGTGGAGAGTTGTCCGATGGCGTGGACCTCCTGGACAGCGTCCAGCTTCTGGGCCTTAACTGCGGCGCGGAGTCGAGACGGGATGAGCATACAGGTATGCCCTATGCGATCATCGGCACCCGGCAGCTGAGCGCTGCAATGGAACAGCGAGGCATGAAACCGAAGCACATGATGACTCACCCCAACGCGGGCAAAGCCCAACTCGACGAAAACCACAACACCTACTATTCACAAAGCCCGGAGGAGATGGCAAGCTATCTCCCTGAACTCCTTGACGCAGGCGCGTTTATGGTAGGGGGTTGCTGCGGCACTGGCCCTGAGCATATCCGTGCGTTCCGCCAGGTGGTGGACGAACGGTCCAGAATCGTGCAGGCGGATTAGATTGATCCATAGGTCTACCGCCTTTTCTAATGATCGATGAATTAATAGGTAAGACGTTCAATGACGGTCTATCAGGTTCTCTATTGGAGAGACATACCCGCGCAAGTTAGAGTCTACCATGGCAAGCGGCCGGTGAACCGCCAGATGCCGGAATGGTTCCAGTTTGAAATCGACCGGGTAGCCATGGCGGAAGGTCTGGCCGGCACAGATGCATACCTGGATCAGTGGCGATGGACGGAAAAAAAGGAACGGTCCGGCAGTGCCGAAATCGTTATGGAAGCACTAATAGAGGAAATTGAGCGCGAGTACAATAGTAAATGGTTCTGTATCAATTAGCGAGGTATACCGTATGGGTCAGACCCTTGAAATAGGCAGACGTATCGAACTGGTGCCCATGGATCCGCACTGTCATGATATCTCTATCGCTCTGTACCGTCAGTCTCAGGATGCGGGACCTGCGTACCTGGTGCATACGTACAGCGGCCTGGAAGCCGCATCGGGACGCGTCGCATTCCTGAACAACGCCATGTGTTTCCTGGGTGGCATGGACGTCGATTCAGACGGGTTGCTCCGATTCCCGTGCGGCCAGGAACATGAACTGGCGATAAAACGCGTATTCCTGGAAGCCTGCAAACTGCCTTCGGATAAGAAACTGACACCACGGCCATTGCAGGTTTTTGATAAGAAGTCCGGGGACACGATGAAAATCGTCAGCCAAGAAAACGGCCGGTATCAGGTCATCGCGGAGGGCGAAGGGAAAGATAAGGTAAAACGCATCTCGTTCATTGCCGGCGGCCTGATGAAGCTGGGACAGATGAAAGAGGAGGGACAGCGTCTCGACCTGATCAGTTTTCCGTGTGGCCAGCCTCATGATGCCATGCTCGGACTCCTGCTAGTGCGTGCCCCAAATGTCCGAGCTGCCCTGCGGGAACAGGAAGCCACCACCTCCCGGGGCGTTTTAGCCGCCCCGAGTCAGCAGGACAGGTAAATCAAGGATAAAATTCATCAGGTACAACCCTTGGAAAATAAGGACAACCATGACCATAACAACCGTACCCCCTATGACAGGACGCGAACGCGTGCTGGCTGCGCTTGACAGGAAACCGGTGGATCGTACGCCCGTGTGCAATCCCACGTCCGTCGCCACCGTGGAACTGATGGACCTGGTAGACGCGCCGTTTCCGGAAGCCAACCGGAATCCCGAACTGATGGCCCGCCTGGCTGCGACCGGATACACCGAACTCGGGTTTGATTCCATCATGCCGGTATTTACTATTATACAGGAGTCATCGGCCCTGGGCTGCAATATTCAGTGGGAGCAAAAGGACAACTGGCCGACCGTGAAAATGGGTGAGCCTATCTGGGAAGATGCGGACGACATCAAGATCCCATCGGACTATCTGACCCATCAAGATACAAAGTGTGTACTTGACGCTATTACAAAGCTTAAGAAAGAATACGGTGATGAAGTGGCCGTCATTGGCAAAACAATGGGACCGTGGTCACTGGGCTACCATTGCTTCGGCGTCGAACCGTTTCTGCTCCTGTCCCTGGACGATCCCGGCAGGACCAAGCTGGCGCTGGACCGCATGAAAGAAGCCACCATAGAATTCGGCATCGCACAGATAGAGGCCGGCGCTGACGCCCTGACGCTACCGGACCATGCAACCGGCGATCTGGTCAGCGGTGAGTACTACAAACGGTTTTTACTCGACCTGCACATTGAACTTGTAGAGCGGATTCCTATACCGTTGATTATGCATATCTGTGGTCGGACCGTGGACCGGATGGATTACATCGCACAGACGGGTTTTGCCGCTTTTCACTACGACTCCAAGAACGAACCGGACGAATCTATGGATGTGGTGAAGGAACGCATTTCGCTGGTGGGAAACATTAACAATCCCGAAACGCTGTTCGCCCGCGGGCCAGAAGAGGTACGTGCCGAAGTCTACAAGAACCTGGATTCCGGTGTACAGCTGGTAGGTCCGGAATGTGCCATCCCGCTGCAAACCTCAATCGAAAACCTCAAAGAAATTCCGATCGCAGTCCGGGAATGGCATATGGAGCATGCGGCGTAAAAACAAGCACAGAATGAGAGGAAGTAATGCCGGACATAAACGCGATAGAGAATGAGTTTATCAGGGATGAGATAGAGGAATTTATTGAAGCTCCCGCTGACCGGGAGCGTATCATCAATGTATTTTCCGGAACGTCGCCGGCCATGCAGGAAATAGCCGCGGCACTCATTGATGGTGACAACAACAGTGTAGATGAAATGACCGGTGCTGCTCTCGATGCGGGCACCGACGCGTTGGAGATCATGGATGACGGGCTCATCGCCGGAATGAGTATCGTAGGGATCAAGTTCCGGGAGAACTTCATATTCGTCCCGGAAGTCCTTGCCTGCGCCCGGGCCATGAAGGCCGGCATGGCCTACATCGAACCGATACTGTCCGCCTCGGGCATCAAGCCCATCGGGACGGTCATCATGGGGACGGTCAAAGGTGACCTGCATGACATCGGAAAAAACTTGTGCATCATGATGCTGCGCGGCTCTGGCATGGAGGTACACGATCTAGGCGTGGATACCTCCGAGGACGAATTCATCGACGCAGTGGAAGAGCACGAAGCACCGCTGGTCGGTATGTCGGCCCTGCTCACCACCACCATGCCCAACATGGGTAAAACCATTGACGCCTTCATCGACGCGGATTTGCGCGACGATGTAAAAATCATGGTCGGTGGCGCCTCGGTAACGCAGGAATTCGCCGACGACATGGGCGCCGACGGCACCGGTAAGGACGCCGTCGCCTGCGTAGACCTGGCCAAGCGCCTGCTGGAAGAATTGAAAGAGGAGCAAGGCGGATAGAAGCATGGATGAAGGCGGGAGGGTGACATTTGAGACGATTTGATCCGGCTGTGACGACTCAAAATATTTACAACGTCCCCTCGGTAAAATTTTAAGATAACACTCACGGCCTCATACACCTCGGCCCACAACACTATTCGCCGCCTCCTGTGCGCCGTTAGTATGGAGCGAGTCCACTTCGCTGAACCCACCCGCCTCAAGCGATGGACCGCCACAAAAATCTCTTCCGGAAATCTGCGCAACCACCCGGAGCGCCTGATGCGCTTCCGGCCTGACGACGCAGCCGTTGGGCAACACCGTGAAACCATCAAGGGGTAACACAACTCAAATCACATCATTTCGTGGAACATGCCGCGGATGGACATTCAGTCCTACATAGACAGCCGGAAGGAGTCCAAATATCGTCACACCAGAAGCCGGATCACAAGAGATGCCGCAATCGAGTCCGGCCTTTAGGCCAGTCAAATGAGTGTGGCTCCCTGGTGTTTGTGGATGGGCCACTCTGCAATATATTTGAAATATCGATATGGAAAACGGCGCGGGCCATAAGGTTATTTTCCAGATATCATTGTCAAGATATTGACTACCTATTGATTTTCAGAAGTAATGATGCACAGCACAAACCACCTTTTCCTTTCAAAACGCAGAGACTCCTGCGTTTTGACACCGTTGAAGCTGATATGCCAACTCTTGAAGACGTGCTGAAACAAATTATCAATATACAAGATTGGAAATTCAAAAAATATATATCCCCATGCAAAAAATAGACAAAGACGAATACCAGAAGCGCCTGGACCGGATCACAGAGCTGTTCTCGGAGATGATGGTGCATGCGGACGAGCAGGCGACGTACCGTTGTCCGTACAAGAATCGGTTCGATGAATGCACGGCCAAATTTGGATGTCGGAATCAGCGCAAACCCCGTGAGAAGGATGGGCGGATGCTTTGCGGCGGGGACGACAAGCTGGATTACCGTAAGGCCTGGGAAACGGGAACAGCTGCTATCGTGGAAGGCCTACCAGGCCACGAGGATGCGGCCATCGTTTACGGCGAAGGTGTCATATCCCACGACGGTGCGTTCCGAAAGCTGGCTGCAGGACGCACTGTTTTCGAGTATGCTGACGAGTTGGCGGTCCAGGTGCCTACCTCCTGCGGGCGTTCTGCTCTTTGCCACGAGTGTATCGTCGAGATCACCCAGGGCGTCGACGCGCTGGAACCACGGACCGAAGCGGAGTCGTTTCTCCGGGACAATTACCGGCTCGCCTGCCAGGCAAAAGTCGCCGACGCCGACGCGTTGATCGAGTTCACCCCTCTGCGGCGCACCCCCAAAATCCTTACGCTCACAAACGACAAACGGATCTCGATTGATCCGGTAGTCACTCGGGAAGGAGATACGGTGTACTACGAGGGTGGACCGATCGACACCTATCGCGGCCGCTTGTACGGACTGGCTATCGACCTGGGCACCACCACGATAGTGATGGACCTGGTGGACCTGGAATCCGGCCGGAGCGTCCATGTCAGTTCCTTCGAGAATCCGCAGCGGTTTGGCGGCAGCGATGTGATGTACCGGATTACTTATGACGGCTCGTTTCAGGGAGAGCTGCGCAAATCCGTGGTCAATGCCATCAACCATGAAATTCAGGAACTAACCGAACGCCTGGGGTTCGTGCGTCAGGAAATCTATGAAGTGGTGGTAGCCGGCAATTCCACCATGCGTGATATCCTGTTCAGACTGGACGTCCAGAGCATAGGCCAGAAGCCCTACAAGTCGATCGTGGAGCACGAGTTCCTCGCGGGAGAGCGGGACACCACGGCCCTCGTTCAGAGCACCCGGCGGATCGGTATCCGGGTTAATCCGAAAGCAAAGGCTTACGGCCTGCCACTGATCGCCAGTCATGTGGGCGGCGATGTGGCCGCGGATCTGGCGGCCACTGACCTTGACAAACAGGACGGAATTTCCATGCTGGTGGATGTGGGAACCAACACCGAGGTAGTCGTGGCGGGCGGTGGACGCATTATCGCTGCATCCTGTCCGGCTGGCCCTGCATTCGAAGGCGGGGGCATACGATATGGTATGCCCGGTTACGAGGGTGCCATCGAATCGATCCGATGGCATAATGGCATTTTCAACTGGCGCACCATTGGCGACCTACCACCCCGAGGTATCTGTGGCTCCGGACTGATCGATCTTCTGGCGGAATTGCGTCGCCATGGGCAGATGACACCTAAAGGGGTGTTCGCCGACCGGAAACAATATGAAATGGTCGTCGTTCCGGACCACAACCTCACGTTGTCCCGTGAAGACGCCAGCAACCTGGCGCAGGCTAAGGCGGCCAACTACTGTGGTCAGTATATAGTCATGCGGGCGTTCGGCATCTCTCCTGCCGATGTGGACCGACTGCATCTGGCCGGAGGATTCGCAAACTACGTGAATGTCTCCAACGCCATAGACATCGGCTTCCTAGCGCCTGTACCTGAAAATCGTATCGTCAAGGTAGGCAACGCTGCAGTGCAAGGCGCCCGAGAGGTGCTGCTGTCACAACGCAAAAGGAATGCGCTGGAGGGCCTGGTCAAATCCGTAGAACATATAGAGCTTGAAACCATGCCCGATTTCTTCGAGATCTTTGTGGAAGCCTGTCAGTTTAAACCGATGCCGATGGACTTGACATGAGATTAGCAGACCTCCAGAAAGATCTCAAAACAATCGTTTCCGACTACATTCCTGCTGATGAGGCCACACTGGCGGATCAGACCATAGACGGTGTTGCCCCCGACGCGGTCGTGGCACCGGATAGCGTGGAGACGCTGGCAGCAGTGATAGGGTTTGCATCGGAAAAGGGGCTGAAGGTGGCGCCCCGGGGCGGTGGCACCAAGATGGATCTGGGCATGCCTCCGGAAAGGGTGGACCTGATTGTTTCCCTGGAGCGACTGAACCAGGTCATCGAATATGCACCAGCGGATATGACGGCAACCGTGCAGGCTGGCATTCGGCTGGCAGACCTGCAGGCGGATCTTGCACAGGGAGGTCAATATTTTCCGCTCGACCCTCCCCACTCTGACACTTGCACTATTGGCGGTGTTCTCTCTACCAATTCAAGCGGTGCGCTTCGCTGGATGTACGGCACGGCAAGGGATCTGGTGATCGGAACGAAAGTGGTGCAGGCGGATGGTACCGTAGTGAAAGCCGGCGGCAAAGTGGTTAAAAATGTGGCTGGATACGACCTCAATAAGATGTATATCGGGGCGCTGGGTACGCTGGGTATCCTGGTGGAGGTGACGCTCAAAGTGCAACCGAAACCAGAGACCGGGCAGGCGGTTATCGGCCGTTTTCCTTCCATATCCACTGCCACGGAGGCGGCACAGCAGGTTCTGGATTCGGACATCACGCCCGGTTTTATAGAAATGGCCAACCCGGTACCGGTGGCGATCTTGGCACGGCGCGCCGGCAGAGGCCTTGGAGATACGGGGTTTCCGCTCATAATCGGTGCCTTCGGACCGGAGGAATCGGTCGAATGGCAGATGGCAGATGCCAGAAAACTGTGTGAAACCATGGGGGCGACCCAGGTAATTTCCGTTAAGGACGCCCTTTACGATCTCACCCTGGAGGTGATCCAGGATATTCCTACAGGGCAGGCGGTGCCGCATGGTATGCTGCCGGGAATTGTCTGTCGGGCGAGTGTGCCACCTGAAGACCTTGGTAGACTATATCAGACGGCCGAGGATCGTTGTAAAAACCAGCCGGTCGGTTGCGCCATGCTCTCCCATTTCGGCAACGGTGCAATGACACTAGTATTCTATCTTGAGAAACCGTTCGATGATAAAACTGTGGATATCCTGGCATCTATTCTTGCAGAATTGACCGCAGCAGCTTCGGACATGGCCGGCGGCCTGACGATTGATCACGCTCCGGTGGCCCTCAAGGAACGAATAAGCGTCTGGGGAACACCCCGCAACGACGGGGGCATGATGAAACAGATCAAGGACCGCTTCGACCCGCGACGGACGTTAAACCCGGGACGGTTCATTAACGGAATTTAGGAAGGGAAACACTATGGAGTATCCTAACATCGCCCGTTTAAGGCAGCACTTTGAAGCACCGGTGGTACAGGACATCCCGGGAACCACCCAGGCGGAAGCGGGCAGAATGATCAAGGAAGCCGGCATGAAGGCCGGAGGAACCGTAGCGGTTGCCGCGGGAAGCCGGGGAATCACTAATTACGGCACTATCGTTCGCAACACGGTCATCGCGCTTCAGAACGCCGGCATGGAACCTTTCATTGTTCCGGCTATGGGCAGCCACGGCGGTGCAACATCGGAAGGCCAACTCCGGGTGTTGGCGCATTATGGAATCACGGAAACGGGCATGGGGTGCCCGTTGAAATCGGACATCGAACCTGAGCTGATCGCAGAGACGGATGACGGCCTCCCGGTATTCGTGGATCGCAATGCATTGCAGGCGGACCATATAGTGTTTGTCAACCGGGTCAAGCCGCACACCGATTTTGAAGGGGACATCGGCAGCGGCCTGATGAAGATGATGGCCATCGGGCTCGGAAAGCAGAAGGGAGCCAGTTATTACCACGGTGCTGTGTTCCAATACGGATTCGAGCGAATGATCACCTCGGTGGCGCGCCAGGTGATCGTTAAGACGCCGGTAGCGTTCGGGATGGCGATCGTAGAAAATGCATACGACCAGACAGCCCATGTAGTCGGCATTCCGGTGGAGGGTCTGGAAGCTCGGGAACGAGCACTTTTTCAGGAGTCGAAACGATTGATGCCGAAACTACCGTTTGAGGATATCGACATTCTCGTCGTGGATAAGATGGGCAAAAATATCAGCGGCACCGGCATGGACACCAACGTCATCGGCCGGCGCATGCAGAATTTTGAAGACGAGCCCTCAACACCGCGTATCCTGCGTATATTTGTAAGAGACCTGACACCGGAAAGTGAAGGCAATGCGGTGGGGATCGGACTGGCGGATTTCACCACGAAGCGACTGGTGGATCAGATCAATACAGAGTACACCTATGTGAACTCCATTACCGGTATGAGCCCGCAGAAGTCCAGGATTCCAGTCTATTTCGATACGGATGAAAAAGTGATCGAAGCGGCGCTCTCTACGATCGGAATGAAACGGCCTGCTGAAAGCCGAATGGTACGTATCATGGATACTCTTCACGTAGGGGAGGTCGATGTCTCGGAGGCTCTTCTGGATGAGGCCAATTCCCGTGCCGATCTGGAAATTGTCGGTAAACCTCAACCGTTGACGTTCGATGTTTCCGGTATGTTGCCGGTTCTGTAAACGTGCTGCGAGATACGTTCAATTTGTTGTCCCTACGGAGGTTACAATACAACCCGTACATCATTTTTATGCTAAAAAGTGTTGACAAACAAACAGTTACATCGTATTATTGCTGACTTCGAAGATTTATGTTGGTTGACTATTGGCCACAAACGTATATTTTTCAGTTATGATATTACAGGAATTCGGCGCATAGCCAACAACGTGACATTGAGAAGGGAGATACGAATTTGGAAGCACTGGGGATGATAGAAACGAGGGGGCTCACCGCTTCAATCGAAGCTGCGGACGCGATGGTCAAGGCAGCTCAGGTGACGCTGGTTGGTAAAGAAAAGGTCGGCGGCGGTTATGTAACCGTGATGGTACGTGGTGATGTGGGTGCGGTTAAAGCAGCAACGGATGCCGGAGCAGCGGCCGCGGAGCGTGTAGGCGAAGTTGTATCGGTACATGTTATTCCGCGGCCTCATTCCGACGTAGAATCGATTCTTCCTGCGGGTGAGTAGACCAAATGTCTGAAGCACTCGGTTTAATAGAAACACGTGGACTTGTGGGCGCCATAACAGCTGCGGATGCGGCACTGAAGACGGCGCAGGTTCAGCTGGTCGGTACAGAGCGCGTCGATCCGGCCATGATCACCGTGTCCTTCGCGGGTAATGTGGCGGCGGTCCGTGCGGCAGTGGATGCCGGTGCGGCCGCGGCGGAGCAAGTCGGCGAGCTAATTGCGCAACATGTGATTCCAAGGCCGCATGACGAGCTGCGCACCATGCAGGATACCCGTCCGGCGGCGGTGGATACCGTTTCTCCAGATCATTCGCTAAAGGAACTGGAGCAAATGACCGTGGTAAATTTGAGACGCCTGGCCAGACAGACGTCCGGACTGTCGTTACATGGCAGGCAAATATCGAAAGCCAAAAGGGAGGAGCTCATTCAGGAACTTGCTAAAGTTTTGCAGTCTTAACCCGGATAACCATGTGCTATTGTCGGATGACTGGCATGACCCGGTTTCCGGTATGATGTGGAAATTTAAAGGAGCTTAAAGAACGCGTGACAACATTTATGAATAAGACATATTCTAGAGAAGAACAGTCGCTGGATCAGTATCTACAGGAAATCGGGGACGTGCCCCTCCTGACCGCAGACGAAGAAATCGAGTTAGCCCGTTCCATTCATGGTGGTAGTGAAGATGCGTTGGAGAAGCTTACCAAGGCCAACCTGCGCTTTGTGGTGAGTGTTGCCAAACAGTACCAAAATCAGGGCCTTAATCTGACGGATTTGATCAACGAAGGCAATCTCGGTCTTATCAAAGCCGCCAAGCGTTTTGATGAGACAAAAGGATTCAAATTCATTTCCTATGCTGTCTGGTGGATCCGGCAAGCAATCCTGCAGGCCCTCGCGGAGCAGTCACGTATCGTCCGCTTACCTCTTAACCGAGTCGGGACCCTGCACAAGATCGGGCGGGTCTCCAGCGACTTGGAACAGGAATACGGACGGGAACCCAGTGCGGACGAAATCGCTGAAACGCTTGAAATGAGTCCATCTGAAATCGTAGACACCATGCGGATCTCAAACCGGCATCTGTCGCTCGACGCACCGTTTACCCCAGGTGAAGACAACCGACTTCTGGACATCCTCGAAGACGATATGCAGACCTCTCCAGACGAGATATTGATGGATGAATCTCTGAAATTAGAAATCACCAGAGCTCTCGATTCCCTGACAGACCGGGAAGCCGACGTCATCAGTCTCTACTTTGGAATCAACGCAGACCGCTCCCTCACCCTCGAAGAGATAGGCTCCCAGTTCGGACTGACACGGGAACGTGTGCGCCAAATAAAAGAAAAGGCGATCCGAAGGCTCAGGCACACGTCCCGCAGCCAGCGCTTACGCTCATATATGAACTGAATAAGCCTATCGACCTCCTTAAATCAAGGCCACGTTCACCGATTGTCGTGATGTTGCTTTGGTATATGTCATCCTTCCGAAATCTTCTTCTAAACCGGCAAAAAGGTGCGAATTCTTCAGCAACACGGCTTGAAGAAGCAAATTTCCTTTTGTCCACAGGTGGTGTCAGGACGATTCATACTCAATTGTTATTTTGAAATTTTCATTGATGGATTCTAATCTTAAAAAGAATTTCTTATCCGTTCATTGGTAAGATGATGTTTTTGCCAGCCTATCTCTTAAACCCGCACAGCACAATTGTTAAGGGAAAAGAATAAATATTGACAGCCTTTATCCTATAACGCTATATTTGCACATTATCCTACATATTACTTGCGGATGCAATATTCGAATTCTCGATCACGGGCTCTTGGTGTGAAATAATAAGCCGAACAGGTGAAGATTGTCCAGGAATGTGATACCGAAAATGGTACGATAGAATTCTCGAATTATGGGAAATTGCCTTGATTCTAATGACTGTTTGTCATATGTGCATCGTGTAAAGTATATATTCCGAGGCAAATGACTAACAGGCAGGAGGTTGTTTTTTTGGCACTAGGAAGACGCTTTACACTTTTGCTGATTCCACATAATAAGCATGGTGCGCGACAGTTGGGTGGGCCATTTGCGCTGTGCTGTATCCTGGTGATGGCGTTTCTCTTCGTACTGGGAGTCTGGAGCATAGGATCCACCTATGTGGTATCGATTTTCGATGGCGGTAAACTGGCGAACCTGGAACGGGAAAATGAAATGCTTACGGTTCGGCTTCAGGAGCTTGACACCCTAACCGAAACATTCGAAGAGAAGATGACCGAACTGGTTGAGCGTGAAAAAGCCGCCCGGGTCGTGGTCGGTCTCCCGGATATCCATCCGGACGTACGGGAGGTGGGTGTTGGTGGCTATAAGGAATTATTTCTTTCCCAAGAGGAACCAGGATCACCAGAAGCATACGCCACCTCTATTCGTAAAAAACTGGATCGCCTCCTCCGGGATGTACAGTTGGAAAAAGCGAGTTTGAAAGGAATAGAAGAACGCGCAAAGGCAGATAGCGAGTATTGGCTCCATATCCCGACAGTCCGACCTGTCGGCGGGCCGACCTCCAGCCCGTTCGGTATGCGTGATGATCCGTTTACTGGACTACGCCGTTTGCACCCTGGTTTCGATATCGCCGCGCATCGCGGTGAACCTGTTCGTGTGACCGCTAATGGCATCGTATATAAAACCGGACTGGACGTCAATTATGGTAGATTCGTCGATGTGGACCACCAAAACGGATACACAACTCGTTATGGCCACCTCTCAGTCATCAGCACAAAACGCGGCGCAAAAGTAGAACGGGGTTTGGTGATCGGCCAGGTTGGTAAAACCGGGCGTGCGACCAGTTATCATCTTCATTATGAAGTTAGAAAGAATGGCCGAATAGTAGATCCTTCATCCTATTTTTTCCCCGAAGAATACATCGTGGACTAATCCTGAAGACTATTTTGCTTGGAAACCGGGTGCATCGTTTATGCACCCGGTTTTTCAATTTAACGAGATTATTGCTTTTCAAATATCTAAATTCAACACCTATTCTACTGTTGACAGCCAATTATACACGGTTATATTAGCTAAATATTATTTCCGTAATATAGTGATGTACTTAATCCAGGAGTTAATCACGTGCCGAGACTCCCCAGAGTGACGGTGATGCTACTGGCGCATCATTCCGGCAGATCACATCGGATGCGTAACATTGCGCTGACCATTTTCGCGGTCAGCCTCGTTGGGTTGGTCGGTGTCGGATTCTGGTCTGTAGGAACGATATATTACCAATATAAAAACAGCCATTTGCTGAACCGGCTCATTGAAGTGGAGTTCCTCAGTAACCACTACAAGGCCCGGCTTGATTCGGTAATCCAGGAGGAACAGGACGCCCGGATCATCGTCGGGTTACCGGACATTCATCCCCACACACGACAGGTCGGCGTGGGGGGTGTGTTCTACGATCCCATGCTCGAACGGCCGGGTACGCCGATTGCCAGGTCGGTCCAGTTGCAGGACACTCTCGATAGACTGATTCGTGAAGCCGAGCTATCGCTCGCGAGTCTGGAAGAAATCGAACAGGAAGCCGCAGAAACACAGGCCTACTGGAATCATATTCCAACCGTTAGGCCCGTCAACGGTGTGACAACGAGCCGGTTCGGTATGCGTAACGATCCTTTTACCGGCCTGCGGCGTATGCATAACGGCGTGGACATAGCTGCCCCCCGTGGCACTCCGGTACACGCCCCTGCAGAGGGTATCGTATCTAGAACCGGGTTAAATGCCTATCTGGGCCTCTATGTAGAAATCAATCATCAGAACGGTCTGATTACCAGATTTGGCCACCTGTCCTCGATAGATGTGGCATCCGGGAAGGAAGTCTCACGACGGGATGTTATAGGCAAAGTGGGGAAAACCGGACGAGCAAACGGGTACCATCTTCATTATGAAGTTCGCCGTTACGGTAACGGGATCAACCCGCAGCAGTATTTTTGGCCGGAAGACATGGTGGTGAACTAAGTTCAATTCCGGGAACCAGCGAAGGGTAGGATGTTTAAAAGCCGGAGCAGTTCCTCCGGCTTTTTTCCTAAAGGGCCTGTTGCAGCAACACGGTCGTCTCCGTATGTCCTACCACCTCATCGTGGGTGTTGATGTAGGGTGGATAATGCCGGTAGGAATCCAGAGCTGACAGGACGGTATCCGGGAGCGCGTCCAGGTGATTCAAGACCGCCATTGAGGTTGGCGCGATATAGGTGGCGTCCGCATCTTCGATTTTTATGGCGATACCGATTCCGCTGCCGGGCAATCCTACAGCATGCAACGCGGCTGCACCGCCCTTGCACACAACCTCCCCCTGCGCCTCACGCATTAACTCTGAATCAAACCGATTGGTGCCGCCGACCATGTGGGGATATGTCATCATTGCATTACGGATACGTGTTAATGCCTCATGACGAGGTGCATTCAGTTCGTCCGAACGTGCCACACGGGCAAAAGCCAAAGCGATGTTCCTGACGGGCATGGCGAACACAGGTACCCCACATCCATCCACACCAATCCGGATCTCTTCAGCCGGATAATCCGAAAGGTCGGCCAGCGTTTTCAGATTGCGCTGCTGGAGCGGGTGCTTGGAATCCCGGTACGTTTCGGTCGACCAGCCATTGTGTTTACTGGTAGCTAGCATACCAGCGTGTTTTCCGGAACAATTACTGTGAATACGCTTGGGAGGCTGATCGTCCGGAAGGTTACGCCGATGAAACGAACGGTCTAAGGGGTGGTCCCCGCATTGGAGGTCACCCTGGGAAAGACCGGCCTTGTCTAGAATCGATTGTACCGCATCCGTATGAAAGTCCTCGCCGTTGTGCGAAGCACAAACGACCGATATCTCCTCGTCCGATAGCCCGTAAACATCGGCGGCGCCAGTCTCGATCATCGGCAAGGCCTGAATGGGCTTGGAAGACGAACGCCAATACGTCACGTATGATGGATCACCGACCGAATAAATTAAACGGCCGGTCGTGTCTACCACCGCTATATGCGCCCGGATACGGCCTTCGATGACCTCGCCCCGCCAGGAGCGGGCGACTACGTTATCCATGGAAACTCCATTTGATGGCTGGTTCACTGTTTAAACATCAGTCCTCTTTCAAGACGTCACCAAATATCTTCAGCGCTTCATCAATTCCGGCCTCATCAACGATCAGTGGGGGCATAAAGCGGACGGTGCTGGCGCCACAGCTAAGGATAAGCAGGCCTTTTTCAAAGCAACGGGTCAGGAGACGGTCTACCAGCTCGGCGTCAGGCTGGCGGGTGTCACGATTCTTGACCATTTCTACACCAACCATCAATCCCCTACCGCGGATATCACCGATACAGTCAAACCGGCCCTTGAGGACCTCGAGACCGGCTATCAGCCTGGACCCCATCCGATTGACGTTGTCGAGATATCGATCTCGGATCAGTCTGATGGTCGCCAGACCGGCAGCACTCGCGACCGGGTTACCGCCGAAGGTGCTGGCGTGGGTACCCGGCTCCCAGCTCATAAGGTCCGACCGTGCGATTGTAGCGCCCAAAGGCATGCCGGAGGCGATGCCTTTGGCCAGTGTGATGATATCCGGCACTACCCCCCACTGCTCAATAGCGAACATGGTTCCGGCACGACCGATGCCTGTCTGCACCTCATCGGCAATAAATAGAATCCCGTGCCGGTCCGCGATGTCTCTGAGCGCCTGATGATAATCCCCAGGCGGCGCCACATACCCACCTTCACCCTGAATCGGCTCCACGAGTATGGCAGCAACCTCGTCCGGCGCCACACCATGCTTGAAGATGACCTTTTCAAGATGTGAGACACACGCCAGTTCGCAAGAGGGATATGTCTGCTGATACGCACATCTATAACAGTAGCCGTAAGGGATATGGATCACACCCGGTATGAGAGGCCCAAAACCTTTCTTCTGTACCGGCTTACTGTCGGTGAGAGACAAAGCGCCGAACGTGCGCCCATGGAATCCACCATGGAATGCTATCACCTTATCCCGCCCGGTAGCATATCGGGCCAGCTTGAACGCACACTCAATCGATTCCGCACCTGAATTCGAGAAGAAAACCCGCTTGTCATGATCCCCGGGCGCTATCTCCGCCAGCAACTCCGCCAGCTCAATCTGCACCGGGTAGTAGAAGTCGGTGCCCGACATATGGATTAATTTCCCGGCTTGCTCCTGAATGGCCGTCACCACATCGGGATGACAATGGCCAGTGGAGCAAACCGCGATGCCCGCGTTGAAATCGAGATATCGATTGCCGTCCACATCCCATACGGTTACCCCCTCCCCGCGTTCGATTACGGACGGGTAGGAACGTGTATACGACCGGGAGATGTATTGCTCGTCTTTCTCTATCCAGGAGCGGGCATTCGGTCCCGGTAGTTCTGTTATGATATTAGCTTGTGTTGAACGTTTCAAATGCACCTTCCTAATTGTGACGATTTCAGTGTCAAAGGTACAGGCAGGAATAGACGCTGTCAACCAGAGATAATATCATGACAATTCGTATTGACAATGATCCTCCACCGCCGTACACTTACCTGTGTTGGATATCATAAAAGTTGTCCCAAATTACAGGAGTTGAAACATGTGCGGAATCGTCGGATATATCGACAGATCCGGCTCGGCAGGTCCTATAGGACCTACCATGCTCGGCATGCTAAATGCGCTGGGGCGCCGCGGACCGGATTCAGCCGGAATTGCGGCCTTTAATACTCGCGGTTCGGGCCTCCTTCTAAGGGTAAAACTGAGTGACCATGAAGCGCCGGCAGGTAGGGCGGAGGCCGTAATTGCACAAGCGGCCGCGTGTGCGGATGTGATTGAGTCGTCAGTGACAGGCTCATATCTGCGGATCGAAGCTTCTTTCAATGGGGATCCCATGGAGATGGAACGGACGCTGGAAGCCGTGCATCCTGAGATTGAAGTGGTCAGCATGGGACATAGTTTGGAGATAGTGAAGCAGGTCGGGTCTCCGGCGAATCTGGATTCGACGTACGGCGTACAGGGTTTTGCCGGCACACACGCGATTGGACACACGCGTCTCTCTACCGAGAGCAGAGTCGACCTGAGCCATTCACAACCGTTCTGGGCTCACGGCACGCTCGATATAGCGGTGGCGCACAATGGACACATCACAAACTACCATAAGCTGCGCCGTCAGTATGAAATGCGGGGCATCCGCTTCTATACCGAAAACGACTCCGAAATTATCGGCATCTATCTGAAAATGTGCATGTCGCAGGGAATGAGTTTCGATGAAGCGCTGAAAGCATCCATGCAGGACTTCGATGGGTCGTTCTGCTACCTGGCTGCTTCAGGTGATCAGTTAGGGTTCGCAAAAGATCCGTTCGGTTTAAAGCCGTTGACGGTTCTTGAGACAGAAGCCTACGTGGCCATAGCCACCGAAGAGCAGGCATTGTGTGCTGTTTTCGGACAGGACGTACAGGCGCTTGAACCCCAGCCGGGTGCCATCCGCACCTGGCGGCTGACCGGCCCCTCGGAAAAACTGGAGGCCGCATGAATACCATCGACGGTACGGACACAAACGTTCGGGAAATCAATCGCGGCATCAGACAACATATCGCGGAGGGAGCCGAAGCCGTCCGCATTACCAACCCTTCCGCCCAGCACAATATCGGTGTCGGACTCGTCCAGCCGGTACAACTGGAAATAGATGGCAGCGTCGGCTATTACTGCGCCGGACTGATAGACGGCCCAACAGTCGCAATCCACGGCAGTGCCGGATGGGGCGTGGGTGAAGGTATGATGGACGGTACCATCATGGTCGACGGACACGCCGGCAATGGCGCCGCCGCGTCCATCAGGGGCGGCAGCGTTGTTATCAACGGCAACGCGGCGGCCCGGTGCGGCATTGCCATGAAAGGCGGCACTGTGATCGTCGGCGGCAACGTGGGTTATATGAGCGGATTTATGATGCAGCAAGGAACAATGATTGTGTGTGGCGACGCCGGTGAAGGTATCGGCGATTCTCTGTACGAAGGCGTCATCTTCGTGGCCGGCCACATCACGGAGCTGGGGCACGACGCGGTAGATGAGGCTCCGAGCGACGAGGATCAGTCTATGATTTCGAACCAACTCTCCAGCTTCGGCATCGAACATCCCGGGGCATTCAGGAAGATTGTCTCCGGCAGGAAATTGTGGAATTTTGATAAACGTGAGTGGAACGTGTGGAAATCGGCGCTGTGATCAGGAGTGACGGACTAACAAACTAAAATAGAGGGGATTTCCCAAAGTGAGTGAGCACCAGACAGAGCATACACCGGAGGAGGTGAGGGTCCTACGGCAGGGAGCGCTATGGAGTCCGCAGGCGATCGCGGAGGTGCAGGAGAAAGCGGATCTCGGAAGGTACCGGTTACGGGGGTTCGGGACACTGCGGCAACGGGCGCTGCCCTCGTTGGACGACCTGACTTTCATCCCCTGTACGCTGACCCGCATTCCACTAGAGGGATACCGCGAGCGCTGCGACACAAAGACAGTCCTGGGTACTCGATACGCGAAACAACCGATCGAGCTCGATATTCCGGTTATGATAACCGGCATGAGTTTCGGCGCCCTTTCATACAACGCCAAGGTGGCGCTGGGACGGGCCGCCACAAAAATGGGCACCTCCACCACCACCGGTGACGGTGGCATGCTTCCGGCGGAGCGAGAGAACTCGGAAATTCTGATCTACGAGGTGCTGCCAAGCAGATACGGATGCAACGTCCATCACCTGCAGATGGCGGACGGGATTGAATTAACCATTGGCCAGGGTGCCAAACCAGGAACCGGTGGTTTGCTCCTGGGCTCCAAAGTGTCGAACCAAATCGCGGAAATGCGGGATTTACCGGTGGGCGTGGATCAGCGGAGTCCGTGCCGGCATCCGGATATGCTGGGGCCGGACGACATGATTATCAAAATTGAAGAACTGCGGGAGGCCACCGACTGGCAGGTACCGATCATCGTAAAAATAGGCGCATCGCGTGTATATGATGACGTTAAGCTGGCGGCGAAAGCCGGGGCAGATATTATCGCGATAGACGGCATGGAAGGCGGCACCGGCGCCTCGCCGGATATCCTGATGGACCATACCGGCATCCCGACGCTGGCAGCGGTCTGTGAGGCCCGTGAGGCGCTGGAGGACATGAAACTGTATGGAGAGGTACAGCTCATTATCGCAGGCGGCATACGCAACGGTGTCGATGCCGCCAAAGCCATGGCGCTTGGTGCGGATGCCATATATGTAGGGACTGCGGCACTCATCGCTTTGAACTGCAACAAGCCGATCTATGAAGAGGACTACCACGCCCTCGGCGCGGAACCCCACGCCTGTCACCACTGCCACACCGGCATGTGTCCGGTAGGCATCGCCACCCAAGATCCGGAATTAATGAAGCGCCTGCCTATCGATGAAGCCGCGGAACGGGCCGCCAACTTTCTCTCCGCCACTATCATGGAAATCCAGATGCTCGCCCGCGCCTGCGGTAAAGCGGACGTCCATGATCTGGAACCTGAAGATATGCGCGCCCTCACCCTGGAAGCCTCCATGATTACGGGCATCCCACTGGTAGGAACGAGAAGGGTGTTCGGCGGCGGGCCGGGGTGGAACGAGAAAGATGATTAACAGACTGATGAATTGGCGCGTTACCCGGTATAAATTACGTTATCACTCCCGAGACGGTGGGGCCTCCTTCCAGGGGAAACACCGTACCGCACTTTAATTTCAGTCTAGCTTTACCGTTTAATCCCAACAGAAAGGCAGTCATGTCATTTCTAATTACCTGTCCCATCTGCGGACCGCGCAACGTCTATGAATTCAGATTCGGCGGAGAGGTGCAGGAACGGCCTGATGTGTCCGCATCCGGGGAGACGTGGACGGATTATCTCTACATCCGAAAAAACGAATCAGGGCGCCAGGCAGAGTGGTGGCACCATCGATCGGGATGTAAGATCTGGTTTCAGGCGATGAGGGATACGGCAAAGAATGAGATTATAGAGTCAGAGAGACAGCGAATGGGTTGACGGATTGTTTGATTACCGGGATAATCCAGAAGACACGGAATGATCGTACAATTCGTCAATCACAACACGGAGTTATTCGATATTGAACCACCTAGAGAACAAAGAGGTAGAAAATCCTGCACCGGTCTCCATCGCCTATGAAGGCCGCCAGATCCTTGCCCGAGAGGGGCAGACGATCGCAGGGGCGATGTATGGGGCTGGGGTTCGGATATTCAGCCGAAGTTTCAAATACCATCGGCCGCGCGGGTTACTTTGTATGGCCGGTAGGTGTCCCAATTGTATGGTGAACGTGAATGGCGAACCCAATGTCCGGGCATGTATGACGCCGGTGCAGGAAGGACAGAAGATCCATGGGCAGAACGCCTGGCCATCGGTGGAGACGGATGTATTTTCGGCGATCCAGGCGTTTGGAGCGTTAATGCCGGTGGGTTTCTACTACAAGAGCATGATCCGGCCGCGGTGGCTTTGGCCGGTGTACGAGTCGGTTATCCGACGAATAGCAGGGCTTGGAGAGGTCGACATAGAGACGGTACCGGAGCATGATTATCGGAAAGAATACCGACATTCGGATGTAATGGTGATTGGTGGCGGCCCAGCCGGCATCTCGGCGGCCCTGCAAGCGGCACGGGCCGGGGCGGAAGTGGTGCTGGTGGACGATCAGACGTCAATTGGGGGACACCTCAGGTTCGGACGGACGGAAGACAGCGCACGGGCGCTAGCAGCGGAGTTGGCGACAGAACCGAACATCGAGACGTTTCTGAATGCCACCGCGTTCGGTTTCTACGAAGGTGACCTGGTCGGCGTTGTGCAGGGAGAACGGGTAATCCAGATCCGGACAAAGCGAACCATCATAGCGACTGGGATGTTCGAGCATCCGCTGATCTTCAAGAACAACGATCTCCCCGGCGTCATGCTGGGCAGCGGCGTACAGCGGATGCTACACCTGGACGGCGTCGTGGCGGGTGAACGGGCCGTGGTCGTGACGAATAACGACTACGGGCTGGCGGTTGCGGCGGACCTGCTGGAAGCAGGCGTGACCATCGAAGCCGTGGTAGACGCACGGGAGGTTTTTCCGAATCATCCGGTAACCGAAGCATTGCAGCAATCAGGCGCGCGGATGCTCCACGGCCATACAATATCTGAAGCCAGCGGGGGGCGAAATGTGAATGGCGCAGCCCTCGTGCAACTCAATGCGGATGGGAACACAATGCCCGGTACGGAACAGCACATCGCCTGTGACCTGATCGTGGTATCAACTGGCTTTGAAGCGGCGGCGGGGTTGATTTACCAGTCCGGCGGAAAATTAAAGTTTGATCCGGAGCTCGGTAGATTCGTACCGAGTGCACTACCGCCTTCCGTAGCCGTAGCCGGTGATGTGAACGGGACTCACGGAGCGGACGCGCACAAGTGTGAAGGACAGGCGGCCGGACTACAGGCAGCGAATGACCTAGGATTCGGGGATGAAGAGACTATCGGACGATGCGACGAACTCAGATGTCGTGCGGCCGAGCTTCAGGAGCAACCGAAGAAGGCACCATCCCTCATAACCATTTCCCATAAAGACAAGAAAAAATTCGTTTGTCTATGCGAGGATCTAACCGAAAAAGATATCTGTGACGCCATTGAAGAGGGATATGAACACATCGAGACGCTCAAGCGATACAGCACGCTGTCCATGGGCCCTTGCCAAGGGCGAATGTGCGCCATGGCTTCTATCCACTTGTGTGCGCGTCAGACCGGACGCACAATCGATGAGACCGGCACCACCACATCCCGCCCACCTGTGACACCGATCTCGTTTGGCGCTCTGGCCGGCGCCATCGAAGAGCCGGTTATGTATACACCGCTTCACCATGTGCACGTGGGGTTGGGCGCCGAACAGATGGGCATGGGACAGTGGATGCGACCGAAGGTTTATACATCTGTCACAGACGAATACAGAGCAGTACGCGAACGTGTAGGCCTTATCGATGTGGGAACGCTGGGCAAACTGGACATCAAGGGGAAGGACGCAGAGCGACTGCTGGACAAAGTCTATACCAACCGCTTAAAAACTCTCAAACCGGGCCGAGTTCGCTACGGAGTGATGTGTGATGACAGCGGTATCATCGTCGACGATGGCACCGTCACTCGGCTTTCGGATGATCACTTTTTCATCACCACGACGAGCGGCAATGTTGAATTCGTTCATGAATGGCTGGAGTGGTGGACCGCAGGAACCGATATGGACGTGGCGGTCACCAACGTCACCGCCGGCTATTCCGCTGTAAACCTGGCCGGGCCCCGATCGCGCGAAGTACTGGCTACCGTAACGGATATGGACCTGTCCACCAAAGCCTTCCCTTACATGGATGCACCGGAAGGCGAGATCGCGGGCATTCCGGCGTTGATGCTGCGCATCGGCTTCGTTGGGGAATTGGGGTACGAGATTCATACGCCTGCCGCGCACGGCCCGGCGCTCTGGAATGCGCTGATGGAAGCCGGCAGGCCCAACGGCATCGCTCCGTTTGGTGTGGATACTCAACGGCTGCTACGTTTGGAGAAGAAGCACATCATCGTAGGACAGGATACGGACGCGCTGTCCAACCCACTTGAAGCGGATATGTCCTGGGTGGTACATTTCAGGAAAAAGGATTTTATAGGCAAAGCAGCGCTGATGCGAGTGAAAGAGCGGGGCCTGAAAAATAAACTGGTGGGCATCATGGTGGACGAAGATGCAGAGGTGGTGGACGGCAACTCGATCGTAGCGAATGGTAATTCCGTCGGCCGCGTCACCAGCTTCCGTTACAGCCCCGGCGTAGGCAGGGGTATAGGAATGGCCTGGGTGCCATCCGGCTTGGCAGAGGAAGGGCAGCCGCTAACGATTCATCTGGATCATGGTTATGCGTCTGCTCATGTTTACAACAAGCCGTTTTATGATCCGGAAGGTGAACGATTAAGGGCATAGGAGATCCGTTTTGCATAAGCATTCCCCCGTATATACCCACCACATGACTCACGGGGCGACTATGGCCGAACGGGCTGGCTGGCTGGTTCCGGAACGATATACGTTTCCAGAGCAAGAGTCAGCTGCGTTACGGGATTCCGTAGGGCTGATCGATCGGAGTGATGTAGGGAAAATAGAACTCAACGGTAAAGGACTTGCCCCCTGGTCATCGGGCGTATACAAAACCGAGGTTATGCCTCAACAAACGGCTTATCTTACCGTTGCGGACGGTGTCACCGGTCTGTGCTGCTGGCTGCGTAGCGACCAAGGGCTTATGATCGTTCCAGCGGACGCTACCAACGCCGCCTTGGCGGCACTGGCTGATGGTAGAGAGGAACGGCTCCATATCACGGACGTTACCTCGGTATACTGCGCTCTGCAGCTTTTGGGGCCGCGCAGTCTGGATGTGCTGCACAGGATAACGCCACTTGATGTACGGCCCTCGCGCCTGCCTTCGGGAGCCTGCCTTCAGGGTTCTGCCATGAAGGTATCCGTACTACTGGTCAGAGACGACCTGGCGGATCTGCCCGCATTCTGGCTTCTTGTGCCGCGCTTTTACGGTGAATTCGTCTGGAAAGCGGTCTGCAATGCTGGAGAGGATTTCGGATTGCAGGCTATCGGATATATGGCCTATCAGACGTTGGATACCTAATGGGTACTCGTCTATGTCCCACAACATCAACCGTATAAATTTATGAAAAAGGGACGGAAATCGACTCCTATGCTGCATTGATGTTTGCCGTCTTGCTTCCTTACGAAATCATTCATCGGGCCAACGAGACTGCCACCAGATGTGAATGGAACTGATGATTCCTGATTTCAGGTGGGGCTTGCGCAATTGTGGGAGGCGCTGGACCGGATACTCCCGATGATCCGGATTCTTTCGGACGAAATAAGAATTGGTACAGAAAGTCAGAGAGCATACTGGCCAGGAATGCATTAGCTGGATTCAATATTCCTGACTAAGGAGACATGATGTTTCAACTTTTTAGAAAGGAGCGCATGTGGCGTTCCTACGATCTGGATGATACCTACGATGTGGTCATTATCGGCGGCGGCCTCCATGGCCTGGCGACCGCCTATTATCTGGCAAAGCAAGGCATCACAAACGTGGCGGTGGTGGACAAGTGGTACATAGGCAGTGGAGCCAGCGGGCGGAACACCGCCATCATACGTTCCAACTACCGGACACCGGAAGGTGTGGCCTTCTACGATAAAAGCGTCAAGATCTACGAACAACTGGGAAAGGAACTGGACTTTAATCTTTTGTTCTCTCAACACGGCCATATGACGCTCGCCCATACGGATACAGGTATCAATGGCCTCCAGGTCCGGGCGGACAACAACGCATTGCTCGATGTGGACAGCCGCATGGTGTATCCGGAAGAAATCAAGAAGATGGTGCCCGCGATCGACATTAGCCGCACAGCCCGATATCCGATTCTTGCGGCATTGTATCATCCACCGGGGGGCATCATCCGCCATGACGCAGTCGTGTGGGGCTATGCGAGGGCTGCTGATCGGATGGGTGTACAAATCCACCCACTTACGGAAGTGCAGGATATTGCGGTGGAGGACGCTAGGATTGCCGCGGTTCATACAAGCAGAGGTGTAATTAAAACGCGGACGGTGGTCAACGCTACGGCGGGGTGGTGCTCCACAATCAGCAGGATGGTAGGCGTTGATCTGCCAATCGTGACCCATCCCTTGCAAGCTTTGGTGACCGAGCCGTTGAAGCCATTTCTGGACAAGGTAATTGTTTCCGCCACGCTGCACCTTTATGTCAGCCAGTCCGATCGCGGCGAATTAGTGATCGGCGAAGAAATCAATCCGTATTCGTCCTACAGCACGCGGTCCACGCTCCCGTTCCTCGAACATGCATCGTCGCATATTCTTGAGTTATTTCCCTGCCTGAAAGAAGTCCGCATCCTACGACAATGGGCCGGTTTGTGCGACATGACACCGGACTACAGTCCAATAATCAGCACGGTGGACGAAGTCGAAGGCTACGTGTTGGATGTGGGCTGGGGAACCTATGGCTTTAAAGCCGGTCCCATCGCCGGTAAGATGACAGCGGAACTAATCGCCACAAATCGGACACCGGACCTGATCTACCCATTCCGTCTGTCCCGTTTCCGTGAAGAAGCACTGGTTGGCGAAAAAGCGGCGGCGGCGGTATCGCATTGATTGACGGTTTTGTTCAGTCGTTAATAAACACCACTGTCTCCTCCCCATTCCTGTAGGGATGGGGCTGGGGGTTACGTAAACCAGGGAGAAGAGAATGCCGACATTAGACGAGGTTCAACAGACTATCAAAACTAAGGGAATCGAATTTTTTTTGGCTTCTTTTGTGGAGATGAACGGGGCATCGAAGGCCAAGCTGGTGCCTTCGACGCATATTGAGGCTCTGGTGAATGACGGCGCCGGGTTCGCGGGATACGCGGCAGGTGAGATGGGGTTGGGACCGCACGATGCGGATATCGCCGGAATGCCGGATCTGGACAGCCTAACCATACTACCGTGGCGTCCAAATATCGCCTGGCTGGCAGGAAATATCCATGTGGATGGGAATCCCTGGAGATTCTGCCCCCGTTCGATTCTAAACAGGATGCGGGAGAAGGCGGCAGCAGAGGGATATGTCTACAAGCATGGGGTCGAACCAGAATTCTTCCTGGTAAAGCGCAATGAAGCCGGGGGCATCGACCTGGCGGATCCACTGGACACACTTGACAAGCCATGCTACGACCAGCGCACCCTCAGCCGTAACCTGGATCTACTCACTACTATCATTAAACATATGCAGGAGTTGGACTGGAATCCATTCGCCAACGATCATGAAGATGCGAACTGTCAGTTCGAGATTAATTGGGAGTTCGACGAATGCCTGAAGACGGCAGACCGCCATACTTTCTTTAAATACATGGTCCGTACCATAGCCGAGCAACACGGCCTGACCGCTACGTTCATGGCCAAACCGTTCTCGCACCTCACCGGCAACGGTGCCCATTTTCATATGAGCCTGTGGGATAAGGGATCGGGCAACAACTTGTTCTACGATGAAAGTGACCCGAACGGTCTGTCAAAGATGGCCTATCACTGGATCGGTGGTCTCAAGGCGCATGCCAAAGCGGCCATCGCAGTCACCGCCCCATCGGTTAACTCCTACAAGCGTTTGATCGCAGGTACGCCCCGTTCAGGTGCCTCCTGGGCACCCGTGTACATTTCCTATGGAGGCAATAACCGAACCCAGATGCTGCGACTGCCCGGACCTGGCCGTGTGGAGGACCGAACCATCGACGGCTCCTGCAATCCCTACCTGGCAGCAGCCGTAACGCTGGCAGCGGGTCTGGACGGCATTCGCCGGGAGCTCCCGGCGGGTGAGCCGAACCATCTGAATATGTACGAAGTGCCGACGGAAACACTGCGAGAACTCCATGTGGACATCCTACCGGATACCCTTTACGATGCACTGAATGAGCTGGAAAAAGACGAGGTGATCCAAAACGCTTTAGGAGATGAATACGCTAAAGCCTACATCCATGCCAAGCGAGAGGAATGGAAGGAGTACCACAACAACGTGTCACAATGGGAAATCGATCACTATCTGAATATTCACTAGCTTTTTTCTTTTGAAACGCGACAGCCTTTTTAATCTTGGTTCCCGTCGCCAGTCAGGCACCCTCCTAGGGGGGCGGTGGTAATGGTTATTCTCTGATAAGGTTGATCTCCGCGTGTAGGTCCATTCCGCCCCGCGGGATGCTTACGATAGAGTTATATGAGGCCTGGCCGAGTGGGCGCGTCCGGCCCATAAAAGGCATTTCCATGCAGGTTATGGACCTGTTCGTCCCGACAGTCCATGCCACTGAATAGCACACCGGGATCCCTTGCTGGACCTCCGGGTTTTACGCGAGTGGTGGTGCCGGAGGTCGGAACCCCCCGGCTTTGATACCGATAGTATCGTCCTGATAAAACCCGTGCATTCGCCGGGGTGGCAATGTTTTTTGAATTCATGACAATTCGATTCAATTAATATCAACGGGTGCCGTATGTTCAATCTCTTCAAGCGTTATGCGACCGGGGCTTTTCTCCTGTGCACGATATGTAAGCTGGTCATCGTTCCAGCTGTCGCCCAGGAACGTTACGACACCGTCATACGCAACGGCCGTGTTTTTGATGGTTCCGGCAATCCCTGGTTCTACTCCGACATTGCGATCCGTGAAGACCGGATTGTCGCAGTTGGCCAACTGGAGGGTGCCCGGGGGGACAGAGAGATTGATGCAACGGGGTTTTATGTGTCACCCGGTTTTATCGACGCCCATTCTCACGCTGCCGGTGGCCTGGTTTCATCCGACCGCAGTCATGCACACCCACTGCTGGCAGAGGGCGTTACAACTGTGGTGATCAATCCCGATGGTGGCGGCCCGGTGGATCTGGCGGGGCAGCGGGCCGAGTTGATGAAAGATGGTCTCGGCATCCATGTGATACAGATGGCGGCCCACGGCGCTATGCGTAACGAGGTCATGGGGATGGTGGACCGCCTGGCCACGAAAGACGAGCTGACGCGAATGAAAGTGCTTATGCGGCAGGCCATGGAAAACGGCGCTTTCGGACTGTCCAGCGGCCCTTTCTATCCTCCAGGTAGCTACGCAGATACCCGAGAGCTGGTCGAACTCGCCCAGGTTGCATCCGAATACGGCGGCATCTACACCAGCCATATCCGGGATGAATCCGACTACACAATCGGGTTGGTTTCAGCCGTAGAGGAAGTCATCGAGATTTCCCGAAGCGCCGACATACCTAGCGTTGTCACGCATATTAAAGCGCTGGGACCAAACGTATGGGGATATTCCCAGGCAGTGGTTGAACGGATAAAACGGGCACGTGAAGAAGGTGTGGAAATCTACACGGATCAGTACCCCTATCTCGCCTCCTCCACCGGGCTCGCCCCGGCGCTTCTTCCCAGGTGGGCACAGGCGAGTGGCAGAGACTCGTTGCTTGCCCGCTTTAACGATCCTCAGACTATGCAGCGGATCGTGAATGCAATGGCCGAAAATCTTGCAAGGCGCGGCGGCGCGGAGCGGATTCGGATTCGGTCCAGCGCCTTCGATAGCACCATCGATGGACGCTGGCTTTCAGACATAGCCACAGAATGGAATATGACGCCCGTCGACGCTTCTATCAAAATTCTCAAACAGACCAGTCCGGGGATCATCTCATACAATATGCATGAAAAAGATCTGCAGACGTTCATGATGCAGCACTGGAACATGACCGCCTCTGACGGCGGTTATCCCGAATGGGGCAGGGGTACGCCCCATCCGAGGGCTTTCGGTACGTTCCCGCGAAAAATACGGACTTATGACCTGGAAAAAGGCATTCTCGATCTGGCTACTGCCATAAGAAGCATGACGGGCTTGCCCGCGCAGGTTCTGAACCTGCGTGACCGCGGAACAATCCGGGAAGGCGCGTTCGCCGACCTGCTCGTATTTGACCTGGACCGCCTGCGCGACCGCGCCACATTCGAGGCACCTTTTCAACTTTCGCAAGGCATGGTGCACGTCATCGTGAACGGGCACGCGGCCATAGCTTATGGGGCGTTTACGGGCGCCATGGCGGGCCAGGTGCTGCGGCGACAAAGTACGTTTGAGTGAAAACTGCCAAAACGAGTTTTCCAGAGGAACAAAGTCACAATGGCAAAAATCATAGAAGGTGATAGAATCGGAAAAACCGTCCCATTGAAGGTGGGATGCGCGGCTGCCATATTCGACGAATCACGTACGAAACTCCTGCTCACACGCCGAACCGACAATGGGCAATGGTGCCTGCCAGGAGGCGGTATGGAACCGGGGGAGAGCGCGGCTGAAGCCTGTGTTCGGGAGGTGATGGAGGAGACTGGTCTCCAGGGGACGGCCCAAAAACTCATCGGCATTTACACAACACCCCATCGCATTACCGCCTACGGTGAGATCAACAAATATCAATTCGTATCAATCCTCTTTGAAGTCTTCGTCGAAGGGGGTAAGTTGGGATTGAGCGATGAAACCACAGACTACGGCTATTTCTCAGAGCGGGAAGCCGCCGGGCTGGATGTAATGAAGAACCATATAGAACGCATCAAGGACATATTTGCGCAACAGCCTGAAGCGTTTGTTCGCTGATAATCGATACAACAGCCTGATTGTCTCAACCCTACCTCAACGGTTCCTTCGATGCCGGACCGTTGGAATACCAACTACATCAGACGTATCAATCCAACCTAAAGTACATGGCCAGACCGTAGATAGTGATGCAGGCTCCTACAACGTCATTTTGAACCTCGGACCCATGACATGGGCCTACAACGATTAGCTCCCCGTTTCGGACGCGGACAGAAGCCTGAATCCCGCCGATGTCAGGTTGATCTGGACTATTCACCAGTCGGTTCAGCGACCAACGCCCTGTGACGTTTTAAGATTCGCGTGCGTCTCCAGCACAGGACTTAACCCGATATTGGCGTGGGTATTGAGCTGCCTTACCGGGTTCTCTGTCAAGACGGCACACCGTTGCGAAAAACGGAACGGGGCTGGTGGGGACATGGCGTACCGGGATACAAACGGGCGGACCCTACGGGGAAGGACGGGATAGGATGAAGCAGGGGATACCCACGCTGAACGACCTTTAGGTTTCGAAATTCCACGGTGCTCGATTATGCGGTGGATCTAACCCATCTGGTCCATCAATACAACAATGAAAGAGAGACTCAGAACGAGCAGAATGACAAGGATCACCAGTATCCCTACCGTCAGGTTGTGTCTGCGAAAGAGCCATTCCTGAAAACGATGATAAGTGGTAATACCGTCCTGAGAATTGTGCCGTACGCGTCGTTTTTGTCCGGATTTGTTTTCATCGGGAAGAGTGCCCGGTGACGGCAAAGACATCGGGATTGGACGATCGAGATTTTTATAATCCCAGAATCTGTGCTGACAATCATAACACCGAAATGTTTTCTGCCCTGACCGGTGCCGGTGCCACGAGACCCATTTTTCCAGGTTCCGTCGCCGTGACCGATGAACATGGCTTCCGTCGCATTTCGGACAGATCATTTTGTTCGAACTTTCGGACTGTCCCGTGGCATTCGTGGCGGCACTTTTATCCATCGTATTCTCCCGCACTATCTTCTCGCCGATGCAGACTGCACTGATCCCGCATGCGGACGTGCTGCAAATAGCTTGTCCATATGCTCTTTCAACGCTTCAAGCTTAAAGGGTTTAACGAGACCATCATCAGCGCCACACGCATATATATTACTCATGTTTCCGTCTTCCGGATGCCCGGTTACAGCCAGTACCAGCGCCCCTCGGGTATTGGGATTCGTTTTGATGGTACGGCATACCTGGAATCCATTCAATTGCGGCGCAAGAATATCCAGAATCACCAGGTCCGGCCGAAAAGAAACCATCAACATGCCTGCTTCGAATCCATCCACTGCAGACGCACACTCGTAGCCTTCGACATCGGTACAGAAATCTACCAAGATACTAACCAAGCCTGAATCAGGATCTACAATCAAAACCCGCCTTTTGTTACCGGCTAATGCTTGTACGACAGGCTCCGCTTCGTGGTCATAATCCGGCATTCCGTAAGAAGCAAGGAAAGTCTTGAAATCCTCAATCAAAATACGATGATGGCCTCCAGGAGTTTCAAAGGCCGGTAATTTACCATGCCTGATCCAGTTCTTTACCGTTTCATAGGAAACCTGACAGTGTTCAGCAACATCTCCGGTTGTGACAACCGTTCTACGGCGCATCAAGGACTCCATAAATAGCAGTTCGGAACCACATTTTTTCTCGTATGTCCCTATATAGGGAGGTAGGAAACTTGGGATATTTTGGATTTATTTGGAAATATTGTCAAGGTAATTCGTTCAAATATATAACTCGTGATTAATTGTTTAATTCTAAACGCAGAAAGGACACCGAAGGATTCGAACGCCTGATATGGGATGAGTCTGCTGCGTTGATCCGATACGGAACGTACGCCATAAAGCTGCCTGTACATTGATAACCGTAGGAACCTCCACGTTTCTGTAAATTATTGACGCAAACCACAGCGCCATATAGATTATGCGTTATCTGTCCGGGACCACGGCTATTTCTTGCTCTTCTTCCGTGACTGAACCGGGTGGAAGACTAACTATGAATCCATAGGAAATACGATCAGCAATGGCATTGTTGTGATAGAAACCGGGGGACGATTGTATATGGGTCAACCGGCCATCGCTGATTTAGCCTGGTACCATGACAAGGTAGGGATTATCCATGGAAAAACGGGTAGGCAGAAACGTGCCGTCTATCATCGTTGTCGGCAGTTCGAATACAGACATGGTGGTCACAGCCCCAAGAATACCGGTGCCCGGTGAGACCATTCTCGGTGGTTCGTTCTCGGTCATGCCTGGAGGTAAGGGCGCCAACCAGGCAGTGGCGGCAGCTCGGCTTGGTTCGGATGTGACATTCGTGACTCGGATTGGGAACGACACCTTCGGGGATGAGGCGTTAAATCATTATAGGAACGATCGAATCGATACGAGCCATATCGTCCGGGATGAAGATACCCCTTCCGGTATCGCAATGATCATGGTAGACGCGGCAGGCGAAAACGCCATAGCGGTGGCATCAGGCGCCAACATGAAACTAACAATTGAGGATGTGGACCGTGCGGAACAAGCTATCGCCGATGCCGATATTATGATTCTTCAGCTCGAGGTGTCGTATGAATCGGTACAACATGCAGCCGCTCTGGCCGCGAAGCACAGGGTACCGGTCATCCTGAACCCTGCGCCAGCACGGGATTTGGACAATGTTCTCCTGCAGCAAGTGGACTATCTAACCCCAAATGAAACGGAAGCCCGGATCCTCACCGGGGTGGATGTCACGGACGGCGCCTCCGCGGATCACGCGGCGCGTGTTCTGCTGTCCCGTGGTGTAAGTACCGTGATTCTGACCCTCGGTGCCAAGGGTGCCTGGTGGGCGACGCCTGACAGCAGCGGATCGGTAACCACCGCCACTGTAGACTCGGTCGACACGACCGCTGCCGGCGATGCTTTCAACGGTGGTTTGGCGGTCGCCCTTGCCCGTGGACTCCCGCTGACCGAAGCCATCCGATATGCCAATCACGCCGGTGCAGTTTCGGCAACACGTCCCGGTGCCCAACCTTCCCTGCCTTCGGCAGAAGAAGTAGAAAGGATGATGGGGTAGGCAATTACTGTATTCGCCCTCTCGCCCCTACCTCCCAGATGGCCTCCAGCGCACCATTGCGCACACCGTACATCCGATCATGTAGATTGATAGTGGTACACACATGACTCGGAATGATATGAATCTTATCGCCCGGCCTGAGCGGGCAGGACGCACCGAGTAGCTGTATCTTCGCATGTTCTTCCGACTGACGCATCAGCGAGGCACCTTCAACATCCCGCACCGACTGTAGCCCCATATCGTTCGTCATAGTCTTCAGACCGGCGTCCGCCACCGCCAGTTCATCGCCGGGACGGCTGATGATGGAGGCGTAAATAGTGAGCGCGCAGTCGAATTCGGGTATGCGTTTCCGATATGTGGCATCCATCAAAATGTAGGAACCGGCCTGCACCTCGGTTATGCCGGAAAAAGAGCCCGTGACTTTGTATGTGCCGGTCCCTCCGCCACTGACAATCTCCACCGACAGCCCGCTCTCGCGTATATAATCTGCGGTTTCTGTCAGCATGGTCATGGACTTCCGGCATTCCGCATAGCGAGTTTCATCGTCCGGCTCCCCAATGATGTGGCCTTCATAGCCCATCACGCCTCGGAATACGACACCCGGGCTCTGATCAATCACCCGCGCCAGTTTTAATGCCGGTTCTCCTGGAGGCACACCACATCGCGCCATGCCCACATCCACTTCGACCACCATACCTACCTTTGACCCGGTTGCCATGGCGGCTTCCGAAATCTCTCGCACATTATCCGCATAATCCGCTGCTACTATGACGTCCGAGTGGCGGGCCAACGCCACCAGACGGTTGATTTTCAAGGGGCCTACCACTTGGTTTGCCACCAGAATATTGCGAATGCCTGACGCGGCCATCACCTCCGCTTCTCCCAGCTTTGCGCAGGTCACACCCTGGGCGCCAGCGGCGATCTGCTTGTGCGCCAAAACCGGCGTTTTATGTGTTTTGGTATGCGGACGCAGTACCGCTTTCTGTTCGGAAAAGAATTCAGCCATACGGGCTATATTGCCATCCATAAGATCCAGGTCGATAACAAGAGCGGGGGTGTCGATGTCCTCGATGGGAATGCCGAGCGTTGACATGAAAAACTCCGATCGATGAAGAAAACTGTGGATTGAAAGAACAATAAAACGATAACAGAAGGTGTGCTGCCAACCTGCAGAGGTCAAGCGGGAATAAAGCCTGATGACGTATGATTTTGAGGAGACATAGCAGGTTATGTGATATCAAGCAGGCCACGAAATCAGAGGCCGAGAATAGTAGTCATAATTATCGGGGATTTTGATGAACGACAACAGCCACATAGAATATTGGGCATGAGGTGCTGCAGGGCGGGATTACCGGACGGTAGGATGCGCGGTGCTTCATAGGTGCTTCCTACGATCCGTTGAATGACTTCTCGGATCGGGATTCAGGCCTCATCCTTCGCTGATCTCCGTGACCACGCCATCGACCGGAATTTCCGCATCCTGAAGAAACGGTGACAGGTGGGCCACTTTGTCCGGATCCATAGGAGGCCGTTTCTGCGTACCGGCATGATGGGCGGGAACAGGCCAAGCGAGATCCGGCAGGACCGCCTTTCGCTCTGTGATACGATCTTTTGCGACGTCCAGCACCATCAAATCCTGGGCAATAACGACCGGTCCATCGTAGGTGACGCGCAGGTCGTCCATTATCGGAGTGATAAGATCTTCACCGAGCATCAAGTGATAGAGCACCGCCAGGCGGGGTCTGGTGAGATCGAAGATCTTACCGGCGGAACGGGGTGGGCAATGGACACCGTTGGCGATGTTTGCGGCGACCTGCATCGGGAGGTGAGTCTTCTGAGCATAGGCCGGCGCAGGGACGAACGCTTCATGAATCAGCACATCCGCATTCTGTCCGTTATCTACCATATACCGGCTCGGTTTTCCGTCACCCAGAAAAACGAATGAAAGCCCGTTCCAATCGAGGCGGTAGCTGTTGGGGCCATCCAGGCAATGCAGCGCCGGAAACGCGGTTATCACAACGCCATTTTCATTGTATACCTCTTTCACCGGCGCGGCGTAATCAAATTCATGAAAAATAACCTGGTGGCCTTCACCGGTATTCACTACACCCATACGACTCTCTATATCCCAGGCCATCATTTTCTGAAACGCCACTCCGAACGCTGCTGTGCCCAGACGCTCCTCAATCGCCGACGGTCCCCATACATGTAGCGGGGTAAAACGGCCGCGTACCATGCCGAGCGCATAGAGCGATGTCAGATCGCCCCAGTGATCCACGTGCAAATGGGTCAGAAAAACTTTGTCCAGCTTGGAATGCGGCACGCCGAACGCGTTCAGATTGGCACTGGATCCGGTACCCAGGTCGAAAATAAAGGCATCGCCGTTACCCAGTTCTACGAGCCAGCCGGGTGAATTCTGGGCACGACGGCAGAACGGCATCCCCGTGCCGAGCGCCGTGATACGCATAGTGTCGGAATCGAGCGGCTCACCGGGATAGTAAAAATTGGGGACTGCCATGTTTTCTCCTTTATCACACATTCTCGATCAGGTCGTCCCAGTAGGGCGCTATTCCATCACGGCGGCGGGTCGAGGAGTTGAGCGCCGGGCCATCGGGTGTTACGCCGTGCTTGATCAAGATGTCGAAATAAGGTTCCCGGGCCTCGGACAGCATACCCAGCAGAAGCTGCCTCATCTTTTCACAGGCTTCCGGATTATTCTTTGCCAGGTTGTGTTGTTCGAATGGATCTTCCTGAAGGTTGAACAGCACTTCATGGCCGGTTTCATAAAAGGCATATTTCCAGCGATCTGATACCAGACCCCGCCAGTCTACATAGTCGAAATGTACATGGGGGTTGCCGACCATCTCGAGCAAGATATGCTCAGGCCCTTTGAACGGATCCCGCCTGAGCGCCGGTGAAAAGTCCATGCCCTGAAGATATTCCGGGAGATCGACTCCGGCAAAACCGAGCGTCGTTGGCACCATGTCGACCAGGCTGAAGAGCTCTGTGCGGTTGCCCTGTGCCGGGATCCTACCTGGGCAGTGAAACACGGCGGGTATCCGAGTGGATTCCTCGTGAGGGTGCCCCTTATCCTCTATCTGATTATGGCTACCCATGAAGTCGCCATGGTCGGAGAAATATACAGTCATAGTCGTGTCTTTGAAATCGACTTGGTTTTCTATGGAATCCAGAAGACGACCTATGTTCCAGTCCAGATTCTCAATCATGGCGTAGTAGGTGGCCAGCCGTTCCCTCAAGCCCTCTTTATCACCGAAGTTGGGACGGACTTGAAGTGTTTCGGGATCGAACCTCATAAACGCTTCCGGAGCTTCCAGTGGCCAGTGAGGCGGCTCGACGCTCAGCACCAGGAATAATGGCTCCTCCCGGTCATACTGGCGGATGTAATCTATGACCAGGTTCGTGAGTGCGTCGGTCTGATATCCGTCCAACTTGGTTGGATTCAGGGCCTCCCCGTCGTAATAGAACGCTTTGTTCGGGGCATTGTTCATCTCACAGCCGAACCAGTCCTGGAACCCTGCCCTGTGGAATTCGGGTGTTCGCTGAGACCATTCCGGATTGTAATAATCGGGTTCAGCCGTTACATCCGGCGGATTCTGATCCCGTATGGTGCCACAGTGCCATTTACCAAAGTAAGCCGTGTGGTACCCCACGTCTCGCAACATGGTAGCGATGCTGGGCGCGGTGGCTTTGTATACATCATAGAACCCCTGGACGGGACCTGAATGGGCATGCCGTCCGGAAAAGATCGTGCCGCGTGACGGTGTGCAGACTGGGCAATTCGCGTACGCATTTACAAATCCAACACCTTCGGAGGCCATCCGGTCTATGTTGGGTGTTCGAAGATTTGGATCACCGGCGTGTCCCGTCGCCAATCCGCTGTGTTCGTCTGACAGTATGTAGATAATATGAGGTTTTGACATAACGATTGGGAGAGTCTATCCTTTTCTCCTGCTTTTCCAATAAAAATAGAAAGGCAGGCCGGTGCATAGCAGCAGGGTACCTATTAGGGGACGTGAATAGTCGGTTATGAAAACGTTGATGAGGACACCGGTGGCGACAATCAGAAATAGGATGGGTGTGACGGGATAGCCCCAGGCGCGGAAAGGGCGAGGCATATCCGGTTCTTTGGCACGAAGGATCATAAGGCCAGCCACTGCGAGAACCAGAAAAACATAATTAAAAAACGTGGTGAAACCGATTATCTGAACATAGGTGCCGGAGAGTGCGAATACGGACCCCCAAATGCCCTGGAAAATGATGGACACCATTGGTGTTCGGAACCGGGGGTGCACGTACTGGACCGCCTTGAAAAAAATGCCGTGGTGCGCCATGGAATAATACACTCTGGGCGCCGCCATAAGCTGTGCGTTCACGGTGCCGAACGAGGTGAGCATAATCGCTGCGGAGATGATCATGGCCCCGTTGTGTCCGACCAGTACCTGCATGGTATCCGCCGCAACCCTCCGCGAGGCCTGGAGCTCGTCAAAGGGCATTACGCTCAGGTAGACGATGTTCACCAGGATATAGACGATTGCTACGATCCCCAACCCGCAGAAAATCGCGATGGGAATGCTCCGTTCAGGATTCTTGATTTCGCTGGAGACAAACGTCACGAAAAACCAGCCGTTGTATGCGAACAGTGCACCCAGCATCGCTAGGCTCAAGCCTCCCAGCAGATCGGTGCCTGTCTGTTCCTGAACCAGGGGACTCCAGGCCACGTCTGCCCCCTGTCCAAGGGCTACCCCGAGGACGATGACCCCTAAAACCGCTCCCACCTTTATAAACGCGAATACATTCTGGATACTACCGCCCACCCGAACGCCCAGGCAGTTCATAAACGTCAAGAACATAATACATCCGACCGCCACATAGCGCTCGGTCCACATGTCCGTGATTTCAAACAATCCACCGGCATACCGTGCGAATGTGGTGGCGACAGCCCCCATGGCGCCGGTAATGATGATAAACAGAAACGCCCACCCGAAGAGATACGCAAAGATATCAGACTGGTAGGCTCTCCGAAGAAACGCATACGTCCCCCCGCTTTCGGGTATCGCAGCGGCCAGCTCCGCGAAGCAAAACGCCCCCGCCAGCGATAGAAGTCCGGCAGCGATCCAGACCAGAAGGCTCAAAGAGGGAGAACCTACCTGCGACGCAACGGAACTGGGTACCATAAATATACCGGAGCCAATGATGCCGCCGACTATCAGCGCTGTTCCCGTTCTTGCGCTTAACACTCGCAACAACTGCGGCTGTCCGGACGAGGACCCCGACGTTGTCTCATTGAGATCGGTTACCGATGACATCAACATCTCCTAGTTTATTGTTTCATTAAGTTACTGACTGTTCTATGAATTGCGAGGCATTGGATCAGCGATCGGAACGATCCCGCACAGATTTTCCAATCAATCGATCTCTAGATTCATTTCTAGATTCTTTGAGAAACGGAACGAAATCGGTACCGCCGGTACCGATAACCTGATCATCAGCGGCGGCCTGCTGTTTGATGTAGCGTATCGTGATTTCGAGGTGCTTCTTGCGAAATTCGCACAACAATTCGATGCATTCATTGTAACATTTCTGAAGGGCCGGGTTGCCGAACGCCTGATCGGCAACATACCGATGCACCGAAGGACCTGCTTCGAGTGCCTCGATGAAGCGACGGTGGGGCGGCGGCATGTAATTACGCATTTCCATCAGGAAAGGTCGGGTTCTTTCGTCTTCGTGCGCTATGGACAGCCCTGCGTCAATCGCCTGCAGGAGTGAGCTCTGTGCTGCGCTGCCGCCGGCCAGAACAAGCGGCTCCTCATAAACACCTTCGTAAATGATTCCATGATCCCCCCAGCCCGCCAGAAAAGGACGGACCCTGTGATAAAACACATACGGCGCACATCGCTCGGGCATCCGAAGCAGCGTCTCCGTTATTCTTTGCACGGCAGACGCTATAGACAACAACGCGGCTACGCACTGCTCCGGGACATCCGCAACAACCGCATTCTGCAGATCGACCAGACATGGCAACGCGGCCGCTCCCCTGGCCTCAATGGCTACGGTCACCAGATAGAACCACGCTTCGTCCATACCGCCCAAAAAAAGCTGCAGGGCCCCGATATTATCCAGGTCGATTTCTCCGGTTTCGTCAAGGAGACGCCAGTTGTTCAGAACGATGGAGGCATGAGACGTGATCATCGGGCGGCCAACCCGTTCAGCGATCTCTGACCATGGGACCGACAGGCCACGGGGAATAACGGTTGCCGGCTTGCCGCCCCCACACACGTAGGCATTACCGAACATAGACAGCAACAGCATTGCCCGCTGAAGTTGGCCTTGTGTCACCAGTTTAGACGTTTCGAGTACGGAGAGTCGGTCGATGGCAGGACGCAGCTGATTCGCCGTCAGGAGAGAGGACAGATCGGCCGCTATCTGCTCCCAGGCTCCATAATCCCTTGGAAGTTCCTGTACAGGATTCTGGGCAGGGAGGAAACCACGGATCGGGTCAACCTCAAAATCGGTGAGTTTCAGGAAGTCAGGGCGCTGGGTCATGCAAGACCTTTCAACTGAACTTAAGACTATTCCGGTGCGATGATCGGCTTGGCTTTCAGTGTAGGTGGATGCGTTTCAGTCCCTTCGAAAACAGCACCTTCCTCGAACCAGGATCGGGGCGCGGCCTGGCCCCAGAGGGTCTGGCGTCTGGGATCATCCAGGTTCCAGAGGCGTGGCGGGTGATCCGGATCGACGGTGCTGTAGTCGCTCGAAAACAACTCGATGCGGTGCCCGTCCGGATCCCGCATGTAAAAGAAGAATGCATTAGAGATACCATGACGGCCAGGACCGCGTTCGAATGCGCCGACATGCCCCGCACTGGCCAGCAGATCACAAAAATTTATGATGTCCGTCGCGCTTGGCACCCAGACACCGATATGATGCAGGCGGGGACCGATACCGTTGGTGAAGGCCATGTCATGCACGTTTCCTTTGCGATGCGTCCAGGTGGCCCAAAGATCGGAGTCTTCGTCTTTGATATCCGTCATCGTAATCTCAGTAAGTCGGAATCCCAGCTCACCCACGTAGAAACGGGTGATGGCATTCACATTGCAGGCGAACACATTAACGTGATCGATCCGTTGAATCCGAGCACCACGGTACTTTGTATACTCTTGGAGCATCAGCTCCCGGCGTTCCATCTCGTAGTAAAATTCAAGCGGAGTACCAAAAGGATCGCGGACATGCAGTGTGCGTCCCTGAGCATATTTTTCGACCCATTCCACGGGACATCCTCTACTGTGAAAGAACGTCTCTGCCCTGTCAAGATCCTCCTCGCTCGCCACTTTGAAGCCTATCCGCTGCGCCATCGGCGTCTCGCCCTTAACCAGAACGACGGAGTGGTGATTCCTCTCCTCCAATCCACGCAGGTACAAGGCGTCTCCGGTATCACCTTCACAGAGGTAACCCAGTATGTCTACATAAAATTCACGCGATCGCACCAGATCGGTAACGCCCAATTCCACGTGGCTGACACGCACAATATTGAACGGCGGTGCGCGATTCGGTTGTGGGATCGGCATGGGGACCTTTCAGATTTTACTATCCCATCCTTGGGATTCGATGGTTTTCCAGAGCGATATCGATGTTTTTCGTTTCCATGTAGAAATCAAAACTGTAGTCACCGCCGTCACGACCGATGCCGCTAGATTTCATACCGCCGAACGGTGTGGGCAGATACCGAACGTTCTGGGAATTCACCCACACCATGCCTGCTTCCAGTCCCTGGGCGAACGAATGCGCCCGGGTGACATCGCGGGTCCACAGGTATGCGGCCAAGCCGTAATTGACGCTGTTGGCCAGTGCCAGTGCGTCTTCTTCCGTGTCGAACGGCAGAGCAGTCAGAAACGGGCCGAACACTTCTTCCTGTGCGATACGCATGGCGCCTGATGCTTCGGTAAAGAGCGTCGCCGCGAAGTAGTTCCCGTGTTCAAAGCCTTTCGGTCGATCGCCGCCCACTGCCAGTGTAGCGCCTTCTTCCTGCCCTATGGAGACGTAACGTAACACTTTTTCCAAATGGAGCGGATGGATCAGTGGTCCCAGATCGGTTCCTCTGTCGAATGGATCGCCGACTTTAATGTTTTTAACCCGCTCCGACATCCGGGTGGTAAATTCCTCATAGATGCTGCGTTCCACCAGTAGACGGCTGCTCGAGGTGCAGCGTTCTCCGTTGAGGCTGTAGATCATGAAGATGGCTGCGTCCAGCGCGCGGTCCAGATCCGCGTCTGCAAACACCACAACCGGATTCTTGCCTCCCAGTTCGAAGTGCACTCGCTTTAGCGTGTCGGAACCCTGACGCATGATGGCACGACCGGTCTTGGAATCGCCTACAAATCCGATGGCTTTGATATCAGGATGCTCGGTCAATGCTCTGCCGGCCACCTCACCGATACCGTTGACTACGTTCACCACACCAGGAGGTATCCCGGCGTCGTGGACCAGCTGGGATAGCCGCATGGCGGTTAGCGGACTCCATTCCGCAGGCTTGTGCACCACGGTGCAACCGGCGGCCAACGCGGGCGCCATTTTCCAGGTACTGAGCATGAACGGCGTGTTCCAGGGGGTGATAATGCCCACAGGTCCGATAGGCTGGCGGATGGTGTAATTGAGGTGACCTTCTGCAGGTAATGCCAGTCCATCCCGGGCGCTCTCCGATCGGTCGGCAAAGAACCTGAAGTTCTCAGCGGCCCGCTCAGCGGCTTTGCTCATGAATTTGATTGTCTGCCCTGTATCCAATACCTCCAGAAGAGCGATCTCTTCGGCATTGGCCACGATAAGATCCGCCACGGCATGCAGAAGGTGCTTTCGGTCGGTCGCCGGCATATCCCGCCAGGCCGGGAACGCAGCCTTCGCAGCCTGTGCCGCCCGATCGATATCCGAACCATCCCCTGCTGCCACCGAGCAAATGCTCGTATTGTCAAGCGGCGTCAAATTGTCAAACATTGCCCCGGAACCTGACGGTATTGCTTCTCCGGCGATAAGATGTGGAATACCGTTGTCAATAAACTGGGAACAATAGGATTCTGCCTTTAACCGGTCCGGGTGCTGCTTTATGGCCATGCGATAAATCCTTTACAGGTAAATCTATCGATCCTCTTCTACCACCTGATTCTCCAGTGTGCCCAGTCCATCCACCTCCAGGCGCAGCCTGTCGCCCGGATAAATATGCGAAATACCCTCAGGGGTGCCGGACCAGATCATATCTCCTGGAAACAGGGTCATGTAGTCGGAGATGTACTCAATCAGATCGGCGACACTATGTCGGAGATGTTTTGTGTTGCCTTCCTGGCGCAGTTCATCATTGACATACGTGCGCAGTCCCACGTTGGTAGGATCGATCTCGTCGGCGCTCGTTAGGAATGGGCCGACGGGGCCGAAGGTGTCGAACCCTTTTGCTTTAATGGGCGGACGGTAGTAGTTGGTCACGAAATCACGGATCGTTACATCGTTTCCGATAGTGTATCCCTTAACATAAGCGAGTGCATCTGCCGCTTTGACCTTACGCGCCGGCAGTCCGATTACAGCCACCAGTTCACACTCATAATGCATGTAATCGATGTTCCGAGGTGACACGATGTTCGCTTTGTGGCCGATGTAGGAACTCACCATCTTCTGAAACAGGATCGGCTCCTCCGGGAGCTCCAGATCCAGTTCGACCGCGTGATCAGTATATCCCAGCGCTACACCGATGGCCTTGCTGGAATGCGCCACGGGCGGGAGCCACATCACATCATTCGGATCATACGCAACGGAACCGACCCACAGCTGGTCGTCCCTGTAGACCGCGTCGTGGACCTGTCCGTTGCAAGCAAATCGTGCCAGTTTCATTTGGACTCCTGTATGTACGTTTGCGTTCTTTTTTTTGTAGAGTTACCAATATAACAGTCTGTCTGAAAATTTGCAACTCGACAACAGGCACTATAGATTCTGCGGTTCCAGGTCGCCAGTGATCCCGAAGGGTGCCGCATCCGCCAGATGGCTGGCACCAACGGACTACACCGGTGATACGCTTAGCACCGTCACGGTGTGCATAAGAATCAGAGACATCTGTTTCTTCTGCCATATCAGAACCGTCTACACGGGTTTAGGCTCGCGGGAGAAGGTGGCCTTGTAGGCCGCCAGCGCTGCGCCGCCCAGCCGTTCACCCATTATTTTCAAGGTCTCACGTTGATAACCCCAACCTTCAACCCGTTCAACCTGCTCCAAATAATCACACAGGTGAAGCCTTATAAGATCCTCAAAATCCGTGTGGGATAATACAATGGTCCTGCCTGTAATACGATCTTTAAGCTGGTAAATATCCTGCTGCGTGCCAACCTGAGAATAAAACGAGGCACGGTCCATGGCACAGTTTGCGTAGGCGATCCGCTCGGCTCGGTCACCGATCAGACGACGTATTTCATCCCGTCGCTCAAGCGGCAGGCAAAACGTCTGGAACCCTTCTGTACCGTATATCGAATGGAACATGGCCGCACGACAGATTTCGTCATGTTCTTCCCATGACTTCATGTCCCGATACACACCAATGGCGTGGGCAAGATAGGTTTTATTGGTATGGGGGATCTTATCGGCACCGATACTTATAATGTAGTCAGTCATGACCTTCATCGGCAACGTCATAGTGGACCTCCAGGAAAATAAAGGAGAAAAATCTTAACCGGACAGCTTCAACCCATTCTTAGTATATTTAAACTACATACCACCGGGCCATCTCTTGATCCAGACCGGCTTGAGTCGGATACCGGCATCCGATTTCGGCGATGCAGTCCGCAACATCCCGTGCAGTGGGGATCAGTTCGTGCTGATTTATGTCCAGATCGTAAACCGAAAACCCGTCGGTCGACAGGTGGACATCGATCGAGAGTACTTCGTGGTTCCGGTGCTTCATCAACGCGCTGAAGACGCCACCATAAACGTCCGGATCGTAGGCGATGGTGTTTTGCTGCGGCACCCTGTCGATGACACCAAATGTGTGGGCGACCCGGTACAACTCCTCCCACAGCGCCCTCATGACCTCCGGCACCGCATCCGCCTGTTCCCGTTGGTGCTGCGGATCGGCGCTTCGTTTTGCTCGGGTACCTTCGATCATCCGGCGCACTTCGCGGGTAGGTACCGGTGTTATGAAACACGTGCCATCGCCGCTGAGCAGGTTCTCAGCCCGGTCGTCCTCCTTACGCGCCAGTTCTATCAGGCGATTGCCGACCATGGACAGTTCTCCGATCAAAAGATGCTCTGGACCGGTATAATCCATTGCCCATTTCCCGATGGCCTTGCGAGCCCAGACCCCCACGGCTTTACGTATCATACCGTGTGTTACCCCGTCGATCTCCGGATATGCTTGCTGCACCGCCCGGTCCGTCTCAAACGGCTGGCGGCATACGTCCCATTGCAGCAGGTGCACTCGTCGCCGGTGCCTTCGAGCTATAGATGCCAGCTGGTTGAGCAGCAGGCTTTTACCCACACCGGGGAGTCCAGCCAGAAACAGCATTCGCTTCTGTTCCGCCAGAGGTTCCAAAAATTGATAAAGGGCCGTATCTTGAGGGATTATGACTGAATTCATAAGTCCACTCCGCAATCATAGCAGGAAAAAGTTTTGCTACCTCGCTGCATGTTACTTCGGACATGCGAACAAGTCGCGTTTCATCCTTGATTCTTCCTATTTTCCTCTTACACGAGGTAGCACCTTAAACCGCTCCGGGTCCGGCATAGGACCAACCGGGATTTCAATAATCGTCGGTCCTGCTTCCGCAAAACCCTTCCGGATCGCTGTCCGCATCTCCTCTGGGTTGTGCGCCCGGATTGCCTGTGCGCCAAAGGATTCACTCATTTTTATGAAATCGGGGTTATGTAGGTCACTCGCTATAACCCGGTTACCATAAAGGTCCTGCTGCATGCGTTTTACGTTGCCGAAAGCGTTGTCGTTGAACAGCAGGGTGACCAAGCCGATCCGGTGTTGAACAGCGGTGGCCAGCTCCTGAACGTTGAACATGAACCCGCCGTCGCCCGCGACCGAGATAACCGGTGTATCCGGATAAGCTACCTTGACGCCCAAGGCCGTTGCGAAACCCCAGCCCAGCGTACCCTGGTATCCGGTCGAGATGAACGTGTAGGGCTTGTAGACCGGCATAACCTGGCGACTGACGTATCCTATCTGGGTTAGTTCATCTACGAAAATCCCATCATCAGGGAGCTCATCGCGAATGACGTTCAGGTAAGCATTCTGAGGGGCCAGATAGGCGAACTGTTCGTCTGTCCACGCCTTCAGCTCCAGCATCTCCGTTTCCCGTGATGCACGAACAATGTTATTTGCTTCGACTAATGGAAGTAAGAGCGGCAGGACATCCTCATTGCGGGCCACTATCCCCAGGTCAGGCTTATTGATTCTGTTCATAGCTTCCGCGTCCACGTCGACCCGGATGACTTTGAGGTTGCTGTCCACGCCCCAGTGGGTTTGCGGCAACTGGAATCGGGAGCCTATCGCCAGCGCCACATCCACCCGAGGCCATAGCTTATGGGCGGCCGGAACGGGATGGCTTAAGTAATGGCGACTGCTAAGGACACCTCTTCCGGTCCGATAACCGATCACCGGCGCCTGAAGCATTTCCGCAAGCTGTTTTACTTCTTCTGACACGTTCATCGCTCCCCGGCCGACGAAAATCATCGGATGTTTCGCCTGACCCAGGATCTTTGCCGCTTTCTCCAGCGCATCCGTATCTACCGGAGGATGCCGCAGCGGGAACGGTGCCGCCATCAGATCTACCGGCGCTGAGTTCGCCAGAACATCCATGGCACATTCGAGACCCACAGGCCGGGGACGCCCGCTGTTGAGCTGTCGAAACGCCTCGGCAACCAAGTCAGGCGCGGACGGCGTGGCTCCGATACGATCCGCCCACTTCGTCAGAGAGCGCAACACCCCCAGTTGATCCGGGATTTCGTGCAGCAGACCGATCCCGCGACCGATGTACGCAGAGGGAATCTGGCCGGTTAGACAGAGCACTTTGGCATTGGTCGCATAGGCGGTTGAAAGCGCCGCCGTGGAGTTCAGGAAACCGGGGCCGGGCACCACATTGTAAACGCCGGGTTCATCCCGAGCCAACGCATACCCCAGGGCCATGTAAGCCGCTCCTTGCTCATGACGCGTATGTACCACACGAACGGATGACCTGCTATCATAGAACGCATTGTATAACGCATCGTTCTGCAAACCGGGTAACCCGAATACGGTATCCACTCCGTGCATTATAAGTGATTTTACGACGGCTTCGCCACCCGTGAGAGATTGCATATGATTCGAAAGATTCGTTGATTCATTGGTTCACTGAAGGGGCAGGATAGATCTGTGCAAAGAGCCAACAGAAATGAGGCTTTGTTTTACGGCCTACCTTGTCTCCAAACGAACAACTGATTCAGCGAATCAATCCTCCAATGTTAACTCCAACGCCCTGATAAACACCTCATTACCCTCGGGAATGCCGACACTGACTCGGATGCAGTTCGGCAGGCCGTACTTGTCCTGGGGCATGACGATAACACCGTAGTCCAGGAGACGCACGGCGGCGTCATGGGCGGGAACGGGGAGTTCTACGAGAATAAAGTTGGTCTGGCTTGGCCATGTTCTGAGGCCGAGCCGTTCGAGCTGTTGATACAGCCAAATTTTACCGCTCAACACCAGATCCACCGATTTTTTCTTGTGTTCCTCATCACGCAACGCAGCGATACCGGCTTCCAGGACCAGCGTACTCAGGTGAAATGTACGGCAGAAGGCGGATATGCGGGTCGCCAGTTCCGGGCGGGCGATCCCAAACCCGAGACGCATACCTGCCAGGGCATATGCTTTGGAGAAACTGTAAAGCATTATAACATTCCGGCCCGCCGCCATATCGGCAATGGAATCTGGGAAATCCGGACGGTTGACGTAATGGATATACACCTCATCCGCAACGACGACCACATGATCCGGAAGGCCTGCATAGAGCCGCTCCATATCCGCCGCCGATGTCATCGTACCGGCGGGGTTGTGCGGGTTGCAAAGAAAGATGAGCCTGGTGCGGTCTGTAACCGCTTCCAGAATAGCATCGATTCGATGGGTCAGGCTTTCTGGATCGAGCGGTACATCCACCACTCTGGCTTTCTGTAAATCAGCCGCCCATTGGTATACGCTGAAAGCGGGACTGCAAATGATGCATTCATCATCAGGACCCAGGAAGGCTTTGCCGATAAACTCGACGCCTTCGCAACCACTGTTGGCTGTAAAAAAGTGCTGGGGAGTCAAGTCCCGATCATAGGTCTCCACCAGCGCCTGGCGCAGTTTTTGATCATCTGGGGGCGGATATTGACTCACTTCAGGAGCCAGGTTCCGGAGGGTTTCGATGACAGAGGGAGATGGTCCAAGCGGGTTTTCGTTGGTCGAGAGCATGTGAACGGTCTCTACCTGCGCATGGTCCGGGACTACCTCGCGTGAGAGCCAGTTGATGGGTATACCACTCATGGCCTATCCTTCTATGAGTCCGTAGTCGATCAGAATCTTTCGGAGCTTATCCCGATTGGTGTCGGATAAAGGGCTAAGAGGCAGTCGAACCTCCGGGCTGATTCTACCAATCATCCCGAGGGCAGCCTTAACAGGTACCGGATTAATCTCCATGAACACAGCATCGTTCAGTGTCATCATGCTGTAGTGCAATTCACGCGCTTCTTCCCATTTATTATCCATCACCAGATTGTACAGGTTCGCCACGCTCTCCGGCATCAGGTTTCCGGTGGCGCTTACGAATCCAGCGCCGCCTATGGCCAGGATGGGATAGCACAGAAGTTCAATTCCGGAATAAACCAGGAAATCACGCCCCATACGGTGCAGCAGACGATTGATGTGCTCGAAATCCTTGTTGGATTCCTTCACTCCGATAATGTTAGCATTCGCCTCTTTAAGTCGGGCAACCGTGTCGATTTCGATGTTCACCGAGGTCCGGCCCGGTATATTGTACAGGATGACCGGCAGACCGGTGCTTTTAGAAAGCGCGTCGAAATGCCGGTATACGCCTTCCTGGCTGGGCCGGCAATAATAGGGTGAGATGAAAAGCAGCGCATCTGAGCCTGCTTCCTCGGCATACTTGGTCAACGCCAGCGATTCGGCATGGTTGGTTGAGGCGCTGCCCGCCACGAACGGTACTCGTTTGTTGACCACCTCAGCAGCGGTTTTTATTACCAGTTTGCGTTCTTCGAAACTCAAAGAACTTGGCTCGCCGGTCGTACCCTGCACTGAGATACCGTGTGAACCGCTTTCGATCTGCCATTCTATCAAATTTGCCAATCCATCAAGATCCAACGCACCATTTTTAAAGGGCGTAACCACTGGAACGATCGATCCACGAAACATAGAATCCCCTTTTTGGTCTAATATGCGATGACATTAGATTGCTAATATATAATGGTATGGAGTGCGTTGTAAATGGAAAACAGGAACAGGGTCAATTCACTTCCGTTGCTTCTCATTCCATCGGATCAGGTTTCCTGATATAGCGATTCAGAAAACTGACTACCCTGGCTTTGTATTCGTCTTTGGCGGTCTTCCAAATATCCGCGTGGCCGGCGCCTTCCACCACCCACTGGTCTTTCATCTCACCCGGAATCACTTTGAACAGGCGTTCGTTATTCCGGATGGGCATCCGTTCATCAGCGGTACCGCCTATTAGGAGGACCGGACAGTCCTGGATCCGTGCGGCCGCTTCGCCTACGTTGAGGTCCTGAATACTGATCCCAAGGCGCATTTCGGTGACAAATTCCACAAGCCAGGCAAAAGGCGTGACAGGCAAGCGGAACATCCGGGTAAGATCATGGCGAAGCGTTTCACTAACGGAATAAAAGCTGCTTTCCGCTATAACCGCGCTTACGTCTGGTTGTTCCGCGGCAGTCAGCAGGGAGTTGGCGCCCCCCATAGAGATGCCCCACAGAATAATAGGACCGGTTTCAGCACGCGTCTGCTTGACATAATCCAGAGCTGCGACTACATCCTGGCGTTCATGGTAGCCGAACGAGGTGTAAGACCCATCGCTCTTACCGTGATTCCGAAAATCGAACAACAACGCACGATACCCTTGCCCGTTCATGAAGATCGCCTGCTCAAGCATTTCCGACCGTTGATTAAACAGGCCGTGGCAGAATATCACCGTACCGTCAGCCTCCGAGTTCGGGATATACCATCCCTGTAGATTCATACCGTCCGCCGCAGTCAGCGTGATGTCTTCAAAAGCCACATCGTATATTTCCGGCGTATCCTGGAAAGACCGCCTGCCGAGTCCGCCCGTATACAGCGATGAAATCCCATAAGGGATTCCGATAAAGGTAATAACCAAAATAACACCGCCACAGATCGCCACGCCACGGTAGGCGACTTGGTGCCCCGCGGTGAACATCGCAACGGCCGGCCAGAGAAACGTTCCTACGATGAACGCTGCGGCCGGCCAGAAGAGAAGCTGGGGGACGATCAGGAAGAAGATGTTCCCCGCGGCGAAGTAGCTACCACCCATACCACTGGCTTCCCCGGCAAGCGACAGCAGGATGACTGACAAACGAACCGCCAGCGTATAGAGTATGAATGTTACCTGAAAACCCCCGAATCCCATATCCTTCACCACACTGACATAGGAAAGGTATACAGCAAATACAGGTATCAGATATGTAATATTAAGATAAGACCTGCCGCCGGTCTCAGCGGCTTCCATCACAAACCGCACGAGTAGAACGGCCAGTGTGACGGCCAGGGGTATAAAGATGAGTCGGATCTTATTCATAAAATGCAATATAAACAGGCTCTATCTTGTTGGCGACTTGAATATCATAAAAAAAGGCGTGCCGACATAGGCACGCCTTTTGGTGTTGTGCGGACAGACACCTTTTACAGCGTCTTGGCCATGATATCCTTCAACTCGTTCAAGAACACCTCCGTTTCCCGCTCCGTTCCCGAAGATACCCGAATCCAGGTCGGCATAGCCTCACGGGTACGGTTGGTGACCATCACGCCACGCGAGAACAATTCCCGCATGACCGGCATGGAGTCTTTACCCAGGTTGACCATGAAGAAGTTGCTTTCGCTGGGAATGTATTCCAGACCCATTTTATCGAATTCCGCAAAACAACGATCCCGGAAGTTCCATACCACTTCCTGCGACCGACGGACATGATCCATGTCTTTCACCGCCGCCGCGCCCGCGACCTGCGCGAGCAGGTTCGGTGAGCCGGTCAGGTAGAAACGCAGTTTCTGCTGAATTCTGCCGCCCGGTTTGCTGACCGCATAGCCGAGACGCATGGCCGGCATGCCGTACACCTTGGAGAAGGTGCGGATCACGATCACATTTTCGTGCTCGAGCGCCAGCGGTATCGCCTTTTGATAGTTGGGATCGCGTACGAAGTGGATATACGCTTCATCAACTACCACCACCACGTCTTCCGGTACGGATTTGACGAAGGCAGAAATGTCTTCGTAAGACATGAGCGTCCCGGTCGGATTGTTGGGATTTGTGACCACCACAAGCGTGGTGGCGGGTGTGATAGCTGCCTTCATGGCATCGAGATCGTGTTTGTAGTCACCTGTTGCAGGCACTTTAATGCCATTAGCGCTGATGCCCATTCGCCTGTATTCTTCCGCCCCACGACTTATCGAGCCATATCCCAAATCCATTTCTATCGACTCGCCGCCCTGACTCAAATAAGCAAGCGCGAGCACATCCAGAAGCTGGCCGGACCCTGCAGAAAGCGTAAAGGGTGTGGGGCGCCGACGAAAACCGCCTCTGCCGCCGCCTGCTCCACCGCCACCCTGACTACCACCCTGGCCACGGCTGCCAGCGCCCTGACTACCACCCTGGCCACGGCTGCCAGCGCCCTGACTACGGGCACTGGCTGCGGCGCTTCTCATCATGGCAGCCATGCTGGGCATGCCACCACTGTCGGGCAGTTCGATCCCGTCATATTCGGCCAACGCCTGAGTCAGGGGAGAGGAATTGAATCCATACCGGTTAATGTCGAACATATTGTCCGCGATGGCCTGCAGGGCATAGCGGGACGGGCCGATCGGGTTTTCGTTGAGTGCCATACGTACGAGACCGGGTTCCACACCGATACCGCGTATGTCTTTCGAGGTAATACGTCCGGTCGCCATCTCCTGCGCGAGGACCATTTTGTCCGCAAAGGTAAGTGCCGCACCGCTGAGGAGCGCGCCCTTCATGAACGCACGGCGGGATACTCCATTCTGCAAAGTCTCGGTCACATCGAAAGACATGTCAACCTCCTGTGTCGATGTCTCATTTAGCAGCTCAGTGCTGCCGTGCCTAAAAAAATAAGCGAAATGTCTGAAATTCCACTATGATACCACACACAAACAGCCTGAACCGCTCATTCACAAAATAAAACATTTCATGATGAGTTGATAAAGCATGATAGTCTACTGAACTGTTTCAGTGACCTATTAGACATGTGCAAACCTGAAACCTTGCGGTTTTTTTTGCCCACCAAGGCAAGCACTCGAAAGTACTGTCTTGGACGGAGAGTCTGCTCCACTGTGGTCACGTGTTTGCCAGTTCCCACTCCGTACCGTTCGGAGTGTCCTTGACAACAACGCCTTGCTCGAGCAGCTCGTCACGCAATTGATCTGCAGAGTTCCAGTCTCGGTTGCGGCGTGCTTCCTCACGCTGCCTGATCAGTTCCATTGTTTCATCGGGCAGGGCAGCTTGGCCATCTTCTTCGGGCAGGGTGTAGAAAATCCCTAGCACCTGATTGAGCTCTTGAAAGAAATCATATAACGCCTTCGCGGTCTCCTGGTTTAGTGCCTCCTCCATCAACCAGTCCTCGGCCTCGTGAACCAGCTCAAACATGTCGGCAACCGCTCGGGCGGCGTTTAAATCATCATCCATGTGTGCGATGAACTGTATACGGGTCCGCTCGATGGATTCGGCGACCGATACGGAATGTTCCGTTCCATCGACTGCCTGAAGACGATCCAGAACATTAACCAGGTGCCTCAAGGTGTTTTTCGCAGCATCGAGGACTGCCTCCGTAAAATTCAACCCGGTACGGTAGTGGGTGGCAACCACAAGATAGCGGAACGCCTTGATATCTGCCGGTGTCTTCCCGATCTCGGATAGCGTGGAGATATTACCAGTGCTTTTGGCCATCTTCGAACCGCCGACGTTAAGGAACTCCCGATGCAGCCAATAGTTGACGAACCGCTTGCCGGTCGCCGCCTCACTCTGGGCGATTTCGTTCTGGTGGTGCGGAAAAATCAGATCCACCGCACCGGTGTGCACGTCGAACGTTTCGCCCAGATATTTCATGGACATTGCGGAGCATTCCACATGCCAGCCGGGACGTCCATTGCCCCAGGGGGACTCCCAGAAAACATCCCCATCCTCTTCGGTCCACGCCTTCCAGAGTGCGAAATCCCTTGCCGTTTCCTTGGCATATTCGTCATTATCCACCCGAACGTCGTCCTGCATTCCAAATACATCGAGCCGGGCCAGCTTGCCGTAATCCTCGAACGCAGCGATCTTATAGTAGAGGGACCCATTACTTTCGTAGGCGAACCCTTTCTCCACAAGCGTCTCGATCAACTCGATCATCTCTTCGATATGCTCGGTGGCCGCTGTGTACCTGTCCGCATGGCGAATATTCAATCGTTCCAGATCCGACATGAAACCGTCCGTGTAACGTTTCGTTAATTCTCCCAGAGGGACACCCTCCTGGCGGGAGGCACGAATGGTCTTGTCGTCAACATCCGTCAGATTCATAACGTGATGCACCTTATACCCGCGGTATTGCAGGTACCGCTTGAAGAGATCCACCCCGACAAAAGTACTCAGATTCCCTATGTGCGCATGGTTGTATACCGTCGGACCGCAACTGTACAACCCCACATGATCGTCGCGAATAGGTTTGAATTCTTCTTTGGACCGGGTCAGAGTATTGAACAACCGTAACATGCAAATCTCCCGAGGAACGGCGCCGGCCGCTCCTGAAAAAACCGCCCCGAGGTAGGCGCCTCAGGGCGGATCATCAGGTAATATCTATTTTTCCCTTGGCCTACGCAAATTCCGACACGGTACCAACGCAAGACCCACACGCAGAACGTCACGGTATAAGTGAATATAACCATCCTTCTGACATCTCTGAGCCAACCGGTGACCGAATGGCATACATTGGTTCATTCCGTTTGGTATCATGGCATGCTCCTTCATTAATGATATCAAACTTTTTCCACCTGAACAAACAGACTCTAAATATAGAAGATACCGGATCTACTGTCAAGTCTGTTGCGGATTGATTTATCCTTTGTCCTGGTGTCCTGCGAGGTCTTACAGAGTGAGGTTCGAACCGGGAAATCCACCTTGACACCAGCTTATCGGGCGTATAGTTTGCTATCGTTTCTTGTCTGTCCCGAACTGTCAGAAAAATGAGGACATACCGCGGTTATGCTGTTTCGGATTATGCTTGCAGTATCCGCATGAATCAACGCAGCGAAAGCGTGAACGGAAGACCATGGGAGGGCCCGGCGCGCGTGGAGATTTGCACATGTTCCTGCAGGGGTATTTCGACCGGTAATTAATTGCAACGGGCTTTTCGGATCAACATGATGCGGCCGGGCATGTGAATCACAACTATGAAGCCGATGGCCGCCGAGATTTTAAGAGTTCAGCACCTTATTTCCTGTATCCTCCCGGAATATCAAAGCACGGGATATAACCGTGACTTGTGAAAGTTTCGATACCGCGGGAAGATGCGTCCAGGTTGCCAAGCAGAGAAACTTAACCTCCTCGGCATCCAATCAAATCCACCTCCAATCCGACGGCAGCTCCCATGATCCCGACCTGGTTATGGGCCTAAACGAACATCACCGAACCCGGCATATTATCAAGCTGGGCGATAAATCAGAATGCCCTGAAATGGTATAGGGTGTTTTTGTGTGAATTGGGACGGAATAGTCTATTTAATTGGAGGGAAAACATGGTGAACATCGGCATTGTCGGCATCGGTTTCATGGGGACGACGCATTTCATCGCCATCCAGGACATCCCTGATGCGAAAGTGGCTGCCATCTGTACGCGGAATGAAAAGAAACTCAGCGGTGACTGGCGGGCTATCAAGGGGAACTTCGGCTCCGGAGGCGGCGTGCAGGATCTCACCGACATCAGCACCTACCGGGAGATAGACGATATCCTCAATGATTCAGATGTCGACCTGATCGACATCTGCCTGCCCACCGGAATGCATTACGACGTCACCATGAAAGCTCTGGCGGCCGGAAAACACGTACTACTGGAGAAGCCTATCGCGCTGAACCTTGAGGAGGCGGACGAGATGGTCGCCGCAGCCAAGGCGGCCGGAAGACAGTTCATGGTCGGGCAGGTGCTGCGTTATTTCCCAGAATTCGCGTTTCTCAAGGATGCGGTGGATGATGAACGTTACGGCCGTTTTCTTGGACTGCACATGAAGCGTGTAATCTCCAAACCGCTCTGGGGCAGTGCTGAATGGTTTACGAAATACGAAGAAACCGGCGCTGCCGGTATCGACTTGCATATCCACGACACAGATTTTGTGCAGTACCTGCTCGGTATTCCCGACCGGGTCCATTCCTCCGGCATGGTCAGCCCGAATGGTTATGTACTCTACCTGTCTACCCAGTACGGCTACGACGGAAAGGATTTCACCGTCACCGCTCAGAGCGGCTCTATCGGTACGGCCGGCCTGATGTTCGAGCACGGCTACGACGCTTATTTCGAAGAAGGCACACTCTGGTTTAACTCCCTCTCCGGCCATCCGGTCACTCTCTATACCCCGGACGGTAAAGAAACACCCGCAATCAATTACCCGGAAGCCTTCACTGCTGAAATCTCCTATGCAGTCGAGTGCATAAACCAGGGTTTAGAGCCGGAAATCCTCTCCGGTAAATCAGCCAGGGATTCCCTCTCAATATGCTTGAAAGAGTCAGAATCAGTACAGACCGGCAAGACTGTGGAGATCGGGTGAATGGTTCGTTGAACCATGGAAATATTGAATATAGAATTGGATAAAACCAGTCTTCGTCCTGACCATAGCCGATATTCATCACCACCCTCGTTTCCCGTCAATGAGTCCATCAAAGGAACCCGCCATGCCACAACTCCAGTTCGGCACCGGCCGAACCGTCATTACCCCGCCGCTCGGGATCGAGCTCTGCGGTTACGGGCCTTATCGGGAGCGTAAGGGGGAGAAGATCGTTCAGGATCTTTACTGTACCGCCCTGGCACTGTCGGACGGTACGGAGACATATGTATGGCTTTCTAACGATCTGATTTGGGTGGACCGGGCTCTGGTAGATGCGACCCTACGGCTCGTGAGGAAGCGTCATGGACTGGATCCTTCAAAAGTAGTCATTACGAACACGCATACCCATTCCGGACCAGCCACCATGCGAACCGTCGCCTGGGGGGAATGGGACGAAACCTACACACAGACGCTGCCCGCCCTGTTTGCGGACGCAATCAGTCAGGCTGTTGGGAACCTTGCCCCGGGCCGTATAGGGTTTGGCCGGGCACCAATTCCGCACCTGTCGGTTAACCGAGTAGATAACGGTGGCACCGTTGACGAGGAAGCGGTGCTCATCAGAATCGATGACATGGAGGGCAGGATACGCGCAGCAGCCATCAACTTCAGCGCCCACCCGGTGTCACTGGGTGCCAGTGCCCATGTATGCGGTGACTATGTAGGTGACGGCGTCGCAAAGATGGAAAAACAAATGAACGACACGGTGAAAATCCTGTTCTTTCAAGGCAGTTGCGGCAACCTGAACTGCCGCGGCTTCGGGGACGGTCTTGAGACCATGAAGGCAAACGGCACGCTACTGAAAGACAGCGTCCTGCCCTGCCTGGAGGGTATTGAAACCTCACCGGACGCGACCCTGGCCGGCGATAAATACATGATGTCGCTCCCCACGCAGGTTCCGGAGCGAGAACCGATCGAGCAGGAACTTACGGACTGTGAACAAACCATCAAGGACTATGGCGGGAACCGGGATACGATAGAATACAGAAACCTGCTCTACGAACGTGATTGGCGTAAAGTTCGCCTGGAAATGCTCAAGCGACCGCATCCACAACGTCTCGAATTCCAGGTGGCATATCTTAGGATCAACGACGCGGTTCTGGTTGCCCACCCGTTGGAGCTTTTCCTGGAATTCGGCAACGCCATTAAGGCTGCTTCCCCGTATCCTCATACAATCTTGGTCGGCTACGCAAACGAAGCGGTAGGATACCTGGCCCGCCCACAGGATTTTTCTCATGAAGGATTCGGCTGGTATGCGGCGGTTGCCGCCCCCAGACTGTGCCGGCATCTGGAGTTCGAGAAAGATGCCGGAGACGTGTTCTGCGGACACATACAGGGGCTGTTGCATCGGATAAAAGAGCGAGAGTAATATGGCATTGAAAGGCCAAAATTCTCAATGCGGCAACTGATTAAGACAGACCATATTCAAGTGCGGGGACCCGACAGCTGTCGGAAGCAGGTAAAACCGGGGAAGTGGCTTGCCCCTGGTGTTCTTATGCCGGAGACCATGTCAACAATGCCACGCTAAAGCATCATTTACGAAGAAAACCGGAAACGGCATGATGCCGATATCCGCGGTCAAAGGAGCTTGACCAAGGTTGTTGGGAGGATAGACTGCGCACACGGGAAGGCATAAAACTGGCCAGCCGGATGCACGGCCTGCTCACATCACATCTCAAGCCGTCAGTCGTTCGGATCGCCTTCCTTCTCGATTCGACCGGCACGTTCGGGATCTTTCGGTGTCGGCCATTCACGGCGTTCACCGGTTTCCTGATTGATAGGCAGTACCCGTTTTTCACGCGGGAAAAATTTTGGATCTTCGGACGCCAGGTAAATGAGGGATGCGGCCAGAATCACGTTGTTCTTCAGATCATCGAACACAACCTTGTCGTATGAGTCCCGGTTGGTGTGCCAAGTGTAGCGGAAATAGTCCCAGCTCAGGGAGCCGATCCCGAACCCGGGTGCACCGGCGGCCACGAACGAGGCATGATCCGATCCTCCGCCGGCCGGCATACCTGGAACCGTCAGTTTGATGTGGCTGGCAACTTCCTGTGGGACCTGCGACAGCCAGCGGCCCAGAAATTCACCTGCGTGTATAAACCCGGAACCGGACATGCGCACGACCCGACCGGTGCCGTTGTCCTGATTGAACAGCGCCTGAAGCTTTTCTACAATTTCGGGATGATCCTTGACGAAGGCCCGGGAGCCATTCAGCCCCTGTTCTTCGCTGCCCCAGTGTCCTACCAGGACCGTTCGTTTCGGGCTGGGATACACGGACTTGAGGATTCGCATCGCTTCCATCATGACCAGTGTGCCCGTGCCATTGTCGGTGGCGCCGGATGCGCCGTCCCAGGAATCGAAATGTGCGGAGAGCATCACATATTCGTCTGCCTTGTCGGTACCCTCCAGTCTGGCGATGGTATTGTACGTGGGAACCTCACCGGCTTCGCGTGCCGTGGTTACGATCTTGAGGACCGGATTGTCGTCGAACTGCACGAGGCGGTACAGTAGACCGTAGTCTTCAACGCTGATGTTCACGGTCGGAATGTTCTTTGTGTACGATGAGAAGATCCTGTCCACGCCCCAGCCTGCCGTCCACCGATTTGTGATCACGCCGACTGCACCGGCTTCTTCCAGTGCTACGGGAAGGGTGCGCGTGTTGTAGCCGTAACGCCGAATCCGGTCGTTCCAGTTCTTTCGAAGACTGTCGCGGGTTGCTTTCATCCGTTCGAAAGAGGGCGGCAGCGCGTACTGCTCCCAGTTGGCATCCGTGCGGCCCGTCACGGGAGGCACGGACATCATGACGAATTTGCCGTTCACCTGCGGCAGCCATGCCTGGAAGGCGACGGAATCCACGTCCGCCAGGATGATCAATCCGGCCGTTACGCCTCGCGGCCCGGTGCCGGGGCTCCACGCCAGCATGGTGCCTTCGAGCGTCCTGACCCGGGGTTCGATCAGATCAATGTGGGTCACACCGCGTTCCCATCCCCGCCATTTGCCCCATACTTCGTTCTGTGCCGCTATACCCCAGCCTTCGTATTTTTCCTTTGCCCAGTCATGGGCCTTGTTCGCCTGAGGAGTACCCACCAGGCGGGGACCGATTACATCCAACAGCTCATGCGCCAGCTGCTCGAGCTGTGAGTTTTCCATCGCCTCGGTCCAAATGTTCTTTAGGACCTCGTCTTCCGTCGCAAGCGTCTGTCCGATTGCCGGCGCTGCCGTGGCGATTCCATACACGAGCACCAGTAAGTTCATCCACCTTATCATAGGACCTCCCAATAATTGATTTTAAAGAATCACAAAAGCAATGCAACCTTGTACCCGTGTCAGTTTACATGCAGGCAGTGGTTGTGGCAATCTGAAACATACAAACAAGAGATCTCAAAACATCACCGTGACGGGGGATCGTCTGATGGGAGGCCTTTCTTACGGCGAAATACGACCATCCGGGGATAGTTCTCGCTGTCAGGATAAAATTCATGGAAACGAGGGCTTGGCTGGTTGTAATCTATATTTGGCACGTCCGGGTAATCGAGTTCTATTTTATCATAAAAAGGCGTCAGGACTTCATCATAGAAATTACGGATCCACCATGTAGAAAAATGTTCGTAAAAACTGTGCGGGCGTAAAGATACCCAGTCGGCATCTATCTTTTCTGTTGTAATCGGGTAAGACTCTAATTTCAAATCGGTATGGAATACTAAAGCCAGTCGATCTGAATCAGAAAAAATGGTTTCACCCGGTCGGGCGTGCTTCTGTAGATACGCCACGACGCCTTCCACAGATCCTTTTCGAGGCTGCGTGACTTCATAGATGTAATCGAAATAAGGCGTCGTTGCACGTCCGGCGGTTGCCGTAACGGAATCAACGGAGGCAAGATAGGCCCCCAGGTTTCTGTAGATCTGATCCTGTGATCGTCCCGTGATGCGTTCCATCATCGCAGGAGGAATAGCTGCCCTGGTGATGAATTCAAGATCCTGAAAGGACACGGGCAGCCATGAGACGATAGCTAACGGCAGGGCATGCAGTATGTTAGTACCAATAAATAAGGCGCCCACGATGATACCGACCGTTCTTGAGCGTTGCCACCCGGCGTACAGCAACAGGGCTGCCAGAATACATATCAAGGGAATATAGCCCACTAGGTACCGAAAATTCGCAATGGGAATAACGGTGGCGAGTCCGATGATCCCCCCGATCACAAGGAAGAATATCAGCGGGGCAACCGGCTGCAAAAAAGCAAGTTTGTGCACCATCCGATAACCCCAGACAGCTGTCATCAGGAATAGAATACCACCGGTCAAAGCGAGAAGAAACAGCGGCGGATTCGGCAATCCGGCAACGATCGTATGTCCTACATATACGATGGGTATCGACAAATAAATGACGATTTCATAGCGTTTCAGCCTCTGCCGGAGATTGAATACGGATAGAAGGACCAGGAACACTACGGGAAATAGATACGCGTTGATATCAACCGTATAGTACCCCAATTGGCTTATCATGTCGAGGACGCTCCAACTTCCGTGGGTATCGCGCCTGCTCATCAGGTCGGCAAAGATGAACCATGGGAACGTGAACACGAAAATAACACCATACATCGTGATAAGCGCCCGCCAGCGCCCCGCATATCTCCCTTTGACGACAATCCACAGTGTGATCCCCGCCATCAGCGCAAAAAATGAAGCAACATTGCAGTAGAAAGTCAGCACGGCAGCGGCAATAAGATGGGGTAATGCCCCGCGTTCTCCCCGTTCGAATTTGAGATAAGCCCACAGCATCCAGACGGTCGCAAAACCGAGGATGGCATAATAGCGGCACTGCCGAAGATGCAGCATATACGGCGTCGACAACAGAAGCAAAACGGAGGAGAGACGGGCAACACCGGTGCCGTACACACGGTGTACGGTTCTATACAGGAAAAATACAGTGCAAAATCCGATCAGCACAAAAAACAGACGGGCGGTGACGGGCGAAACACCGAAGAGTTTGAATGCCATGGCCACGATGTAGAACTGTAACCAGGGATGCTCCACCCATAGCATATTCTCATTGTAAAAAACATTCACTTCCGGAATTAACTGCCGTCCATCATGGGCCGTAGGCCAACCTGTGTCCAGCACTCCTTTGGCCACGAAAGCGGTCTGTGCTTCGTCGTACCACAGGGCGGCATTATCCAGGTTGTACAATGCCAGCCCCATCAGGGTCACGCAGACAATTATAAACACCCCGGCACTCGGTTCGAATGATCGGGTGGATTTGTCGATCAAAAAACGCATCCATTAATCCTTATGGAACCATTCCCGCCATATGATGCCCAACAGGGGGAATACATTGCCCCAGGCATGTCGCTGCTTTGTGTGCGACGGATCCACTTCTTCATTTATGGGGATTTCGGCGACGTGCCAGCGTTGTTTCATAGCTCGGATGGACAGCCGGTAGAGGCGCTCCACGTCATAATCTGTGAAAACCTCCTTTTCAAGGCGGTTGTGCTTGATACCCCGGAACTGGCAGAGTGTATCCGTGAGATTGCCGAAAAACAGAATATTGGCGAGCGTTGTAAACAACCGGTTTCCCAGGCTCCGGTACCGGAGCCGCTGATACCTGTCGTGCCGGCCGCTACCCGGGAGAAAACGCGAGGCAATGACCATGTCGCAACTGTTTTCGAGCTTAAACAGGATTTTCGTGATGCCTCTGGCGTCATGGCTTCCATCCATGGGATAGAAAATTATATTTTCACACAACATCTCGTCCATTTCTGAGAAGGTCGAGGAAGCATTTGTGCGATACGGTATTTCTGGAATTCCCTGCTGTGCCAATTGCGTTTTATCATCGCCGGAAACCCGGTCCGTCAGTGCAACCACTTCATCGAACAATTCCAACGGAAGCAATTCCAGCGCCTCACCCAGCCCATGGGTTTTGTCATTAACTATCAGCACGAGCAGTGCTTTCTGATTCTGAACGCCTGAAGCACGCGGTTTCCAGAATCTGGCAAAGAGTTCAGACATATACTCGAGATCCGATTCCATCAGATCCTGGTGGCACCCAACATAAAAACCGTTCCGCGTGATCCAGTCGGCTACCGGGTAATCCGCAGCACGCAAATTTAACAAATCACGGTACACAGGTTGGTTGACCAGGGGCAGCATATCGCGCGTTTCCACACCACGCTCTTCCAGATAATTGACCAGATCCGCTTTGGGTTGATCCCGAAGGACAATGGGAAACATCATAAAGGAATGCTCACAGTCTGGACGTATAGACGGCAACTGTATTCTGTCTTCAAAGGGGGACAACTCGCCCATCAAACGCCGGGCGTTGGATCGGCGCGTTGCGATCATGGGCTCCCACTCTTCGAGTTGCGCAAGACCCAGAGCGGATTCCATTTCAGTTACTCGAAAGCTGTGCCCAACGCTTACAAAGGAAAACCGACGCGGCACCAGCACGCGCAGTTCTTCCGGCGTTCTGCCGTCGTCATCGTCTATGCTCAGATAGATTGAATCCCGTCCATGGTTGACAAGGGACCGCAGTTTTATGGCATATTCCACATCATTTGTCGTATTAAGGCCGCCGACCCCTGTTACGATGAGATGAGCCACATACGTGGAAAAACAGCCGATGTCGCCCATGCTGCCCACACTGCGCCCTTTATATCCGGCGAACATTGTCTCGCACGTATCCTCGATAACCTTTAATCCATATCGGGAAGCGATGTCCAGTATCGGATCCATATCGGCAGGATGTCCGAAAAGATGTACCGGAATTATGGCGCGAGTTCTAGGAGTTATCTTCTCCTCAATGGCTTCCGAGTCTATAGCATAATACTGAGGCTCGACATCCACAAACACAGGCTGCATCTTGTTGTGAATTACGATATTTGAGGTCGCGACAAAGGTGACGGCAGGCACCAGAACTTCGTCCCCATCATCCCACCCGTGTATTTCCTTCAGGGTTGCCAGGGCCACATGTAGAGCACTGGTGCCGCTGTTGCTCATCACACCGAACCGGCATCCATGCAGTTTGGCAAATTGTTCTTCAAACTGCTGTGTCATCGGTCCGTAAGACAGGCGATTGGTATTCAAAACCTGCATTACGAGTTCTTTTGCCCTTGGTGAAGCCTGGAACGTGCCGACACCGATTACTGGATTTTTTAACATAAGGACTGGGGCGTAAATTATTCGGGTTCATCCACCAAAATTTGAACCGATTGGCGTAAAAGTTCAAGCAGGTGGATCATCGACCACGAGAGAGAAATAGACCATGCCTATTAAGTTATTATCATCGGCTTCGTGAAGCGGTTGAAGATGGAAATAAAGTATCCCGTACGGTCCATGTGTCAAGGAATTTCCAAACCTGTACTACCTTTCCAATCCCGTTGTACCGGTACCGAAATGTGCATGCCAGTTCCAATTTTCAATATACAACATGGAATCATCAATTTAGAAGAAGTTCTCATACAGATGCGGCGTGTCGATGAACCAGAACCAGTCTACCAGGTATGTGATAGCCGCACCGCCGATGTATCCGACGAGCAGGCCAAGAAACAGGGGTTGCACACGACGATATAGACGCACGCCGCCTATTCGTAGCAGGATTACCTGTATAAGCCAGGCGAGCAGGAACGGAAAAAAAGCCACCCGGATCGGCGCAGAGGCCGCCACCACAAAACCGATAGGATGCAGGGGCCACCAGTAAAACAGGTACCGGCAGATGATCATCAGGAAAGTCATGAGACCACCGGACCCCAGAAAAACAACCTCCAGTTCTGTTATCCTCGTGGCGTTATCGATCCAGGCGACGGCCATGTTATAGAAACCGTTCCCAAGGCTGCCTATGGCTCCGCCGCGCAGGCTCTGCTCGCCGTAGGTATAACCCGCATAGATCAGATAGATCATTGACGAGGCGGCACTGACACCGAACGCAAGACAGATCCACAGGAAAAACCCGCCTGCACATCTTCTACCGATTTGGTCCGCCCCCCTTGACACCTTGTTCAGATGCCCTTTGAACCATGCGACGTGCGCGGTGGCGATCATGGTAAACGTCCGCCAGTTGCGTGCGAATGCGTTGGTCAGTGTCATGCCTGTCAAAGTGGGTACTGAAAGATTTCCGGAGCCGATCATGCTGACCGTGAACTGGTGCGCGTTGATGGGAAGATCGACCATGACGAGTCCTGCCTCTGCCAGAACTCGGGCCATGGCCAGGTAAAAAATAAACAGAAAGAAGAGAAACAGCAACACTGTAGGGATGGAGACGCCAGCCTGGTGCAACCAGTTAATGATATACAGGAAGCCAACGATCAGACCGAATACAGCCGTCCTGTACGAAAACATCTCTTCCCGGTCATCCAGCGTAGTTCTCTGCCCAAAAGCATGAGCAATTACTTCACGGACATGTCTCCGCGCCATCCATAATCCCCATAAAACGAAGAATATCATGCCACCGACAAACTGTATAGAGACCAATCCTCCCGGAACCAGAGTGGTGGAGGCCATCCCGATTCTGTTCAACATTCCGGCCTGCATTATCCCGAACAGTTGAAAGAACCAGAGACTGAACAGAATCTCCACGTTGATGAAGAACGCGAAACACAAGTTGAAGACATTCAGTCGCACCGGCAGAGGCGGATAGGAGGGAGCGAACGTAATCGTGAACACATCAGACCCCATGATCGGGATATGAGGCCAGCCAGTCCAGAAGGTGACACAGTTGTAAACTGCGGAGACCAGAGAGAGGATAAGCCCGACTTGAAAAATCCGGGTCCGGTAGAATGGGGGCCATCCCGAAGCGTTTGCATCATCACCTTCGGCTCCAATTAGGTGCGTCGAGATTTCGCAGAGGGGGAACCGCAGGCGTTCGTACTCGACCCACTGTTTGCGGAGTACGACTACCAGGCAGGCGCCCACGAACAGCATGGCGCAGATCAGGGAAAACCACCAGATCATGGGCGTGGCCCATTCCGTCCAGGGGATCCCGCCACCGGGGGCGATCCCTTCGAAAAAGCCCAGCGCCGTGTTTTGCTCCAGAACGAGCCAGTCTGGCAGAAATTCGAAAAATTTACTCTCCCACTGATTCTCGGGACCGGCATAATACCGGGGTGCCGTGATTACCGACATCAGGTACCAGTTCATGGCCCAGTCCGGAACGATTGAGGCGATGAGCCCCATGGAGAAAATTACCAGCAACTCGGAGGGCGTCAGGGCATAATGAGGTGAAATCGATTTTAGCCAGACGTTAGGCGCCAGAATAAACGCCATAAATGGGATGAGCAAACACATCGGCAGGTGGGTATACGCAAAGTTTGGCGCATTAAAGATGTTGGCGACATGCTGCCCGCCCACGCCCACAACCACAGAAAACATGAGGCCGATCAGGCCGGAGCGTAATGTGACGAAGCCGGAAGGGGAGGCATGGTCGGCCATGTCGGAGGTCACTCCTGTCTCGGGGTTCTCAGGTTTTTCATACCGGTTTGGAGGGAGGTGCGCTTTATGCCCGGCAGGTCCTCGGCGCACCCGCCACCCGATTCAAGCCCCGGCGGCGCGGCTGACGATAACCGCCGGCTCGATCGCGTTCTCCAACTCCCGCACATTTCTGGGCCTTTGGCGGCGTCACCAGAGCCTGGCAGGCGCGTTGCAGGATGCCTGTGACCAACCATATTTGGTGTTATGCTGGTCCACATAAGAACGAACTAGCAGCATGGTATCTTCCGGGTCTAACGACACCGCACCGCCGAAAGCAGTCGTGCCTTCATCTAGTAGGGAATCCCGATCCCGACAGGTAACGAACCCATTGTCGCTCTCGAGCAGGACCCGGTTTCTTGCTTCCGAATTCGGATATTTTCTGAGGCATCGAAAATCCTCCTTAGTGCATTGAAGGAATATATAAGACGACTTATTGATGTGCAACAGGTGGATGGCCGATGAAAGAATTGAAGCATATAAACGGGGTGGCTATTCTGGAAATTTTAAACGCCTTGGCAGGGACAGGTAACCAGAAAGAGCAACGCAACATTACGATGTGACACCATGGGTTTTGGAAACCGGTTGTCCAATATGGCCAAACGGCGCGGTACGATCGATCCTCGATACGAACAATTCTGCAGAAAAGAGACCTGTCTATGGGGCAAGGAATCGGCGAACACAAAGAAGTTTTGCAAGGTGGTTTAAATCGCCAGCACCCAGGCCATCACCGTATACAGCAATACTGTGATAATTGTTATCCCGATTATATTGAGCCAGAGCCCGGCCCGAATCATCTGTTGCATGGTAACATAGCCGGAGCCAAACACGATGGCGTTGGGGGGGGTGGCTACCGGCAGCATAAAGGCGCAGCTGGCGGCGATGGCGGCGGGTACGATCAGCGTGAACGGATGGAAACCCAGCCCAGACGCCAGGCCAGCCAAGATCGGTACCATTGTAGCGGTGGTGGCGGTATTGCTGGTCAATTCGGTCAGGCAAATTACCATAGTAATGACAATGACGACCAACAGCATGTCCGGGATACCGGCTAGGCTTCCAACCTGATTACCGAGATATTCACCCACACCGTTCACCCTTATGGCAGCGGCAAGACTCAAGCCCCCCCCGAACAACACTAGAACTTCCCATGGCAGCTGTTTCGCCGTGCCCCAGTCTATCACAAACACCCGATCCTTTATGTCGACCGGGATTACAAACAACGCCAGTGCGGCCATAATGGCGATGCCAGAATCTGTCATACCACCGAGCGGTCGCACGCCGGCTATTTCTATCTGCAGAAGCAGCGGTCGGAATATCCAGGCGAACACGGTTGCCAGAAACACGAAGAGGACCGCCCATTCACCGCGGGACATGGGACCGAGGTCCTGGTATGCCTCGGCAGTTATAGTATCTTTAACCTCGATACCAGGGCTGCTAATCGGAAATATGACACGAGTCATGAACAGCCACACCAGCGGCAGGAATACAGCTACTAGCGGGACGCCAACGCCCATCCATCTAACAAAACTGATCTCCTGATCCAGATTGTCTTTAATGTAGGAAGCCAGGAACAGGTTCGGAGGCGTGCCGATCAGCGTACCGACACCGCCGATCGAGGCGGCGTAGGCGATTGCGAGCAGCAGACAGGGCGTAAAATTGTCGTTAGAATCCGGCTGTCCTGCTTCCTTATTTTTTGCCAGCTCGATCACACTCAGGGCAATGGGCAGCATCATAATCGTCGTTGCGGTGTTGGAGACCCACATGCTGAGGATAGCGGTAACCCCCATGAACCCTCCTATCAGCCGCTGTGGTTGCGTACCCACCAACCGCAAGGCCGACAGGGCGAACCTTCGGTGCAACCCCCATCGCTGCATGGCCAGCGCCAGGATAAAACCGCCCATGAACAGGTAAACCAACTCACTGGCGTACGGCGATGCGGCCTGACGGATGGGCATAGCGCCGGTCATGGGCAGTACCGCCAGGGGCAGCAGCGCGGTAGCGTAGATGGAGATCGCCTCGGTCATCCACCAGATGGCGATCCAAACTGCCAGCACCGCCGTGGCCCGTCCGGCGTGGGAGAACATGACCGACACCCCTTCGCTATCCTGGTAGGTCTCCGGGAGCAGGAGATATGCCATAAACGCACATAGCGGACCGAGGATCAGGCCTAGCCACTGAACATTCGTTTTTGTGAGTCGCATAGATTAATCCTGCTAACCTGTGGTTACTGCACCGGTTCCCGATGTCACATCCCGAACGCACTTTTTGAGCTCTTCCATCTGTTGCGAAGGAACACTCACATGAAGCGCCACCTTATCCCGATAAGCTGCCTTCTCAATTTCCAGGCCCATACCGGACAGAAGGTGGCGCACCGGGTTTTCCTGCTGATACGGTATCAGGATGCTTACGGCAACCAGCACCATACGCACTGTAAGCGGTAGCCTATCCAGCGCCATGCTGACGGAACCAGAATAAGCTCTTGTCAAGCCTCTGGCGCCCAGCTTGGTCCCACCGAAAAACCTTGTTACCACCGCCACTATCTCACCGATTTCGTTCTGTTGCAGCACATTCAACATGGGTCTGCCCGCGGTTCCGCGCGGCTCTCCATCGTCGCTCATACCGATAGCCAGCGTGTTGCCCGGCGGTCCCGCCATATACGCCCAGGTGTTGTGACTGGCATCCCGGTATGACTCCCGAACCCTTTCTATAAACGCTTGCGCCTGCTCCGCATCTTCTGCATGCCCAAGTGTTGCTATAAATCGACTGCGTTTGATTTCCTGTTCGATGCGGAGTGTCTGCGCAGGAATCATGTAGGTTTCTTTATCGGACATAACAGCTTTTGTCCCAACGAAGAGGATTTCTGTGCCTGTTTGTTGGTTCCGATTTATATTCCCAGGTGTGTTAACCAATCACCGACGGCCAGAAAGTCGGTACGTCGCTTTCTGCGGCATAGGCATCCTACCGCCCTGTTATTTATCGACGTCAGAAAGGGCAGCATCACGTCCCTCCCCCCCCGCTGGCGACCCCGCTTTCCAATCATGAAATATCCGGCCATTTCGTCATTCATTTCAAATAAATATAGTGTAAGCGAAGCCTTCACCTGCAAAGATCGACAAACTCCCGTATTCCGTCTGATTGAATGAGGATCGGACGCCGGCCCTCATAACAAAATTGCAGTCGGCCGATCCACCCGATGGTTCACAGGTCCACACATTCTGCTTATCGCACATACCATGACGGTTGACGGGACGGTGCAGTCTACGGACATGTAATACGTGCCGCCCGGCATCAGATTCGCGGAAAACCTACCGAATAATGGGCACGGCGGCTACGTCGACATACCTGAGATACTCGTAACACTGACGATCCGCCAGACACCCCGTCTGTCTATGGCCGTCCCGTCGCACGCTTCGTAAACCATACGATAGCGCTGATCCTGCCTGTCAATTTGGGGAGACAGCGGAAAAACACACATCTCCGAACATTTCGTGCCGTCCCATGTTCCGGGATCGGGCGAAATAGTTGGCGTATTCTCCTTGTGCCATACCAGACCGTCCTCAGATGTGGCCCTGAGAATATAGGCCTCACGGGGCCCTTTATAGCCTGCGTAATACATGACATAGCCACCACCTGATAGACGTATGATCTCGGGGGCAAACGCGGCATATACCTTGCCGGGAAGAATTCGGACACCTTGGTCCTCGGAAAATGTCAAACCGCCGTCAATTGAGAGGGCGCTGATGATCCCGAGGCCCCGTTTATAGAAATACAGTCGGCACTGCCCGTTTTCCAAAAACACGATCCGGGGTGACGAGAAAGCACCCCCGCTGTATCGGTCGCCCGTTTCCATCGACCAGACGAGCCCATCCTCGGAAATAGCACTGCGGATTGTATTGGAAACCGCCTGTGAACCGGTGCAACACTCGTAATACATCCGGAGGCCGCCTGAAAGATCCTCCCTGGGAACCACATCACCGCACACCACCCGAAACTCCCCTGCGCCGCCGTCCCGGGGCGAAAGGCGCACCCCCGGCTCCGGTGTCCAAGTCTCTCCGTCCGACGAAACGGCACTGAGAATCCGGGTCGAGGCGTTATCGTAGTCGTTGGCACCCGCGGGGAAACCTACGCGCGGAAGAATCTGTGTGTAATACATTCGATAGCCGCCGTCCCGCAGCGTGACGACCCTCGGCGTAACCGATCCACATACGCCGGTGCGCACGGCATCCGCCGGCCAACGGGCATCCGGCTGGGGATCCGTTTCATCATCCGGCGGCGCATCGATGGCTAAAACCGCAGGTCTTGCCCATGATCTTCCGGGATCCGCCTGTACGGTCTGTATCTCCGGAGAAGCGCCCGACATTTTTGATAAGTCAATCATCCGTCCACCTAGAACTCTTTTATCGCTTTGCCGCCGGTATTCCTGTAAACCAGCCTCCGGCGGCGCGATTGAATCCGGTTAACCTGTCTTGGAACAAAATGGCGTCTGAATTAAATGAGACCTGGTCTCTCTGTTTAATTAACCGAATAGTCAACTGACCCTGTTCGAACAGGATGAACAGATCCTGATAAGACACAGATTTTTCTGATGATATGAAAGGCGTTATCCGATCTCGTTCACATGCTTCGAGGAAAAATGCACGTAGGTGAACCGCTCCGGCACATGGGAATCCCAGACGCCGTGAGGACTCCAGGCCCAGCCGCCCGGATCCGTGGAAGGCGGTGCTTGTTTGTACGTGTTGAACCGGGAGAAGTCCATGCGCCAGGTGTCACCGTCCTTTGGCGGCAGGGAGCGTCCTTCGGCATGGGCGAGCCATTTCATGCCCTGCCAGGGCAGGGCCAGTTCGACCGTCCATCCTCGGTCTCGATCCTCACAGTTATTGAGGGTGCCATCCACATACACAGCACTCTTAAGACCTGGAAAATCCCAGTTCCAGTATCCGATACGCGGCCCGTTCGGATGGGGCTGGTAGCCGACACCATGAAACGGTTTTACACCTTTCACGGCCCTCTTAAACTCCGGTATTCCACTGAATCCGCCCTTCTCATATGCCTCTTCCCAGATGAAGAACACCTCATATATCGTCCCGAGGGCGTTGATTTCAAACTCGTAGTAACAATCTTTCCCGTCGATAAACAGCTCCACATCATTGTCCAAATAAATCAGATCATCCCGCTCAGTCAGCGTGGCCTGCACATTGGGCTCTTCTATCCAGTAGCCTACATACAGATAGGTGTCGTCCCAGAGTACCGCCGCCCTGGTATCATGGATCCCCGGTTCTCCGTAGATCAAATCCCGGAACCTTGGCGAACGGGGTGCCGACTGCCAGGCAGATTCGTTGAGATGCCCGTCGATGTTGATCGACGTAGCGACATGATATGCCGTGTACTGTTCGATCTGATCTTCAGGCCAGAGTTGGTCGGACAAGGGGATCCCTTCGGTTGGGTGAACAATCCTTCATGGCCGTCACCGCGGGGTAAAACCCGGGATGACGCGATGTTGGTAAAACTGGCTTAATTACCGATGTCAAGTGCCTTCATAAACTCCGCAAACGTAGTACTGTGGCCAAGGCTCCATTCAAACAGATGAATCCCGTACCGGGTCGCCAGACGTTCCGGGAAGGATTCCGGAGTTTCTACGCCAACGGTGGCGTCACGCATTAGGATGCAGCGGTATCCCTGAGCCAGCATAGCGCGTGCACCGCCTTCCGCTCCCAGGATGCACATATCGGTTGCGAATCCGGCATAAATCAACGTGTCGATGTCGTGCTCTTTGAGATAGGTATCGAACGTATCAGTATAGAAAAATAGCGGTTCGTTCCCGATCGGCGACACGATAGCCGCCCGTTTCATTCTTGCCAGAGGAGAACGGGTAAGATACCCGGCTCCGTGGGCACGGTCGAGCATCTCCTGGTGTCCCGGCTGCAACGTTCCTACCGGGGCAGATGCGTCGCGGCGGGAGGCAATATGAGGATACTGCTTGTCCATCCAGTCCGATTCCACGTGGCACACCGGTATACCAGCCTGCCGGGCCGCGTCCATTGCCGGTCGGATAGAATCCGCCATTATCCGGGCGGCCTCCCTGGTTGACTGCGGCCATCCCATACCCACACAAAAATCCATATCTTCGGGCGGTCCATCCGGACAACCGATGTTCCAGCAATGCATCCCGATGAACGCCGTCCGTGCACCGTTAAGCTCGAGCTTGACGGCCTCATATCCCGATCTGTCGATGGGCAGGGCTCGGTAGTATCTGGCTGGAAGGAGGATTTTGGATCGGGGCATCGTCACTTTCTGTTTCTGCCTGCAACATCCTGAACAATCTTCGCTACCAGTTCGCAGTGCTCCGGTTCGTATTTTTCGCAAAAAGTGGACCAGCGAATGAAGGTTTCAAGGAAAGTGTGAGCGGTGGGGCAGGTGTTTGCATCATAACGGTAACTTCGGGAAGCCGGCGGCATCGAAAATGGGAAGGCCTGATCCCGGGCCTGAGCCTGAAGGAACGTCAAGGCATCAGGCATAAGGTAGTATTTGCCCATGCCGATACCGGGAATACCGGCCTCCTCAAGCTGTTCGGCAAACGTTTCCGCATCGCAGGAGAACTCATCCCGATCGATATTGAAACCGGCCATCCAACAGGAATATACGGATTGATAGTCGGGAATGGGCAGCGGAGTTATACCCGGTATCTGTGATAGTTTATCGGTTATCAGGCGAATCATCGCATCCCTTTTTTCTACCTGGGGCGGCAAGATCTCAAGCTGCGACAACGAAATGGCGGCGGTGGATTGCGTCATACGCTGCGCATAACCGAGCGTGGAGTGAATCCGGCCAAAATGGGGTCGCATCTCTCCACCCCGGCTCTGGCCGACGAACCGTAGACGATCGGCCAGAACATCGTCGTCGGTGATCACGCATCCCCCCACATCCGACCCCATCGTCTTCTCAGAATCGAACGAGAAACCGGCGGCTTTCCCCAGTGTACCTGCATACCGCCCTTTGTAATCGCTGTACAGCGCCTGACAGGCATCTTCATATACGATCAGATCGTGCCTGGCCGCAAGCTCCATGATCGGGTCCATGTCACACATCAGGCCGGTCAGATGAACCACAAGAATCGCCCTGGTGCGGTCCGTAATGCAGGGGGCAATCGTTTCCGCGTTTATGTTGACAGTACCGGACTGTGTATCTGCAAACACCGGAATGTAGTGCTCGCTTAAAAGTCCCTGCATGGTTCCGTAGTCGGTGATGGAGCTGACAATGATTTCATCACCTGGTTCAAAATCGAATGCGGCGGCCAGGATAGCCAATGCCGGTGTGCATCCCGGCGTCGCTATACAGTGCCTGACCCCCATAGCCTCTGCGAACGCCACCTCGAACCGGCCGATCATGTTTCCCGACAACCCGGCGTCTACCACGTCCTTGAGGTAGGCCATGCAGTTCGGCCCCATTGTACGTGGGAATGGGGAAGGCAACCCACTTCCCGGAACGTCGTACGCTTCTGCCCCGTAACTGGCGCGCTTTGTTTCCAGAGACATGATGTTATTCCTGTGAGGTGAAATGTTGCACTTGATATATTAAGCAATCTACTGGATGTCAAGGTTCATAAAAGAGCTCTTTAAGACAGATTCACCGCCCCTTACGATACGTAATTTATAGTTCAATTCAATGGAGCCGACACCATTAAACCGGATCAATCCGTCTTCCAGGTCATCGATTCAGAAACCGCCTGGATTAAATGTCGAATGTCATCAGGTTCAATATTTCCAATATTTCCGATCCGGAAGGTATCGGCCACAGTTACCTTGCCGGGATATATGACGAATCCCCTAGTTTTCAGGGACTCGTAAAATGGCCTGAAGTTGTAACCGGAATGCCCCGGATTCAGGAACGAGGTAATGATCGGGGCCTGGTATTCATCAGGCAAAAAGCATTGGAAGCCTAGTCCCCGCATGCCGTCCACAAGCAACCGATGGTTTTCGAAATACCGGGCAAATCGGGCCGGCACGCCCCCCTCTTTTTCCAGTTCCCTCATGGCCTGATCGAAAGCCCGGACGGTATGCGTCGGCGAAGTAAACCGCCATTTTCCTTTCTTCGTCTCCATTTCGTGCCACTGATCGTACAGGTCGAGGCTAAGAGAACGAGCCTGTCCCTTGCAAGTATCCATCGCTTCCCATGGGGCGATAACAAATCCGAATCCCGGTACGCCCTGAATACATTTGTTGGCGCTGCTGATAAGAAAATCCGCGCCTAATTCCCCGGCATCCATCGGTATTCCGCCAAAGCTGCTCATAGCGTCAACGATATAACACCGCCCGGCGTCCTTCACTGCGCGGCCGATCTCCTGGATAGGATTCAACATCCCGGTGGTAGTCTCACAGTGAACCACCGCCACATGGGTTATTCCCGGATCGCTCGATAGTGTCTTATACAGTGTATCCAGGTCGGGTGGCGCCAGTTCGCCGCTGTCCTGTGTCACACAGTCGATGTGAAGCCGTCCTGCAATCTCCGCAATACGGCTTCCGTACGCCCCATTGACCAGGACCAGTAATTTGCCCGAATCCGGCACGACGGTACCGATGACCGACTCCACACAGAAGGTACCACTTCCCTGCATCAGCACCGAAGTATAGTTATCGCGGTTCGTAGCCAGCTTCGTCAGACGCCTTCGGAGACTCTCTACGAGGCTGTTGTATTCGTCGTCCCAGGTACACCAGTCCCGCATCATCGCAGATTTGACCGTCGGCGTGGTGGACAGAGGTCCTGGAGTCAGAAGAAGATATGGATTTTCATCATGCATGCGTCAATGAATCCTTTCAAACCGCAGAGGCTCCGCTCCAATGCCTTCAACTGTCCGAGGACCAATGGGCTGAGTTTGGAGGCTTCTGAATAGACAACTTTACGAAGACGATAATCACCCAGGACACCAGCAGTATGCAGTTATCGCCACATGATACCAACCCGGTTCTGATCGTGCGTCAGGTGGGCCACTATCACCCTATGTTTATTGTGTCCAGTGTCATACGTAACGCCCGTCAGAACTTTGCCGTTTAAGTGCTCTGTCCCCGCCTTACACCAAGTGCGCGCCTGATGCGGCTGGAGTCCGCCGGCTCAAAATTTCAGTAATATCGGGAAGACGGAGCAGCTCATGGGTCCATTGTTTCATTTTGCTACAGTAAAACACCGGAATCAAAGCAGTCTTAAATTCTATTCATATGAGTGGTAAAAGGCAATGTAAAGGAAAAAAACACGCGTGAGACTTCGTGTCTGGGAACTGGATACGGGGGCGCTACCCAGGTCCGGAAGCGACTCACGTGGTACACCATGGCACATCCGTAATCGTAGCAAATCCGTGAATTCATCAAACGCCTTATGTCCAACCCAGACCAGGTGTTTTGCCCATTCAGCGCCTGCAGAAATGAATCCTGCGCCACGTTCGAGGAGAATGACCACCACCAGTTTGCGGGCATAGGGAACGGGCCAGTTGAGGGGATTTAGGAAAGAGCGGCTTCGATCGCCTATCCCGCTTTCGCTGCACAGGCGTCAGGTTGTCGCTCTGAGCTACCTTGATTATTACCGGCTGTTGCGCCTATAATTCCAAATCAAGGCCTTCGCAAAATAGACTCGCTCCCTGGTGATTTTCATAACAATTTCCCGATGTAATATCGCCCGCTCAAAGCCAACATACCGGCATAATCCATCTCTTTTCAAATTAGGTATGGTATACTGAAACCTGTTTTTTTGTGTTCGGTTATGATGTATCGATTTCACAAAACCCATGATTTCAATGATATTATTCAACCCCATGTCTTAATCTTGTTTCTGACTATCCTCAATTGTACCACAGGTCGGTGTTCTACCCTTTTAACAGACACGGCAGTCTTCAGATTTGACACCGAACCGGTCGAATAAGTCACGACTTCTCAATCCATTAATTGAAAATTGTTTCCCGCACCTTTTCCGGTACTTATTTCGTAATGCATAGAACGCAGAAGCAATGGAAACAGGATGATTCTATCAAATTAGTGTATTGCATCACAAAGTGTCACTATAGCCACGGAAGAAAATAAAGATTACCCGGAAATCGGCTGACCGCCGGTTAATTCCGGTTCTGAACACCGCGCATGGTGCTCCTATGAATCGATTCTTGGCTTGTTTTTTATCGTGCAAATCCTGATTATCACCTAGGTGCAATCCCCCTTGACCTCTGGTGGACAGGGAGTTAAGTTATTGGCGTTTTGACGAAGTCATGTGCACCAAACTTGTAGAGATAAAAAAGGTGCCATGCAGCTTGCTGTTCTCGCGGTTTATTAAATGCAGGACTTAATTTCAGTAATAACGAGTGACACGAGACATGAGCGACAAAATAGTCGTAACAGGCGGGGCCGGGTTTATCGGTGGTCATATCGTGCAGCACTGGCTGGAGGAGGGTGCCACGGTACATATTGTCGATAATCTGCGGTCCGGGCATCAGGTCAATGCGGACCGGTTTCCTTCTGTGGAATTCCACAAATGCTGTATAACCAACCGGGACGCTGTTTTTGCTGCCATCGAAGGCGCGCGGTACGTATTCCATCTGGCAGCCATGGTCTCCGTGCCGGAATCCATTGAAAAACCAAATGAATGCGTGGACATTAATGTGACCGGTTTATTGAACGTACTGGACGCCGCCCGGAAACACTGCGCCGAAAAAGTAGTGTACAGTAGTTCCGCAGCCGTATATGGCGATAATCCGGTATCACCCAAGAACGAGCGGATGCGCCCGGTACCCAAATCGCCTTATGGAATCACCAAGTTAGACGGGGAATATTATCTGCGGATGTACAACCAGGAATACGGTCTTGGTACCGCGTCTCTGCGGTATTTTAATGTGTTCGGACCGGGGCAGGATCCGAACAGCCAATACGCAGCAGCCATCCCGATTTTTGTGAGCAAAGCACTTAAGAACGAGCCGCTGACCGTATTCGGTGATGGTATGCAAACCAGGGATTTCGTGTTCGTGAAAGACGTGGCGCTCGCCAATGTTCTGGCAGCCAAGACGCCTCTAGCGACCGGTGTGTACAACGTGGCCCGGGGAGAAGCCATTACTATTAAAGAATTAGCTGAACTGATCATTCTGCAAACCGAAAGCGCCAGTGAACTGATATATGCGGAAGAGCGGCCAGGTGATATCAGGCACAGCCTAGCCTCTATCGAAGAGACACAAAACGCCCTTTCGTTTGACCCGAAGTATGGACTTGTGGAGGGTTTGAAGCAAACCGTTCACTATTTCATGGAGTTGTTCAAAGCATGAAGAGTCAGCCGCGATTCCTGATTCACACACCGCCCAATACGTTTGTAGCTTAGGAGTATGGGAAAGGCACAGAATTAACACGCCGGTTCCAAGGGTTTACTCGCGCAACAGGACCGATCGCTGCAATTCGCCTGGAGCCATGCATACTGCGTCGTTACAGGTTTGATAGGTAAGGATTGCTCGCAGTTCGGTACCGGAGCGTAGTCGGGTACCGAACGGAATCCTGAGGGTAGCCCGGATTTCGATTTCATCCTGATATATGGAAAGAGGCTGTTCCGAAAAGGCTAACCTTTTGTTCCGACCCTTTGGATATTCGATAGCGACGACCTCAATTGGCACATCGGCATTGAACACCACAGATGTCGGGATCAGGTCCTTGGTTGTTGCCGGCATCGCGTTGATATGCCAGCCAGGGTCAATCCGAATATGAACCACAGCATCAAACAACTCCCCCTTTTTTGGTTTTTCAGCCGCCAGAGAAAGCGTGGGATGGACCACAACATTGTCATTTGACATAAGGTCCATCAGGGAGTCCCGAAATAGAGGGGACCTCGCGTCCTGACCCACCGGAGCACTGCCGTGAGCAGGATCGTTCAACACATCATCCCAATTCGTATTCAGGAAGGTATTCAGCGCAGTGATCTGATGGGTGAACCGACCGGGTTCTTCCTGGATTCCCTTCGCAAACGCCCGGAATGTCTGGAATGCCCGGTCGTAATAGGCCCTGCTGCCGGTGGCACGTGCCAGAGCGACCAGCACGTGAGCGCCGACGGAGTTGCCGGACGGCTGGGCGGCGTCAAACGGATTCTTGGTGCGGACGATCAGGGAATCCTCACCATCCGTAAAGAAAAATCCGCCGTTCAGATCGTCCCAGAATGTTTCGATCATCCGATCCGTAAGCGCCCTTGCTTCCTCCTGCCACCGCGCCTCACCGGTAACCGCATTGAGTCTTATCAGGCTCTGAATCAAAAACGCGTAGTCTTCCTGATAGGCGCGATACTTGACGACACCGTTCCGATAGGTCCGCATTAGATCGCCCGTTTCGGTGCGCAGGTTAGTCAGCAGGAAGTCGGCGGCGCGTGCCGCTATCCTGCGGTACCGGTCACTGCCAGTAACCTCGTAGGCATAAGCGTAGGAATCGATCATAAGGCCGTTCCACGCGGTCAGGACTTTGGTGTCCACAAGCGGACTTTTCCGGGAAGCGCGGTGTTCCAGCAAGCGCGCGCTCATGCCCTTAACACGGCCTCTCAGTTCGTCCGGTGCCATACCGATCTCAAACGCAGCCGAATCCACTGCGCTGGCCTTGTACAGCACCCCGCCTATACCGTCCGGCATAGGCGTAAGACCGTAAACCCAGAAAAACAACGCCGCGTCATCCCCCAAGACCTCTTTTATTTCCGCATCCGACCAAAGATAGTACTGTCCTTCGACCGTATCAGTTTCGGAGTCCATCGCCGAGTAAAACGCGCCGTCTTCTCCCAGCATGTCTCTGGTAACAAAAGCCAGGATATCTTCCGCCACGTAGAGATAGAATGCGTTACCCGTTATTCGATAGGCCATGAGGTAAATTCGTGACAGATCCGACTGACTGTACAGCATCTTCTCGAAGTGTGGAATCCGCCAACGCACGTCGGTCGCATAACGATGGAATCCTCCCCCCACATGGTCGTACATTCCCCCCCGGGCCATCGCGTTCAGGGTATGTGTCACAATTGGAAGAATTCGTACGTCGCCGGTGTTCTCGTAGTCCGACAGCAACAATTCGAGCTGCATGGGCTGAGGAAATTTAGGCGCCCCTCCGAATCCGCCGTTTTGAACGTCGTAGCGGGACTTCAGACGATCCACAGCGCGGTTGACCAGGGCCCTGTCGATCCTCGTGGAATCGTCCGGAACGAATGCATCAGCCTGAATGGCGCGGATGGCTTTTGTCACCTGATCGGCATATTCCTCCGCTTTCGCCCGTTCGTTCTGAAACGTCTGGCTCATACCGAACGCCACTTTCGGAAAAGCGGGACGTCCGGGTAGATCCTCGGGTGGAAAATATGTGCCGCCATAGAACGGTTTCAGATCGGGCGTCAGAAACACCGAATTGGGCCAGCCGCCGCTGCCTGTCATTAACTGTGTGGCAGTCATGTACACCTCATCCAAGTCCGGCCTTTCTTCGCGGTCTACCTTGATGTTTATGAAGTGCTCGTTCATGATGGCGGCAATGTGCGGGTTGGAAAAAACCCGGCGTTCCATCACATGACACCAGTAGCACGTGGAGTAGCCTACCGACAGAAAAATGGGTTTCTGTTCCCGCCGTGCCCGCTCAAGTGCTTCCTCGCCCCAGGGATACCAGTCCACCGGATTGTGCGCGTGCAGCAGCAAGTAGGGACTGATTTCATCCTTGAGTCGGTTCCCATCCAGGCCACCGTATTTCTGCCAGGCAAATACGCCACCGGCGCCGAGCGCCAACAATCCGAGTATGGCAATGATATATCGTTTTCGCATGGGCGTTCTCAGGATGGACAAGTGACCAGTGAAGAGTGATTCAATCTACCTTCTCCAAACCCTCCCGTCAAACATTAGTTCCTGTCATTTATCCTTGGATTTTGTAAACCGATCGCTTAATTTGATAGGACGATAATCTGCATACAGATCAGAAAACACCTTGCGTAAAAAGGTACTCATCGGATACTGCAGGGATGAATAAGGTTGTCTGTCCGCAATGCTGGTATGCGGTCACGGCACCTTGTTAGGTATTGATTAAAGTTCGTAAATCGCCCATGGACTGCGATTGAGGAAGGGCCGAAGGAGAAGTGATGATTAGAACAGCATCGATGGCGCTCATGATGCTGATGCTCTGGGTGATGGCTGTGCAGGCACAGACGGATTCGCAGGTGACAGCCGGGATAAACGCATTGAAAACCGGTGCCTACGAGGAAGCGATCCAATCACTGAGTAAAGCACTTGAAACACCGGCACGTCTCAAAAAAGAAGACGCGACTCAAGCACATTTTTATAGAGGCATGGCCATCATCAGCGCCCATCAGGAGGCATTACGATTGAGAAGGACTTCGCCTGTCTCCGAGCCGTACCTGAAGACCTGCGAGGACCTTATGGCCGCCCTTAGAACCGACAACGGGCGCTGGGCCGATGACATCAAGCAGTTGCAGAAAGAGCTGTTCCGTCCCCTGCTCGCGGAAGGCACCCGGTCCCTCAATGGCAATCGATACGAGCAGGCCTTCCTGTATATGGACTGCGTCGTGAATATCCGCTCGTCCGCCATGGGTGATGACTACTGGCCTGCCTATGACATGAGGGGCCAGGCCCGGTTGGCCCTGCAGGATACCGTGAAAGCACTCGAGGATCTTCAAAAGGCCGGCGAAGTCTATCAGAGAGTGGCCGGCCCTGTCCCGGATCCACTCATTGCTTACGTGTATTATCGAGCAGCTCTGATCCACCGGTTCAGCACTCGGGATGTCGATCAGGCGCTGGAAGCCATTCGGCAGGGCAAGATTGCCCTGGAGGCTGAGCGCCTCAAGACAAGTGAAGAACGCCGGACCAAATCTCTCGATCAAAGATTTACGCAGGCGCAGAACGATCTGGATCGATTCGAGCTGGAAGTCCTGCTCCAGGAACCGGATAAGTATGACGAAGCGATTGCACATTTCAAACAAGCCCTTACGGAAAATCCAAACGATTACACACTACTGATGGCCTACGCTGCCCTGGTCGAAGCCAGGGACACGAATGCCGCGGTCCCAATTTACGAAAACGCCATCGCGATCGCCCCGGACCGATCTTCCGCCTATTTCAACCTCGCCGTCATGTACTACAATGAAGGCGCGGACCTGTATCGGAAAATCAAGGACATGCCTGCTACCCCGCAACGCAGAGAGACTGAGAGCCGCATAGCAGCGCGCTTTCTGGCTGCCATTCCCGCGTTCGAAAAGGCACGGGAACTGAAGCCAGACGACGACGCCACAGTAGATGCTCTCCTACAGATCGTGAAATATCTGAAACGAGACGATGAAATTAAGAAGTACACCCATATAAAGCAACAGATGGAGGGACGGTAGCAGGTTAAACAAATTTCAACGTTATAGATACCGACGAGTTTCCTACTCCACAATTGGTTTTCACAGGATTCGATGTGCAAAAAATCTCCCTTAATGGCCCGTCGCTAAAAACCAACCTTCACACCCATACCACCTATTCGGACGGCAAGCACAGCAGGGCCGAGGTGGTGGCCGCTTACGAAACGCTCGATTACGATGTTCTGGCGATCACCGATCACAACCGATGGCAGGACCACGAAGGCGCATCCTCCGACAGATTGCTCGTGCTGAGCAGCAATGAGCCGTCCCTGATGGAACGCGAACATCTCCTGGCCACGGGCGTACACGCGCCCTCACCGGTCGACAAAGGCGATCGGTCCAGTTCAAGAACGCAAGAGGTTATCGACTGGATTAACGACAAGGATGGGTTTTCGACATTGAATCATCCGGCCTGGACGGGCATGTCGGTCGCCCGCCTACTGGAGCTGGAAAGGTATCATTCCATCGAAATATATAATGGGGGATCTACCGGCCATGGGTCGGAATATTCGCTTTCTCACTGGGATGAGCTGTTGCGACGCGGCCGAAGGGTCTGGGGACTGGCCACCGATGACAGCCATTCGGACTGGGATCGGGGATTAGGCTGGGTCGAACTGTTCTGCGAACGTGACGAAGAAGCGGTCCTTCAGGCGCTTCGTGAGGGGCGGTTCTATGCCAGCACCGGACCGCGATTTGAACAAATCGAATGCGACGGCTCCCGGCTCTACGTCAGAACCGAACCGGTTATGGGCATCGCGGTTATGTCGGAGCAGGGACCGGTACGTGTGGAACACGGGGGCAACGACACAGTTCAGGAACTAGAGTGGAACCTGTCTAACCGCCACGACACTTTTATTCGTGTAGAGCTACGAAGACATGATGGTAAAAAAGCGTGGAGCAATCCTTTGTTCATCGAGTAAGACGAATTGAACGTAACCCCCACGCATCGCACATACGACCGGCTGCCCGTCACGTTCTGAACACTCCCCGGCGCATACTGACGGCTGACGCAGTAAAATTGGATACAGAAATCACATCTGTTACCCGGTTTAATTTTGCGTAACTATGGGCATGGCGTGTTTTACGGATCCGGCGTTTTCCTGTGAACGATCACCGGACTATGTTTGAAGTGCTCTCCATTTACTCATACGTTTCGTTCTTCAGAACTTTTTTCTTGCATATCGTAAACCATAAGTTTCTTAATTAATTTAATTTATATCATTAATAACTTGGTAGTTCGGGTGCACAGACAATGAAAACTTGCAAACTTTCCTATCTCGTGTATACTTTGTCATGAATATTCGGTATTTCGTATGGATAGTTAGAGATGTCGCCTGATTTCAGGTGCGTCTTCGCAGAGCAGAATAAGCGTTCTTAAACGATTAAAACCGCTCGAGACAACTTGGTGCAGTAAGCTCATGAAACGACCGACGGAATCCCGACGAGACTACCCGGCTTCTGGGTGCAAGCGTTCGGACGGTATACCGAATACTGTAACGTTTCAGCAACGATCCCGGTAAAGGATTAATCCGGTACGTAGTGCGCCTGTTTGACTTGAAACGGGCCAGCCTCGCATCGCGCTGAACCTTAATTAGGGCGTTACCGGCCTATTGGTCGGAGAAACCGGATGCTTTTCTGTTCGACCATACGGTCCACGCTTTGACAATAAAGTGGATTTAAACCTCTCTATTTCGTGTGCGGGATACCTTTACGCGGAGGCTATGTTCAAAGCCTCTGCAGGGGCGCATTCCCTCGTATCAGTTTTAGCCCCTCGGAAATTCAGACGTACCTTTCTCCCGAGGAATACTGTAACTCCGACGTCGGCGCTGCCAACTTACCATGGAGAACCATGAATATTTCTGATCTGGACACTCCCGCTTATATCACCGATCTGGACGTGATGGAACGCAACATCGCGGGAATGGCGGCGCGGTGCCGTAAAATAGACATACCGTTACGTGTTCACACCAAGAGCCATAAGATACCGGAGATCGCCCATAAGCAGTTGGCGGCCGGGGCAATCGGTATTGCCTGCCAGAAGGTGGGCGAGGCAGAGGCGATGGTAGCCGGTGGCGTCAAAGACATCCTTATTCCCTATAACATAGTAGGCCCTCACAAAGTGGAGCGCCTGACACGCATATCACGGCGGGCGACCGTGACGGTCGCGCTGGACTCCGAAGTTACGGCGCGCGGGATTGATATACGCGCACAAAAAGACGGATGTAAGGTCAGAGTCATCATTGAGATGGATACCGGTTCCAATCGGTGCGGGACCCAATCGCCGGAGGAGACGCTGGCACTGGCGCGAAAGATCATGGACATGCCGGGCCTTGATTTCAAAGGTTTCATGACCTATCCGAGTCGACCGGAGGCCAAACCATCCCTGGATAAAACCCGTGAGTTGCTCGACAAGGCCGGCATCCCGGTTGAAATGGTAAGCGGCGGCGGCACCGGATCGGAAGAGATTTCCAGAGATATTGGCTGTACGGAAACCCGGAGTGGATCCTACCTTTGGGAGGGCATGACCCGGATCGGCCATTCGGATCACCTGAATCCGGAAAGGTGCGCGTGTCGAATGATAGTAACCGTCGTAAGCGTTCCAACAGCCGACCGGATGATCGTCGATGGTGGCATGAAAACATTCACAAGCTATCCACCTACACCGTACGGACATATTGTAGATCATCCGCATGCAAAAATATACGGTATGTCGGTGGAGCACGGCCATGTGGATATCAGTGCATGTGACCATGAATTCAAGGTCGGGGACCGGTTGATGGTGATCCCACTGCACCAGGAAATGTGCCTTAACCTGCACGATGAACTAGTGGCTGTGAGAAAAGGGAATGTCGAGGCGATCTGGCCGGTTGCCGGACGTGGAAAAGTAAAATAGAGTAATATGGCGACGTAACTGATGCATACGCACAACCACCTTCAGGACCATAACCCGGTAGATACAGAAAAAATAATCGTCCGGTTTCAGTGGTGTATCATTCTGACGATTATTTTTGTGGCCGGCGAAGCGCTGGCAGGTTTCTGGTTCAACAGCCTGGCACTGTTATCGGACGCGGGGCATAATCTGGCGGACGGCGCCGCACTCGGTATCTCGTGGTATGCACTGCGGATGAGTCAGCGCGCATCGAGCCATGGCCATACGTTCGGATTTCATAGGGCCAGCATCTTGGCAGCATTGGTTAACGCAACGACGCTGATTCTCATTGCTCTGGCCATTTTTTATGAGGGAATTCACCGACTAGCCAATCCCGAACCGGCACGTGGTGATGCCATGATCGTTGTGGCGGGAGTGGCCGCTGTCGTCAACTTGATCATCGCATTCTGGCTCGGACACGGTGGTTCCAAAGACGTGAATGTTCGCAGCGCAGTGATCCACATGATTGGCGACGCGCTTTTTTCGGTCGGAGTTGTCATCGCCGGAGTAGTCGTCTTTCTGGCTGGCTGGACGGAGGCAGACCCGCTGGTCAGCCTCCTCATCGGTGTATTTATCATATGGAGTTCATGGGGTATTCTCAAGGAAACAATCAACATCCTGATGGAGGGCACACCGATTCAAATTGATATGGATACCCTGATCTCCGATATGCATTCGGTGCCGGGCGTCCACGGGGTACACGACCTGCATGTCTGGACCATCGCGTCCGGAATCCCTATGCTCACAGCCCATGTGGTACTGGAGAACCAAAGACTGCTCGAAGGCGCCCGGGTTCTGGACGACTTGAACCAGCTGTTGAAAGGCAAATACGGCATTCGGCATACGACGCTCCAATCCGAGTGTCCGAAGTGCCTGCCCGGAGACCTGTACTGCACCTTACAGCCGGATTACTCGCATCAAAAACAAGACCATTAGTAAGCTATACTGGAGGATCTATGTCCGAAGAGCTCGAACGTGAGGTTTGGAAATCCCGGATCGGATTGATATTCGCGATGGCCGGTAATGCCGTCGGGCTCGGTAATTTCCTGAGGTTTCCGGTACAGGCGGCTACAAACGGGGGGGGCGCTTTTATGATCCCCTATTTCATCGCCTTCCTGCTCCTGGGTATTCCCATGATGTGGGTGGAGTGGAGCGTGGGAAGGTTCGGAGGCAAGAAAGGCCATGGCACCACGCCGGGCATATTCTTCCACCTGTGGAATCATCCGGTCGCGAAATACATCGGGGTGCTCGGCATCGCCATTCCAGCGGCCTTTGCGGTGTATTATTCTTATATTCAGTCCTGGACCCTGGCCTACAGTTACTTTTCCTTGACCGGCAGTTACTTCGGCATCTCATCTCAAGATGACATGGTGCTGTTTCTCAGTAGCTTTCAGGGGACCACCACAAGTCAGTTTTTCAGCGGTATCGGCACTGCATATGTCTTTTTCCTAATCAATCTGTTTATCGTGACCTGGGTTCTGGCTCGCGGCGTGGTACGTGGCATCGAAACGCTTGCCAAATACGCTATGCCGTTGCTGTTCATCTTTGCACTGGTACTGGTCGTACGCGTGTTCACCCTGGGTACTCCGGATCCTTCCATGCCGGACCGCAGCGTAATGTCCGGATTCGCATTTATATGGAACCCGGATCTCACACAACTGACGAACGGCAGCGTCTGGCTTGCGGCGGCAGGCCAGATCTTCTTTTCACTGGGGATTGGTATCGGCAGCATGCAGACTTATGCCAGCTACCTGAGAGCCAAAGAAGATGTGGCACTCACCGGACTGACCACCTCCATGAGCAACGGCTTCGCCGAGGTGGTACTGGGTAGCTCGATCGCTATTCCGGTGGCCGTAGCGTTTTTCGGTATCACAACCACCCAGGCCATAGCAGGCGGTGGACCCTATGACCTTGGCTTCGCATCCATGCCCCTGATCTTCCAGAGCCTACCCCTCGGCCAATTATTCGGGATGCTCTGGTTCGGACTACTGTTCTTCGCGGGCATAACCTCCACCGTGGCCCTCACACAGACTACCATGGCCTTCTTTCAGGACGAAATGGGATGGACACGCATTAAGTCAGCCCTCACAGTGGGTACGGTTCTGTTCCTTGGAGGCAACTTCGTTCTGTTTTACTACGTCCACGGTGTGGTAGCCGAATTCGACTTCTGGGTCGGCACGGTGGGATTGGTGGTGTTCTCCCTTCTGGAAGTGCTTATCTACGCTTGGATCTTTGGGATGGACAATGCGTGGAAGGAGATTACGGAAGGTGCTGCCATCTATATCCCACGCATTTTCTACTACATCATAAAATACATAACCCCAAGCCTGCTGATAGTTCTGCTGAGCATCTGGGTTTACCAGGCGGGTATGGATCTGATCCTACTACGCACAGCCAACCCCGCGGACGTACCGTTCCTGTGGGCAGCAAGGGCACTCATCGCCAGTCTGGGCGTTATCGGTATTGTGCTGGTGGCCATAGTAAGCAAACGATGGAAACGTTCTCTGTAATTACATTTTAGAGTCCGCGAATCACGCTTTAGCCATCGGTTCATGTTTTCGCTGCCAATCTTCTTCTGATTGGGCAGGAGTCAAGTTGCATTTTCCTCTTTTGCGTGTGACGGTTCCGCCGTGATCGTAAGCACCGGATGTCTCTGGCAGTCCGCATCTAACGTCTGAAGCACCAAGACATACAGCGGGGACCGCAGGGCACTACACAGGGATGTGTGATCGGATGGCCCAATAAGAAATTTAAGGCGTTGGGGGGTGTGTTTGCGCCCCAATTTCTGAGGCTGTTCAGTGAGAGGTTCCTAACACATCATGATGGGAGTGCCGGATGCCCGGACGAGCCTGAAAGGCACCGTTGGTAGTACAGTCCGGAAAGAGGACGTGAAAGAACTGGAAAACGGGATTAAAACATGGCTCTCACGGCGTCAATAAATCGGGTATAGCTCCAACGATTGGCGGAGTCACGGATATTCATCTCCTCCCCGGCTCCTGATGGTATTGGACAACCCGTACAGCCATGGGACGCGGGAACCAAGCGAGTGGTCAGCCTTCTCCCATAGGGGGCCCGCTTTGCGGCGGGCCGTTCAAACCGTAGTTCTGGATACCGATAGAATAGAAGCCGCCGGAACCTTCGACCACCTTCCGAAGACAAACGATGAGATGTAGCCGGACCGGTGCAGCCAGGTGGTACATGGATTTATATCCTGATATCTTCCTTCAACAACTTCAAACAATCGGACACAGCCTGCTCGATGCGATCGGTAAGACGATCCGCTTCCAGACGGCCGATTGGGTGTTCTACCACGGCGTAGGGATAACCCCTTGCGCCCAGGTTTTCGGCCATGATATCGGCAGTATGAACGAATGTGTCGGTACAGATGAGAGCGCAGGGGATGTCCCGGTCTTCCAGCGTTAAGGCATCGTGCATACTGCACGCGCTGCACGAGCCTCAGTCACCGACGCCCACCAGGGCAAAATGGCAGCGTCGGACTATGAGATCGACCAGTTCGGTCGGCATCACTCTGCTGGCGTGGGGTTTCTTGACGATCTCGCGCTCCGCTGTAATGCCGAACCGCTTCTCAAGCCGGTCCGCCACACCACAGAGCAACACTTCCGCATTGGTTTTGCCGTTACCTACAATTCCGATCACCGGTGCAGAGGTTATCGGTTGACGATGTGCTATGGAATGCCGATAGGGCACGGGCGATGTAGCAGGATCGACGAGCGTTACGGGCATATTTAATCCTTTATATTTACGGTGACCGGCCTAGAACCCTTTCCTCGTCCCGATCCGAGCCAGGGAGGAATGATGGCGGAATGACCACCGGCGCGCCCGCCGGCGCAGACGACCCAAATATTTTCGACGGATGGAACGAGGGTGACTTCATCCGTCGTCTTCGTACCGATATGACGACCGGTGTGCTTTAATTCGTCACCAATTGTTTTTGTGGCTTCAAACAATGCGCTTCGAATATCACCTACGGACCACCCTGCCCTCTGAAACACCGCCCTATGTTCGGGGCAGATGACTACCACAACGACTGCCCCGGAATAGTTGGTCGCCCGGGCAACACGGGCGAAGGCACTGAGGAGACGCTCCGGATCCTCGCTGGCATGTTCCGCGATGGAATGAGGCGCTTCAGCCGCGAATACGGTCACGGCGCTGACGCCATCTGCGACGCCCAGTTCCGTGCCTAGCGCCGGCCATCCGCCGGTTTCACCTTCCGGCAAGCAGAAGGCAATCCGTCCGGGATGCCCTGTGGTCGCCTGGTCCAGGTCGCCGGGAATACTGCCGACCGCATTTCGTATGACTAAATTCAGTGCCCGCCCCACGGTAAGATTCGCCCGATTCCCGGCGCCAAGAACAGCGGTATCCGGATTGAATCCGAGCCGCTCTATGACCGGTCCATGGACCAGTACCAGGGGGGCGGCCCCTCCCGTACTGGCGGAGGGGCCGACGATGTTGAAACGATCGTCCAGGATGGCCTTTACCGCTGCCAGAACCACCGGGAACATTTCATCCTCACACCCTGCCATCACCGTATTGGCAGCTATCTGCTGTACTGTGATCACCCGGTGGCGCTCGACCACTCGCCCCACGGTTTCGTCAGGCGCACGGTCCCACATAGCAAGCATCCCGGACACACGGGATTCGGTCGGAGGAATGATCGGCAGGCCGTCCGTCCAGCCTTGCTGATAGGCATATTCGATAGCATCAAGGATATTTTCGGCCTGGTGTACGGGCACAGGCATAGCGGTCTCTGATGGTGGTGGCATTATTTGGGTTCTTGCCTTCAGTGAGGTGGTCCGAGGGTGTTATCAACCGTTAAAATAAATCCGGCGACCACAGCCATCAAGTTAAAATCCGCTTTCGATCAGGATCGTAGGGAGACCGAAGGGATATAGTAGCCGGGATAAGTCGGCCGTTGGATTCGATCTCGTATCGACCGTTTCGGATAAAGGCGGAGTCTACTCCGTCCACATGTTTTATGAATCCCATACCCACGGCGGCGCCAAGGGTGTATCCGTAAGCGCCGGAGGTGGTGTACCCGACCGGGTCCCCGTCGCGCAAAATGGGCTCGTTGCCCCACAGAACAGCATCAGGGTCCTGTAGTACGAAATTGGCCAGTCGTTTGGTCAGAAAGGCCTGCCTAAGTTCGACAAGCGCATCGCGCCCGATGAAGTTCTTGCTCCAGTCGATCGCAAAGCTCAGGCCGGCTTCAAGCGGTGTATCGTCAGGCGAGATGTCGGCTCCCCAGGCCCGATATGCTTTTTCCAAACGCATACAGTTGATAGCGTAGTGGCCCGCATTGGCCAGACCAAACGCCCTGCCTGCCTCCATAAGAGTATCGTAAACGAATCCTGCCTGTTCTGCGGGAATGTGCAGCTCCCATCCGCATTCTCCCACATAAGTGATACGGACAGCGCCGACAGTAATCGGACCAATTGCGACTTCCTGTGAGGTACCGAACGGGAAGGCAATTTGCGAAAAATCCACGTCGCATACAGCACCAAGAAGCGCGGGGGCCTGGGGGCCCATCACACCCAGCACGCTGTATGTGGTAGTCACGTCTGTCAGATCCGCCTGTTCACCATCGTTTATATGTTGGGAAATCCAGACGAAATCCCTAATGGCCTGAGCGGTGCTGGTGATCAGGTAGAAATTCTGCTCAGCAAGACGTACCACGGTAAGATCACTCTCGAACGTGCCTCGTTCATTGAACATCCCGGTGTATACGACCTGGCCCTCCGACACGTCAATATTATTGCCGCACACCCGCTGCAATACCTGAAGCGCATCCTCCCCGCGAAGCAGATATTTGGCGAACGAGGACTGATCGAACAGTGCCACGTTATCCCTTGTCGCCCGCACCTCGGCGCCCACATGGTCGAACCAGTTCTGTTTACCGAATGAGTAGACTATTTCAGGTGTGACACCCTTCGGGGCAAACCAGTTAGGGCGCTCCCAACCCAACTTGCTCCCGAAGCAAGCGCCCCGTGCAGCCAGACGTTCGTGAAGTGGAGACTGTCGGATACCGCGGGCGGTTTCGAATTCTCTGTTGGGCCAGGCCATCTGGTAATGAAGTCCCAGCACTTCCGTCACCCGATTACGCAGATAGTTCGGGTTGTTCTGCCAATCCATGAACCTGCGAATATCGACGGACCAGAGATCCATGGGCGCCTCGCCTCCATCGATCCACTCCGCCAGGTATTTCCCGGCCCCGCCGCCGCTCGCGATACCGACGGAATTAAAACCGGCAGCCACAAACAGCCGGCTGACACCGGGTGCTTCGCCCATGATGAAGTTGTTGTCGGGTGTAAAGCTCTCCGGGCCATTGACAAATTTTGGGAAGGTGGTATCCTTGAGCGCGGGAAGAAGGCGCTGTCCCGCTTCCAGCGGCTGCTGATATCTGTCCCAGTCCGGCTCCAACAGATGAAACGAGAAATCATCCGGGATACGATCTACCATCCAGGGTTTGCTGTACAACTGGAACGCTCCGAGCATGATAGCATCACCCTCCGAGCGGAAATAGATCTGGTTGTCAGGATCCCGTCCCACCGGTAGGTTATCATGGGCGCCTTCGATGGGCTCGCTTACAATGTAGTGATGCTCTACCGGATACAGCGGGATGGTCACGCCGCACCGCAGGCCCAACTCCCGCGTCCACATACCGCAGCAAAGGACCACACAGTCCGCCCGAATTGATCCGTTCAGCGTTCTGACGCCGGTCGCACGGCCTCGGGCCGTCTCTATGGAGTCCACGCGAATCCGTTCGATGATTTTCGCACCCCGCTGTCGGGCGCCGGCCGCAAGGGCCAGCGTGGTGTCCTTCGGTACCACCTTGCCGTCGTGCGGCAGCCAGACGCCGCCGCGTAGGCCGCTGGGATCCATCAGGGGGCATTTCTCCACTGCTTCGTCCACGGAGATAATTCGAGCCTGGACACCGAACAGTTCCGCCATTGCGGCCGTGCGGTGAAGCTGGGTCAAACGCTCTCCCGACCGTGCCACGATCAGGCTGCCTACCTGGTTCCATCCCGTGGACAGGCCAGTCTCCGCTTCCAGAGACGCATACAACTCGGCACTGTATTTATTGATGCGGGTCAGGCTGTTGGACGTGCGCAGGCGCCCTATCAGTCCAGCGGCGTGCCAGGTGGTACCGCCGCTGAGTTCACCCTGTTCGAGCAGGACCACATCATGCCAACCCAGCCGGGCCAGGTGGTACGCAACGCTGCATCCAACGATACCGCCGCCCACGATGACAACACGGGCTTCGGAAGGAAGAACTGCATTCATAGAAGTGTCCGTCGGATATAAGATCTCTCTGTTCTGTAAATAGGGTGCCCCGTTGCGAGACACGCAAATTACGAGGTTACACGATGAATTCCGCTTCATCGGTGCCGAGAGAATCCGCGGCCTTTTTAGACCCTTTGGCCTAACCGGCAATGGGCCACGGGTAGATGGAACGATACTGCCCAGGCGTTCATGGAATCACCTGCACGATGGTGCCACCTGAATCGGCTGGCCTAGGGTGGCAAGGGGACAGCGGGTATTCGACTGCGGCGGCCTACCCAGTGACCAGCACACCCTTAACATCCGGATTAAAGTAGCCGTGACCCTACCGCATCACCGGCTCATAGGCACTGACATGGACTCCTGCTTGCGTCCCAATCTGAGTGAAGTCCATGCCCACAGACCGGCCAGAGGTACGGCGATGAAGGCGATTCCGGCCAGCGAGAAACCGAGGCCCTGAAGGCCGGCATAAACCCAGGCGCTGAAGGCGTCACCACCGCGATAAACGACCGTGTCGATAAAATTCTTGGCCTTGTATTTTTCCTCTTTTCCGACGACGACGTATAGCATCTCACGGGCCGGACGCATTATGGAATAGTTGCCGGCACGCCGTAGGATCTGGATAGCGATCAGCACGGGCATTACCGGCACGAAGCCGAGAATCAGGAAGCCGACACCTAGTCCCAGGGGCACCACGGCCAGAGTCCAACCAATTCCGAGCTTGTTCACGATACGTCCGGTGAGAAAAACCTGAAGAATGAGGGTCAGAGCGTTGACAGCAAAATCTAGGGCTGCGAACACCCTGATGCGCTCTGCGGAATCGGAGAAGCTATCCCGAATGATCTGGGCCTGGTGGAAATACAGGAATGTAGCCAGAGTCGACAGGAGGAGGATCAGGAGACAGATGCCAAGCAGGTAGGGTGATCGCAGAACCAGGTAAATGCCTGCTAAGATACCACCACCCATGCCAGAGGTGTCCGAGGGCCTCGGCGCTTCTGACCTTTTATCCGGATTAATCCCCACGTCCCCCCGCCAAACTATTAAACGCTTGACGCTCACTACGGCCCATCCAAGGAAGAACGCCGATAGCAGCAGCAGATTAGTGGGACCAAGCGGGATGGCCAGCTCAGTCGTCAGGGCGGGGCCTATCAGGGCGCCGGCAGTACCCCCGGCGGCGATGAAGCCGAACAGGCGTTTGGCCTGCTCGTTAGAGAAGACATCTGCCATGAAACTCCAGAAAACGGAGATGATGAACAGATTAAATACACTGGCCCAGATAAAAAAGGCGCGGGCCACATAAGCGTGGGTGATGTCGGAGGTAAATAGCGCAAAGAACAGCAGCAAATTGCTGATGAAGAAGCCATAAATATAGGGAATGAACTTCTGGCGTGCATAACGCGACGACACCCAGCCGAATAGAGGCACCGCCGCCAGCATCACCACGAAGGTACCGGTAAACAGCCACTGGAGGTTTTCGACGCCGGCGGCGATCCCCATTTCATCCCGCATGGGACGCACGATATAGTAACCGCACAGGAGAGACAGGAAATAGCTGAAGGACCAGAACAGCGCCCGCAGCTCCAGCGGCTCCACGTTCACCAGCCGTTTAACCAAGGTATGGGCCTGCGACGGTTCCGGCTTCGGTATCTCAGGTCTCCTTACATTGTTTTCTGTCATGACATGAATTTATGTTCGCGTGATGCTCAATTTTGAATCTTCATTTTCACGATGGCAATCCGTCAAAAAACTGTTCCATCCGTTTCCGCATGGCGGCATCAGGCATACGGCCGCGGGCGGCGCCCAGGTTGTCCGCCAGATACTTGATCTTGGCGGTGCCAGGTATCACACAGGTTACGGAAGGATGGGACAGGATGTATTTCAGGTAGAACTGTCCCCAGCTGTTCACATCGAACTCCGACGTCCAATCCGGCAGGGCCCGGTCGCCGACCCGTTCGAACACCCGCCCCCGGGCGTAGGGCAGGTTGATGAGTACACCCATCCCACGATCTTTAGCGAGCGGCAGGATCTGGTCCGCTGCCGATCTGTTGACCATCGAATAATCCACCTGGATGAAATCTAGCGTTTCTTTTTTCATCATTTCTATGAACGCGGGGTACTGGCGGTCGCTGGATGTGCTGACGCCGAGGTACCTGATACGTCCTTCCTGTTTCCATTCCCTGAGGATAGGCAGCATATGTTCGATGCCGACCAGGTTGTGCACCTGGAGGAGATCGATCGTTTCCGTCTTCAGATTTACGAAAGACTGGTTCAATTCCGCAAGCCCGGCATCTCTTTCCTGCTTTCGCACCTTGGTGGCCATGAACAGCCGATCACGATTGCCTAGTTCACCCACCAGATCGCCTACCACCGGCTCGGCGGAGCCATACGACGGTGCTGTATCCACTAGTTTACCACCCAGTTCGGGAAGCCGTTGCAGCACCTCTTTTAACGGAGACCGTTCATCCATGGACGCCCCCACGTTGAACCGGCGCGCCGTGCCGATACCCACGATGGGAAGCCGTTCACTGGAGGATGGGATAGGGCGTTGAATCAATGAGGCGGGCTGCGACATCTGCGCGAAGGCGGGCAGATCTTTGAGTGTTAGCCCCGCACCGACAGCCATACCCATCTTCAACATTTCCCGACGTGAAAACGTTGGCTTACGGTTCATTGGATCGCTCCTTTCGTTTGAGCTCGGTGAATAGAATTGTAGTGGTTGTTAATAAATTAGACCTGTGAGACCGCAGAATCCTATGGTGATAATAGCCCTTTTGTTCAAACAGCACAAGCACTTCTACAGGATTGACACACCTTTGGAACACCCAGCCTTCCTTCTCATTCGTCATACTGGGCCGGTTGCTTTCTTCTTCGAATTCCTTGACCCGCGTGCTCTTCTTCAGCTTGCCGTTCTTGTTGTCAGCCAACGGGAAGGCTGCCGCGCAGTTGTTAAGATCTCAATATCGCTTACACGCACTCTCGCGCATGCTCACAGAATCGGTAGTTCTATTTCCCCCGAATACGGTTCATCGCCAAATTTTTTCTGGAGCTGGCGCAGTTCGGCCCTGAGACCCTTTACCACCTGCGAATAACGGGGTTCGTGGAATACATTATTCAATTCACAAGGATCGTTTTCGAGGTCGAAAAGCTCCCATTCCGGATCCTGGACATCTTCCGTGGTTCCCTGCTGCTCGAGGCCGTCACCGTAGTAAAAAATCAGTTTGTACTGATGCGTTCGAATGCCATAGTGGGCATACACGTTATGGTGAGCACCGTGCATCCAGTAGCGGTAGTACATGCTGGACTGCCAGCCGTCGGGCCGGTCCCCGTTCAGGAGCGGCCGGAAGCTCGAGCCCTGCATTTCGTCCGGAATCGGTATGCCGGCGAAATCTAAAAAGGTACACGGAAAGTCGACGTTTAGGATCATATCGTCATTGACCGTACCGGGTTCGATTTCACGGGGATAGCGTATCAGGAACGGCATGCGGAGCGACTCCTCGTACATGAAACGTTTGTCGTACCAGCCGTGGTCGCCCAGGAAGAATCCCTGGTCGGAGGTATAAATTACAATCGTGTCGTCCGCGATACCCTCTTCATCCAGATAATCCAGCAGGCGACCGACGTTATCGTCTATTGAGGCGATACAGCGGAGATAGTCTTTGATGTATCGCTGGTATTTCCATCGTTTTTCTTCTTCAGGCGTAAGCCCCTCCGGCACCGGCTCTTTCAAATCCTGATCGTTGAGATCCCGCTCGATCCGCATCTTTGCTTCGGTGGCGGCCCTAGCGCGGTTGGCGTAATCGTCGTCAAACGTGGGAGGAATGGGAATGTCTTCATCCTCGTACATCCGAGCGTGCTGCGCATCCGGCTCCCAGTGGCGATGCGGTGCCTTATGGTGCGTCAACAGGCAGAACGGGCGGTCTGGATCGCGATCGCGCAGCCAGTCGAGAGACATATCAGTGATCAGATCAGTCACATAGCCTTCGTAGATTTTCGTACCCCCGGCATCTATCAACTCGGGATTGTGGTACAGACCCTGTCCCGGCAGCACGTTCCAGTAGTCAAAGCCGGTTGGATCATGGACGCCTCCATGACCGAGATGCCATTTGCCTACGACCGCGGTCTGATACCCTTGGCCCTGCAACAATTTGGGAAACGTAAGCAGTCGCCCATCCATATGAGTCGCCAACGTGGTCACACCGTTGATGTGGTTGTATGTACCGGTCAGAATGGTGGCTCGACTGGGAGTGCAGATAGAGTTGGTACAGAAACAGTTGTTGAACCGCATCCCTCCCTCGGCGATTCGATCGATATGCGGGGTAGTGTTAATTCGACTACCATACGTGCTGATAGCATGCGAGGCATGGTCATCAGACATGACAAACAGGATGTTGGGACCTTTGGTGGGCAAGATTTCCCTCTTTGGATATGGAAGATTGAAATTGGGCTTCAAGTTTTAGGATGATATAAAGGCCTAAACCACCGTCGTGCCCATAGTCTTTATTCGGGGATCGCCATCAGGTCACCAAAGTACCGTGTATCGGATACATTGAGACGCCCGATCGAATAGGGACGACAGCTGATTAAAATGCCTATGTCTCACTCTATAATCATAGGTCTACTCTTGAAAAACGTCGGTGCTGCGGCACCTTCGATGGTCACATTTATACAGGCTGGAAGACCGGAATCAATGGAGCGCTGGATAGCCGCTGGCAGATCGTCCGGATGATGGACCTGTTCGCCATGACCGCCAAGAGCCACAGCCAGGGTATCGTAGCGTGTGGGCAGCAGATCACACCCTATGGTACGATCGGGACCGTATTGCTGTATCTGAAGCTGATGTTCGGCGTTCCAGGTGGCATCGTTGCCGATGATTACGACGACCGGCAGGTGGTAGCGGAGCGCGGTGTCCAGTTCCAAGGCGTGAAAGCCGAAGGCTCCATCGCCGGTCAGGACGAACACCGGGCGATCCGGATGCGCCCGCTTCGCAGCGATCCCCATGGGGAGGGCATTACCGATGGCGCCGCTCGGACCGTTAATCAAGCGGATGTCGGCCTCCAGCCCCGCCTGCACCCATTGACCAAATTCACCACCGTCACTGATGAGAATTCCACCCTCATCCAGCCAGGGCTGTAACGCCGCACATACAGCCAGTGGATGCACGCGCCCGCCCTGCCGTCGTAAAGTATTCCATCCTGCCGGAACACGCTGACGGGCGGTGGCGACAGTCTCAATCCATTCGGAAAACACCCATGCTTTCGCCTGTGCCGAATCTGCAAGCCGCTTTACGGCATGCGACGGGTCGGCGCAATATCGGTGTTCCACACGAGAGTCGGTCCCGGAGACCTGCTCATCCGCATCGATCTGAATAAACCGGCAGGTTTCTCTAAAAAACGGCTCCTGGCCGAATTTCAATGTGAAATCAAGCTTCTTACCCACCAGGAGAACCAGGTCCGCTTCCGGCAGGCAATTGACCGCGTCGTGTAGCCAGGGATCGTTCAACCCGCGCGGGCTTTCCATAGGCAATGCCGGAATACCTGTAACCTCGGACAGGCGGACCACATTCTCCCATCGTTGCGACCGCCCCATGGAAGGGCCTGCAAGAATCAGAGGGTGTGCGGCCGCGCCGAGTCTCTCCAGGACGGATTTCACTGCATCATCGGACAGAGGTGCTGCTTGCTTAATGGATTCAGATTCTCTTGTCTGTGCTACAGCCCCCCCCTCCAACACATCCGCCGGAAGGCTGAGGTGAACCGGGCCGGGGCGACCTTCACAGGCAATTTCCAGGGCTCTGCCTACATCGGCGGCGATCCGATCGGGGTGATCCACCAGCCAGGCCGCCTTGGCCACTGGTGTTGTTACCGCCACCTGGTCCATCTCCTGAAACGCGCCCGTGCCGATCTGAGACGCAGGGCAGTGCCCACTCAACAGAACCACAGGCGACTCCGACATCTGCGCCACGTATACCGCTGCCTGGGCGTTGCAATGTCCCGGTCCGGCGGTCAGCAAAGCCACGCCAGGCTGCCCGGTAAGCCGGGCCCATCCGTCCGCCATGTACACGGCAGCTGCTTCTTGTCGGACATGAATGATCTCGATATTCCGCCCGATGGTCGCGTCGTACAACGCCAGAACTTGATTGCCGGACAGGGAGAACAGCTGTCTGACACCTGCAGCCATCAGGGCGTCGATCACGAGGTGCGCGCCAGTCTCAGGCATTTTGGAATTCTACCTGCTCTTTCCTAGTCTCTCGCGATGGCAATGTGTACCATCCAAATTCTTAAGGGATGGGACCGGAGGTCAGGCTAACACTGCTTTCAGTTTCTCAGATGAGATGTTTCCACCGCAGATGATGATGACGACCGTTCTGCCGCGGAATTGTTCCTGTCGTTTCAGGAAGGCCGCTACGGCTACGGCGGCGGCGCCTTCGATAATTTTGTGATGGTGGTCTATGATAAGCCGCATGGCGCATCTTATCTCATCTTCGGAGACCAAAACGTATTCATTGACCAAAGCGCTGCAAATGGGAAAGGTGATCGCGCCGGGTTCCACGCCACCGGCGGAACCGTCGGACAAAGTATCCCGCTGTTTTATCGATATGATCTCTCCAGCCTCAACGCACCGAAACATATCCGGGGCATTTTCCGGCTGGCAGCCGATTATCCTGGTCTGAGGCGAAATACAGGATAGACATGTGGCGATTCCAGAAATGAGTCCACCGCCGCCCACCGTAACCAGCACGTCGTCTATCGTGTTAAGCTGCTCTTTGAGTTCGAGACCGATTGTTCCCTGGCCGGCGATAATATCGGGATCGTTATAGGGCGATATCCAGACTGCGCCGCGTTCTTCCGCGACCTGTTTGGCATGGAGTTCGGTCTCCAGTGAATCTTTTCCGTACCGCTCCAGATCCACATCATAATGTTTTAATGCCGCCACCTTGGATGGCTCTGGGTTTTCCGGGAGAAAAATGGTGCCCTTGATACCGGTCATCCCCAGTGCCCGGGCTACGCCCTGAGCGTGGTTGCCGGTGGATGCCGTCACTACGCTGAGGCCGGTATCTTCATGGGATGAATGCGCCTGGGTATTAAGTGACAGCAGTTTGTTGACCGCGCCCCGGATTTTGAAAGAATTGGTATACTGCTCGCTCTCCATCTTCAGGTATACCTGCGCGCCGGTTTCCCGGCTCAGATGCAGCGCCGGAATAACCGGTGTCTCGAGCACATACGGGTGAATACGTTGTGCCGCACTTCGGATGCCGGAAAATAACTTCAACATGATTTACGCCCACACATGATCACGACTCATCGGGTCTGTACTGATGAATACCGAGAACCTATTCGCGTTGTCAAGCGTTCTCCCATAATATAGGAGTGTATCTTCAAAGATATAAACACCTTGACACCATGTCCAGGCGCAGGTTGTTTAATTCTGACAGAGTGCAAGGTATGATTTCGGCACAGGTCACGTACATAGTCCTATTATGCATGAATTAAGCCAGATTTACCAGCGTTATTTTTCGATCGCCATTGCCTCTGCGTTCGTGTTTCACATCGCACTGGCCTCCGCTGTTTTACGTTGGGCCACGTTCCAAACTGTAGGGAACCAACTGCCGGTGCGTCTGTTACCTTACACGGACATCATGAACCTGGACATGCCCGATAACGTACCTGAGAGTGCGCCGTTTCTGCTTCCGCCGGAGCAAAAACCGACGACGGAAGAACCGCCGCGGCCGTTGAGCGAGATATTTCCTGTACCGGACTGGATGGCTGTCGACAGCCTGATGGCCGATACGGATCCGGCCCCGGAACATGAGATCCAGATAATAGCGGCGACAACCGCTATGGGAGGGCCTGGTAAAAGGGGCAGCGCCACAGGCGGCAAAGGGGAATCCGGCATGCCAGCGGAGAAGGAGGATGGCGGCGACCGGGTAGATGCAAAACCGCGATGGCTCAAACGCGTAGAGCCTGAATATCCCCGTATCGCAAAAATAACCGGTGTTGAAGGCGTGGTCATTTTATCTGTTTTCATCGATGAATCTGGTTATGTCACAGACACGAAAGTCGTCAAATCCCTGGGCAACACCGGGTGTGACGAAGCCGCCATCACCGCGGCGAAGCAATGGCGTTTTATCCCGGCACAACGGGATGGCAGACCGCTGGCCATGTGGTTCAGCGTTCCGGTTCTGTTTCAGTTAGATGCCAATTAATCCAGCTACTTAAAATATGCATGTCTTCTTCCAAAAAACCGTCCAGCCTCTCATCAAGCTGTTTGAACAGCTGGATCTCTTCGACCTGGTGCCCCATCCCTTAAAACGGTATTCACGTAGGGTACTGTGTACCGGCGCCTGGCTCGCAGCATTGATCCATTTCTCCATAATCGGCGGCTACATTGTCTTCGGGATGATCGCATGGGGCGATGAGGTGCGGATGACGCTGCGGCCTTATCCTAAAGCCATGGATCTGATCGATATCTCGGAGCTCATTACATCTGACCAGAGCGGGGGCGCGGGTGGAGCTCAGAAAACAGGCGGGGATCCTCCGCCGGACCCGGGGGAGGATATTCTTAGCAGAGGTACACCAATACCCGTAAAAGTGGGTATTCCTGTGCCTGTGGACGATATCATGATCGAGGAAGAAATGACAATCGCGAATCAGGAAGAGATGGAGAAGGATCTGGCGCTGGCGGAAGCTGCTGAAGCGGATTCCCTGGATCAATCGGGCCTCACCGACGCCGGGGGCGACGCCCAGGGCGACGGTGGCATTGGCGGCGGCATCGGCGCCGGCGGCGGGGGCGGTGGGGACGGGTTGCCCGGCGCATGGCGTTACGACACGCCTCCCAGCTTCCGGCGTATTCGAATGCCGAACAAGCCGAAGAAGTATAAAAAAGTGGAATCCGACTGGGTCCGGTTCCGCGTACTGATCAACGAATTCGGCGAGGTAGTCGATGCCAATATCACCGAATCTACGGGCTATACTGAACTTGACGCTATCGCTCTCAAAGCCTTGTATGACTCCTCGTTCAACCCCGCTACTTTCCAGGGACGTACGGTAAAGGCATGGAAAACAGTCGGTATCCGGTTCAGTTCGAGAAATTAATTGTCACAACCTTCCTGCCTGTTTATTATATGGTACATAATGAAACTTTTATAACGCTTAAGGGACCATATAACATTTATGCCATCAGATCTTGATATTGCACAGCAAGCGCACCTACGGCCGATCGCGGACATCGCGGACGATCTGGGACTGTTACAGGACGAACTGGAACTGTACGGACAATACAAGGCAAAGGTGTCTCTGGAGGCCATTACACGCCTTGAAGATCGGCCCAAAGGCAAATATATCGTCGTAACGGCCATGACACCGACGCCTTTGGGAGAAGGGAAGACGGTCACCACTGTCGGGCTGGCTCAGGGATTACAGACTATCGGAAAAAGGGCGATGCCTACGATTCGGCAGCCTTCACTGGGACCGGTTTTCGGCATCAAGGGCGGAGCCGCGGGTGGCGGGTACGCCCAGGTTGTGCCCATGGAAGATCTTAACCTGCACTTTACGGGCGACTTTCATGCAGTGTCTCTGGCGCACAACCTTCTAGCGGCCATGACCGACGGCCATATGATGCACGGCAATAAGCTGGACCTGGACCCGTCCAGCATAACCTGGAACCGGGTCCTGGACGTACTGGACCGCCCTCTTCGGCATACGGTCATCGGCCTGGGCGGCAAAACGACCGGGCCCGCGAGGGAGGCTTCGTTCGACATCACCGCCGCTTCGGAAGTGATGGCGGTCCTTGCCTTGACCACAGACCTGAAAGACCTGAGAGAACGCCTGGCGCGTGTGATCGTCGGTTATACCTTCAACAATAAAACGATCACAGCAAATGACCTGCATGCCGGCGGCGCAATGGCTGTGCTGCTCAAGGACGCGATCAAACCCAATCTGATCCAGACGCTAGAAGCAGGACCGGCGCTCGTGCATGCAGGACCGTTCGGCAACATCGCCCATGGGTGCAGCTCCATCCTGGCGGACCGACTGGCACTCACCACCAACGAATATGTGGTAACCGAGGCAGGGTTCGGCGCAGACCTGGGGCTGGAGAAATTCTGTGACATCAAATGCCGAGCAAGCGGACTTATACCGGATGCGGCGGTCATGGTATGTACCGTCCGGTCGTTGAAAGCGCATAGCGGTAAATTCAAAATTATCCCCGGAAAACCGCTTGATCCGGCCCTCTTCGAAGAAAACATAGAAGCTTTGCAGACGGGCAGCCGAAACCTGATCAAACAGCTCGAAAACGCACGCCTGTTCGGTATACCGGTCGTTGTGGCTATCAACCGTTTCGGGACGGATACGGACCGTGAAATCGAGGAAGTAACCCGTATCGCCCGCGAGGCAGGCGCCGCGGACATCGCCATCAGTGAGGTGTGGGCGCAAGGTGGTGAAGGCGGCAGGGCGCTGGCGGAGGCAGTGGTACGCGCAGCGGAGCAGCCAGGAGCATTCCGGTTCCTGTATCCCCTGGACATCTCGATAGAAGAAAAGATCGAAACGATCGCCAAAAAAGTGTACGGGGCAGAGTCGGTCATTTACGAATCCGCGGCCCGACGGAAAATCAGACGCTACCGGAAGCTCGGATTTGAACACCTACCGGTCTGTATGGCAAAAACACAGTACTCGCTATCTCATAATCCTGCCCTCAAGGGTAGCCCTACCGGCTATGAGCTGCCGGTCCTCGACATTCGCCTGTCCGCCGGTGCCGGTTTCCTGTATCCGCTCTGCGGTGAAATCATGACGATGCCCGGCCTGCCTTCCAGCCCAGCCGCCATGCGAATCGATCTGGATGACAAGGGGCGGATCGTGGGACTGGATTAAATAAACGGATCGTTCATCGGCGTATCGTGTACAGGGTAGGCTATCTCAATTTTGTCTACCGTTTCGTTCGGGTCGGCATCGCTCCCACCACCGTTTTTGACAAGGCGGTTGGTCCCGTCTACTCCTTTTTTGTCGGTACGCCCAGTCTCTCTGCAACCTCCGAAATCTGTTCCCAGGTCGTATTCGCTAAAGGAATGCCTTCCGCCTTTCTCCGGGCCACCGTCTGAAATTCCTTCTCACCCGGCAGCATGACCTCTTCGAAGCCCTCGGCCGGGGCCGCTGATTTCATGTAGGCGCCTACCCCCTCCATCAATTGCTTGAAATCCCCTAGAGGCGTAAACGCTGCCGGGTTAATCACGATCAGGCAGAGACCGTTCCCGAGACGACCGGGATCATCGACGACGCTGCCCGCCAGCGTACCGCCCAGGATTTCAACGAGCAGGCTGAGCGCATACCCTTTGTACCCGACAGGACCGCCGAACGGCAGGATAGCACCGCCTGGCGGACCGTAGAAGCCGGCGGGATCGCATGTGGCCTTGCCCTGCGCATCGACGATGGTATTCTCCGGAAGCGGTTGGTCCGAATGCAGCGCCACCCGGATTCTACCCTCGGAGAGGACACTGGTAGCAAAATCGGAGAGGAGGGGATCACCACCGGTGGGTGCTCCATAGGCGATAGGATTCGTGGACAGGCGTCCTTCCCTGGCGCCGAAGGGCGCCACATGGTGACCGTACGATGGCCAGGTAGCCAGTGCCAGTGCGATCATCTCCTGGTCGGCTGCTCTCTGCGGGTAGGAGCCCAGCCTGCCCACGTGGTTACAGCGCTGTGCAAGCACGCAACTGATGTTCTGTTCGCGCGCCTTTTTCACCGCCAGGTCCAACGCACGAAACGCCACCACCTGGCCGAAATTATCGCCGCCGTCTACGATCGCCGTGGTCGGCGTTTCCTTTTTTACGGTCGTCGGGGCACCCGGGACGATCTCGGCGTTGTCAATGTATTCCATATATTGGGGGATACGGATAACGCCATGGGAATCCATACCCAGCAGATTGGCATAGACCAACTCCCGGGCGATAAGTGCAGCCTCGTCGGAAGGAACGGAGGCTGCTTGGAAAATTTGTGTGGTTAACTGTTCTAAATACGTTGACGTAAAGGCCGTCATTGACGAGTACCTTTCTTCAAATTGTTTGAATGTGCACCTGTTTTCGCTACTGCTTTGCTACCGAATACCTGGTAAACGCGCCTCCGGCTTGGGCCAGTGAATTCGGCCCTTCCGCAGCGTACACGTTACCGTCCGCATCGACCGCCACTCCCTCACCCGCTGTACCCTGATAGAGCCTGCTCTCACGTTCGAATGGCGGAATGAACCCGACGATGTAGTCCCCGTCCACCGGTCCGATACGGACCCCGTTCCGCCAGTTCGGATGGTTAGTCGGGGCCGATTCGGAGTCTATCGCGTATACCATGTCATCTTTGATAAAAATCCCACTGATACGTCCGTACATGTAACGTGATTCGAGATAGTTACCCTCCTGGTCGAAGATCTCGAGACGATGATTACCCCGATCCGCTATCCAGAGACGTCCCTGGGAATCGAAAGCCAGCGCGTGCGGTGTCCTGAACTCACCGTGCTGCAAACCAATCCGGCCCCACTCTTTTATGAAAGTTCCGTCGGGCGAAAACTTCAGGATGCGCGCGGTGTACCCGGCCTCCCGTCCTTCCTCCATCGCCTGGTAGGTCGTCATACTCTGACCGTTGTGACCATCGGCAACGAAGATGCTCCCGTCCGGTGCGGTTATCACGTCGTTGGGCTGGTTAAACTGATTCGGTCCGCTGCCCTTTTGCCCTGCGGTGCCGAGGCTCATCAGCAGCTCACCTTCGGGACCGAACTTGTGGACCTGATGCCCTTTGGTTCCGTCAGCGTTCCCTGCGAAGTCCGTTACCCACACGTTGCCTTCAGCGTCCACATGAATCCCGTGAGGAGTTACCATGATGCCACCACCGAAATTGGCCAGTACTTCACCGGTGTTTCGGTCGAATTTGAAGATCGGGGCCACCGGGTTGTTGTCACAGTTGACGGGAACCCCGGCACCGAAATTACCCGCGCTGCAGCGCTCATAAGCCCAGATATGCCCGTCGATGGGATCTACATCAATCCCGGCCGTCGAGCCCCACACCCTCCCCTTGGGCAGAATGCCCCAGTTGGCGGTAACGTTCGGGGTCGGATTCGGCAAACCTTCTCCAGTGATCGGGTTGCCGACGGGCACAGCCACTCCCTCCGGCCCTTCAGGTTCGACAGCACAGCCGGACGATACCAGCACGATGCTGATAAGCACTGCGCACTTTGAAATTTGAATAAACACGCTTACTGTCTCCTCTCGTTGCGTCCTCGTACGCCGATTCGGATCGATTCCGTATGGCCAGAATTTGGGTGACAGCCAGGCTCCCGCGCATCGACGCACTGTCCGCCCGCAATACCACCAATCCTTAGACCAGTTCCAGAATCCCGCCAGGGGGCAGTGGATGGACATTTGTGCCCGGTACCTCGCGGACCACACGATCGGCCCAGGCATTACCATTCTGTTCGATCAGCGGCCAGGTATTGTAATGGCACGGAACCACGTCTTTCGGAGCCACAATCTTCACTGCCTGCAGTGCGTCGTCCGGACCCATGGTAAAGTTGTCGCCGATCGGGACGATGAACAGCTCCGCGCCCCTGTACAGCTGCATATCGCTGAACAACGCGGTATCCCCGGCAATATAGATCCGCTGGCCGTCCTTGGTGTCGATCAGGATGCCGGCGGGCATGCCACCGTAGGAGCCGTCCGGGAGGCCGGATCCATGAAAGGCAATGGTGAGCTTCAAATAGCCGAATTCCTGTTGGGAACCACCTCCGATATGCTGCGGATGCGTCTGCTCCTCGGGTAAGCCCTGTGCTTTAAGCCAGTTAACGATCTCAAAGTTGGCGATCACCTTAGCGCCGGTGCGGTGCGCGATAGCGACAGTGTCCTCAATGTGATCGAAGTGTCCATGGGTCAGAAGAATATAGTTGGGATCTACATCGTCGGCTGAGACATCGGTTACCGGGTTGCTTGTGAAAAACGGATCTACGAGAACGGTAGCACCGTTGATGCCGAATAAGTGCGTGGCATGACCGATATATCGGTAGGTAAGGGACATGGCAGGGCTCCTTCTTTGTTGCATTATAGATGACAGTTTCTGGTTCTTTGACGAATAAAATCTAATATATCACCAGAAATCACGCAACCGGGAATCTCTCTGTACCCCTGAGAATACGAGTAAACCAACCGGTCCTCAAAAAAATAGCTGGATCCCACCCCGGGAACAACACCACGGCGTCCTCTCCGGCCTCCGTCTAGATCTGCCAGCAACAACTCGAAACGAGCCAGATGTATCCCCTATTGTTGCAGGACAACCATCACTCTTTCGTTGCCTCATAGAATTCCGTCACCTCCGGTTGCCTGTGCCCCGATCGCTTAATTTGAAAGGGCATGTCCTTCGAAATACCATCCTGATTTTCGTCAAACATTCAGGCGTTTAGATTAACTTGGGTGTCAACATAGTTCGTTTTCATGTTACGGGTTCACTAACCCTCATTCATCAGGCATCAGCCGTCTTCATACCTACCTCCACGTTCCCCGTCAACTATCACTTGATATCACAATACATTTGATATAATGTGATAGCATGAAAGACGGCATACTAAAACGTGGCTGGATTCACGTGTTTTGTGCAGTGATGAATACTGGGAGGAATCATGGAATTTACGCTGACTGAAGAACATACCCTGATTCGCGATGCCGCTCGCGCTATCGCGGAGGAGAAGTTAAGACCTTACGCAAGAGAACTCGATGAGAATGAAACGGTGCGTCTGGAGACGATTCAGGAACTGGGAGAGTTGGGCTACATGGCCATGATGATTCCGGAAGAATTCGGAGGGGCAGGGCTGGACACGATCAGCTATGTGCTGGTCCTCGAGGAATTCTCCAGGGTCTGCGCATCAACCGGCGTGTGTGTTTCGGTCAACAATTCCCTGTTTTCGGACGGAGTCTACAAATTCGGTAACCAAGCGCAGCGGAAAACCTATCTGCCGCCCATGGGTGACGGACGAGCGCAGGCGTGTATTTCCCTGTCCGAACCGGGCGCCGGAACGGATGTGGGGTCGACCCGGACCACTGCGGTAAAAAGCGGCAGCGACTACATCATCAATGGAAAGAAAAACTTCGCCACCAACGGCGGGTTCGCAGATTACAGTCTTGTCCTGGTATCGACCGATCCGGAAGCCGGCCACAAGGGGTTGAGTATGATTATCGTCGAGAAGGGCACCCCCGGTTTCTCTGTGGGACGCCACGAACTTAAGCTCGGTATCCGTGGTTCCGACACCAGCGAGCTGCTGTACGACAACTGCCGGGTTCCGCAATCGAATCGTTTGGGGGAAGAGGGCAAAGGCCTGAGTATCGCGCTCACGATCCTGAACGGCGGTCGCATCGGTATTGCCGCCCAGGCGCTCGGTATCGCGCAGGCGGCATATGAAGATGCGGTCCAGTATTCAAAGGAGCGTCAGCAGTTCGGCAAGCCTATCTCGGAATTTCAAGCTGTGGCGTTTAAATTGGCGGATATGGCTACGGAGCTGGAGGCAGCGCGTCTACTGACGTATAAAGCAGCCTGGCTAAAAGACAAAGGTGATGATTTCATTACCGCCTCCGCCATGGCCAAGCTATACGCATCGGAAGCCGCCAACCGGATCGCGACTGAGGCGTTACAGATTCATGGCGGCTACGGCTTCATACGTGATTTCAACGTGGAACGTTACTTCCGGGATGCGCGGATCACCACCATTTATGAAGGCACCTCCGAAGCCCAGCGGATAGTGATTTCGCGTAATATTCTTGCGTGACGGTCGATGGTGTGGTCCCGCACTCGAGTTTACCTGCGCTAAAGCTATGGCGGCACACCTTGGCATATTCTGAGCGTATTCTGACAGCACAGTCGAACACAGCCTCTAGGTGGTCTTCCCGGTCGGCGACCGCCATCTGGTCGTGGCCTGGACTCCGTTGAATGCACGGGAGGCCATCTCTGGTTCAATCATGTAGGGGACCGGCTTAATGGGGCGGGAAAGCATCTGCTCAGGCACACGGACGGAGATCACCACCATTTGCCGCCATTTTGTCACGCCTGTGAACATGTTGAGGGCATGGGGCATCTGCGCAATTCAGAATAGGGAGAGCGTCAATTCTCTAGCATGTCCTGTGATTATGTTACGGAGAAAACATCCAAATCTAATACAGCCGACGTTTTAGATTTAACCATACCGTCCTTCGATATAATCCGCGGTTTTAACATGTTCGGGAGAGATAAACAATTGTTCCGTGCGGCTGTGCTCGATGATTTCACCGAGCAACATAAAAATACAATGGTCACTCACACGACGCGCCTGTGCCATGTTATGGGTGACGATCAAAATGGTAAAGCGTCCGGCCAGTTCCAGCATCAGTTCTTCCACCGCCCTTGTGGCCTCGGCATCCAGTGAGGAACAGGGCTCGTCCATGAGGATCACCTGGGGCTTCAGTGGCAATAGACGGGCGATACACAGCTTCTGCTGTTGTTCGAGCTGCAGTGTGGTAGCCTTGACCTTGAGACGATCTTTCAGATCATTCCAGAGATTTACTTCGGTCAGCGCCTGTTCAACCATGTCGTCCATAGAGGATTTTTTTAAATCATTACGGCTTGTATGGACACGCAAGCCGAATACTACATTTTCATACACAGTAATGGGCAGGGGGTTCGGTCGTTGAAACACCATGCCAACCGTTTTCCGAAGCTCGGGGAGTGAAACATCCGTATCGTAGATATTCTTACCGAGCACTTTGATTTCACCTGCTGTGGTGACGTTGCCATACCGTTCATTCACCCGGTTGAAACATCGTAACAGTGTGGTCTTTCCGCAGCCGGACGGACCGATCAACGACGTGATAAGACCGTCCGCGACATTGACGGAGACATTGGTCAGCGCCTGGAAATCACCATACCACAGGTTGAGTCTGTCAGTCTCGATGCTGTATGTTCTGGGTTCGCTCATCCAAACGTTCCATTAACATAGTCAAAGGTCATCCTATTGGCTGGCGCATCGGAAAAAACCACCTCATTGGAATCAATTTCAACCAAATCACCGTTGAAAATAAAGGCGGTTCGGTCAGCCAGACGCCGGGCTTGCTGTACCAGGTTTGTGACCAGAATAATCGTGATCTGAGACCGCAGTTCCTTAAGTACGTCTTCGATTCGCATGGTCGTCACCGGATCCACGGCGATGGAGAACTCATCCAGGCACAGGATCTCAGGCTGATGGGACAGGGCGCGGGCGATGGTCAGACGCTGCTGCTGTCCTCCGGAGAGTTTGGTCCCCAGACTGTCCAGACGGTCTTTGACCTCATCCCATAATGCCGACTGCTTCAGACATCTCGTCACCAGGGCATCCAGTTCATCGCCGTCTTTCATTCCGGCGGTACGGGGCGCAAATGCTACGTTGTCGTAGATGGACATGGGCAGACCGACCGGCAACGGGAACACCATCCCGATCTTTCGGCGCAGCTGATACACGCTCCTCACATCATCAATATTTTCCCCATCAACCTTGACCGTCCCCTCCACGCTGGCGCCGGTTACAAATTCTATGGTCCGATTGATCACCTTCAACAGGGTCGTCTTTCCCGACTGCGCCGGCCCGATCACTCCGAGGATCTCATTTCGATAGACGTCGAGTGTCACACTATTGAGCACCTGCTTGTCGCCGTACCGGACGACCAGGTCGGAGATCTCGACTTTTTTTTCCCCATGGGACATGATTACCACTTCTTTCGAGAACGCATGTATACGCGCAGGATGATAGCGATCGTGTTGACCAGCAATACGGTCCCCAAGAGAACCACCGCCGTCCCGTAGGGAAGCGCTTCCGGCACGTTCGGCACCTGTGTGGAAATGGTGAACAGGTGCATGGACAGGGCCATGCACTGGTCGAGTAGACCGTAGGCGAATACATCGCCTTCCCGGATCGCCTTGAAGAATACTGCACCCGTGAACATGATCGGCGCCGTTTCACCGGCGGCGCGGGAAACCTGAAGGATGATGCCGGTCAGTATGCCGCTCATGGAATTAGTCAGGACAATACCGCGTATTGTCTGCCAGCGGGTAGCTCCCACATTCCAGCACGCTTCCCGGAATGCCATCGGTACCGCGCCGAGTGCTTCTTTTGTACTGGCAATAATCACAGGCAACGTCATAATCGCCAGCGTGAGGGAAGCGGCCAGGATCGACCGGCCGATACCAGCAAACAGCACGAATGCGCCCAGGCCGAAAAGCGCGTGGACAATACTGGGCACACCGGCAAGGTTCACCACAGCCAGGTTGATGATACGGGTGAACCAGTTTTCCTGGGCGTATTCGTTCAGATATACTGCAGCCAGGACGCCGATCGGCGCCGCTACCAGCAATGAAATACCGACCAGGTATATGGTCCCAAGGAAGGGAGCCCAGATACCTCCGTCGCGCATGCCGCGAATTGGGTTTTGGATCAGGAAATCCACAGACAGGATGGGCGCCGCTTTGTAGACCAGATAGCCGATGATCAAGAGCAGTGGTATGATCATCAGAAGCGCCATCAACAAAAAAATAGACCGTGCCATATCTTCGGTGAACCGCTTCCTGCGTCCCAGCGACGTCTCCTGGAAGGTGCCATTGAAAAAGGACTTGTCGGTCATTATTCTTGACCTCGCACGCCCTTGACGATAAAATCAGCGGTCAAATTGACGATGAAATTGATGGAGAACAGCAAAACGCCGATAATGAAAAGCACCTGGTAATGGTCCGAATTGACGGGCGCCTCACCCAGTTCCGCCGCGATCGTTGCAGTCAATGTCCTGACAGAATCTAACGGTCCCGTGGGAATCTGGACAGCATGTCCGGTAGCCATAAGGACGGCCATGGTCTCACCCACTGCTCGGGCGACTCCGAGCAGGGTTGCAGCCAGCAACCCGTTTTTGGCGGCGGGCAAAAGCGCCCGGTAGACCAGCTGCCAGTGGGTGGCGCCCAGAGCGATCGCCGCCTCACGATAGGAATCAGGTACTGCCTTGAGCGCATCCTCTCCGATCGAGACGATGATAGGTACGCTCATGAGTGCCAGGATGAGCCCTCCGTTCAGGACAGTTAAACCGATCGGTGCATCAAACAGTTCGATGATCAGCTCGTTCATTATCGTCAGGCCGATAAAACCCCAGACCACCGACGGAATCGCGGCCAGCAGCTCGATCACTATTTTGATGATTTCCTTCAGCTTGGGGCTGCAGAATTCAGACACGAAGATCGCTGCGCCGAGGCCAAACGGCACTGCGATAATCATTGCCAGTGCTGTCACACTGAACGTCCCTAATATCAGTGCGAACACACCGTAACGCTTGTTGCTTACCGACGAAGGGAACCACTCCGGGCTGGTGAGAAATTCGACAAGGTCCAGACCACCCAAAAAGAATACAGCGCCTTCACGGAATACGAAGAAGAAAATACCGAATACGAACAGGATCGCACTGATACCGCACAGCCGGATGGCCCACTCAATGATATATTCCGCGATGCCCTCCGGGCGGTGGCGACTCATCAGCAAAGTCAGTCTCCTATCGCTTGACCGCTCTTGGGAGCGTCTTCTTTTTTCAAGGGTACGTAACCACCGGTTTCTACGATCATCTGACCTTCTTCAGACATCACCCAGGTCAGATACTCCTTAATAGCGCCCGAGGGCTCACCGAGAGAATAGATGTACAATGGTCGGGAAATGGGATACGAGCCCTCAAGCGCTGTTTCGAGTGTGGGGGTATAGGAGGTATCACCGGGGTTTATAGCGACCCTTAGCATTTTCACGTGATCTGTTGTGTAGCCCATGCCGCTGTAACCGATGGCGCAGGGTGTCCGCTCGACCAGTTCTACTACATCTTTCGAACCATGCAGATCTCTCGATCCCAGCTTGAAGTCCTGTGTATCGCCCAGCAACGCTTCACGGAAGTAGTAGTAGGTGCCCGAATTGGACTGCCGACTAACCCTGATGATTTCACCCGAGGCACACGCTTTGTTGTCGATACCCAAATCCGACCAGTTAGAGATGGTTCCATTTTCACCATAAATATTCGCGAGTTGCGCTATGGTCACTTCTTCAAGCGGATTGTCTTTGTGTACATACACCGCCAGCGCGTCGAAACCGACGACATACTCTTTGGGTTCCTTGCCCGTGTTCTGCTTGGCGCGTTCCAACTCTTCGGGCTTCATCTGCCGACTTGAATTGGCGATATCGACCGTCCCATTGATCAGGGCTGCGATACCGGTGCCGGAGCCGCCGCCTGAAACTTCGACGGAAACCGTGGGCACGATACCGGCGTATGCCTCCGCCCATGCCTGCGCCAGGTTGACCATAGTGTCAGATCCGGCGTTCTGGATAATGTTCATATTCGTCGTATTTTCGTTATCCGCTGACCCGCCGCAGGCGACTTGGAACAAACCCAGGGCGGCCAAAACTGATGCATACCACGCTACCTGAATTCTAAACCGTTCAATTTGGGACATCCAACTCACTCCTCTGATTCGATCGAATGACCGAGAATAGACTGTACAAATGATTTGATTTTCGAATCGATCTGCTCATATGTCTGGTCATATGCTGCCCGCATCTCTTCTTTGGACCCTTCCACGTCCGAGGGATCCAGAACTTCCCATGTGATGGTTACAGAATCCGATGAAGGCGGAGGAAACGCGGTCTCCGCCTCTTTACTCAGTGCGATAATAGTTTGATAACCCTCAATGTTGAGGATCTGATCTACCGTCGTTGCAATCTGGTGAGAAATGTCAATCCCTTTTTCCGCCATGAACCGAACGGTTTTCTGATCCACTGGCCGGAAAGTCAGGCCGGCACTCGCGAACATGAAATCCTTGCGTCCAAGAGAATTGCCGATACCTTCAGCTATCTGACTGCGAAAGGCATTGTATTCATCAATAAATAGAACCCGGATGACTTCTTTCCCCGAATGCTTCAGCTCTTCTCCCGATACGATATACACCAGTTCTTCACAGATATTTCCGGCCTGATCCGCGATACGTTCACAACGGTTTGCGATGGTCATGAGCGAGACTAGCACCTCCGACGGCAGTGTGTGTTCTTTATGCTTCTGGATCAGATCATGGTGGATCGAACTCCGCATGCGGTCGACAACTCTGTCTTTCTCCATGGCCCTCGTCTGTACCGCCAGCTCCGTATCGTTATCAGCAAACGCCTGTACCGCGTTATGCAGAATCTTCATGGCCAACTCGGCTATCTCTATAAGCGGTTCGTAAGAAGGTTGCGGCTCGATCTCGCTGAGTACCAGAACGTGACGCGCGATACTTTCCGCATAGTCACCGGTGCGTTCCAGTTGGTTATTTATCTTAATAACGCTGTACGCCAGGCGCAGGTGACCGGCCACCGGCTGGTGCTTGACCAGAAATCTCAGGCAGAGCCAGTCCAGCTCATTTTCCAATTCATCTATATATCGATCTTTTAAAATGACAGTCTCGGCCAGATGCCGGTCCTGCCTTTGTAACGCCAGGACAGCGGTCCGCAAAGCATCTTCTGCCAGTCCGCCCATCCGAACCACAACACCGCGTATCTGGTCTGTATCCTGCTGGAGACTTTCTTCAAAATGAGATTGCATGGCAAATCTCTCCGGTGAAAGTGGTACAGCGATAGACGCCAAACTCCGGCATGTTGATCGAAGCTGTGTCTGATAATATTGACATTACACGCCTGTACTCCGTGATGGTCCAGGAATTCCGTTCAGTGCAAGACAGCTGTTCTTATACCTATGGTCGTGCGTGACTTCCAGGCCGAACCAGGCTGGGGGGACAAATGTTTCACTCTCTTTTACAGAAGCAAATTCCACTTCAGCGGTGTAAAGCCCCATAAGACGGCCGCGATACACATCCAGTTCGATTGTAAAACCTTTATGTTGCATCTCAAAGCGAGTCTTCTCAACCCGGCGTCCATCCGTTGCCGGCCACAGTTTTGCAAACTGTTCCAGCGTCATTTCGATCTCCCGCTCCACCCGAACCATATGGCCGGAACCCTTAACGGTCTGAAAATACCGGTTACCCATGTGCCGTAACCGCACCACAATTCCACTATCTTCAATCGCGAGATACCCCTGGACGACATCCTTCCCTGACATAGACTCATCGGAATGGGGCGGCGAGTCAACTAGAAATTTCCGCTCAATCTCCAATGGCTGTGCGACTGTTGCTTCAGCTTTTAATGCGCTTTGCAGAATCCCGCGTTCAGATTTTGCTGTCCCTTGCATCTTTCCGCCTTCATCCCTTGATTATGTCTTCACTCCGCCAGTTCCTGATGGCGTTCCTGGAGCCAGACCTGACTGTCGACTCGATCATCATTAATCCCCGGAAACACCCGTTCGTAGGTGCCGTCCGGCCGAAGCTCCCGGGCCTTTACATTGTTGGCCAGATAGATGTTCATCACTTCGTCACGCAAATATCGGATATACTGTTGATTCTCTATGGGGAACAACACTTCTACCCGCCGGTCGATGTTCCGGGGCATCAGATCGGCACTGCCCAGGTAGATCTCCTCCGCGCCACCATTCCGGAAATAATAGAATCGACTGTGTTCAAGAAAGCGTCCCACGACGCTTATCACGCGGATGTTATCACTCAAACCCGGGATACCCGGTCGCAGGCAGCAGATACCGCGGACGATCAGGTCGATACGCACCCCGGCACGGGACGCCCCGTACAATTGCTGGATCATCTGCTTGTCCACCAGCGAATTCATTTTAAAGAACAGATGTCCCTGTTCGTCCTTCTTGTGATGTTCAATCTCCCGGTCGATTAAGGTTTCGATGCCGGAACGCAGGTTAACCGGCGCCACCAGCATTTTGCGGTAATCTTTCTTATCCGAATACCCGGTAAGATAATTCAGGAAATCCGTCGCGTCGGCTCCGATATCTTCGTCACAGGTAAAATATCCCATGTCGGTGTACAGATTGGCGGTCACGGTACTGTAGTTGCCGGTGGCCATATGTACATACCTGCGGATACGCGTCCCTTCCCGGCGCACTACGAGCGCTATCTTCGAATGGGTCTTCAGTCCAAGCAAACCATAGATAACATGCACACCGGCCTGTTCCAGCATCCTCGCCCATTCAATGTTGCTTTCTTCGTCGAATCGGGCTTTGAGTTCTACCAGGACGCTAACCTGCTTGTCCGCCTCTCGCGCTCTTAAGAGCGCCTCTACGATCGGAGAATTTCGCCCCACCCGGTACAGCGTCTGCTTGATTGCCAGTACGTTGGGATCCCGAGCAGCGGCATCGAGGAATTCGACCACGGGGCTGAATGAGTCGTACGGGTGGTGCAGCAGGATATCTTCCCGGCGAATGGCAGAAAAAATATCCCCTTTCTGAAACTGGGTTTTAATCGGACGAGGAATAGCAGGTACAAATGCAGGATCTTTGAGGTCGTAACGATCGAGACTGTGAAGCGCCATCAGATCGCTGAACCCCAGAGGGTCTTCAAGGGTATAGATGTCTTCCGTCTTCAGATGCAAATTTTCGACCAGGATGTTACGCACATGCAGAGGCATAGCCCCATTCACGGCAACGCGCACCACCGTCCCGAATCGCTGCCTCCTGACGCTCTCCTCCATCGTTTCCAGGAGGTCATCTGCCTCCAGTTCCTGAATCACCATGTCGGCATCACGCGTGACCCGGAACGGATGCGCTTCTAAAATCTCCATGCCCGGGAACAATATATCCAGATGGGAAACAATCAGCTGCCCTAGCCACACGAATGAATACTGACGGGTACTGCAGTCTGGTGATTTGACAGGTACCAGCCGCGGCAACGTGCGAGGCAACTTGATACGGGCGAATCGTTCCTGGGCGGCCGTATCGCGTATGACCACTGCCAGGTTTAAACTCAGATTTGAAATATGAGGGAACGGCCGCCCAGGATCATAGGCGATAGGCGTCAGTACGGGAAACACGAATTCTTCAAAATACTGATGGGCCTGCTCTTTCTGCCGCTTGTCCAAATCGGCATATTCGAGTATATGTATACCTGCTCTGCTCAGGGCGGGCAAGAGTTCTTCGTGCCAGCAGGTCCGCATATCACGCATAATCTCTGATGCCAATTCACGAATGGCATTGAGCTGTTCGGATGGCGTCAGCCCATCCGCCGGGATTTCCACTACGCCAGCATCTATCTGCTGTCGGAGACCAGCTACCCGGACCATGTAGAATTCGTCCAGATTTGCCCCCACGATAGCCAGAAACTTTACGCGCTCCAGCAGCTGATTGTTATGGTCCTGAGCCTCCTCCAAAACTCGACGCTGAAATTCAAGTAGGCTTAACTCCCGGTTTATGAACAACTGGGGGGCGTTCAGATCCAATTCTTCAGGCTGAATTGCACTCTCTAATTCTGAGCCAGCTTCCATGCCACTTACCCCGGCCATATATTCTTCGTACAGAATCATGTTATAATCGGACACTTTCGAAATTAATCAGAAATTACGACCCATTACCATATGCTGAAACATTGATTTTGTCAATGTGTTCAGGCATCCGATTTGGCTTTCCCGCCTACATTACCCACTCTCTGTGACAAATGTATGACAAATGTATGACAAATCACGATTGCCGTGCAAAATCATTGATACGATAGGTTTAATTCCCTTGTTGCTACACCCGATAAATAATGGCGCTCTGCTTGTACCGAACCGCTGCTGATGCTGCCAGCACACCATAATATAAAATGGAGTATTGACTAAAGAAATTTTATTTTATATTATTGTACCTGCATCTTTAATGCAATACACCCATACTCTTTGAATATTTTTAAGCACACTAAAGTTCCGAATGTTATTACGGTGTATCGCCTGATGTGTACGGGCATACCAACAAGTGTGAGGAGGTCTCAGA